>JARGNO010000006.1:54123-110966 GCA_029213165.1 Minwuia sp.
CACGATCACGAAGGTATCGCCGTTCGCCTTGCGGATGATGAATTCCGTTGCGGTGCCGGAGGTAATGCCCTCCTCCGCAACCGAACCGGCGACCGCACCGATGATGGCACCGCCGACCGCGCTGGCCACGCGGACAACGCCGCTGCCACCGATCTGGGAGCCGATTGCACCGCCGGCGACTGCGCCGCCAACCGTGCCGGTGCCGCTGCGCGTACCTTCGACCTGGACCTCGCGGACACTCACGATCGTGCCCTTCTCGATGGAGGCGGCGCGACCAAGCTCACCACGCTTGTAGGTCTCGTTCGAGTGGATGCCACTGCATGCGGCCAGAACCAGCATCAGCAGACCAGCAGCAGTAATGCGAACGACATTCATGACGAAACTACCCCTTCGAATGGGAACCCTGACGGGCGAGACATGCGACGGACCTTAACCCGTTGCCCAATTGCGCAATGGTGCAGGACCGGACCGGATTCGGCCAATCAACTCTGACAACCACAGCAGGCGCTATGTCGGCAGGGATCGTGTCAATTCAAGGGCGGCCACAGACTGGTCACAGCAGTTTGCGCTGCCTTGAGGTCCGCAGTGCTCAGCTCGCGGTCTTCTTCTTTGCCGCAGCCTTGCGCTTGCGCGGGGCAGGGGCTGCCGCAGCCTCTGCCTCCTTCGCTTTCAGTTCTTCGGCTTCCTTGGCGATACGCAGGGCCTTCAGCTTCTCGACCTTGGCATTGCGCGCGACGCGTGCGGTTTCCTTGTCCTTGATCATCTGCCGCGCCTTGCGCTCCTCCAGCGCGAGTTTCTCTTCTGCCTTGCTGGGTGTCGAACGCTGCATCGGTGCTTCTCCAGTGACTGGTCATGGTCGCAGTATGACAACGGGGTCGTTCCCACCGTATCGGGGAACCTTGCCTCGGAAACACGCTGGATCAGGATAGGAATGATTTCTGCTGCTCCGTCATTATAGGCGCCAGCGGTCGCGGAAGTAACCCAATTCTCTGGCACGGTATTCCGATGTCATCTTCGGCTGGAAACAGGCGGATTTTCCTCATTGCCCGGCACTTGCTACATTTGCACGATCCATCATGGGGACGGACCGGCGGCGTATTCAATGAATTCTCCTGACTTTCTCGCGAATCTGGACATCCGCGACAGCCGCAGCCGGGCGTTCGCTCACTATTGGTCCGGATTGCCGCGGCAGGGACTGGTGCCGGCACGCGGGGACTTTGATCCATGCACGCAAGGGCCGATACTCTCGACCTATATCATTCACGAACTTGTCTCCCCGGACTTCATTCGCGTGCACCTCGCGGGCACAGGTGTCCGGGAACAGTATGGAGCCGAGATAACGGGCACGAACTACCTGGATTTCGTTGAGGGCTGGCGTAGGGAGAATGCCTCGCGGTCACTGTTCGTGATGTGTGAACAGCCGTGCGGAATCCTCGCGCACCTGCGGGCCAGGACCGCGACAGGCAAGCAGATCCTGAATGAGTCCATTGGCTTGCCGATGCGTGACAGGACCGGTGCCATACGCCTGATCTACTACCAGTCGAACACCATTCACGAGGACGGCTACCGCGATCCTGAGGAAGACATGCTGCTGACGCTGGAAATCGAGGATGAAGTCCATTTCGACATAGGTGCGGGGCTGCCTGATTTTCAACGTCTGACCGCCCCGGAGATCACTGGGGGCTCAGGCCTGGGCGGTTGACTTGGGAACGGACAGCCAGAAGATTGGTTCGCGTGATCAAGTTCAACTGTTGGAAAGCCATGCCGTGACTCGATCTATCATGCCTTTGCTGGTGGCTGCCCTCATGCTGCTTCCCGTCGCTGCGCGCGCGCAGCAGGGCGGGAAGAACACCTTCGAGGCACGTTTCTGGCTTGATGTGAAGGATTCCGGTCAGCCAGCGTTCATTCGCGACTACATCTATCTCTTCCCAGACGGGAGTCATGTGGCAGAGGCAAAGGCACTTCTCGTTCGTCTTGGTTCGCAGCCTCTCGACGACGGTCGCCAGCAGCCATCTGGCACGGCACAGTCGGGGGACCGTGGCAATGACAAGCGGGCTGCGATGCCCAAACCAGACGATACTGCGAACCTGAAGCCTTCCGCACTTCGGACGCCGGACCCCAGCGGCGTGGGGCATGGCAGGGATCAAGCGCCACATCCCAAGGCTCCCGGATTGGTTGATCTGTCGAAAATCCCGTCGCCAGACCCCGCGATCACGTGTCTGGACCGATTCGAGAAGGCCGGTTCAGTAGGTCAGGAACTGCTCTGCGTGACGTTTCTTGCTTCGCGGAACTATTCCTTTTCCCGCGATTGCAGGTCGGTTTCTTACGGGTTTGCAGGGATCAGTGTTGCAGACGATATCTTCTTTTCTGCGGGTGAAACCCTGTTGCTCCTCGCGGACACGGAAGCCTCTGTTCAGGTAACGGGTGGCAGGCCAAATTGTTACAGGCTCGCCGGAGATATCCCGAGGGAATTGCGAAAGTACCGTCACCTGATGCTGGAGTCGTGGGAGCGGTGGGTCAGTGTCTGCAATATTGACGGTGATTGTCGCTGAAATGCGATCGACCGCTCTCCATCGTTTGGTGGAACGATCTAACACCCCATCTTCGCGGCCAGATCGATGAAGTCGCTGGCGATCCATTCCCAGTCCTGACTGGCGGGGCGCGGTTCGCCCCCGCTGGCGACATATTCGTTGCGGCGCTCCACATAGGCGGTTTGCAGGCCGAAGGAGCGGGCGGCGGCCAGATCCTCGTTGTGGGCCGCGACCATGCAGCATTCCTCCGGCTGCAGCCCCAGGAATGCGGCGGACCGCAGATAGGCTTCGCGCTCCGGCTTGTAGGCCTGCGCGACCTCCCCGCCGAGCACCATGTCCCAGTTCAGCCCCGTATGCCGGGCCAGGTTTACCATCAGCGCGATATTGCCGTTGGAGCAGGTGGCGACGATGTGGCGTGACTTCAGCCGGTTCACGCCACCAACGGAATCCCCCCAGGCATCCAGGCGGTGCCAGACATGGTTCAGATCGTCGATCTCCGCCGCCGAAAGGCAGTCGATGGAAAATTCGGCGAGCACTTCGCGCAGGTTCTCCATGTGCAGGATATCCAACGGCACGAAGCCGCGATTGCCTTCCCGGATCTTCGCCATCGCGGGCTGATAGCGTTTCCGCCAGGCAGTGGCGAAATCATGCCCGTTGACCGCAAACCCCTTCTGCTCCGCAATCCGTTCGATCTCGCGCGCCACCGAACTGCGCCAGTCAACGACTGTGCCGAAAACATCGAACAGAAGGGCCTTGGGATGGGACATGTCAGTTTCTCCGGCTTCTTTGACCAGTGGGTTTGTTCTGCTACCCTCGGGTAAATCGTGAAGGTTGGGGAGAGACTATCATGCAATTCGGTGTCTTCTACGAACTGCAACTGCCGAAGCCTTGGAACGAGGGCGACGAGCACAGGCTGTTCCAGAACTCGCTTGAACAGGTCGAACTCGCGGACCGGCTGGGGATAGATTACGCGTGGGCTGTCGAGCATCATTTCCTGGAGGAATACAGCCACTGCGCCTCACCGGAGGTGTTTCTTGCCGCCGCGGCCGGGCGGACCAGGGACATCAAGATCGGCCATGGAATCCGACAGGTCATTCCGAACTACAACCACCCCGCCCGCACGGCGGAAGGTATCGCGACACTGGATCTGGTGTCCAACGGTCGGGCGCAATTCGGCATTGGTGAAGGCGCGACGCGGCTGGAGCTGCACGGCTTCGGCATTCCGGCGAAGGAAAAGCGCAACATGGCGCTGGAGGCGGCCGAGCAGGTCGCCAACATGCTGGTGATGAATCCCTACCCCGGTTACGAGAGCGAGAACTTCTCCGTGCCGTGCCGCAACGTGGTGCCGAAACCCTTGCAGAAGCCGCATCCGCCCATGTGGATGGCCTGCACCAACCGCGACACGATCCGCGTGGCGGCGAAGCTTGGTGTCGGCGCTCTGGCCTTCAGCTTCCTTGACCCGGAGGAGGCGCGGAACTGGTCGCAGATCTACTATGACATCATCAAGTCGGAGGAATGCGTGCCCATCGGACATGCGGTCAACGCGAACATCGCGATGGTCTCGGCCTTCTCACTGCATCACGACCGTGAGACCGCGATCCGACAGGGGCAGGAAGGGTTCGAGTTCTTCGGCTTTGCGATGCGCCAGCTTGTCGCCGAAGACGTGAAGCCGGGACGCACAACGATCTGGGAGGACTTCCAGGCCCAGCGCAAGGTGCGGGAAGACGAGATGGTCGCTGCAGCAGCGGACCAGAATGATGCCGCGCGACTGCTGCATGCGCCAGGCATCGGCACACCTGACGATTTCAGGGCGCATATCCGCAATTTCGAGGACGCGGGCGTGGATCAGATCATCCTTCTGCAGCAGGCAGGCCGGAACACGCATAAGCAGATCTGCGCGTCGCTGAACCTGTTTGCGGAAGAGATCCTGCCTGAGTTCAAGGCCAAGCAGGCTGCAAAGGAAGCTGCCAAGGCAAAGGAGCTTGCACCGTATATCGAGGCCGCTCTGGCGCGGAAACAGCGCATGCCGGAACTGAGTGACGACGAAATCCCGATTGTCAGGGCGTCGGTCAAGAGCGTGCAGGTCAATCGCGGCACGGCGGCCTGATAGTCCCGGTGGAAGAACTGTCCACCATCGAGACACCGTCGCTGCAGATCGCCGTTGCACAGAGTGGTGCGCCGGACGGTTGGCCAGTAATTCTCTCGCACGGGTTTCCCTATGGCCCCGAAAGCTACGGCGAAGTCACACCGATACTCGTGGCTGCAGGCGCGCGGGTCATTGTTCCTTTCCTGCGCGGGTACGGCCCGACCCGGTTTCGTGATGCCGATACTCCCCGGTCCGGCGAACAGGCTGCGCTGGGGGCGGATCTGCTGGCGCTGATGGACGCGATGGACATCGGGCAGGCAGTGCTGGGCGGATACGACTGGGGCGGACGGGCCAGTTGCGTGGTGGCGGCACTATGGCCGGAGCGGGTCTCGGCGCTGGTTTCGGTCAATGGTTACAACATCCAGAACATCGCCCGCAGCATGGAACCGGCACCGGCAGAGGATGAATATGCCTATTGGTACCAGTACTATTTCCATTCGGAGCGGGGGCGGGCCGGGCTGACGCAGAACCGGCGCGAAATCTGCCACCTGCTGTGGCGGCTGTGGTCACCGAAGTGGGCTTTTGATCAGGCGACCTTCGACGCCACGGCAGCCCACTTCGACAATCCGGACTTCGTGGATGTGGTCATCCATTCCTACCGTCACCGCTACGGTCTCGTCGCGGGTGATCCGGCGGTCGCCTGGATCGAGCGGCAACTGGCCCGACAGCCCGATATCACCGTGCCCGCGATCACCATTGACGGGGACAGCGACGGGGTTCTGGGAGCCGGGGGCACAGCGCACCATGCACGCAGGTTCACCGGGCCTCATGCGCACAGGATATTCGAAGGCATCGGTCACAATGTACCGCAGGAAGCGCCGGAGAAATTCGCCCGGGCGATACTGGATGCGAGGGCGCTCAGTTCACCTCGTTGACGAACTGTGCCAGATCGCCCAGGCCGACCTGCCGACGCTCATAGGCAAGGCCGAGTTTCTCTGCCGCCAGTTCCGCCGCGCGATCCAGTTCCGCGTTCCTGGTCTGCGCCAGATAGACCACCTTCTCGTAGTTGCCGAAGTACATGTCCCGCAGTTCCGGATGACGGTCCAGACCCAGCGTCCTGATCACGAGCGTTTCGAACTGCCGGACAAGGAAGTCGGTGAGGTAGAAACTGGTCATGTCGTCGTCACCGGCTGCCTCGAAAGCCTTGTTGCCGGAAAAGAACGCATAGCAGTGCGGTCCCGGAATACGCTCGACGCCTTCCTCGACGCAAACCTTGTCCAGCAGCCCGCCAGTACCGCAGTCGGCATAGCCCACGACAACGCGGCCATAGTTCCCGCGTGCGGCGCGCACCGCATCGCGCACGGCCTCCGGGATCTTCTCCGGCGTGTTGTGCAGGGTGGCAGGCAGGCAACGCAGCGACAGGTGCGACAGCCCATTGCGCCCGATGATGGAGCCGATCTCGCGCGCGAGCGCACCGCAGGCGATGATCAGCGTCCGGTCCTGTGCCTGCTCGCGCATGTCCGGGCCTCGGCGCGGCAGTGATGACCGGCGGGGCGGTGATGTGTCTGGCATGGTCTTGCTTTCCGGTTCACGAGAAATGGAAGTCAAACCCTGTCGTGCGATGATTGCGTCACCGCTTCCGCGCAGGGGCATTCCAAGCCCCTGTCTGTTTCATGTTTCCTTGCCAGGTGACGCGGGTCCGGCCCCCGTTGAAGCAGGACCAGCGCACCTGGAATGTCAGCCGCCGGAGGCGCGCTGGTTATGGCGGCGCGCAATCAGTTCCTTCGCCATCTCCACCGTGACAGCGGCGTCGCGGCAATAGGCGTCGGCACCAACGGCGTCGGCGAATTCCTCATTCAGCGGGGCACCGCCGACCATGACGATGTAGTCGTCGCGAATGCCCTTTTCCTTCAGCGTGTCCACCACGACCTTCATGTAGGGCATGGTGGTGGTCAGCAGCGCGGACATGCCCAGGATCTCCGGCTTGTGCTCCTCCAGCGCGTCGAGATAGTTCTCGACCGGGTTGTTGATGCCCAGATCGACGACCTCGAACCCTGCGCCTTCCATCATCATGCCGACCAGGTTCTTGCCGATGTCGTGGATGTCGCCCTTCACGGTGCCGATCACCATCTTGCCGACCTTCGGCGCGCCGGTTTCCACCAGCAGCGGGCGCAGGATGAACATGCCCGCCTTCATGGCGTTGGCCGACAGCAGCACCTCCGGCACGAACAGGATGCCGTCGCGGAAGTCGATGCCGACGATCCGCATCCCCTCCACCAGCGCCTGGGTGAGAATGTCATAGGGGGCCCAGCCACGCTCCAGCAGGATGTTGACCGCTTCCTCGATCTCTTCCTTCAGACCATCATAGAGGTCGTCGTGCATCTGCTGGACGAGTTCCGCGTCGTCCAGCTCGGACAGGACGATATCTTCGTCTTCATCGGCCATGGCAACAGTTCTCCGCACGCGACCACGATATGGGTCAAGCTGTTGGGCAATATGGCAAAGCCGTGCCTGCTCCGGTGTGTCGATAACGACAGGTTGCGTCGTTCTTTGCGACGTGGGTCCGGCGCGGACATTGATGGCTGTTCCCGGCGCGGCAGCACGGTGACGCGAACTGGCCAGTGACCCGCGCATACTGGCTGTACTCAGAATGAACGGATGGGCTGAGCCATCCGGTCTGTTTCCTTGAATCGGGGGGATTTCGGCCATGGCAACTGACAGCAGCAACGACGAAGCCGCCGTTACGGCCGATGGAGCGGAGAGCACGGGCCGCCGACGCGGTCGGCGGGGGGGCGGTGCCGAGAACCGGCGCGAGGGCAGGCGCAGCGGTGGCATGGAGAAGCAGCGCTTCATCACCCGCAAGCTGAAACCGTTCGAGGTCCTGACCGACGAGGGACTGGAACTGATCGAGCACAACGCCGAGACGGTGCTGGAGGAAATCGGCATCGAGTTCCGCGATGATCCGGAGGCGCTGCAGATGTGGCGCGATGCCGGCGCGGATGTGGACGGGGAGCGGGTGCGGTTCCCGCGCGGCCTCTGCCGCAAGCTGATCGAGACGGCGCCGGCGAGCTTCACCCAGCACGCGCGCAACAGCGAACGCAATGTCGAGATCGGTGGCAACAACACGGTCTTTGCGCCGGTCTATGGTCCGCCATTCGTGCGCGATCTGGACGGCAAGCGCCGCTATGCCACCATCGAGGATTTCCGGACCATCGTGAAGCTGGCCTGGATGGCGCCGTCGATGCACCACTCCGGTGGCACGGTCTGCGAGCCGGTGGACGTGCCGGTGAACAAGCGTCATCTGGACATGATCTACAGCCACATCCGCTATTCCGACAAACCCTTCATGGGTTCGGTAACGCATCCTGAGCGGGCGGCGGATACGGTCGAGATGGCGCGAATGCTGTTCGGTGCCGATTTCGTCGACCGGAACTGTGTGCTGGTGTCGCTGATCAATGCCAACTCGCCGATGGTCTTCGACGACACCATGCTGGGCGCGCTGAAGATCTATGCCCGCGCCAACCAGGCCTGCATCGTGACGCCGTTCATCCTTTCCGGTGCCATGGCCCCCGTGACCCCGGCAGGCGTCCTGACCCAGACCCTGGCGGAGGCGCTGGCGGGCATGGCGTTCACCCAGCTCTGCCGCCCCGGTGCCCCGGTGATCTTCGGCAGCTTTGCCAGTTCCATGTCGATGCAGTCCGGCGCGCCGACCTTCGGCACCCCGGAACCTGCCCTGATCCTCTATGGCGCGGCACAGCTTGCGCGGCGGCTGAATGTGCCGTTCCGTTCGGGTGGAGCGCTCTGCGGCTCCAAGGTCATGGACGCACAGGCGGCCTACGAGAGCCAGGCGACACTGATCCCGACCGTGATGGGCGGCGTCAACTTCGCCCTGCACAGCGCCGGCTGGCTGGAAGGCGGTCTGGTCACCTCCTTCGAGAAGTTCGTCCTGGACTGCGACCAGCTGGCGATGATGCAGCGCTTCGCGGAGGGTATCGACCTCACGCCGAACGGCCAGGCGATGGATGCGATCAGGGAAGTTGGCCCGGGCGCGCACTATCTCGGCTGCGCCCATACACAGGCCAATTTCAAGACAGCATTCTACCTGTCCCCGCTGACCGACAACAATTCCTACGAGCAGTGGGCGGCGGAGGGCGAGCGGCGGCTGGAAGACCGCGGTCGTGACCTGGTACGCAAGTGGCTGGCAGACTATCAGGCCCCGCCGCTGGACCCCTCGATCGACGAGGCGCTGAACGACTTCATCCGCCGCAAGAAGGATTCGATGCCCGACGCCTTTGCCTGAAAGGATGGCGACCGATCGCCCATGACCCTCGCGGACCGGTACTACAGCCGCGCCCTGAGAGAGGCTTTCGGTTTCACGGCACCCTGAGATAGCCGGAACGAGCAAATGGAAGTTGTTTCTCGCGTTCCGGTTTTCCTTGATTCACGGGGCATATGCGCCAATATCCAGCGCAGTAGGTAAATTAACTCACAGGGAGTTTGTCTAACATGGCAACCAATGCTGACCAGCGCTATGGCGCAGCGGCCAGTGGCGCTCAGGCCGCCGAACTTGATCAGGGTCTGCGCAAGTACATGCTCGGCGTCTACAACTACATGGCGTCAGGTCTGCTCGTCAGTGGTGTCGTGGCGCTTCTGGTATCCAGCTCGCCCTCGCTGATGCAGGCGATCTTCGGTTCCGGGCTTGGTATCGTCGTCATGCTTGCTCCCATCGGCATCCTGCTGGTGATGTCCTTTGCCCAGAACAAGCTAAGCACCCCGGTGATGCAGGGTCTCTACTGGCTGATGGTGGCGACCTTCGGTGTTTCGTTCTCGACGATCTTCATCGCCTACACGGATGCCTCGGTCGTGCGCGTGTTCATGATCACGGCTGCCTCCTTCGCCGGGCTCAGCCTGTTCGGCTACACCACGAAGAAGAACCTGTCCGGCATGGGCAGCTTCCTGATGATGGGCCTGATCGGCCTGATCATCGCCTCCGTCGTGAACATCTTCATGGAATCCTCCATGATGCAGATGGTCATCTCGATGGTTGGTGTGCTGATCTTCGCGGGCCTGACCGCGTTCGACACGCAGCGGATCAAGTCGACCTACATCCAGCACCGGATGGAAGGCGACGTTGCCGTCCGTTCCGCGATCTTCGACGCGGTGGCGCTGTACCTGAACTTCGTGAACCTGTTCATGATGCTGATGCATCTGCTGGGCGACCGCGAATAGGCTTCGCGACTGCCAGTCTGATCGGGAAAGGCCCGGTGGTTCGCCACCGGGCCTTTTCATTTGTAGACTGGTTGGCGGAATCGATCCGGGGGAGGGACGCCGATGCGCATCGTCATTGCCATGATGAAACACGAGACCAACACCTTCTCGCCCGTGGTGACGGACTGGGCGCGGTTTACCGGCTGGGGCAGTTTCCTGGGTGCGGAGGCGCTGACTGCCTATGACGGCACAGGGATGCCGTTTGCCGCCTATCTGGACCTGGCGCGGGCGCGCGGGGCGGAGATCGTGACACCGGTGGCGGCGGAGGCGATGCCGTCGGGCAAGGTGCAGCGTGACGCCTATGAACTGATGGCCACGGCCATCGTCGATGCGGTGGCCGACGGCTGCGATGCCGTGATGCTGGACCTGCATGGCGCGATGGTGGCGGAGCATACCTTCGACGGGGAGGGGGAACTGCTGCGCCGCATCCGTGCCGTGGCCCCGGACGTTCCCATCGCGGTTACCTGCGATCTGCACTGCAACCTGACGGATGCCATGGTCGACAATTGCGACGCCCTGATCGGCTACAAGACCTACCCGCACGTGGACATGCATGAGATGGGGCAGCAGATCGGCAAGGTCCTGTTGCGGATGCTGGATGGCGAGGTCGCGCCGGTCATGCGCTGGGGCAACCTGCCGCTGCTCTCGCAGACGCTGATGCAGGGCACGGACGATGAGCCGATGAAGAGCCTGATTGCCATGGCACGTGACGCGGAACAGCGGCCCGGCGTGCTCGCGGCAACCGTCTTCGGCGGCTTCGCGCTGGCGGACATGCCGGACGCGGGCACATCGGTTGTCATCGTCACCGACAATGACCCAGCACTGGCGGAACAGGTGCGCGACGAGATCATGGCCGCTGCGTGGGAACAACGGGACGCGTTCATCTACCCGCATCGCCCGCTGGAGGAGGCGGTGGCCCAGGCAAGGGATCTGACGGATGGTCCTGTCATCCTGCTCGACCATGCCGACAATGTGGGCTCTGGCGGGACGCAGGACGTGATGACCGTGATCGCGGAGGTCCTGCGGCAGGGGTTGCAGGATGTGGCCGTTGCGGCCGTCTGTGATCCTGAAGCGGTGAAGCAGATGCAGGCGGCGGGTGTGGGATCGAACATCACCCTGACACTGGGTGGGCGCACCGACATGCCCGCCATCGACAGGGCCGGTGCGCCGCTGGAACTGACGGGAAAGGTGCGCACCCTGACGGACGGGGAGTGGGTCTGTCGCGGGCCGATGTATACCGGCGTCACCGTCCGCATGGGTCCGACTGCTGTACTGGAGACCGGCGGTATGCAGATCGTTGTCGTGTCACAGCATCACGAACCCTGGGACACCGGCGTCTTCACCTCGGTTGGCATTGATCCGTTGCACAAGCGCTATCTGCTGCTGAAATCCCGCATCCACTACCGCGCCGGGTTTGCGCCGCTGGCCAAGGCGACCCTGACGCTGGACGGCGTGGGCGTCACCACCTCCGACAACAGCCTGCTGAACTACGAACACGTCCGCCGCCCCGTATACCCGCTGGACCTGATCAACGAACGCTGACCGGCCTGGCCCGGACACCTGCTGTCAGTCGCTCTCGCCGCGCTCGTAGAGGCATTCGCGGCCCAGCCGTTCCAGACAGGCCTCCGCCGACCAGGGCAGCATCAGCGCGCCGCAGCGGCTGTCACGATAGAGCCGCTCCAGCGGGAAGCGCTTCATGATCGTGGTGCCGCCACAGGTGCGGATCGCCAGCCTGCAGATGTCGTTCACCGTCTCCATGATGGTGTAATTGGCGACATAGGCCCGCATCCGTGCGTCCTTCGACGGATTGAAGCGGGCATCGGTCGCCGCCTCCAGGAAAAGGGCCCGCATCTGTTCCAGCTTGATGCGCATCTCCGCCACTGCGAACTGCTTGATCGGGCTGCTCCGTTTCACGCCCTTCGCCCCCTCCACCTCGCCACGCAGGAAGGCGACCACGAAGTCATAGGCGGCCTGGGCAATGCCCATGTAGGCAGGCGTCAGGGTCAGGAACATGTGCGGCCACTGGATCGCGGCCCTGTAGTAGACACCGCGCGGCATGATCTGGTGCGCGTCCGGCACGAAGACCCCGTCAATGTCCAGACTCTTCGAGACCGTGCCACGCATGCCGAGCGTGTCCCAGCTGCCGACGACCGAGAATCCCTTCGCATCCCCCGGCACCGCCAGCATGATGGTGTCCTTCGGGTCGAGACCGTGGTCGTCGCGTTCCTCCGTACACAGCACGGAGTAATGCGTGGCCGCTCCGGCGAGGGAGGCGAAGTGCTTCTTCCCCGTGACGACATAGCCGCCGTCGACCTTCCGTGCCGTGGTGCCGAAGGGGGCCTTGCCCGTCGCCGCCTGGGTGTGGGGTTCGGAGAAGGGCTGGGCGAAGATCGCACGTTCGTGCAGCACCAGGTCGTAAAGCGCGGCGCGCCTTTCCTGGTGTCCGCGCCGCTCCTCGTCCGTCAACGGCAGATCGTCGGCCAGAGGCCCGGACCAGAGCATCGAACAGGAATGCATGTTCAGTGTCAGGGCCGTTGCACCGCAGTGGCGACCGATCTCCGACGCGACAAGGAAATAGGTCCGGTAATCAGCGCCGAGTCCGCCGTACTGGCTGGGGATGCAAAGGGCCAGCAGTCCGGCATCACGCATGTCGCTGTAGTTTTCGTGCGGGAACCGGGCTTCCCGGTCGATCTCAGCCGCGCGTGCGGCGAAGGCCGGGCCAAGTTCCGAGGCGCGCCCGACCAGTTCACGCTGGCGGTCGGTGAGATCGAAATCCGCCCACATGCTCATTCCGGCAACCCCTCCACGAAGGCGGTGATCAGGCGGCAGGTTTCCTCCGGTACCTCCAGATTCGCGATATGGCCTGCGCCACGGATCACATCGAAGCGGCTGCCCGGAATGCGCGCCGCCATGCGTTCCATGACCGCGGCGGGGGCCGTCGTGTCCGCTTCCCCCGCTATCAGGCAGGTCGGCACCGCGATCCGTTTCACCGCATCCCGCCGGTCGAAGGTCACGAGGCAGTTCAGCGCCTGCCGATAGGTCTCTGGGCTGATCATGCTCATCGACGCCGTCAGGGCCTGGCCGACTTCCGGCCCGGCATTGGGGCCAACCATGCCCGCCACCAGGGCAGGTGCGATGTCTGCCGGTGTCTTGCCCTCATCCATAGGTTTCAGGCGCGCGGCGAGGAACTTCTGCTGGAAATCTCCACCCGGCTTGCCAAAGGCAGCGCTGGTGCACATCAGGATCGCGGCACGTACCCTTTCCGGATACAGGGCGAGAAATTCCTGCGCCACATAGCCACCCATGGACAGCCCGCAGATCACCGCCTGCTCCAGATCCAGATGATCCATCAGGCGCGCCAGGGCATCGGCCAGTGCGGGGAATGTCATTTCCGGCAGGGCAGGCGAATCGGCATAACCCGGCGCGTTCCAGGCGATGCAGCGCCAGCGCGCGGACAGGATATCGATCTGGGGTTGCCAGTTCCCTGCATTGCCGCCGATGCCATGCAGGAAGATGATCGCCGGTCCTGACCCGGCATCGGTGAAGGTTGGAATGGTGCTCATGCAAGATCACCCTGCAGCACGCCATTCTCCACCACTACGGTGCCGTCCAGGCTGATGGTATGTCCGCGCATCGGCAGGTCGAAGTGGCCCAATGTATGACGACCCGCGACTTCGTTGGCGCCGGTCGAATAGAGGAAGTTTCCGGCAAAGGCGCGCAGTTCGGTGCCGTTCACCTGGCTGCGGTCATAGGCGGTAAGCGAATCCCAGCGCGCCGCCGGGTTCATGCCCCAGCCGACATGGCTGACGGCATAGGCCTCCCGATCCCCCCACGCGGCGATGTAGCTGTCGAACAGGGCCGCATCGACACCGTCGCCCGAAATGTCGGTGATGTAGTCATTCTCGATCGTCAGACGAATCGGGCGATCCACATAGCGCTTGAAGGTCAGGTTCACGTCGCCCGTGTTCATCACGACCGTGCCGTTGACGCATCCGGGGGCCGGAAAGCACAGGCAGAGGCCACCGGGCCAGTGGGTGATGGTGCTCGCGCGCTTGCTGAAGCCCCAGCCGCCGCCTGCCGGCGCCTTCTCCACATCGACCGTCAGATCCGTACCCGCAGCCGAGGTCACGCGCATCAGCTTCGCGTCGCGCAGCATCCTGATGCCGGTCTTCACCTTGGCTTCCAGTTCCGGTGTCGGCACCAGGCGTTCCAGCAGTTCAGGATGCTCGTTGGAGATCATCAGGACCCGCGCACCACCCTTCAGGATCGCCGGAAGTTCCTTCGCGTGCAGCAGGCCCTCGACCGTGCAGTCGGCAACGAAACCGGATGCGCCGAGGGCGCTGATCACTGGCTCCAGCCCGCGAATCGCATCCGATGCACCGGTTGAGCGGACCGGCGCCGGGGCGGTCTGGCGCGGCGAGGGCAGGACGACGTGAAAGACCTCCGCACCCATGCGCTGCAGCGCCAGTTCCGCCAGTTCGACGTTCACCTGACGGCTCTGGGTTTCCGAAAGAATGGCGCAGACCTCGCCCGGCTTCACCTCGCAGAGGCGGAAGGTCTCCGCGAAGGCGTCGATCCACTTGGCCTCGATTCGCTCACGCAGCATGGCGTCTCTCCTCAGGCAGCGCGGTAAGTGGCCCTGGCGTCGGCTTCGCCGTCCGCCGCAACGCGACCGTCGTGGGCCATGTGAATCAGATGCGCCAGGACCGAACGCGCGGCGGCCGGATGCAGGTTCTGCGGCACATCGGCATACATGGTCGCCACCATCTCCGGGATGGTCCGGGGGCCGCCCTTCAGCAGGTCCAGGATCTGCGTCTCGCGCAACTGCCGGTGCGCCCGATAGGCCCGCACGAAGTCGTGCACGTTCTCGATAGGGGCACCATGGGTCGGGTAATAGCGCTGGTCATCGCGCTCCAGCAGCTTGTCGAGAGAGTTGAAATAGTCGGTCATGTTGCCGTCCGGCGGCGAGACCACGGTCGTTGACCAGCCCATGACATGGTCACCGGTGAACAGCGCCTTCTCCTCCCGCAGTCCGAAGCAGATGTGGTTCGAGGTATGGCCAGGCGTGTGCACCGCCTCAACCGACCAGCCGTCGCCTTCGATGATGTCGCCATGCCTGATCACGTGATCCGGTGCGAAGTCGTGATCGCCGCCCTCTTCCACCTTCGGGCCGCCGCGATCACCGCCGTGCGGGCCGTAGCCCCATGTCTGCGCGCCGGTCGCATCCTTGATCAGCCGCGCCGCCGGGCTGTGATCAATGTGGGTATGGGTGATCAGCTGATGCGTAACAGTCTCCCCCTCGACCGCGCGCAGCACCGCCTCCACGTGTCGCTCGTCCAGCGGTCCGGCATCGACGATGGCTACCTTGCCGCGTCCGATGATGTAGGTGCCGGTGCCGTGAAACGTGAACCCGCCCGGATTGTTGCAGATCACCCGCCGGACCAGCGGGCTCAGCTCCGCAGGCTCCCCGTATTCGAAATCAAGTTCCCGAACGAACGGAATTGCGTAGGCCAAGTTTGTGTCCTCCCCGAGACGTGACGAATTGACAGCCGTCAAACCGCCCCTATCCTACCCGAGCCGTTACGTGGCGAAACCCGCGTAATCGAATTGGGGCAACACAAAGGTTCGGAACAGGACCGGTGGCTCTGAAGGTTGGCAACGCCGCCACGTGCGGTTCAGGGGAGGATACGAGGACGTGGATTCCGTCCAGATTTATATTTCGTTGTTCATCAACGGACTGGCGCTCGGCTGTATCTACGGCCTGATCGCGCTCGGCTTCGTGCTCATCTACAAGGCAACGGAGATGGTGAACTTCGCGCAGGGTGACCTGATGATGGTCGGCGCGTTCATCGCCTTCGGACTGATTGCCGGTTTCGGGCTCAATTTCTGGCTCGGCTTCCTGCTGACGGTCGTGTTCATGATCATCTTCGGCTTCCTGCTGGATGTGGTCGTGATCCGGCGGCTGATCGGCCAGCCACAGTTCTCCATCGTCATGGCGACCATCGGCATCGGTTACGTGCTGCGCTTCGTCATGCCGTATGCCTTCAACGTGGAACAGATCGCCTTCCTGACGCCCTTCACCGGCAAGGCCGTGCAAGTGGCGGCGATGACGCTGGATGCGGGCAAGCTGGCGGCAGTTGTGGGGACACTGGTGCTCTGTGCCGGGCTCTACATGTTCTTCCAGCGCACGCGGATCGGTGTTGCCATGCAGGCGGCGTCGCAGAACCAGCTCGCCGCCTACTACATGGGCATTCCGGTGGCGCTGATCTTCTCGTTGATCTGGGGTATCTCCGCCGGTGTGGCGGCGATTACCGGTGTCATGATGATGCCGATCGCGAACGTCATGGACCCGTCCATCGGCTTCATCGCGATCAAGGCCTTCGCTGGCGCCGTCGTGGGCGGTTTCGGCTCCATTCCCGGTGCGCTGGTGGGCGGTATCATCATCGGTCTGGTGGAGCAGTTCTCCGATTATCTGCTCGCCCCCGGCTACAAGGACATCATGGTCTTCTCCGTGCTTCTGGCGGTGATGGTTGTCCGGCCGGAAGGCATTTTCTCCCAGATGGGCAGGAAGAAGGTCTGATCCGATGCGCTTTGTTTTCAAGACACGCTACGAACAGGACCTGCGGCTCTGGCGCCACAAGGGCGACCTGATCGGCTATGGCATCTTCCTGGCGGCGCTGCTGGCGCTGCCGATGTTCGCGGGCGTCTACTACGTGGGTGAGGCCAATCTCTGGCTGATCTATTCCATCGCGGCAATGGGACTGATGATTGCCGTCGGTTTCACCGGCATGGCCAGCCTGGGGCACTCTGCCTTCCTTGGTATCGGTGCCTATACCCATGCCTATCTGCTGCAGAACGGGGTGCCATTCGTATTCTCGCTGCCGCTGGGCGGGTTGCTTGCCGGGGCGATCGGTGTTGCCGTGGGCTTCCCGACATTGCGGATGCACGGCATCTACCTGGCCATCGCCACGCTTGCCGTTGCGCTGATCACGCAGGAGATCATGTCGAAGTGGTCGTCGGTCACCGGCGGCTTCGACGGGTTGCCTGTTGCCGCGCCCGATTTCCTCTCCATTCAGTCGGAGGCGATGTATCAGGGGGAATGGTTCTCGGTGGGCGGACTGCATGTCGGCTGGACCGAACTTTGGTCTCCGGTTTCGCTCTACTACATCTGCATCGTCGTGCTGGTACTGGCCGCCCTGATCGCGCGGAACCTGCTGCGCAGTCCCACGGGCCGCGCCTTCGTTGCCATCCGCGATTCAGAGATTTCCGCCCAGTCGATGGGCATCCATCTGGCGTACTACAAGACAACGGCGTTTGGCATCAGTGCCTTCGTCACCGGTCTCGCCGGCGGGTTGTTCGCGCACCAGATCTCGCATCTGGCACCGGACGCGTTCAACATCTTCATTTCCATCGAACTGTTGCTGATCTGCGTTGTCGGCGGCATCGGGACCATCCAGGGGGCGGTGCTGGGCGCTGCATTCCTGATCATGCTGCGGTCCTTCATCCCGATCATGCGCGATGAGGTCACGGCCGGGGCTGGTGGTGTCGAGATGCTGGGCGGGCTGGTCCGCTTCGTCAATTCGCCGGGTCTGGAAGCCGCGATCTTCGGTGCGCTGCTGGTGGTGTTCATCATCTTCGAACCGATGGGGCTGTATGGCCGCTGGCTGAAGGTGAAGACCTACTTCGACCTGTTCCCGCTGTACAAGAAATCGACCTTTGCGCGGCAGAAATCCTATGTGAAGACGGAGCGTTTGCGGTGACCTTCTTCAAGGCGGACAAACTGGCGATCCATTTTGGCGGTGTTAAGGCCGTGGATGGGGTCGATTTCGAGATTGCCGAGGGCGAGATCTTCACGATCATCGGGCCGAACGGTGCGGGCAAGACGACGATCTTCAACCTGATCAGCCGCATCTATGAACCGACCGAAGGCCAGCTGATCTTCAATGACGAGGACATCACCAATACAGCACCGCATCTGATCGCCGGGCGGGGTATCGCACGCACGTTCCAGAACATCGAACTGTTCGAACAGGCGACGGTGCTTCAGAACCTGCTGATCGGACGCCACGCCCATCGCAGCGGCAACCTGCTGGCCAATATCTTCTTCCTGCCCTCCACCCGGCGTGCCGAACTGGCGCATCGCGAGGAGGTGGAGAAGGTGATCGAGTTCCTGGACCTTGCCCGGTACCGCGATCAGCGCATCGCCAACCTGCCCTATGGCGTGCGGAAGGTGGTGGAGCTTGGCCGCGCACTCTGTACCGAACCGAAGCTGCTGCTTCTCGATGAGCCGTCGTCTGGCCTGAATGTCGAGGAAACCAGCGACATGGCGTTCTGGATCAAGGATATCCGGGACCTGCTGGGGATCACCGTGCTGATGGTCGAACATGACATGAGCCTGGTGAACCGGGTCTCCGACCGCGTTCTGGCACTGAACTATGGCCGCGTCCTCACGCTTGGCAGCCCTTCCGAGGTGCAGTCGAACGAAGAGGTCATTCGCGCGTATCTGGGGGGCTGAACGGTGAGTGAACCCATTCTGAAAGTCTCCAACGTCGAGACCTACTACGGTCCGATCATGGCCATTCGGGGTGTCAGCATCTCGGTCAACGAAGGTGACATCGTCACGGTCCTGGGCTCCAACGGCGCCGGCAAGACGACGATCCTGAAGACGATTTCCGGCGTCATGGACCCGCGCAAGGGCAAGGTGACGTTCCAGGGCGAGGACATCACGTCGCGTGAACCCGACTGGGTGATGCGGCGTGGCATCAGTCACGTGCCGGAGGGGCGGGAGGTCTTTCCGTTCCTGTCTGTGCAGGAAAACCTGCGCATGGGGGCCTTCACCCGCAAGGACGCCAAGGGTGTGGCTGACGACATCGACATGGTCTTCAACTATTTCCCGGTCCTGAAGGAGCGGCGCGAACAGCCCGCCGGCCAGCTTTCCGGTGGCGAGCAGCAGATGCTGTCGATCAGCCGGGCACTCATGTCGCGCCCGAAGGTGATGCTGCTGGATGAGCCGTCACTGGGCCTGAGCCCGCGTCTGGTGAAGGAAATATTCGAGATCATCGTGCGCCTGAACAAGGAACGCGGCGTGACCATGCTGCTGGTGGAGCAGAATGCCAACATGGCGCTGAAGACAGCGGATTTCGGTTACGTGCTGGAAGTCGGACGGATTGTCATGGAAGACCCGTGCGAGAAGCTGATCCAGCGGGAGGACATCCAGGAGTTCTATCTGGGTGTGAAGGATGAGGGCGCACGCGGCGAGCGGCGCTGGAAGAAGAAGAAACTCTGGCGATAGGGGTCCTGATCCCGGGAGCCTTCCCGGGAACTGTCAAAGGACCGCTTCGTGCAACGGGAGAAGGCGGAGCAGATCATGACCGCAAGGCTTACCGAGACCCGACAGATGGCTGACGATGGCCGTGAACTGATCCTGGTTGACGATCCGGACTCCCGGACCGTGCCTCAGATGTTCTGGCATCGCGTCACCAACTGGTCGAACAGGATTGCCATGCGCAAGAAGGATCACGGGATCTGGAAGGCGATCACCTGGGCAGAGTTCGGCGAAAAGGCGCGCAACGTCGGCATGGCGCTGGACAAGCATGGGGTCGCCAAGGGCGATGTCGTTGCCGTGTTGTCCAACACGCTGCCGGAATGGATGTTCACCGACATGGGCATTCAGGGCGTCGGTGCCGCCTGCGCGGGTATCTACCCCACGGATGCGGCGGCCCAGGTCGAGTATCTGGTGAATGACTCCCGAACCGGCGTGATCTTCGTCGAGGATGAGGAACAGCTCGACAAGGTCCTGAGCGTGCGGGAGCGCTGCCCCAGCCTGAAGCTGATCGTTGTCTTCGACATGGAGGGACTGGCGACCTTCGACGACGCCATGGTTGTCAGCTTCGCGGAGTTCCTGGCCGGTGGTCAGGCGCATTCTGATGCGAATCCGGGGCGCTGGGAGGAATTGCTGCAGCGCGCCCAGCCGGAAGACATGGCGATCCTGGTCTATACATCCGGCACCACCGGGCCGCCCAAGGGCGCGATGATCAGCCATGACAACCTGTGCTTCCAGATGGTCAATGGCACGCAGATCCTGCCGCAGGAAACGGGTGGGGAGCGTGTGGCGTTCCTGCCGCTTTGCCACGTTGCGGAGCGGACACTGACCTATTTCTCGCTCTACACCGGCAATATCGCGAATTTCATCGAGAATCCGGAGACGGTCTTCGAGAATATCCAGGAGATCCAGCCAACGACCTTCTTCGCGGTGCCGCGGATCTGGGAGAAGCTCTATTCGCAGATCAACATCGCTGTTCGGGACGCCACCAAACTGCAGCAACTGGCCTACAAGGTCGCGATCAACTGGGGCTTTGCCGTTGCCGACAGGAAGCTCGCCGGGGAAGAACCGTCGTTCATCGAGAATCTGAAGTTCCGGATCGGTCGTTTCCTGGTGTTGCGCAATATCCGCAACGTTCTCGGACTGTCGCGGGTCGACTGGGTCGGCACGGGCGCTGCGCCGATCTCGCCACAGCTGATCCGCTGGTACATGGCGCTGGGCATCGAGATGCTGGAGCTCTATGGTCAGACCGAGAACACGGGCCTCGCAACCACGAACCTGCCGGGCGACATCAAGCTTGGAACCGTTGGCCGCTGCGCGCGCTACGCCGAATGCAAGCTCTCGCCGGAAGGGGAGATCCTGCTGCGGGGACGCCACATCTTCATGGGTTACCTGAACCAGCCGGAAAAGTCGGCGGAGACGGTCGTGGACGGCTGGCTGCATACCGGCGACGTCGGTGCGATCGACAACGAAGGCTATGTGAAGATCACCGACCGGATGAAGGACATCATCATCACCGCCGGTGGCAAGAACATCACCCCGTCGGAGATCGAGAACGAACTGAAGTTCTCCCCCTATGTCTCCGACGCCGTGATCATCGGTGACCGGCGCAAGTATCTGACCGCTCTGGTGATGATCGATCAGGAAATGGTCGAGAAGTTCGCACAGGAACGCAATATCGCCTTCACCAGTTTCGCGTCGCTGGCGCGTGCGCCGGAAGTGGTTGAACTGGTGGCGGAGGAGATCGAGCGCGTGAACACCAAGTTTGCGCGGGTGGAGACGATCAAGAAGTTCCGCGTTCTGGACAAGCAGCTTGATCCGGAAGACGAAGAGGTCACGCCGACGATGAAGCTGAAGCGCAAGTTCGTCGAGAAGAAGTACGAGAGCCTGATCGACAGCATGTATTCGGAAGCGGCCTGATTGGTGCCACAAAAGGGTGAAACGCTTTGTCTGAAACGGAATTCTGATAGACTTGGTGTCACAGAAACGGTCCTGAAGCAAACGGGACCGGAAACAGGGAGGATCGGATGAAAAAGAAGCTTCTTGGCCTGGCTGCCGTGGCGGCCGCGGCAACAATGATCGCAGGCGCGGCGCAGGCCGCCGAGCGCGGCGTGACAAAGGATGAGATCCTGATCGGCACGCATACGGCGCTTTCCGGCCCGGTTGCGGTCTGGGGTGTCCCGTCGGTCGAAGGCATGCGTCAGCGGTTCGATGCGGTGAATGCCGAAGGTGGCATCTACGGTCGCAAGATCCGTCTGGTGGTTGAAGACAACGAATATCAGGTGCCCAAGGCTGTTCAGGCCGGCAACAAGCTGATCAACCGTGACCGCGTCTTCACGATGCTGTCCTCGCTCGGTACGCCGATGAACAATGCGGTGCTGCCGCGTCAGCTGGCTGCGGGTATCCCGAACCTATTCCCGTTCTCGTCTGCACGGCAGATGTTTGAGCCGTTCCACAAGCTGAAGTTTGCCGGTGGCTCGACCTATTACGATCAGATCCGCGCAGCGGTGAAGCTGTTCGCGGAAACGCGTGGCAAGACCAAGCCCTGCACGATGTACCAGGACACCGATTTCGGTCGCGAGATCGAATTCGGCGTCAAGGATCAGACGGAAGTCCTGGGGCAGTCAATCGTGGCCGAAACAGCCCACAAGCCGACGGACAAGGACTTCACTGCCTCCGTCACCAAGCTGCGTGAGGCCGGTTGCGATGTGGTCTACATGGGCACGATCGTCTCCGACACGATCATCCCCTATGTGACCGCGCGTTCCATGGGCTGGGATGTTGATTTCGTCGGTTCAATCTCGACCTACACGAGCTACACAGCCGGTGCAAAGGGTGGCGTGACCGAAGGCTACATGGCGATGACCGGTTTCCAGATGGCCTATGGCGACAATCCGGATCCGCTGGTGAGCAACTGGTACAATGCCTACAAGGAGAAGTTCGGCAAGACCCCGGATTTCCCGGCTCAGCTCGGCTACATCTTTGCCGACATGACGGTGATCGCACTGCAGAACGCCGGCAAGGATCTGACAGTCGACGCAATGATCAATGGCTTCGAGCAGATCAAGGGCTATCGCGATATCTTCGGTGGTCCTGTGCAGAGCTTCGGTCCGAAGAAGCGTCAGGGTTCCAACGAATCCTTCCTGTCGCAGGTCCAGGGCGGCCGTTGGGTCCGTATCGGCGAGAACATCGGTTACTGATCCTCAGTCTGACGACTGTTGACGGAATGCAGGGGGCGGCCGCAAGGTCGGCCCCTGTTTTCGTTCCGGCTTCGTCCCTTGCGGAGACGGGCCAGCTTCCGGGGAGGAAATGATGGCTGCCATTGACGAGTTGCATGACGAAACGCTGGCGCGGATTGCCGACGATACGCCCGTTGTCATGGTGAACCTGATGAAATTCCGTGAGGCCTCGCTGGATGGTGACGGCAGTGGCTGGGATGCCTACGTGCGCTATTCGAAGGGCGTGAACCATCTGATCCGCGGCGTTGGCGGCGGCATCATATGGACGGGCGACGCGAAGGGAGCATCCTTCGGCCCGGCGCGTTTCGGCGACTGGGACTTCGTTGCCCTGGTCCGCTACCCCTCGAAAGCCGCATTCCGGTCCTTCATCACGTCGCCGGACTACGAGGCGCAGAATCATCATCGTCTGAATGGCTGTCTGGAACATGTCATCATCGCCTCCGAACAGGCCTATGGCCGCTTCCGGGAGGACTGATCGGATGGCCACCAAAGCGATCCGCCATGTCGATATCCAGGCCAATGGGCTGCGGTTTCACTGTGCTGAATCTGGTGACCCGGTCTCCCCCATGATCCTGTTCCTGCATGGCTTTCCCGAATTTTGGTACGCCTGGCGCAAGCAGTTGGAGACCCTGTCGGACGACTGGTTCTGTGTCGCGCCGGATTGCCGGGGGATCAATCTGACCGAGAAGCCACAGGATCTTGAGGGCTACGAGATCGGCAGTCTTGTGGATGATGTCGCGGGCATCATTGCGGCCTATGGCCGGGAGCAGGTGATTCTGGTCGGGCATGACTGGGGCGGGTTCATTGCATGGGAAGTGGCCATTCGCCGTCCCGACCTGATCGACCGCCTGGTGATCATCAATTGCGCCCATCCGGGGATCATGAGTGAGTTGCTGCGTCAGCCCGAAAGCGCGCAGGTGACGCGCAGCCAGTACATGCTGGCCTTCCGCTCCGATCAGGCCGAGATGCTGGTCAGTCGGGATGACTTCGCTGGTCTGCGCACCAATATCCTCGATCCCGGTGTGAAGGCCGGGCATCTGACGGAGGAGGACGTTGCCGCCTATGAGGCGCACTGGCGGATGCCGGGATCCCTGACAGGGGGCCTGAACTATTACCGCGCCAACAAGTCGGGCCCGCCAAGTGGTGACGATGCAGCACCGCGCTCGGTTGCCGAGACCCAGGTCCCGGTGCCGACGATGGTGCTCTGGGGGGAGGGTGATCCCTATTTCGCGCCGGAGAACCTGGACCGGATGCAGGAGGCCGGTTCTGATATCACGGTGCATCGCTATCCGGAGAATGATCACTGGATCGCGCATCAGATCCCGGACGAGATTTCCGCGCGGATCGCTCAGTTCGCGGGCAGGGACCTCACCCAGTCGACAATCTGACCGGCCAGCCGCCGGGTCGGCGTCGGGCTGACGACGTCACCGGCAATGATGTGCTGCAGCTTGTCCTCGGCATCCGTGACCTGGATGACAGCCTTTGGCATACCACCCCACCGCTGATGTGTTGAATGCACATGCGGCACACTGATGACCTGGTCGTCGGGGGAATGGACAAACAGTGCCGGCTGGGTGGCTTCTTCCAGCCTCAGGCGCTTCACATGATGAACGGCGGCCGCCATCGGCAGCAGCGCTTCTGCCGGATACCCGGTGGTCCAGGCCTGGCTGAATGCCGGATTTTCGCCTTCCCGAATGGGATTGATCTGTCCCATGAACAGCCGCAACAACTGCCGCGCCCAGGGGATGGTCAGGAAACGGGTGCCGTTCCGGCGAATCTCGAAGTTGGGCGAGATGAAGACAATGGCATCCATGTCCGCACGCATGTCGTCGCGCAATGCCGCCCAGGCGGCGATGGTTGCGCCGGTGGACATGCCGAGGACAAGCACGCGCTCCCCCAGCACTTTCCCGACCTCCAGCGCCTCCGCCATGTCATCCAGCCAGTCATCGGCGGCCGGTTCCGACATGGCCGCGGCTGTTCTTCCGTGACCGGCGAGACGCGTGAAGTACAGGTTGGCATCCAGACCCTCCGCCACCAGATCGGGCAGCGGGCGCAGTTCCTGCTTGCTGGCTGAGAAGCCATGGATACTGACCACGGCCCAGGGTCGCCTGTCGCGGGCAGCCGGATCGCGCCAGACGACTTCCCTGGCCAGTCCTGTGCGAATGTCATTGAACCGCGCTTCCCGCCGCGCCAGGGTCCCGGCCAGATCCTGACCCAGTTCGCCGGGCCGATAGCTCACCCGATCCCGCACCCGCGCCCTGGGCCCAAGCAGGAACACCACGATCAGCAGTCCGATGATGATCAGCGCAATGGTCATGTCAGCAATTGTCCAGCATTCTTCCCCGCAGGCATGATCCGAACCGCAGGTCCGGGCGTAGCCTGTCTATCATGACCTTGTACCGGAAATCATGCATCTGGCCTGTTGCTGCAACCCTGGTTGCCGTACTTCTTGTCCTCCTGGCCCCCGACCGGGCTGCGCGTGCGGACCGTGCCGTGTTCGACCCCCTGGTCATGTATGGTTCCGACATCCGGTTCAGTGTCTGGCGCCAGGACAGCCGGATCGGTTCTCACACCGTGCAGTTCCGGCGTGATGGCGGCCTGATCGACGTCCAGATCGATTTCAATGCCCGCGTGAAATTTCTCGGGATAACCGCCTATCGCTTCGACTATGCGTCCAGTTCTGCCTGGGATGGGGGGAAGCTGCTGTCACTGAACGCATCCGTGAATGAAGACGGCAAGCAGGCGATGGTGACCGCCCGCCGTTTCGGCGAGGAAGTGGTGGTCGATGGAACCGCAGGCCTGCGGCGGGTGGACGGCGTGCTCTTTCCCTCCAACCACTGGCATCCGGGAGTTCTCGGACAGACACAGGTTCTCAACACGCTGACAGGGCGTCTGGACAGGGTCTCTATCAGCTACCGGGGAAAGGAGCGGGTCGATACCGCACATGGTTATGTCATGGCGGATCGCTATCTGTATGCAGGTGACCTGCACGATGTGGACGTCTGGTACGACGCCGCGGGGCGGTGGGTGAAATTGCGGTTCCTGACAGAAGGCGGTGATCGGATCGAGTATCGCTGCGAGAAGTGCAGGGCCGCCGAGGGATTGGCGGAGCGTACGGAATGAGTGGAACAGTCTGGATCACGGGGGCCAGTTCGGGGATTGGCCGGGCTTCGGCGCTGGAGTTTGCGCGGCGCGGCTATCGGGTGGCGGCGACCGCGCGCCGAACGGACGAACTGAACACACTGGTTGAAGAGGCATCGGGCCATCTCGGCGATGTGACTGCCTTTCCCGGCGATATCACCGATGCGGACGGCATCGCGGCCGTCGTCGCGCGGATCGAGGATGAGCTTGGTCCGATCGGAACGGCCTTGCTGAACGCGGGCAGCTATACCCCGACGACCGCCCTGACCTTCACGGCAGAAGCAATGCGCGCCACGCTGGACCTGAATGTGGTCGGCGCGTCGCGCTGTCTGGAGCCATTGCTGCCGCGCATGATCGAACGGGGTGCGGGACGCATCTTCGTGGTTGCCTCCGTTGCCGGCTATCGCGGACTTCCCCGCGCTGCCAGCTACGGGGCATCGAAGGCGGCGCTGATCAACATGGCCGAAGCGCTGCACTGTGAACTGAAACCACTGGGCGTTCATGTCGGTGTCGTCAATCCGGGGTTCGTGAAGACGCCGCTGACGGATCGCAATGATCATCCGATGCCGTTTCTGATGCCCGTCGAGCGGGCGGCGGAAAGGCTGGTCGATGGTGTGCTCGGTCGTGGTTTCGAGGTCAGGTTTCCGTTTGTCTTCACGACACTGATGAAAATGGTGAGGTGTCTGCCCTATGCCCTCTACTTCCCCCTTGTCCGCCGGACCACGCGCAGCCGATCCTCTTGAGCACTACATTGCCTTCTTCGAAGGCATGACGACGGCTGATATCGCGCGTGTGCCGGAGGTTTATGCACCGGAGGCCCGTTTCAAGGATCCTTTCAGTGACTTTCGTGGCCATGACCATCTGCAGCGCATGTTCACGGCGATGCTGCGGGATGTTCGCGAATACGCACTGGTGGTCGATGCGCGATGCCTGGACGGGCAGACCGGGTGGCTGAAATGGACCATGAGTGGCTATGTTGGCGCGCTGGGCAAGGAAAAGTGGACCGTTACCGGGACCAGCATCGTTGCCTTCGATGGTGACGGGCTTGTGACGGAACACGTCGACTACTGGGATGCGGCGAGCCAGATGTACGAACGGCTGCCGGTGCTCGGCTGGATCCTGCGCAGGATCAGGGGGCGATTTGCCGCCCATTCAGCAGCGGGATAGCCGGGGGAGCGCCTGCCGCTTGATCGCGCGTTAGGATAATTCAGCCGCGCAGGTCTTGCCTGTTGCCGGGCCAAGGCGTATCTCTCCGCCCACTCCCGCGCCAATCGGGCGCGGCAGGGATCCTCTGATCGAAAGGACGAGGGAGATGGGTTACCGCGTCGCCGTCGTCGGTGCCACCGGGAATGTGGGCCGCGAAATGTTGAACATTCTGGAGGAACGCATGTTCCCCGCCGATGTCGTGACGGCTGTTGCAAGCCGCCGTTCGCTCGGTACGGAAGTCACGTTCGGCGACAAGACCCTGAAAACGAAAGCCCTCGATGACTTCGATTTCACAGGCTACGACATCGCGCTGTTCTCGGCGGGTGGCGACATAGCCAGGGAATATGCACCGAAGGCTGCGGCCCAGGGCTGTGTCGTGATCGACAACAGTTCCGCGTTCCGCATGGATCCGGATGTGCCGCTGATTGTGCCGGAGGTCAATTCCGACGCCCTGGCCGGTTTCGCCAAGCGCAACATCATTGCCAATCCGAACTGTTCCACGGCCCAGCTGGTGGTGGCGCTGAAGCCGATCCATGATCGTGCCCGCATCCGTCGCGTGGTGGTTTCGACGTATCAGTCGACCTCCGGTGCCGGGCGTGAGGGCATGGACGAACTGTTCAGCCAGACCAAGGGCATCTTCGTCAATCAGGCTGCCGAACCGAGCAAGTTCACGAAGCAGATCGCCTTCAACGTCATCCCGCACATCGATGTGTTCCTGGATGGCGGGGAGACGAAGGAAGAGTGGAAGATGACGGTCGAGACCAAGAAGATCCTCGACCCGAAGATCCGCCTGACCGCGACCTGTGTGCGGGTGCCGACCTTTGTCGGTCATGCCGAGGCCGTGAACCTGGAACTGGAGGAGCCGCTGTCCGCAGACGAGGCACGCGACCTGCTGCGTGAGGCCCCGGGTTGCATGGTGATCGATAACCCGGCTGAGGAGCAGTACATCACGCCCGTCGAATGCGTTGGCGACTACGCCACGTTCATCAGCCGTATCCGCGAGGATCCGACCATCGACAATGGGTTGAACCTCTGGGTGGTGTCGGACAACCTGCGCAAGGGTGCGGCGCTCAACACGGTCCAGATCGCCGAGACCCTCGGCGCCCGCTTCCTGAAGAAGGCCGCCTGACAGGCTGTCTGAACCGTTTCGCCAAGAACACAGAGCCACCCTGGTCCATCGCGGACCGGGGTGGCTTTTTCTTGTTCAGCGCTGATGTGCGGGGCCAGAACGAGAAACACCATCCCCCGGCGGACCGGGCGATGGTGCTTTTCTGGATCTCCTGAATTCGCAGGCCGACGCCTGCGGGAAAGCTCAGTCGTCGCGGCGCTTGCGTGACCACCAGCCGCGCTTGGCCGGGGCCTTCGGGGCGGTGTCGGCAACTGCTTCCAACTCAGGCTCCGGCTTGGGTTCCGGCGCGGTTTCGGGCTCCGTGGGTGCCGCGTCGGACTCCGGCTCTTCAGCGGGAGCTTCTTCGGACACAGCGACAGCCTCAGATTCGGCCTCAGCGACAGGCTCAGGCTCAGGCTCGGCGACGGGTTCGGGTTCCGCCGCTGGTGCTGCGACCTCAGCCTCGGCAACCGCTTCAGGGACAGCGTCCCCGTCGTCGGTCGGACCCGCTTCCTCGGCTTGCTCGGTGACAGCCTCCGGCGCGTCGTCACTCGACGCCTCAGCGACCTCGTCGCCATTGCCGGTATCGGCTTCTGCGGCTGCAACGGCTTCGGTCTCACTGGTCGCATCGTCGCTGGCAGCTGTTTCAGCGCTTCCGGATTCGTCGGTGGCCTGATCTGCCGCCGCTTCGTCGGCGGGCTCGTCTTCCGGGCTGCTCTGTTCCGCGACGATCTCGGCCTGGACCTGGGATGGCGGCACTGCAGCGGCCATCAGGAACGGAGACTGGACACCTTCCTCATTGACCTCGCCATCGCCCAGGGGCGCGGCATCGCGGCTGCCGTTCTGCTGGTTCGGTGACTGGTCATCGTCCTTCCGGCCACGCCTGCGCCGACCGCCACGCCGACCGCGACGGCGGCGGTTCTTGCCCTCGCCCTCGCCATCGTCTTCGTCCTCGCCACCGGAAGACGCTTCCTCGGACTTGCCGCTGTCGGCATCATCACCTTGAGAGGCTTCCTGGCTGTTGCCGTTCCCGTTGCCATCCTGGTCGGATGCGGCACCGCCACGCCGGCGGCGTCTGCGACGGCTGCGGGGACGCCCGCCTTCGTCATCCGGGTTCCGCTGCTCGGCCTCGGTCTCGTCCTCGTCTTCATCGTCGTTGCGTGCGGTCACCTGGTCCGCGTCGTCATCATCATTCTCGATCGCCGGAGCGGTCGTTTCACGCTGCGGGCGCTCGATCTCTTCACTGATCTCGGAGGCAGCAATACGCTCGATCCGGTGATCGGGGGAAACCAGGGTCATGTCGGCGGCGATCTCCACCGCAAACCCGTAGCGTTCCTCGATCTCCGCCAGGGCACGGCGCTTGTGGTTCACGATGTAGATCGCGACCTCTGCCGGCATGTGGATGCGGATACCGGCGGAACGTTCCCGGATGCCCTCTTCCTCGATGGAGCGCAGCAGGTGCAGCGCCGTTGAATCGATGGAGCGGACCACGCCGACACCATGGCAATGGGCGCAGGGCATCATGTTGACGTCCTGCACACCGGGGCGCAGGCGCTGGCGTGACATCTCGAGCAGGCCAAAGTGACTGATCCGCCCGATCTGGATGCGGGCACGGTCCACCCGCAGGCAGTCCTTCAGCTTGCGTTCGACGGCCCGGTTGTTGCGGGATTCGTCCATGTCGATGAAGTCGATGACCACAAGACCAGCGAGATCCCGCAGCCGCAACTGGCGCGCCACCTCCTCGGCAGCTTCCAGATTGGTCTTGGTCGCCGTTTCCTCGATGGAGCGTCCCTTGGTGGACTTGCCCGAGTTCACGTCGATGGCGACCAGCGCCTCCGTCGAGTTGATCACGATATAGCCGCCGGACGGCAGCGTGACCTCGTTGCCGTACATGCTGTCGAGCTGCTGCTCCACCTGATAGCGGTGGAACAGCGGAATGCGGTCGCGATAGGGCTGAACCTTCTTCGCGTGCGACGGCATGATCCGCTTCATGAAGTCCTTGGCGACGCGGTAACCGT
Source organism: Minwuia sp. (assembly GCA_029213165.1). Taxonomy (GTDB): domain Bacteria; phylum Pseudomonadota; class Alphaproteobacteria; order Minwuiales; family Minwuiaceae; genus Minwuia. Next base: position 84,043 of record JARGNO010000006.1, read on the forward strand.
CCTCGCCTTCCACCAGGACTTCGTCGATGTCCTTGGAATAGAAGTCGCGGATCGCGCGGGTGATCAGCGATGCTTCCTCATAGACCAGCGTCGGTGCAGTGGACCGCAGCGTCAGGTCGCGGATGTCATCCCAGAGGCGCAACAGGAATTCGAAGTCGCGCTTGATCTCGGACTTGGTGCGCTTGGCCCCGGCGGTGCGGACGATGACGCCCGTGCCCTCCGGCACCTCCAGTTCCTTGACGGCGGACTTCAGCTTCTTGCGGTCCGCGACATTGGAGATCTTGCGGCTGATGCCGCCGCCACGTGCCGTGTTCGGCATCAGCACGCAATAGCGACCGGCCAGCGACAGATAGGTCGTCAGCGCCGCGCCCTTGTTGCCGCGCTCTTCCTTGACGGCCTGAACCAGCAGGATCTGGCGGCGCTTGATGACTTCCTGGATCTTGTAGGGACGGCTGTGCTGGGACGGACGGCGCGGTGCGATATCCTCCTCCAGTTCGTCGCCACCCACGTCCTCGACGCCAAGATCGGAATCCTCGTCGGAGGTCGGGCCACTGCGCCGACGACGGCCACGGCCCCGTCCACGCCTGCTGCGCCCGTTGCCGGAGGACCTGTTCTCGTCGTCTCCGTCCTCCGGGGACTGATCGTCCTCGCCTTCACCCTCTTCCTCGATCTCGGCCTCTTCGGCCTCCGCCACGCGGGCGACCTCGCGCTGCTGCTCGGCAATCAGCGCCTCGCGATCCGCAACGGGGATCTGATAGTAGTCGGGGTGGATTTCGTTGAAGGCCAGGAAGCCGTGACGGTTGCCGCCAAATTCGACAAATGCGGCCTGCAGGGAAGGCTCCACACGGGTGACCTTCGCCAGATAGATATTGCCCTTCAGGGGTTTGCGGCTATCGACCTCGAAATCAAATTCATCAAGACGATTGCCCTTCACGATCACGATCCGGGTTTCCTCCGGATGTGCCGCGTCGACCAGCATACGAGTGGCCATCAGCCATATCTCCGGGACGGCAGCGGTACCGGCGAGTCAGCGGTACTGGGCCGTCCATATGTTATGTCAGGATCTGCAAGGTCGGGCCCATACATCGAACGGCGCCGAAAGGGGCTCAACCCCTCCGGCTCGCCATGATGCGGTCCGTCAGTCCCTGCCGCCGCCACCCGATGGGTGCGCGGACAAATCCCGAGTTTCAATCATCTCTCCACATGCCCTGGGCGGCGGTCATCATTCAGGTGACCGGATGGGCTGGGACGATCTGGAACCGGGCCTCGAGTCACCCCCTGACCGTCCTGTCGTCCGGGCGGTCGATTGAACAAGGGAGTGGCCAGAAATACTGACCCGGATTACCTTTCGTCGGAGCTCATCCCTACCGCGCCGCAGGGCCGGTCGGAACCGGTCAATGCGGCGGCACTGGAAACTCGCTTGGTGACACTAGCAAATTGCACCATGTTGCAGCAAGCATTGTGCGCTACCTTACGGAAAGAACCTGGTGGGCGCGCCGCAACCCCTGTCGCAAGGCCCTGTTGGCACTGATGGAAAGACGGCGAAAGTTGAGCAAGAGCGGCTTCCCGGGCCACATCTGCGGGCGCGCGGGCCTCTGGCTTGTCCTGCTTGCCGTGGCACTGCTCGGCCCGCTTTCCGCGGCACATGCCACTGCCATCACCGCGATTCGGACCGGTGAGAACGCCGCGACCACCCGTGTTGTCCTGGACCTGAGTGCAGAGCCGAAGTGGAACCTGTTCCTGCTGGAGGACCCGTTCCGGATTGTCGTCGATCTGGCCGACACCGACTGGGCGCTGGAGGGGCGGCCTGATCCGCCGCGTGGCCTGATCCGGGATCTGCGGTTCGGCCAGTTCCGGGCCAATACCGGACGCCTGGTGATGGACGCGGACCAGCCAGTGGTTGCACACCGTGTCTTCGCCCTGCCACCACAGGCCGGGCAGCAGTGGCGGCTGGTCATCGACCTGCGGGTGGCGGACAACGCCGCATTCGCCGCTGCGAAACAGCAATCGGCGGCGGAGAAGCCGGCGGAAGAGAAACAGGTCGTTGCGTTCTGGCCCAGCGGTGTGCCGCCTTTGCCGCCGCGCCGCCCCGGTGCAGGGCGCGTGGTGGTGATCGATCCGGGTCACGGCGGTGTTGATCCCGGCGCGATCGGTGCCGGTGGCACGCGGGAGAAGGATATTGTCCTGAGTGTTGGCCTGGCGCTTCGCGATGCCCTGCGCGCGCGCGGCAACTATCGCATTGTCATGACCCGCGACGGTGACAGGTTCGTGCGCCTGGGGGATCGTGTGCGGATCGCGCGGCGGGCAAATGCGGATCTGTTCGTGTCATTGCACGCGGATGCGGCCGCCGGTCGGACCGCACGCGGTGCCGGGGTATACACGCTTTCCGAGAAATCATCTGACCGGGAGGCGGCTGCCCTGGCGCGCCGGGAAAACCGCTCCGACATCATTGCCGGCGTGGATCTGAGTGACGAGGCCGATGACGTGACCTCGATCCTGATCGACCTGGCACAGCGGGAGACCATGAACCAGTCCGCCACGCTGGCCCAGACCGTCGTTGTCGAACTGGGGCAGCGCATCACCATGCGGTCCAACCCGCATCGCTTTGCCGGTTTCAGGGTGTTGAAGGCACCTGATGTCCCCTCCGTGCTGGTGGAGATCGGCTTCCTGACCAACCGTCAGGAAGAGGCGCAACTGAAGTCGTCCCGCACGCGCCAGCGGATCGCCGATGGCCTGGCCGACGCCATCGATGCCTATTTCAGGCGCTGAACTTCTTCGTGTTTCAGCAGACGTTCCAACCCTTGTTTCCGATGCGGGCCGATTGCCTTCGCAGGGCCATGATTCTGGCCTAGGGTTTGCTGTACAAACCGGATGAAACATCAATCTGATACCGGACCAAGCTGAATTCATGCGTATTGTTTGGAAGATCTTTCTCTGGCTGACAGCGCTCGGCGTTCTCGGTGCGCTGGCGGCCGTTGGTTTCGTTGCCTATGCCTTCTGGCATTTCGGGCGGGAACTGCCGGAACATGAGAAGCTGGCCGAATATGCGCCGGCAGTCGTCACCCGCGTACATGCGGGGGACGGTCAGCTGCTGGCCGAATACGCCCGGGAACGCAGGCTGTTCGTGCCGATCCAGTCCACGCCACGGCGGGTCATCGATGCCTTTCTGGCGGCTGAGGATGGCGATTTCTACAACCATATCGGGGTGGATTTTCGCGCCGTTGCCCGGGCCGTGGTGCAGAACCTGCGCAACCTCGGCACAGGGCGTCGCCCGGTCGGTGCGTCCACGATCACGCAGCAGGTGGCAAAGAACTTCCTGCTGACGAACGAGGTTTCCTACGAACGCAAGATCAAGGAAGCGATCCTGGCGTTGCGGATCGAGAAAGCCTTCGACAAGAACCACATTCTGGAACTCTATCTGAACGAGATCTATCTGGGGCAGGGGGCCTATGGCGTCGCTTCCGCGGCCCTGACCTATTTCGACAAGCCCCTGAATGAACTGACGGTGGCGGAGGCCGCGTTCCTGGCTGCATTGCCCAAGGCGCCCAGCAACTACGATCCCTATCGCCACCACAAGCGTGCTGTCGCCCGTCGTGACTGGGTCATCGGGCGCATGGTGATCCAGGAGATGATTTCGGAGCAGACGGCGCGCGAGGCACGGGCCGAACCGCTGGAGGCCCGCCGGGGCCGCGACGTGAACTTCGTCAAGGCTGACTGGTTCGCTGAGGAAGTGCGCCGGGAACTGGCGGACCGCTTTGGCGAGGACGGCCTCTACGACGGTGGTCTTTCCGTCCAGACCACCATGGACCCGCGATTGCAGCAGATCGCCCGGGATGCCTTGCGCGATGGCCTGATCCTGTATGACCGCCGCCACGGCTATCGTGGCCCGCTGACCCGGCTGGAGGCCATGGACAACTGGCCGACGCGGCTGGCTGCTGTCAGGCCGCCCGCCGGGATGCCGGAGGACTGGCAGCTTGCTGTCGTGCTGGAGGTGGGGCGCGATGCGGCTGAACTGGGGCTGATCGACAAGTCCCGCGTGAACCTGCCGCTGGAGCGTCTGACCTGGGCCCGCAAACCCCTGCGCAACGGGCTTGTCGGCGCGTCGCCTGAGGCGGCAAGTGATGTCCTTGCCGTGCGTGATGTTGTGCTGGTCGGGCCGGACACGGAAGACCCGGACAAGCCGCAGATGCGCCAGATGCCGCGGATTGACGGTGGCGTGGTGGCACTGGATCCGCATACCGGGCGCGTGCTGGCGCTGGTCGGTGGCTTTGCCTATGAGCGCAGCCAGTTCAACCGTGCGACCCAGGCCGCTCGTCAGCCCGGGTCCGCCTTCAAGCCCTTTGTCTACGCGGCCGCACTGGAGCATGGCTTCACCCCTGCATCACTGGTGCTCGACGCGCCTTTCGTCATCGATCAGGGCGGCGGCCAGGGCAAATGGAAGCCGTCGAACTATTCCAACCGGTTCTATGGACCCAGCACACTGCGCCTCGGGATCGAGAAGTCGCGAAACCTGATGACCGTCAGGCTGGCGCAAAAGGTCGGAATGGACGTGGTCAGCGACTATTCAAAGCGATTCCGCATCTATGACGACCTGCCCCGGACCCTGGCGAATGCGCTGGGATCGAGTGAGGTCACACTGCTGAAGCTGACCTCGGCCTACGGGATGCTGGTGAATGGCGGACGCGGCATTCGCCCCACCATCATCGACCGGGTTCAGGACCGTACGGGACGGACGATCTTCCGGCATGAGACACGGGCGTGCGGCACCTGCCTGGTCCACGACTGGCAGCACCAGCCCGAGCCCCTGTTGCCGGACGAGAGGCCGCGCGTCGTTGGCACGGAGACTGCCTATCAGATGGTGTCGATGCTGGAGGGCGTGGTGATTCGGGGGACCGGCGCGCGCATTGCCCAGGTCGGCAAACCACTGGCAGGCAAGACCGGCACCTCCAATGAGAGCCGGGACGCCTGGTTCATCGGGTTCTCGCCCGACCTCGCTGTCGGGGTCTTCACGGGTTTCGACAATCCGGAACCCCTGGGGCGGCAAGAGACCGGGTCCAGCGTTGCGGCACCGATCTTCCAGACGATCATGGCGGAGGCCCTGGCCGATCAGCCGGGGCTGCCGTTCCGGGTGCCGGAGAATGTCCGCCTGATCCGCATCAATGCGCGGACCGGCGAGCCCGCGCGTGTCGGTGACGCGCAGATCATCTGGGAAGCCTTTGCACCGGGCATGGAACCGAATCCGCGCAATGCGCCCGCGCTGACAGGAGCGACCATCCAGCCGGAAACAGTGACCGGAGACGAGACTGTCGCGCCGACGCTGCCGATACCGGAGCGGCGGGCTGTCGGCGCGAAGGCGACCGACGGGGTTTACTGAATGGCTGCTGCCGACGATCCGGAGCGGCGGGGGATCACACAGGTCCAGGTCACCTATTCGTCGCGATAGGATTTCTCGCGACGTTCATGGCGTTCCTGCGCTTCCAGCGACAGGGTGGCGATGGGCCGGGCCTCCAGCCGCTTCAGGCTGATGGGATCACCGGTGTCGTCACAATAGCCGTAGGTGTCGTTCTCGATCCGCAGCAGTGCCGCGTCGATCTTCGAGATCAGCTTGCGCTGGCGATCACGGGTTCTCAGTTCCAGTGACCGGTCGGATTCGGTGGATGCCCTGTCATTCAGATCGGAGACAGGCTGTGTCTCCGACTGCAGGGTCCGGATTGTTTCCTGCGAGTCCTTCAGGATGTCTTCCCGCCAGCGAAGGAGCTTCTTGCGGAAGTACTCCCTCTGAACCGGATTCATGAACGGTTCCTGCGGGCTCGGTCGGTAGTTGTCGGGTATCTGGATCCCCATGTCCGTCCTCAACTGCTGAACTGGCCGAAGCGGGCGCAATATAGGGGCCAGTGACATTCCGCCACAAGCCCCTTTTCACATGTCAGTCAGATGACAGGGATTTCGGGCAACAAGCTGATCTAACGGCGCAATTTGGCGAGCTCGACGGCGACCCGCAGATCGATGGCGTCCAGCATCTCTGCGGCTTGCGGGTCATTTTCCTGTTCGCGCTGGCTGGCGAGCTGTTCCGAAAGCCGGTTCAGCACGCCGGATGACAGTCGTCCCTCCAACAGTCCCAGACGCAGTTCGTCCAGCTGATCCAGCATGTCGCCGGCGCGAATCGCGTTGTGCTGGCGACGCCTGTCGGGGGCGTCATCCACCTGTGCCAGAACCACCGCCCCGGGGGCGGTCGCACCGGACAGGCCGGTCATGGCGGCGGCCTCCGAACTGCCACCGGCAGTCTGCGGCACCTGGAAGGTTTCAGTACTGGTCGATCCCCGTCGCGGCGTGCGCCCGACCGATGATGGGCCTGCGGGGCTCTTGCGCTCGATCTTCATGGGGTGGTCCTGATCCGGTTCATGAAACGCACTGTGCGCGATCAGGGTAAACAAAGTCTTGCGACCGGTAATTGCTGCCCACCTGACCCGGCAGATTTGGCCAGCAGGCAATCCCGCCCCGGCGCAAGTCACTGAAAACAAACGGCTCGCGATTGGCACGATGCTCGCTTTCAGAGACCCACCTGCAGAATGTGAGGAATGAAACAGATGCCCCTTCGACACACGATCCTGCGCCTGCTGATCCTGGTGATCGCCGCAAGTGTCCTGATGGTTCCGGCCAATGCCGCCAATGTGCGGCTGAAGGATGTCGTGGAGTTCGAGGGTATTCGTGACAACCCGCTGGTCGGCTACGGCCTCGTTGTCGGCCTGCAGGGCACGGGCGACACGCTTGGCAATTCCCCGTTCACGCAGCAGAGCCTGGAGGCCATGCTGGAGCGGCTGGGCGTCAATACCCGTGACCAGAACATCAATACCGAGAACGTCGCTGCGGTCATGGTCACCGCGGACCTTCCCGCCTTCGCCCGTCAGGGGTCGCGGATCGATGTCGTGGTCAATTCACTTGGCGATGCGGAAAGCCTGCTTGGCGGCACCTTGCTCGTCACGCCGCTGCTGGGTGCGGACGGGGAGGTCTACGCGGTCTCCCAGGGACCGATCGTGGTTGGCGGCTTCACCGCGACGGGCAATGCCCAGACCATCACCAAGAACATTCCGACTGTCGGTCGTATCTCCAGCGGTGGCATCGTGGAGCGGGAGACGGGCTTCGAGCTGGTGCAGATGCAGCAGATGCGCCTCAGCCTGCGCAACCCCGACCTGACCACGGCGCTGCGCGTCGAGAAGGCAATCAATGCCCAGCTTGGCCGGAGCCAGGCCAAGGCCATCGATCCGACGACCATCGTCCTGGGCATCCGCCAGGATCAGCGCGCCAACATGGTTGGCCTGCTGGCGGAGATCGAACAGGTGCGTATCGAGACGGACACGACAGCCAAGATCGTCATCGACGAGAAGGCCGGGGTGATCGTCATGGGCAAGGATGTGCGCGTTGACGAGGTGGCCATTGCGCAGGGCAACCTGACCGTCTCCGTTACCGAGGCACCGCAGGTCAGCCAGCCGAATGCCTTCGCCACACAGGGCGAGACGGAAACCGTGGACCGTACCTCCATCACCATTGATGAAGGTGAGGACTCCAAGCTGACTGTGCTGAACCCGGGTGTCAGCCTTCAGGAACTGGTGGACGGACTGAATGCGCTGGGCATTGGCCCGCGCGACATGATCTCCATCCTGCAGACCATCAAGACCGCAGGCGCCCTGCAGGCCGAAATCGAGGTGATGTGATGGATCCGATCAGCAGCATCCAGCCGACAGGCGCGAAACTCAAGACTCACGGCGAGGCGCAGGCCCAGCGGCAGGCGCAGGCGCGTGAAACCGCCGAGACGTTCGAGGCCATGTTCCTTTCCACCATGCTCTCCAGCATGAAGATGGGCATCGACCCCGACAGCGTCATGGGCGGCGGTCATGGGGAAGCGGCCTACCAGTCGATGGTCGCCGAGCAATACGGCAAGGCCATGACCGAAATGGGCGGGATCGGCATTGCCGACGCCATCTACAAGGAAATCCTGAAAGCGCAGGAGGCAGGTTGATGCAGGAACGCAAGCGACTGAAAGACCCACGGCTCTCGGCCCTGTTCAATACGGCCTCGGAACTGATCGAGCTGATCGACATGGAGAACGGCTTCCTCGACGCCCGGCATCCCGAACGGCTGTCAGAGACTGAAGCCCGCAAGGAAGGCCTGGTCAGCGACTATCGCATCAAGGTCACGGCATTGCGGCAGGCGCGGGCGTCAGGGGAGCAGTTTGCCCCCCAGGACAGGGATGCGCTGCAGGACGTCGGCAAGCGGCTTGAGAGATCAATGGCAGGCCATGCCCGCCGCGTGGTGCGCCTGAAGTCGATCACGGAGGGGCTGGTGCAGTCGATCTCCGAACAGGCCAACCGGGGGCAGAAGCAGGTCGACGGCTACGGCGCCAGTGGTCGGGGTGCGACGGTCACCCTGGCCCGCAATTCCTATCAGCGCCCGACCGCACTGAGCGTCAACCGGACCATCTGAGGCGATTGCCGCTTCTCACTCGATCAGGGTGATGCGGTACCGCACGTTGTCGTCGGCAGGCAGGTAGCTGTCGTAGAGTTTCCGCGCCCGGTGATTGTCGGCATTCGTGTGCCAGTAGAACCGTGACCAGCCGCGTTCGCGTGCGAGTTCCAGGCAGCCGTCGAGCAGCTTTCGGCCCAGACCACTGCCACGCTCGCCTTCCGCAACATACAGGTCTTCCAGATAACAGATGGGGCTGCGGGTCCAGGTCCCCTCATGCGGGACCAGCATCGCGAAGCCCCTGACGGCATCTTCCTGCGTGATGACAAGGGCTGTCAGGGCTGATCCGGGATCGAGCAGGCGCGACCATGTATGGTCCGTGATGGCCGGGTCCAGATCCGTTTCATAGAACGCCAGGTAGCTCGCCCAGAGCGCGCGCCAGGCCTTCTCGTCGTCTCGCCGTATGGCCCGAACCACCGTCATGGGACTTGTCCTTCGCCTCTTTGAAGAGGGGGAAAGGTAGTGCGAGCGGTTCGCGCTGGCAAAGGTTTCGGCTCCCCGGCACTTGAAAAAATTCCATGGAATGTTATTTATATTCCCAGGAATTGAATGGAGTGAAGCCATGACGACCAGACGACAGTTCATCCGTATCCTTGGTTTGGGTGGTGCAGTGGCGGCCCTGGGTGCCGGGGGGATCACATGGGGTGCCAGCCGTGGCGGTATGCCGGACTCGGCCATTGCCCCGTGGCAGGGACCGACGGAGGCGGTCACCGATCCGCGCCTGCGTGCCGCCGCGACGGCGATGCTGGCCCCGAACCCGCACAACATGCAGTCATGGGCGATCCGCCTGCAGGGCGAGGATCGCCTGAGCCTGCATGTCGATCTCACCCGCCTGTTGCCGGACACGGACCCGTTCGGGCGCCAGATCCTGATCGGGCAGGGGACGTTCCTGGAACTGTTCCGCATGGCGGCAGCCGCAGAGGGTTGGCGGGCGGAGATCTCCCTGCTGCCGCAGGGGGCGTTTCCTGACGCGCGACTGGACGGGCGTCCCGTTGCCGACATTCGCCTGGTGCGTGATCCGTCGCTGCGTCCCGATCCGCTGTTCGTCCATCACAGACAGCGCCGGAGCACCAAGGAGGTCTTCGACACCAGCCGGAAGGTGAGCGATGCGGATCTGGCGCGGGTGGCAGCGGAGGCTGGGGATGGATTCCACTTCCAGACCACCGGCGCAACCGCACAGCGTCAGGCGCTGCGTGACCTGTCCCAGCAGGCGCTGGTCACGGAGATCGAAACCCCGCGGACCCTGAAGGAGAGTGTTGACCGGATGCGGATCGGACCGGCGGAGGTTGCCGCCAACCCGGATGGCATCGATCTGCTGGGACCCATGATGTGGTGGGGCAGCCGACTTGGCTTCGTTTCCAAGCAGGACATACTGACTCCCGGCACGCAGTCGTTCCAGATTGGTCTCGACATGGCGCGTGACCAGGCCCAGTCAGCCATGGCCTTTGGCTGGCTGGTATCGCCCGACAACACGAGGCTTTCGCAACTGACGGCGGGGATGCGTTATCTGCGGCTCAACCTGGCCGCAACGGCCGCAGGGGTCGCGATGCATCCGATGAGCCAGTTGCTGCAGGAATATCCGGAGATGGCGGTCCTGCAGCGGGAATTCTACCAGGCGGTCGGGATCGAGGCTCCGCAGCACGTGCAGATGCTGGTCCGTTTCGGTCATGCAGAGCACCCCGCCCCGAGTCCCCGCCGTCCGGTTCATGCTATCGTGACCACATGAGTGATTCCGGCCCGGACAATCTGACCGAACGTGAACGGCTCCTCTGGGAGCTGCTCACGTCGGTGGGTATCTGTGCCCAGTTGCTGACGACCCGTGCGACGGAGGTGCTGGGCGCGGAACTGCCGCCGCCACAGTTCACGATGCTGAACCACTTTGTCCGCGTGCCACCGCCGGTAAAGACCGTCGGCGACATCGCCCGGGCGTTCCAGTCACCGCAGCCCGGAATCACCAAGACCGCGCAGAAGCTGATCGCGAAGGGTTTCCTGGCGGCGCAGGACGATCCGGAAGATGGTCGCCGCAAGCTGCTGTCGGTCACTGACGCCGGTCGGGCGGCGCATATGGCGGCGCTGGTCCGGCTGCGCCCGGACGCCGATCTGATCTTCGGCGGCTGGAGCGATGGCGATCTGGAGAATCTGAAGGAACCCCTGTTCCGTCTGAAGTACTGGCTGGACAACAACCGCGATCACCTGGGCAGCCGCCAACCGGATGCGGCAAAGAAGTGATCGGCGGCACCCTTGCCAGAAGGACTGCGGTGACCAGATCATGAGGCAGTACAGGAGGTGCTCATGCAACGCAGGCTGATGGCTTTCCTCGCAATTGTGGGATCTCTGGCGCTGACCGCCGGGGTTGCTGCGGCAAAGCCGCTGGAGAAGGCGACAGCCTTTCCGCTGGCAATCCATCTCGACTATCGCAGCCATGCCCTGAACATCAACGCCATGCGGCTGGACTGCCGGGTATTTGCCGCCAATGGTGATCAGGTTGGTCGCGGCACAGCAGAATGGCGTTTTGATCCTGCGTATCTCTATCGCCGCAACGCGGTGGATGCAGTCATGCCGGTGACGCTCTATCGCGGCACCGAACCGGAAGCACAGCACAGCTGCAGCTGCACGGCACGCTTCGATGCGCGCAGCATCTTCTTCCGCTCGGGCCGGGACGGTTTCGGCCAGCGACCCTGGATGTTCGCGCGCTCCCACCGGTTTGCACCGCAAAGCTGCAAGCCCGGCGAACTGCCGGAAGCCCTGTAGGAATGGCTGCGCGGTCCCGACTTGACCCCGGCCCGGTCCCGGAACCCATTCGGGCGATAGGGATCGATGACGACTATGTCTCCCTGCTGGTCGATACCTTCTACGGGCGTGTCCGGCAGAACCCGGAGATCGGGCCGATCTTCGAGAATGCGATCGGGGACAACTGGGATCATCACCTGGCAAAGCTGAAGGACTTCTGGGCCTCCGTTGCCTGGGGTGCCGGGCGCTATTTCGGGCAGCCGGTACCGGCACATGCGAAGCATCCGGAGATCGAGGCACGACATTTCGACATCTGGCTCGGTCTGTTCCGCGAGACACTGGAGGACACGGCCGCAACCCCGGAAGCCGTGGAGCATTTCATGGTGCGGGCCAACCGCATCGCGAAGAGCCTGAAGCTCGTCCTGTTCGGTGTGCCCGGATTTGGCGGTCCGCTGCATGACCCGTCTGCCTGAAGGTCTGCGCAAGCATGGGGAAACCCGGGTCTTTGACGAGACCTCGGTCCCGGCGAAGCTGCTTGATCTGCACGACACGAAGCCCGGTGTCTGGGGGCGGCTGGTGGTGGAGCAGGGGGCGCTCGACTACATCATCCCCGGGCCGCCGGAGACCTGTGAGCGGATCAGTGCCGGGCAGTTCGGCGTGATCGAACCGACAGTGCTGCATCGTGTTGGCCTTTGTGGGCCGGTACGGTTCCACGTCGAGTTTCTTTCCATGCCCTAGGGCGGAACTGCGTCTATCCTGTGTGATCACGCTTGGGGAGGTAGTGAGAATGGCGGACAGCGGCGGACGGCGCTTCGGGTTCCTGATGTTCGACAGGTATGAGGAACTGGACCTGATCGGACCCTGGGAGATGGCCACGATGTGGCGTGACTATGCCTCTGGACCGGCGTGCCTGACGGTCAGTCAGGCCGGTGGGCCGGTGACCTGTGCCAAGGGGTTGGCCACGGCTGCGGGGCATTCCTTCGCGGATTGTCCGCCCCTTGATTACCTGCTGGTACCAGGAGGCTTTTCCGCCTTCGACGAGATGAAGAACCAGGTGCTTGTCGACTGGGTTCGCGCCCAGGCCGCGAACTGCCAGCACGTTCTTTCCGTCTGTACCGGGGCTTTCATCCTGCAGGCCGCCGGGTTGCTGGCTGGCCGTCAGGCGACGACCCACTGGAAGGGCATGGACGGCCTGCGCGACCTGGGCGTCGATGTGCTGAAGCAGCGCTGGGTGCGTGACGGAAACGTCTGGACCTCGGCGGGTGTCTCGGCTGGCATGGACCTGACGCTTGGCTTCATCGCAGAGGTCGATGGAGAGGAGGCCGCAGCCTCCGTCCAGCACAATGCGGAGTACTATCCGGACGGTCGCATCTATGGCGACAACGCCCGGCATGTCGGAATGGAGAATGCGGTATGACCCGGCTTTCGCGCGATGACCTGAGGGGCAAGGCCCAGACAGTGCTCGGCCTGATTGATCCGGCTGATCTTGGCCCCACCCTGATGCACGAACACCTGCTGTGGGACATTCGCACCCCGACGATGAAATCCGACCCGGATCAGGGACCGGAGATCAGCCTGTGCAATTGCTGGCAGATCAACTACGGCAACAGGAAAGCACCCGGCAACTACGTCTTCTTCGACCGGGAGGTGGCGACGACCGAAGTCCAGGCCATGCGGCAGGCTGGCGGGCGCAGCATCGTGGAACTGACGGTTGGCGGGCTGAAACCGGAGCCGGAAGGGCTGGTCGGCATCGCGCAGGATACCGACACCCACATCGTCATGGGCTGCGGTCACTATGTTGATGAGTATCAGGATCCGGCGAACCGGGACCGCAGCGTCGATGACTTCGCCGCGGAGATGGTCGATCAGGTCACACTCGGTGCCTGGGGGACAGATATCCGCGCCGGCATCATCGGAGAGATCGGCTGCCAGTCACCCTGGACGGAGCTGGAGAAGCGGGTGATGCAGGGCGCGCTGATCGCGCAGGAAGAGACCGGCGCGGCGCTGAACGTGCATCCCGGACGTGACCCGGACCAGCCGCAGGAAGTCGCGGAGTTCGTTGCCGCGCGTGGTGGTGACATGAACCGCCTGATCATCAGCCACATTGACCGCACCATCTTCGATGACGAACGGCTGTTCCGGCTGGCCGACAGCGGCTGCATCATCGAACTGGACCTGTTCGGGCAGGAGCAGTCCTACTACAACCTCAACCCGAAGATCGACCTGCCCAACGACGCGGAACGGCTGCGCTGGATGCGGCGGCTGATCGACCGGGGTCACCTGGACCAGATCGTGATCTCCCACGACATCTGCTACCGCACCCGTCTCAGCCAGTTTGGCGGCCACGGTTATGGCCACATCTTCCAGAACGTCGTGCCGATCATGCGTCGCCGGGGCTTCGCTGAGGCCGAGATCAACCGCATTATCGTCGAGACACCCAGGCGGCTGCTGACGTTCGTCTGACCGCTACTTCAGACAGCCGAGTTCCGTGTATCTTGGTTTCAGTGTCTTGAAGCTGCTGGGTTTCCAGTTGGCGGCGTCATCTTCAAGCGTTTCCCGCTGATCCGCGGACAGGCGGCTGCGCAGGACGCCAAGGGTGTTGAGGATATAGCGCTCCGAGGTGTAGCTGGCGCTTTCGCCGAAGGTCTCCAGCGCCACGCGGGACCAGAAGTAGGCCGTGTCCGTATCGCCGCCACCCTCCGCATAGCGATACAGCGTGCGCAACTGGGCCATGGCATTGCCCTGCAGCGCCGCCAGTTCGTCACAGCGTGCGCCGGGATCGTCGGCCCGGCCGGAACTGTAGAGGCGACGCGCCTTCAGTGCGACGGCATGGCCGTATCCGGCATTGGCGGCACGGGTCAGCCAGGCCTCCGCGACCCGCGAATCCGGTGTGCCAAGGACATACTGCGCAGGCACGAAGCCGCCTTCCGCCGCCTGTTCCAGCTTGGCGTTGATCAGGCCGGACATCTGCTGGCGGTCGCCTTCGGGGCGGCCATAGTCGGCCTGGATCAGCAGGGCCCACGGGGCACCGGCCTCGGCATGGGGCGTCACCAGGCGCTCGGCCAGCTTGTACTCTCCACGTTCGATGGCTGTCAGCACCGGCATGGCATTGGCCTTGTCCGCTTCGGGGATGAAGGGAAGCAGGTCATCGGCCACCGGATGCGACGGCCCGACAGGCGTGACGGAGACCCAGAACCGGTTCAGCGGCACACCCTCGAACACGAACATCGTGCTCCCGACGCGCCGTTCGATGCGGTAGGCCCCGAAGCGCGGCCGCATCCAGCTTTCCAGCCCAAGTTCCCCGGCCCAGCGCTTCACCGCTTCCCGCGCCGAGACCTCCCGTGAGTGGTCCAGCCCGGCCAGTTGCGGCTCCAGCAACGCAGCGATATCGGCAAAGGCATAGAGGCCGGGGTCGGCAGAAGGCAGCAGCGGGATTTCCATGCGCAGCCCGGCCAGCGCGCCGTCGCGGCTGAACAGCACCGCACCGACAGTCTTGCCGTTCTCCGGTCCGATCTGGACGCGTTGGGTTGTCGGGTCCCAGGGCACCTGTGCCTCGCGGATGCGCGCACCCTCAAAGACCTGCAAGGTCATCAGATGCTTGATCACGGCATCCGCGTTCCGGTCGAAGGTGCGGGCCTGATAGGCCTGGGCGGTGCCAGCCAGAAACAGCAAGGCGAGAGCCGGCAGCAGCAGGGTACGAAACAGGGTCACGCGTAAATCTCCCGACCGGTACATGAGGGGTGCAGAGCCTGCCACGGCTGGATGCCTGACGCTGGTGCGACGGTCACATTCGCGGGCCAACGGTCAGAGTGATGATGTCTGTACGTTGGCGTCGGGCCGCTCGAACGTGCCGGGCTTCAGTCGGGTGCCGAGGCCGCGGCCGGAGGGCGGGCGGACCCAGAGCAGATTGGGAAATTCGTCCAGGATCAGGGTATCGACACGTTCGATCTTCATGGCTGCAACCTGTTTTCAAGTCTCCGGGGCGTGGCGGTTATCACAATGGTAACCGGGATGTGCGGCAATGTGTGACGTCCATGCGTTGCAGGAACGAAATGCGCTTCCGATCTTGTGATGCAGGAGAGGAGACAAATCATGGCGCTCGCACGTTTCACGATCTGCCCGGAGACAACCGAAGACAATCTGGATGATTGGGCGATCTTCGTGCCTGAGCGTGATGGTGCCCTTGTTCGTCAGCCCTATGACCGCGAGAGCCGCACCGGCGAACTGATGCGTCTCGATGGCCCGCTGTTCTCTGGCGGCGGTGACTTTGCCGATCATCTGCGCAGCATCGTGCCGCCGAGCGGACCCATCACGATCATGATGCATGGATTCCAGTACGCGCCGGAGGCCCCGCCCGGTGCGCCTGCGCGCAAGGCCGCGAACCCCCACAGCCAGGTGTTTCATTTCGAGGAGCCGGACGTGGTGCCCGGCGGTCCGCAGGAAGTGCTGAGCCATGCCACACCCTGGCCGAAGCGGCTGGGCTTTGCCGATGACGAGGGCCAGAGTGGGCTGGCGATCGCCTTCGCCTGGTCCAGTCATCCGGCCTATCGCAGCGGCACCTGGCGGGACTGGCTTTCAAGCGTTTCGTGGCGCAAGCGTGGTGCCACGACCTATTACGCCCGCGCCTACCGCCGTGCGCCCCTTGCCGGGATCGCCCTGGCAGCGCTGATTGGCCGGATAGGGGAAGCCGCTCCTGGTCGCCCGATCCGCCTCTTCGCCCACAGCCTGGGCAGCCTGGTTGCGATGACGGCCCTGCGGATCCTGGCCCGTCGGCGTCATCCGGCGCTGCGCAATGTTGACCGCGTGGTGTTGCTTTCCGGCGCATCGCACTGTGGCCACGCCCGGCTGGCACTGCAGGAAATCCTGCATGCCGGTGTCGGCCAGCCGCGGATCTACAACCTGATGACCAGTCGCGATGCAGTGCTGGAGTTCTGGGGGCGGCGTTTCGCGGCCTTCGTGTCGCGGGAGGAACTGGGATTGCCGCGCGGTTGGGCGCGTCTTGCCCGGATGGTGACCGGGGGCAGTGTCATCGGCCGTCACGGCAAGCCATCCTTCATCCGTTATCGCCGCTGGCTGGACATCCAGGTCGACAGTCCCGCGATTGTGCATGCGTTCGATCTGAAGCCGTCTCAACACAAGGCTGATCACTGGACCCTGTTCACGAATCCGACTTTTGCCGCCTTTGCATCGTCCCTGCTGCGCCGGGAGTCACCGCTGCGGCATTTCGATCTGGTCTTCCGGCATGGACTGGGCCACGGCGAGCACGGGCAGGGTGCCGCAACCATTGCGCGGCGCGCCTGACGGCAGATGCCGGTCACAGGTTGATTGGTCGCACACCGTTAGTGGTTGAAGCACCCGCCCAGCCGTGGCATTCACACCGCTCAGCCACACACGGTCTGACCCCTGCAGCATCGGGATTCACCGCTTCATGTCCGAAACGCACGGAAATGTGGAAATCAAGGGCAGTTCCGACCGCAGTTTCGGGCTGGTCTTCACGGTGGTCTTCGTCATCATTGGACTTGTGCCACTGCTGGGTGACGGGCAGGTCAGGATCTGGTCGCTGATCGTCGCTGCGGCCTTCCTTGTGGTGTCATTTGTCCGCCCGACTGTTCTGGCACCGCTGAACCTGGTCTGGTTCAGGTTCGGCATGTTGCTCGGCAAGGTCATGACACCCATTGTCATGGGGCTGCTCTATTTCGTGACGATCACCCCGATTGGCCTGATCATGCGCGCCACGGGCAAGGATCCGCTGCGCACGAAGCTGGAGCCGGAAGCCAGGACCTACTGGCAGAAGCGCGATGCCGAAAATCAGCCATTAAATTCCATGCGCGATCAGTATTGAGGGCGAGATGTCGTTTCTGCAGGAATTCTGGAAGTTTCTTAGGGTCCGCAAGAAGTTCTGGCTGCTGCCGATCATGCTGATGATGGCGCTGTTCGGCGGAATCGTGGTGCTGACGCAAGGCTCCGCTGTCGCCCCGTTCATCTACACCCTGTTCTGACCGTCGATGCGTATCCTCGGTATCTCCGCATTCTATCATGACAGTGCGGCCGTCCTGATCGAGGATGGGCGGATCGTGGCGGGCGCACAGGAAGAACGGTTCACCCGCCGCAAGCACGATGCCCGCTTTCCCCGTCACGCCATCGACTATTGTCTGGCGACAGCCGGGTGCGGACTGGACGATGTGGAATATGTTGCCTTCTACGACAAGCCGTTCCTGAAGTTTGAACGATTGCTGGAAACCTATGTCGCCTCCGCTCCGCGCGGCTTCAGTTCCTTCCGTATCGCAATGCCGGTCTGGCTGCGGGAAAAGCTGTTCCTGAAGGATCTGCTCTACAAGCAACTGCGCGAGATATCTGGCAGTTTCACCGACCGGTCGAAGATCCTGTTCGCCGAGCACCACTTCAGCCACGCCGCCAGCGCCTTCTATCCTTCACCGTTCGAAGAGGCCGTGGTCCTGACCCTGGATGGTGTCGGTGAGTGGGCGACAACAACGGTCGCCATCGGGCGCGGCAAGGATCTGACGATCGAGCGGGAGATCCATTTTCCCCATTCCATAGGGCTGCTGTATTCCGCCTTCACCTATTACACCGGCTTCAAGGTCAACTCCGGCGAGTACAAGGTGATGGGCCTGGCGCCTTATGGGGAACCACGCTTCAAGGACCTGATCCTGGACAAGCTGATCGATGTGAAGGAAGACGGTTCCTTCCGCATGGATCAGAAGTATTTCAACTATGCCACCGGCCTGACCATGACCAACAGGCGCTTTGCCGACCTGTTCGGGGAGCCGGTGCGCAAGCCGGACACGGAGCCGCTGACCCAGTTCCACATGGATGTCGCCGCCTCGGTCCAGGCTGTGACGGAAGAGGTGGTGCTGCGCCTGACCCGTTCCCTGGCCTCGGAGTTCGGGATCGAGAATCTCTGCATGGCAGGCGGTGTCGCCCTCAACTGCGTCGCCAACGGCAAGATCCTGCGCGATGGCGCCTTCCGGAATGTCTGGGTACAGCCTGCCGCCGGCGATGCCGGCGGCGCCATAGGGGCGTCTCTGGCGGCCTGGCACCAGGAGCTGAAGCAGGAGCGTGTGGTCCAGCCCGGCGACGCCATGAGTGGTTCCTACGTCGGGCCTGCATATTCCAGAACGGAGATCGAAGCCGCGCTGGATGAGGCGGGCGCGGTCTACGAGACCCTCGACCATGCGGAAATGATCGACACGACGGCCCGTGCGCTGGCCGAGGGGCAGGCGGTTGGCTGGTTCCAGGGACGCATGGAATTCGGTCCGCGGGCGTTGGGCAATCGCTCGATCCTGGGTGATCCCAGATCACCTGACATGCAGAAGACGCTGAATCTGAAGGTGAAATACCGCGAGAGCTTCCGGCCCTTTGCCCCATCGGTACTGCGGGAGGATGTTTCGGACTGGTTCGATATCTCGTCTGACAGCCCCTACATGCTGATGGTCGCCGATGTCGCCGCGAACCGCCGTCGCCAGATGACCGATGCGGAGCAGGCGCTGTTCGGCATCGAGAAACTGAATGTCGTCCGATCCGAAATTCCTGCGGTCACGCATGTCGATTATTCGGCCCGCATCCAGACCGTGAAGGCGGACGTGAACCCCGAATATCACGCGCTGATCAGCCGCTTCAAGGAACTGACCGGCTGCCCCATCGTCGTCAACACCAGCTTCAATGTGCGCGGCGAGCCCATCGTCTGCACCCCCCAGGACGCATTCCGTTGCTTCATGGGGACGGAGCTGGACCTGCTGGTCTGTGGTGACACGGTGCTGCGCAAGGATCGCCAGCCCGCCCATCTGAAGCAGACCTATGAGGACAAGTACGAACTCGATTGAAGCAGGTCGGCCGCTGGTCTCGCTTGGCGAGTTAACCGAATTCGCTTGCTATTGGTCCCGGAAAATGTTCGTTGTCACTTATCGCGCATGACTCGCGTGACGATCCGGGTGGCCGATCAAGATGCGCCACCGCCAATAGAATAGCTGTCATCCCCCGCCGTCAGGCTTGGTCGTGACCGCGACCGATGGAAGACGCTAGTTGAAAAACGATACCTATGAAGGCCTTGCCGGGCCGGACCTCGCGAAAGAGACCGCTGAGAGCAAAGACAGGCAAACAGTCCAACACAACGTGAATTTCGCGCAGACCGCCATTGTGGCAGGTCGCGATATCTGACCGTTCATACGCGTCAGCGGAATTCCCAATAGTCACCCATACCAACCAACACCATGCAGAAGGAATAAGCATCATGGCTACAGGTACAGTGAAATGGTTCAACGGCACCAAGGGTTACGGCTTCATCGCACCCGATGAGGGCGGAAACGACGTGTTCGTTCACATCAGCGCCGTGGAGCGTGCGGGCATGAACGGCCTGAACGAAGGCGACAAGATCAGCTACGAGATCGAAGTCGACCGCAACCGCGGCAAGTCTTCCGCAGTGAACCTGCAGGCCGAGTAATCATCTGATCTGACCCGGTCGCCATGGTGACCGGGTCAATCGAATGATGACCTCTGGTCAGGAAAAGGCGTCAGCCCGTCAATCGGGCTGGCGCCTTTTTCGTTTGGGCGGGGGATATGCGGCAATCCTGCGGTTCATCAACGGAACGCCAGGCCCTCGAAGTCACCCTTGTCGCGCCACTTCCTCAGGTATTTGAAATAGGCGGACGCGCCCGCCGGATAGCCTACCCGCAGTCGGGACTCCGGTGTCGGGTCCTGGCCTTCGTTGTTGTAGTAGCCGGGGGTGCAGTCCGGTGAAGCACCGACCATGCGCCCCGCGCCGGTCAGCAGCAGATCGATCCAGGCCTGTTCCGACTCCGCTGTCACCTCGATCTCCGACGCACCGATATCCAGCGCATGCCGGATGATGCTGGCGATGGTGCGACCGGCCTCCGTCAGGTTGTGCGGTATGTTGGAAATCAGGTTCGCGCCCTGTGTCGGCTGCACGATGAAGGCGTTGGGAAAGCCGTGTGCGTGGACGCCGTGCTTGGTCCGCATTCCCTCCGACCAGTGCTCCGACAACAGCTTGCCATTCCGTCCCTTCAGATCGAAACCGGCACGCCGACGGTACTCCGTCCCGACCTCGAAGCCGGAAGCATAGATGATGCAGTCGACCGGGTACTCGGTTCCCGCAACGACAACGCCGGTTTCCGTGATGCGCTCGACGCCCTTGCCGTCTGTGTCGATCAGATGGGCGCCAGGTTCGTTGAACGCCTGCAGATAGGCATCGTGGAAGCAGGGACGCTTGCAGAGTTGCCGGTACCAGGCCTTCAGGTTCGCGGCGGTCGCCGGGTCCTCGACGATGGCTTCGGCGCGGGCGCGAATTTCCTCCATCTTCTCGAAATCCGCATCTTCCCATGCCGCGAGCATGTTCCTGGGCGTGATCTGGTCGGGGGGAAGCTGCATGATCCTGGCGCGTATGCGTCGTGCCAGGTCGGTCCAGCCGTCCTGAACTAGATCCTCTGATGCCTGGCCGCCGGTCTGATTGTCGGTGAAGTTCTCCAGCCAGCGTTGCTGCCAGCCGGGGGTCGCGATCTCCGCGAACCAGTCGGCGTCGATGGGCTGATTGGCGCGAACGTCGACCGAGGACGGGGTGCGCTGAAACACGAACAGTTCCCTGCAGGCACGCGCCAGATGCGGCACGCACTGGACCGAGGTCGCACCGGTGCCGATGATCGCCACGCGCTTGTCCGCAAGCTTGTCCATCGCGGCGCCGGATGGATCACCGCCGGTATAGTCGTAGTCCCAGCGGCTGGTGTGAAACGAATGACCGGCGAAGCTTTCGATACCGGGAATGCCGGGCAGTTTCGGCACATGCAGCGGGCCTGTTCCCATACCGACGAACTGCGCGGTGAAACAGTCGCCGCGATTGGTCTCGATCCGCCAGCGGGACGTGTCTGCGTCCCATTCCAGGGCCGAGACTTCCGTGTGAAACAGGGCATTTTCGTAGAGGCCGAACTGGCGTCCGATACGCTGGCAGTGGGCCAGGATCTCCGGCGCATGGGCGTATTTCTCGGTCGGCATGTGACCGGTTTCCTCCAGCAGCGGCATGTAGACCATGGAGGCCGTGTCGCATTGCGCGCCGGGATAGCGGTTCCAGTACCAGGTGCCGCCGAAATCGCCGCCCTTCTCGATGATCCGGATATCCCTGATCCCCACCTCCGTCAGTCGCGCCCCGGTGACGAGACCGGCGAAGCCCCCGCCGATGAAAGCGAAGGTGACGTGATCCGTCACCGGCTCACGCTCGGCCCGTGGCGTGTACGGGTCGTCGAGATAATGCGCCAATTGGCCTTTCAACTGCAGGTACTGGTCGTTCCCGTCCGCACGCAGGCGCTTGTCGCGCTCCTGACGGTATTTCAGACGCAAGGCCTCCCTGTCATACGTCACCTTGCTGCCATCCGCCGCCATGCCGCGCTCTCCCTGGAAAATCCTGCTCCGGCACTTTCCTGCGACCGGTCCGTCAGTTCAAGGCCCGCTGGCGGGATCACGCGCGCTTGCGCCGGACTTTCCTTTCCGTTGCGGGTGGCTAGATCAGACGGTGGCCGCTTCACGACAGGCGCGCCGTTTGCCACAATGAGTGCCTCTCCTGGGGAGTGAGCGGAGAAGAAGCCGCGGTTACCCGAATTCAGAATGAAAGATGTCACACGATGAATGATGCAACGTCCTATACGCCGCCGAAGGTCTGGAAGTGGGAACAGGAAAACGGCGGCGCGTTCGCCAACATCAACCGCCCCATCGCCGGTCCGACCCATGACAAGGAACTGCCCGTCGGCAAGCATCCGCTGCAGCTCTATTCCTTGGCCACCCCGAACGGTGTCAAGGTGACGGTGCTGCTGGAGGAACTGCTGGCCAAGGGTCACACGGGTGCTGAATATGATGCCTGGCTGGTGAAGATCCGGGACGGCGAGCAGTTCGGCAGCGGCTTCGTCGGTGCCAATCCGAATTCCAAGATTCCGGCGCTGGTGGACCACAGCACGCCGACGCCGACACGGGTCTTCGAATCCGGCTCCATCCTGCTCTATCTGGCGGAGAAGTTCGGTGAGTTCCTGCCGAAGGATCCGGCGAAGCGGACGGAGACCCTGAACTGGCTGTTCTGGCAGATGGGCAGCGCGCCCTATCTGGGCGGCGGTTTCGGGCATTTCTATGCCTACGCCCCGGTGAAGATCGAATATTGCATCGACCGCTTCGCGATGGAGGTGAAGCGTCAGCTCGACGTGCTGGACCGTCAGCTTGCCGACAACGAGTACATCGCCGGTGACGAGTACACGATTGCCGACATGGCGATCTGGCCCTGGTACGGCGCGGTGATCAACAATGCGGTCTATGAGGCGGCGGAGTTCCTGGACGCGTCATCCTACAAGAACATGGTGCGCTGGACCAAGCAGATCGGGCAGCGTGCGGCCGTGAAGCGGGGCCGCATGGTCAATCGCGCCATGGGCGAGCCGTCCTCCCAGTTGCGCGAACGCCATGACGCCAGCGACTTCGAGACGAAGACCCAGGACAAGATCGAAGCCGCAAGCTGAACCAATGCCTCCGGCCTTCCGTCATCCCGGCCCTGACGCCGGGATGACGGATCGGCGACCGGTCATCAGTCGCTGATCACCCGTACCGGTGCGCCGTCGATGAAGGCGAGGATGTTTTCCAGCATCTTCTCGTGAAACATCTGCCAGGTATCATCCGAGACATAACCCACGTGGGGCGTCAGGATCACGTTGGGTGCCTTTCGGATCGGGTCGTCGGCTGGCAGGGGTTCGTGCGCAAACACATCGATCCCGGCACCGGACAGGGCACCTGACTCCAGCGCGGCGATCATCGCCGGCACATCGATGATGGGGCCGCGCGAGGTATTGATCAGGGTCGCGCCCGGTTTCATCCGGCTGATCGCGGCTGCATCCAGCAGTCCCTCCGTCCGCTCCGACAGCCGGACATGCACCGACACGTGATCGGAACCGGACAGCAACTCCTCGAACGAAACACGTTTCACGCCCACTTCCGCTGCGCGGGATTCGGTCAGGTTCGTGCTCCAGGCCAGGACGTTCATGCCAAAGGCCTGGGCATAACCCGCCACGCGCGCCCCCAGCTTGCCGAGCCCGATGAGGCCAAGCGTGGTGCCCGACAGGCTGTGCCCGATCTGCTGCGGTTGCCAGCCGCCGCCGGACAGCGCCGCCATCTGCTGCGGCATGCGTCGTGCCAGCATCAGCAGCAGGGTGAAGGTCAGTTCCGCTGTCGGGTGGCCCGGCCCCTCCGTACCGCATACGGTGATGCTGCGGGCGTTGGCCGCTTCCATGTCGATGGCGGCATTCCACATGCCCGTGGTCACGATCAGTTTCAGGCCGGGCAGGCGCTGCATCAGTGCCGCCGTGATCGGCGTGCGTTCCCGCATCACGCACAGGATCTCCACATCACCCAGCCGGGCGGCGAGAACATCCGGGTCGGGAATGTTCTCGTTCACCACCACCAGCTCGGCCTGCGGTGGCAGGCGGCTCCAGTCAGCGTAGCTGCGGGCGACATTCTGGTAGTCGTCGAGGATGGCGATCTTCATGCTGGCTGTTCCTCCCTGTCTGGCCGGGTCATGGCAATCATGACCACAAGGGTAACATGCGCGCGCTGCCATTGTGCTGTCTGTCCCCTTGAGTCACTGTCATCGCAGGTCCAGTCAATCCGGGGAGGGAACGATGACCGAAGAACTGTCCGGTATCAGGCCGGAGCAGGAATACCGCGCGCATCTGGCCGAAGGGCGTTTCATGCTGCTGCGCAGCCGCTCCAGCGGGCGTTGCATGTTCTATCCCCGCGTGGCCGAGCCCGTGACGGGCAACACCGACCTGGAATGGGTCGCCGCATCGGGCCGTGGCACGGTCTATTCGACGACTGCCATAGGCCAGCGCCCGCCGACACCGTCCTACAATGTCGCGCTGATCGACCTGGAGGAAGGTCCGCGCATGATGAGCCGGGTCGAGGGACTGGCGGCAGAGGACGTGCAGATCGGCATGGCCGTTCAGGCAAGGGTGGCGGACGAGGACGGGACACCCATCGTCGTCTTCGACCCCGCCTGAACGCCGCCTTGAGCCTGAGGATCGGATCATGAATGGATTTCCGCGCGGCAAGACCGCAATCACTGGCGCCGCCACCTTCGGCATCGGGCGCAACCCCGGCCTGAGCAGCATGGACATTGCCGTGAACGCCAGCATCCGCGCCCTGCGCGATGCGGGTATCACACCCGGTGATGTTGACGCCCTGTTCATCTGTCTGCCGGACAACTTCCTGTCCGGTCTGACGTTCGCGGAGTATCTCGGCATCCAGCCGAAGATCACGGAGAACAACCGGACTGGTGGCTCCGCCTTCCTGACGCACCTGCAGTCAGCCTGTCTGGCCCTCGATGCCGGTCTGTGCGACGTGGCGCTGATCGCCTATGGCAGCAACCAGTTGTCGGGTGCGGGCAAGCTGGTGACGCCAAGCGGTGCCGACCCCTACGAAGGCCCCTACAGGCCGCGCCTGCCTGTCAGCGCCTATGCGCTGGCCGCCGCGCGTCACATGCACGAATACGGCACCACGGCTGAGCAACTGGCCGAAGTCGCCGTCTCCGCCCGGCAATGGGCCAACCTGAACCCCGACGCCCACATGCAGGGCGAACTGACGGTGGATGATGTGTTGCAGGCGCGCCGCGTCTCCACGCCTCTGGGTGTGCGGGACTGCTGTCTGGTGACGGATGGCGGTGCGGCAATCGTCGTCACCCGCGCTGACAGGGCGAAGGACCATACGTCGAAGCCTGCCTATGTGCTCGGCGCGGCGGCGGCGACGTTCCACCACAATATCTCGCAGATGCCGGACCTGACGGTCACTGCGGCCTCGGAGAGCGGTCCGGCGGCCTTTGCCCAGGCAGGCGTCGGCACGAAGGACATTGATGTCGTTGAACTCTACGACGCCTTCACCATCAACCCGGTCCTGTTCATGGAGGATCTGGGATTCTGCGCAAAGGGGGAAGGCGGGGCCTTCTTCGAAAACGGCCATACCGCCCCCGGCGGTGCGCAGCCCGTGAACACCAACGGCGGCGGCCTTTCCTGCGTCCATCCCGGCATGTACGGGTTGTTCACCCTGGTGGAGGCCGTGCAGCAGATCACCGGTGTTGCCGGGGCCCGCCAGGTCGAGGGCGCGAAACTGGCTCTCGCCCATGGCAGCGGCGGTTACCTGTCCAGCCAGGTGACGGCAATTCTGGGAACGGAAGAGACCCTCTGACCCGAGAGGTGAAGGTCTCTTCCTGTCCTGCTCTCAACGCCCCTTGAAGTTCGGGACGCGGCGTTCGGCGGTGGCCTTGATGCCTTCGCCGAAGTCTTCCGTGGTGCGCAGCTTGTCCTGAATGGCAAGTTCGTGGTCGGTCGCGGCCTTGACCCGTTCGGCCAGTCCCTTGCGCATGGTCGCGCGGGTCTCCAGAACGCCCAGTGGCGAGTTCTCGGCGATTTCCGCAGCCAGTTCCATGGCGGCTTCGCGCAGTTTCTCCTGGGGCACCAGCACATCGACCAGCCCCATCTCCGCCGCTTCCTCGCCCTTGATGCGGCGGGAGGTGTAGAACATCAGGTTGGCCTTCGATGTGCCGATGACTTCCGGCAGCGTCGTGGTCAGGCCGAAGCCGGGATGGAAGCCGAGCCGGGTGAAGTTGGCGGCAAAGCGTGCCTCCGGACAGGCAACGCGGAAGTCCGGCATCATGGCCAGACCCAGACCACCGCCGATGGCCGCACCCTGGATGGCACCGATCACCGGCTTCGGTGTGCGGAACAGGCGCACCGCCTCCTGATAAAGGTTGCCGCCCTTGCCGATGTTCTTGCTGTCATCGCCGCTGAAGTCGGCACCGGCACAGAATGACTTGCCCTGCGCGCAGAGCACGATGGCGCGGCAGTCGGCCTCCTGCCCCAGATCCTCGAAACTGTCGGCGATGGCCCCGATCAGTTCGAAGTTGAAGAAATTGTGCGGCGGACGCTGGATCTCCACCACAGCGACGTGGTTCTCCAGCGTGACGCCCAGTTCCGGATAGTTTCCGTATGCAGTCATGTTCTTCCTCCCCAAAATCCTGTTGTCGTGCGTCGCCCCGTATCAGGACGCCTTCGAGAATCGATCCCCCTTCAGGCGGATGCCCGCAGCCTCCCGATCCCATGTATCGGGCGTCACCGCTTCTTCCCGCAGCATGGCCTTCTGGACCTTTGCGGTCGGTGTCTTCGGCAGTTCATCGACGATGCGGACGTAGCGGGGCACCATGAAATGCGCCATGCGCGGGCGCAGGAACTCGATCAGGTCGACGGGATCGATTGTCTGACCCTCGACCGGTGCGACAACGACCATCACCTCGTCTTCGCTCATCTCGTTCGGGACTGCGATGGCGGCAACCTCGCGCACTGCCGGATGGGCACCCACGTCAGCCTCCACCTCGAAGGAAGAGATGTTTTCGCCGCGACGGCGGATCGCGTCCTTGATCCGGTCAACGAAGTAGAAATTGCCTTCCGCGTCCATGCGGAATGCGTCACCGGTATGGAACCAGCCGTTCCGCCAGGCCTTCGCCGTGGCTTCCGCGTTGTTGTAATAGCCGGAGTTCATGCCCCAGGGCCGGTCGGTGCGGATCATCATCTCGCCGATCTCCCCCTCCGGCACCTCGCAGTCGTTGTCATCCACCAGCCGGACCTCGACGCCAT
>JARGNO010000076.1 GCA_029213165.1 Minwuia sp.
ACCCATTTCAGGATACTTGCGTGGGTGGCCGGGAGGGGGAGAGGGATGGAACAGTCTGAGCAATGACTCTGGCGAGGGGTGGAACGGTCAGGAGCCGGAAATCAGTACCCCATCGCCATGCCGTCCTTGCGGGGGTCCGATCCGGCGGCGAGGGTGCCATTGGCATAGTCGATCATGATCGCCTGACCGCCGCCCCAGGGCATCTCCGGCTCATTGGTTTCATGGCCCAGGGCCGCCAGTCCCGCCACCACGTCCCGTGGCAGGCTGCGTTCCACATCCAGCTTGCCGCTGACATGAAAGGCGCGGGGGCAATCGATGGCTTCCTGCACGTCCATGCCGTAATCGTAGATATTGCTCAACACATGGGCATGGCCCACCGGCTGGTAGCCGCCGCCCATCACGCCGAAGGAAATCTCGCAGCGGCCATCCTTCAGCGCCATGCCGGGGATGATGGTGTGCATCGGGCGCTTGCGCGGGGCGACGCAATTGGGGTGTCCGGGCTTCACCACGAAACCGGCACCGCGGTTCTGCAGCAGCACACCGGATTTCGGCGCGGTCCTGCAGGACCCGAAGGCGAAGTAGAGCGAATTGATGAAGGAAACGCAGTTCAGGTCCCGGTCAACCACCGTCAGATAGACCGTGTCGCGATACTGCGGCCCGGTGGCCTGTTCGTCATCGGGCATGGCCCGGCTGAGGGAAATCCGCTCCCGCAGTTCATCGGCAAATTCGCCGGAAAGCAGCATCTCCACCGGTACCTCGACCTGGCGCGGATCAGCCACGTGGCGGTCGCGGGCGGCGAAGGCGAGGCGCGTTGCCTCCGCCTCGATATGCAGCCGCTCGACACTGACCGGGCCATAGGCGGACAGGTCATAGCCCTTCAGGATATTGAGCATCAGCAACGCGGTGATACCCTGGCCGTTCGGCGGAATCTCCGTGATCTGGCGCCCGGCATATTCGCTGGAGATCGGATCGACATACTCGCAGTGCTGGGCGGCGAAGTCGTCCAGTGTATGGGTTGCGTCGATGCTGTTCAGATAGTTGACCATGTCGTCGGCAACGGGTCCGGCGTAGAAGCCATCACGCCCCTGCGCCGCGATGCGTTTCAGCGTCTCGGCCAGTTCCGGTGACTGCCAGGTCTGACCCGCCGTCGGGCTGGCCCCGTCACGCAGGTACTGTGCTGCGGAATTGGCGTCACCACTGAGGCGTTTCACATTGCGCGACCAGTCGACGGAGACGCGCGGAGTGATGGCAAACCCCTCCGCCGCATACTGGATGGCACGCTGCAGCACCCGGTCGATCCCCATGCTGCCGTGGTCGTCCAGCAGGCGGCACCAGGCATCGACAGCACCGGGAACAGTGACCGAATGCGGACTCTCCAGCCCGATCTGCGTGATCCCCTGCCCCAGCAGATGATCGGCGGTCAGCCCCTGCGGCGCATGGCCGGAACCGTTCAGGCCGATTACCGGCCCCTGCGCACCCTTCTGCAGCAGCACGAAGCAGTCGCCGCCGATACCGGTGGACATGGGCTCCACGACGCACTGCACGGCGCAGGCGGCGACGGCCGCATCGATGGCATTGCCCCCGGCCTGCAGGATCTCCATCGCCGCCAGGGTGGACAGCGGATGCGACGTTGCTGCCGCGCCGTTGGTGGCGTGGACGACCGAACGGCCGGGCTGTTGCAGATCACGCATGGTTTGGGACTCCCTCGGGCCGCAGATGTTTCTCTCCGGACTGTCTACACAATTTCGCGGCGGTTGCCAGCCACGGCCTCAGCCGCGCATCGCATCCAGCTGTGCATCATAGCCTGACGGATCGATATGCACGTCGATCAGCCTCGGGCCGGACAGTCCGGCCGCATTCTCCAGCACTTCGGCCAGTCCCTCCGGCCTGCGCACGGTGGCCCCGTGACAGCCCAGAGCCTGTGCCATCATGGCGAAATCGACGGGGCGCGATGCAACACCTGCCTGGGGGCGCTGCTGCTTGCGCTGCTTCACGTCGATCAGGCTCAGCATGGCGTCGTTCAGGACAATGACGGTGATGTCCAGCCCATGCTCTGCCGCCGTTGCCAGTTCCGGCAGGCACATCATCATGCCGCCGTCACCGGTGACCGCCACGACAGGCCGGTCAGGTTCATGCAGGGCGCTGGCGATGGCCACGGGCAGCGCGTAGCCCATGGTGGAGAGACCGTTGGACTTCATGACCCCCAGCGGCTCGTCGGCCATCCAGCGCGCCAGGGTCGGGAACATGTGCGCCCCGGCATCGACAGTCAGCCGGGTGCCCGCCGCAGCGGCGCGTTGCACGTCGTCAATGACGAAGTCCGGGGAGATGCCCGCAACCTCCGGATAGGCAATGCGGTTCCGATAGGTCCCGCGCAGGCGCGCCAGTTCCGCCCGGTCCCAGCCGGGGCTGCTCGCCGCCGGGGTCACTGCGACCAGCATCTGTTGCAGGTCGCCCACGGCAATCTGTTCCGGCACAGGATACCCCCCCGCCGCCGCCCAGTCCCAGGTCGACAGCGCGACGACAGGGGCGGTGTAACTCCAGACACCGGGAATCATCTCGATCGGATCATGCCCGACCATGATGACCAGATCCGCCGCAGACAGCACCGCTGCCTCCGCCGTACCGCCGGTGAACTGCGCCACCAGCAGCGGATCATGGTCGGATATCACGCCCTTGGCCTTGTAGGTCGTCAGGCAGGCTGCGCCCAGCGCCTGGGCCAGCGCACGTGTTTCACCGGCCAGATGCCGTGCCTGCAGGCCGACGATCATCACCGGCTTCCTGGCCCCGGCGATGCGTTGTTTCAGGCTCTGCGGCATGGTCCCTGAAACACTTCCCGGCGCGGCATGGGGAATGGCAGGCGCATCGACCCCGGCCTCCGCCGCCACCATGTCCAGATGCACCGGTCCCTGCGGTTCCTGCGCGGGCAGGTCCAGCAGGGCAGCCAGTTCATGCGGATCCGTGTCGGGGCGGATCCAGCGCGCGGCCTTCGACACCGGGGTGAACCCGGCGGGCTGGTCATAGACCTGATGCCAGGTCGGGCGCGCGGCCGTCGGCTCGATCCGATCCGTCAGCAGCACCAGCGGCGACCGCTCCAGCGACGCATAGGCCATGCCGTTCATCGCCGCCGCCGCCCCCGGCCCCACGCCGGTCAGGGCCGCACCGGGTGCGCCGGAAAGCTCGCCCGAGGCCGCCGCCATCAGGACGGCGGAGGTCTCGCTGCGGGTCAGGACGAATTCGACGCCCAACCGGCCACAGGCCTCGATCAGGTCCAGACTGGATCCACCACCGGGCACGCCGAAGATGTGGCGGGTACCGCGCTGCTTCAGTGCGGCGACAATCTGCTCAGCCAGCGCCGTCATGTGTCGAACCGGGGCGGCTTGATACCCGCCATGCCGGAGACAAAGTCGAGCAGCGCGGAGAAATCCTTCTCCCCGAATCCCGCCGTGCCCTTCGCCGCCGTCAGCGCCTGGGCCACGGCGGAACCGGCAATCATCGGGATCCCGGCGTCCTTCGCTGCGTCCAGCGCAAGCGCCACATCCTTGTGCGCCAGCCGGATGCGGAAGCCGGGATCGGTGTCGTCCACCAGCACCTTGTTCGGCCAGGCGCTGACCAGATGGCCATTTGTGGCGGTGGTGCCATTGACCACATCAAGTGTGGAGCGGATATCCAGCCCGAAGGCCTGCGCCAGCGTCACCGCCTCCGCATTCACCTGACAGACGGAGATGGCGATCAGGTTGTTCACCAGCTTGGTGCGGATGCCACTGCCCGGTCCGCCACAGTGATGGATGGTTGTTCCCATCCCCTCCAGCACCGGTTTCACCCGGCCGAAATCATTGCCCGACGCACCGACCATGAACAGCGACTCGCCCCTGATCGCGTGCGCCACCAAACGCCCGACCGGCGCGTCGGCGAAACCGATCCCGGCCTGCGTCAGGGCCGTGAACAGGCGGTCCGTGGTGGCAGGCGCGATGGTCGACATGTCGATCACCGCCATGTCGGGCCGTCCGTTCTCCCGCACGCCGCCAGGGCCGAGCAGCACCGCCTCCACATCCGGCGAATCGGGCAGCATGGTGATCACCAGATCAACCGCCGCCGTCAGTTCCGCCACCGACCCGGCGACCGAGGCGCCGAGTTCCGCCAGGGGCACGGTCTTCGCGAGATCCGTGTCATAGACGGTCATGTCGTGTCCCTTGCGGGCCAGGTTGGCCGCCATGGGACCGCCCATTGCCCCCAGACCGATGAAACCGATGCGATCCGCCATGTTCAGCGCCCTCCCTCGAATCCAGTTGGGCGAAGGGAAGCACGCAGCGGCTCACCTGTCATCATCCGGTGCGTGAAACAATGAACAGCGCCATGTCGTGGCGAAAGCGATCCGTGACGTTCGGGCAGACTTCCAAGCGGCAGTCATCATGCTAGAAGAGGGCCATGGACCGATCCGAAGACATCACCCTGCCACCCGGCGGCGACTGGCCGGTGTTCCTGCCCGGCTGGGTCTGGCTGGCGGGCGCCGGACCGGGTGATCCCGGCCTGCTGACACTGCACGCGCTGTCGGCACTGCAGCAGGCGGATGTGATTGTCTACGACGCGCTGGTGGATTCCCGCATTCTCGGCTGGGCGCGCACCGGCACACTGGTCGAATTCGCGGGCAAGCGTGGCGGCAAGCCGTCCCCGAAACAGCGTGACATCACCCTGCGCCTGATCGCGCTGGCACAGGCTGGCAAGCGGGTACTGCGGCTGAAGGGCGGCGATCCCTTCGTCTTCGGGCGCGGCGGTGAGGAAGCGCTGGCACTGGTGGAGGCGGGCATTCCGTTCCGCATCATTCCCGGCGTCACGGCAGGGGTCGGCGGGCTGGCCTATGCCGGTATTCCGGTCACCCACCGCGACGTGAACCAGTCGGTCACGTTCCTGACCGGGCATGACCAGAATGGCCTGACCCCGTCCCGGGTCGACTGGAATGCCATCGCAAGAGGCTCCCCCGTCATCGTCATGTACATGGCAGTAAAGCATCTGGCGCAGATCGCCGACAGCCTGATCGCCGGGGGGCGCGACAGCGCCGAACAGGTTGCCATCGTCACCGATGCGACGCTGCCCGGTCAGCGGGTGGTCGAGACGACACTGGCACAGGCCGCGACGGTGGTGGAGCGGGAAGGCCTGAAGCCCCCGGCGCTGGTCGTCGTCGGTGGCGTGGTCGGGCTGCGCACCGCCCTGAACTGGATCGATGGACAGTTCGCCGATCCGTCCGTGATCACCGACAGGCTCGGTCGACGCGACCAGCAGTCCGGGTGAGCCGGGCCCTGGCGCGCGGTCTGATCCTGGCGGCACCGCATTCCGGCGCGGGCAAGACCAGTCTGACCGCCGGGCTGCTCGGCGCGCTGAAGCAGGCGGGGGTCAGGGTGGCGGCGGCAAAGTGCGGCCCCGACTATATCGACCCGACATTGCATGCGGCCGTCCTCGGACAGAGCTCGGTCAATCTCGACCCCTGGGCCATGGACCCTGGTACGCTGCGCGCGCTGGCCACCCGGCAGGCTGCCGGTCATGACCTGTTGCTGATCGAGGGTGTGATGGGCCTTTTCGACGGTGGCGCGGATGGCACCGGGTCCACCGCCGATCTTGCGGCGGCACTGGAACTGCCCGTGGTGCTGGTGGTCGATGTCGCGCGGCAGGCCCAGTCGGTTGCGGCACTGGTGGAGGGTTTCAGCCGTCATCGCAGCGACGTGCGCCTTGCCGGTCTGATCCTGAACCGCGTCGGCAGCCCGCGGCACGCGGAGATCCTGAAGACCGCCCTGCAACATCTGGACATGCCCGTGCTGGGGACTGTCCCGCGCCAGACCGGAATAGAACTGCCATCCCGCCATCTGGGACTGGTTCCGGCGGCGGAACTGCCGGACCTTGAAACACGTCTGGCGCTGCTGGCCCGGACCATGGCGGCGGCGGTGCCGGTGGAGGGCCTGCAAGCCGTCGCAGCGCCCCTGCCGGACGCCGGAACCTCAGCCCGCGTCCTGCCGCCGCCGGGCCAGCGTGTCGCCGTGGCACAGGATACGGCCTTCTGTTTCATGTATCCGCATCTGCTGCAGCACTGGCGCGATGCCGGGGCGGAGATGATGCCCTTCTCCCCCCTTGCCGATCAGCCCCCCCCAGCGGGTGCCGATTTCATCCTGCTGCCCGGTGGCTATCCCGAACTGCACGCGGGCCGTCTGGCGGCAAACACGGGTTTCATCGACGGACTGCGGACAGCCGCCGCGCAGGGCAAGGCCATCTATGGCGAATGCGGTGGCTACATGGTGCTTGGGGAAGGTCTGACAGACGGCGACGGTCACACCCATCGCATGGCCGGATTGCTGCCCGTCGCGACCAGCTTTGCCGCGCGCCGCCTGCATCTGGGTTACCGCCGCCTGACCCAGGCGGGGCATCTGCCATGGCCGAAGGACCTTGTCGGGCACGAGTTCCACTATGCCGCGATCCTGCATCAGGGTGCAGGTACGCCGCTGTTCCAGGCCCGCGACGCACTGGGGCAGCAAGTGGATGACATGGGTCGCGTTTCAGGCCTGGTGAGTGGCAGCTTCGCTCACCTGATCGGACCGGCAGTCGCGATCTGAACGGGCGGATGCCCCCCTCGGATCACCCCATCTGCCACATGACGCTGCGGACGATCAGCCAGATGGAACCGATGATCAGCAGCAGGAAGGTGACCAGTGCGCCACCGAAGCGACCCGGAGTTGCGCCGGAAGCCTTCGACAGGCCGCTCGCATGGGCGATCCGGGCCAGAAAAAGCAACGCGCCGAAGACATGCAGCGCAACCGGATTCTCCCCGGCCAGTTCCAGCAGCAGCAGGATCAGCAGGGCTGACGGGACATATTCGGTGAAGTTGCCGTGCGCCCGTATCAGACGGGCACCGCCTTCACTGTCGCCGTCACCGATGCCTGTCCCGCTCTTGCGGCGAAAGCCGACCACACGGAAGGACAGGACAATGAGCAGAAGGCCCAGCAGGCCCGCATAGAGCATGGTGATTGTGGGAATCATGTCGTCTCTCCTCTGGCGAATGCTGCAACGGCCTGCGCAACCGTCCCCGATACGCCCCGGACACGCAACCTTGTTACGATTCCCCAACGTGAACCACCGGATTTGACCGACTGGAGAAATCCGGCGAACCGACCTACTTTCGCCAGCAGTGACATTCCACGGAACAGGTAACAGATCATGACCGCACGTATCCTCGCCTTCGCCGGAAGCAGCCGCCGCGACTCCATCAACCGCAGGCTGGCACAAGCCGCTGCACGCGGGGCGGAGGCCGCCGGGGCGGAAGTGACCTGGCTGGAACTCGGCGAATGGCCGCTGCCGCTCTATGATGGCGATCTGGAGGCTGACAGCGGCTTCCCCGACAATGTCATCGCGCTGAAGGACATGTTCGACACACATGATGGCCTGCTGATCGGCTGCCCGGAATACAACAGTTCCATCACGCCGCTGCTGAAGAACACCATCGACTGGGTGTCGCGTCCCATTGAAGGCCGCCCGCCCCTGCACGCCTATCAGGGCAAGGTTGCCGGCCTGGTGGCCGGGTCCGGCGGGGCACTGGGCGGGTTGCGGGGTCTGGTGCATGTGCGCTCGATCCTGGGCAATATCGGTGTCCTCGTGGTGCCGCAGCAGCGGGCGCTGAGTTGCAACGCCGAGACCTTCGATGACGCGGGCGGGATCAGGGACGAGGCCGCGCGGAAGTCGATCGAACTGGTCGGCAGCCGTGTCGCGACCGTCGCGGGGGCGCTGAAACAGGCCTGACGCGAGGCGCAGTCAGCGCCAAGGCTCTTCAGTGATGCGGCCACCGTCAAATCGGATTACCATCCCCGGAAACTTATCCTGGGGAGGAACGATCATGCGGATGGGCGCCTGGAAGGGCTTTGAACTTTCACTCAGTGATCCCGGAATACTCTGGGTGACCCTGAACCGGCCGGAACGCAAGAACGGCATGACGTCGGCCATGAAACGGGACCTGATCGAGGCCCTGACCCATGCGCAGATGGACGACTCCGTGCGGGTCATCGTCTTCATCGGCAGTGGCGATTCCTTCTCCGCCGGGGATGACCTGAAGGGCTATGCCACCGGGATGCGGGAGGACGTGGGGGAGGTGCCGCTGATCCCGCCGGGCCATGACACCGGCATCGGCACCTATGACGGGCTGCGCTGGATCTCGCAGCAGCTGAACACCACCATCCGCCAGATCGACAAGATCACCATTGCCGCGATCAATGGTGTCGCGATCCAGACGGGGTTCTCGCTGGCCCTGTCCTGCGATTTCCGCATTGCCGCGACGGACGCACGCATGGGCAGCGCCACGCTGCGCTTTGCTCTGTTGCCGGACGAGGGCGGGCAAGCCCTGCTGGTGCAGCATCTGGGGCTGGCGAAGACCATGGATTTCCTGATGCGCAAGCGCATTGTCACCGGTGTGGAGGCAGAGGAAATGGGCTTGGTGACAGCCGCCGTGGCCCCTGCCGACCTGAAGGCGGAGGCGGAAGCCCTGGCCCGCGAGATGGCTGAGGGTCCGCAGGTCGCCATGCGGTTGCTGAAGCGGTCGGTCTACAATGCAGCAGAGATGACCTGGGCACAGTCGCTGGACGACATCGCCGGCAAGACAGCAATCGTTGACCATCACCCGGATGCGAAGGAAGGCGGCAATTCGTTCCGGGAGAAGCGCCGCCCGACCTTCAACGCCTGGCTGGACGCACGGGACAAGGCCGCCGAATGACAGCAGACCGTCAGGATGATGCGGACGAGAAGCTGATCCTATCCGGTATCCGCGTGATCGACGCAGCGACCTGGATCGCAGGGCCGACGGCAGCCACCGTGATGGCCGATTTCGGCGCGGACGTGATCAAGGTGGAGCCACCGGGGGGCGACGGCTACCGTCGCCTGAACGACACGCCCGGTTTCCCCGTTGCCGATACCGACTACGCCTGGCAGCTCGACAACCGCAGCAAGCGTGGCATCGTGATGGACCTGGGGCAGGACCGGGACCAGGAGAGGTTGCACGCGCTGGTGGCCAGTGCCGACGTCTTCGTCACCAATCACCCATTGCCGGTGCGGCGCAAGTTCCGCCTGACATATGGTGACCTGGCGGCACTGAACCCGCGGCTGATCTATGCCTCCCTGACCGCGAAGGGGGAGGTTGGGCCGGAAGCGGACGGATCGGGCTTTGACCTGACGACCTACTGGGCGCGCTCCGGCCTGATGCATCTGGTGCGCCCGGACATGGCGGGGCCGCCCGCCACGTCGGTTGCCGGCCAGGGCGATCACCCCACCGGCATCTCCCTGTTCGCGGCGGTCATGCTGGCGCTGTACGAGCGGACAATGACCGGCAGGGGCCGGGAGGTCCATACCTCCCTGATCGCCAACGGGCTCTGGTCGAATGCCGTGCTGACCACCGCCTCCCTCGCCGGAGCGCCGATGAAGAACAAGCGCCCGCGCCACGACCCCTGGACCGCCATGGTGAACTACTACCAGACCCGCGACGGGCGCTGGTTCATCATGTCGGCGCTGGATCCTGACCGGGATTTCAGACGCCTGACCGAAGTCATCGAACAGCCCGGCCTGCTGACCGACCCGCGTTTCGCCACCGTCGAAGAACGGGCGGAGAACGCCGTGGCCCTGACCGAGGTATTCGATACCGCCTTCCGCCAGCGCGACTGGGCCGAGTGGCAGGTCCGGCTCGGCGAGACCCGACTGGCCGTCGGTCCCGTGCTGACACCGGACGAGTCAGCCACTGACCCGCAGGCCTTGGCTGTCGGCGCGATACGGGACACGGATGAGGGCGCGCTGCTGCCCCACCTGATCGACACCCCGATCTGGGTCTCCGGGCAGAACAAGGTTGCCCCCCGCCGCGCACCCACTCCGGACGAACACGGCGACGCGATCCGGAAGGCTCTGGATGCCGGGCATTCACCCTGGGAGGGATGATCGAGTGTTTGATGCCCGGTCCTCTTCCCCTTCCCCCTAGACGGGGGAAGGTCGGGGTGGGGGTGACCCGGCGACGCCGGGCGGCTATCTCACATCTGTGCGACAGCCTGCGGCTTCACCCCCCATCGACCGCTGCGCGGCCACTTCCCCCGCAAGGGGGGAAGATGCAGAAAGGCCCTCCCGGCTACCCTACGCCGCCGTCTTGGCGTCCACGATCTCCACGATGTCGGCCATGATGGCGGACAGGTCGAAGTCCTTCGGCGTGTAGATTCCGGCGATACCGGCGGCCTTCAGGCTGGTGGCGTCGGCTTCGGGGATGATGCCGCCGACGACCACGGGGATGTCGCCCAGGCCCTCGGCGCGCAGCCCCTCCATCACGTCACGGGCGAGCGCGGCGTGGCTGCCGGACAGGATCGACAGGCCGACCAGATGCACGGCCTCCTCCAGCGCCGCATCGACGATCTGCTGCGGCGTCAGGCGAATGCCCTCGTAGACCACTTCCATGCCAGCATCGCGGGCCGCGACGGCAATCTGTTCAGCACCGTTGGAATGGCCGTCGAGGCCCGGCTTGCCGACCAGGATCTTGATCCGGCGTCCCAGCCGGGCCGAGACCTCTTCCACCCGCTTGCGCACGTCGCCAAGGCTGGCGGCGGCGACCCCGACGGCCCCGCCGACGCCGGTCGGGGCGCGGTACTCGCCATAGATCCGGCGCAGGGTATCGGCCCATTCGCCGGTGGTGGCCCCGGCTTTCGCGGCAGCAATCGAGGCCTCCATGATGTTGCGGTCCTCCCGCGCGGCGCGGTCCAGTTCGGCCAGCGCGGTTTCCACCGCCTTGCTGTCACGGCCTTCGCGCCAGGCCTGCAGCGCTGCGATCTGGTCGGTCTCCGCCGCGTCATCGACAGTCAGGATGGCGTCAGCGGAATCGGCCAGTGGTGACGGCGCACTTTCCGTGAAGCGGTTGACACCGATCACCGGAATGTCGCCCCGCATGATCGCCTGCACCCGTCGGGCGTTGCTCTCCACAAGGGCTTCCTTCATGTAGCCGCTTTCGACCGCCGCCAGGGCACCGCCAAGCCTGTCGATGGTGGCCAGTTCCTCCCGCGCCGTGGCCTTCAGCGCCTCCACCTTGGCATCGATCACGGGGGAGCCATCGAAGATGTCGCCATACTCCAGCAAATCCGTCTCATAGGCCACGATCTGCTGCAGGCGCAGGCTCCACTGCTGGTCCCAGGGGCGGGGCAGGCCCAGCGCCTCGTTCCAGGCGGGCAGCTGCACGGCACGGGCGCGGGCGTTCTTCGACAGCACCACGGCCAGCATCTCGATCAGGATGCGGTAGACATTGTTCTCCGGCTGCGGCTCCGTCAGGCCCAGGCTGTTGACCTGCACGCCGTAGCGGAAGCGGCGGAACTTCTCCTCCTCCACCCGATAGCGGTCAGCCAGCAGTTCGTCCCACAGATCGACGAACGCGCGCATCTTGCACATTTCCTCGATGAAGCGGATGCCGGCATTGACGAAGAAGCTGATGCGCCCGGCAACCGCGCCGAACATCTCCGCCGGGACCTCGCCGCGGTCCCGCACCGTGTCCAGCACGGCGATGGCGGTGGCCAGCGCGAAGGCCAGTTCCTGCTGCGGCGTCGCGCCTGCTTCCTGCAGATGGTAGGAGCAGATGTTGGTCGGGTTCCACTTCGGCATCTCCGTCACCGTGAAACCGATGACATCGGAGATCAGTTTCAGGCTCGGTGCGGGCGGGAAGATATAGGTCCCGCGCGAGAGATATTCCTTCACGATGTCGTTCTGCACCGTGCCCATCAGCTTGGTGCGGTCGGCCCCCTGCTCCTCGGCGGTGGCGACATAGAGTGACAGCAGCCAGGGCGCGGTGGCGTTGATGGTCATGGAGGTGTTCATCTGCTCCAGCGGGATCTGGTCGAACAGCGTCCGCATGTCACCGATGTGGGAGACCGGCACACCGACCTTGCCCACTTCCCCCTTGGCCAGCGCGTGGTCGCTGTCGTGGCCGGTCTGGGTCGGCAGGTCAAAGGCGACCGACAGGCCGGTCTGCCCGCGCGAGAGGTTCGTGCGGTAGAGTTCATTCGAAGCCCGCGCGGAGCTGTGGCCGGAATAGGTGCGGATCAGCCAGGGGCGGTCCCGTTTCACTTCAGCAGTTTCCGCAGGGTTGGTGCCCGTTTCAGCATTCATCAGATTATTCCGTCACATTGATCATCTACGCACGAAAATTACGTCTTGCGTGCGGCAATGGAAATATCATATCACTTGCCGCGCTGCAAAACGCGTTTTGCGGCTGTGCAACATAAACCCGTTGCCCCGGGACGGTCCAGCGTATTGACTGGAAGGGCAGCGACGGGCGCGTTGGAGCATGGTCGCGCAGAATTGGAGTAATGAGCATGGCCGAGATGCAGGCAGTCGAGAACACCCCCATCGACCCCAATAACGGCGACCGCCGTGACCTCTATGAAGTGGGCGAGATTCCGCCCCTGGGTCACGTACCGTCGAAGATGTACGCCTGGGCGATCCGCAGGGAGCGCCATGGCAATCCCGACACCGCCATGCAGTGCGAGGTCGTGGACACGCCTGAACTGGACAGCCACGACGTGCTGATCCTGGTGATGGCTGCCGGCGTCAACTACAACGGTGTCTGGGCCTCTCTCGGCACCCCGCTGTCGCCCTTCGACATCCACAAGCAGCCCTATCACATTGCCGGTTCCGATGCCTCCGGCGTGGTCTACGCCGTCGGGTCCCGCGTCAAGCGCTGGAAGGTCGGTGACGAGGTCGTGGTCCATTGCAACCAGGACGACGGCGATGACGAGGAATGCAATGGCGGCGATCCGATGTTCTCCACCTCGCAGCGCATCTGGGGCTACGAGACGCCGGACGGATCCTTCGCCCAGTTCGCCCGTGTGCAGGACCGGCAGCTGATGCCCCGCCCGCGTCACCTGACGTGGGAGGAAAGCGCCTGCTACACCCTGACGCTCGCCACGTCCTACCGCATGCTGTTCGGCCATCGCCCGCACATCCTGCGTCCCGGCGACAACGTGCTGATCTGGGGCGCCTCGGGCGGTATCGGCTCCATGGCCGTGCAGCTCTGTGCCGCCGCCGGCGCCAATGCCATCGGCGTCATCTCAGACGAGACCAAGCGCGAGTTCGTCATGTCGCTGGGCGCCAAGGCGGTGCTGAACCGCAAGGACTTCAACTGCTGGGGCCAGATGCCGACGGTCAATTCGGAGGAGTATCACGCCTGGACCAAGGAGATGCGGAAGTTCGGCAAGGCGATCTGGGACATCACCGGCAAGGGCAATGACGTCGACTTCGTGTTCGAGCATCCGGGCGAGAGCACCTTCCCCGTGTCCTGCATCGTGGTGAAGCGCGGCGGAATGGTCGTGTTCTGTGCCGGTACCACCGGCTACAACCTGACCATGGATGCCCGCTTCGTCTGGATGCGGCAGAAGCGGATCCAGGGCAGCCACTTCGCCAACCTGAAGCAGGCGACCCAGGCCAACCAGATGGTGATCGAACGCCGTGTCGATCCGTGCATGTCGGAAGTCTTCTCATGGGACGACATCCCGCGCGCCCACATGAAGATGCAGGCCAACGAGCACAAGCCCGGCAACATGGCCGTGCTGGTCTCGTCGAAGCTGCCCGGCCTGCGCACCATCGAAGACGCGATCGAGGCCGGCAACGGCTGAGACACGGCTTCCGCCACGCGCTGAACGGTGCGGGGTGGTTCACTCTCCCGGCCTGGCAGACACCTCCACGGAGGCATGTCCGTCAGGCCGGTTGCGTTGCGCGGCATTGCAGCCTGTATCATCCCCGCTGGCTCTGGCCGATAACGCCGCCATCACTGCATTCCGAT
>JARGNO010000077.1 GCA_029213165.1 Minwuia sp.
CCTCCCGGCCACCCATTTCAGGATACTTGCGTGGGTGGCCGGGAGGGGGAGAGGGATGGCACAGACCACCAAAAGGCTAAACACGGAGCGGGGACATGGCAGGCAGCGTCAACAAGGTCATTCTGGTCGGCAATCTGGGGGCGGACCCGGAGGTGCGGCGGATGCCGGACGGCAATCCGGTGGTGAACCTGCGCATCGCGACCTCGGAGACCTGGCGCGACCGCAACAGCGGTGAACGCCGGGAACGCACTGAGTGGCACCGCGTCGTCATCTTCAACGAGAACTTGGCGAAGGTGGCAGAGCAGTACCTGCGCAAGGGCGCCAAGGTGTTCATCGAAGGCCAGATCCAGACCCGCAAGTGGACGGACCAGCAGGGTCAGGACAAGTACAGCACCGAGATCGTGCTCAACCGCTTCCGCGGCGACTTGCAGATGCTCGACAGCCGCGGTGAAGGCGGCGGCGGTGGTGGTGGCGGCAGCTATGGCGGCGGTTCCGGCGGGGGCGGCGGCTATGGTGGCGGCGGCGGTGGTGGCTCGCGTGGCGGCAATGACCGTGGCGGCGACGACTTCGGCGGCGGTGGCGGCGATCTGGACGACGAGATCCCGTTCTGACCGATCTGTAGCGGGCAGTTGCAAAGCTGCCCGATTGACGACATTCGCAGTTGGGCATAGGGATAGCGCCCGGTCGGGCGGGTGATCCCGGCCAGGGTCCGTGTGCGTTGCTGCGGGTCCGTGCTGGGTGGAGGAGATTTGACGTGAGCCAGGCAAAGACGCTGTTCGACAAGATCTGGGATGCGCATGTCGTGGAGATGCGCGATGACGGGTCGGCGATCCAGTATATCGACCGGCATCTGGTGCATGAGGTCACCAGCCCGCAGGCGTTCGAGGGGCTGCGCAATACCGGTCGCACCGTGCGGCGGCCTGATGCGACCCTGGCCGTGGCCGACCACAATGTCCCCACCACGGACCGCTCCGTCGGGATCGCGGACGAGGAGAGCCGCATCCAGGTCGAGACGCTGGAAAA
This sequence comes from Minwuia sp., assembly GCA_029213165.1. Taxonomy (GTDB): domain Bacteria; phylum Pseudomonadota; class Alphaproteobacteria; order Minwuiales; family Minwuiaceae; genus Minwuia. The sequence continues at coordinate 1,024 of JARGNO010000077.1, forward strand.
GAATTGCGCCGAGTTTGGCGTGCCCTACTTCGGCATGGACGACATCCGCCAGGGCATTGTCCACATCATCGGGCCGGAACAGGGCTTCACCCTGCCGGGCATGACCATTGTCTGCGGTGACAGCCACACCGCGACGCATGGTGCCTTCGGTGCGCTGGCCTTCGGCATCGGCACGTCAGAAGTCGAGCACGTGCTGGCCACCCAGTGCCTGCTGCAGCAGAAGTCGAAGAACATGCTGGTGAAGATCGAAGGTGATCTGAACCCCGGCGTCACCGCCAAGGACCTGGTGCTGGCCGTGATCGGCGTCGTCGGCACGGCGGGCGGTACGGGCTATGTCATCGAGTATGCAGGATCGGCTATCCGCGACCTGTCGATGGAAGGCCGCATGACGGTCTGCAACATGTCGATCGAGGCGGGTGCGCGCGCCGGTCTGATCGCACCGGACCAGAAGACCTTCGACTATGTGCGTGGCCGAGCCATGGCCCCGAAGGCAGGAGCCTTCGAACAGGCGGTGGATCAGTGGAAGTCCCTGACCTCTGATGCGGGCGCGCATTACGACAAGGTCATCGAGCTGGCGGCCGCCGACATCACGCCGCATGTCACCTGGGGCACCAGCCCGCAGGACGTCGCGCCGATCACCGCGCGGGTTCCCGACCCGGCGGATATCGAGGATGAGATCAAGCGTGACTCGCTGGTTCGGGCGCTGGCCTACATGGGGCTGCAGCCGGGCGTGAAGCTGACCGACGTGACCATCGACAAGGTCTTCATCGGGTCCTGCACCAATGGCCGGATCGAGGACCTGCGCGCCGCCGCCGCTGTTGCAAAGGGACGCAAGGTTGCCGCCAACGTCCACGCCATGATCGTTCCGGGCTCTGGCCTGGTGAAGGAGCAGGCGGAGCAGGAGGGGCTGGACAAGATCTTTGTCGAGGCCGGCTTTGACTGGCGGGAGCCGGGCTGTTCCATGTGCCTGGCGATGAACGCCGACCGGCTGGAACCGGGTGAACGCTGTGCCTCAACCTCCAACCGCAATTTCGAGGGCCGTCAGGGCCGTGGCGGGCGCACCCATCTGGTCAGCCCGGGCATGGCTGCCGCCGCTGCGATTGCGGGCAAGCTGGCGGACGTGCGCGACCTCTGAGGCTGCGGGGCTGCGGGGCGTATCGCCGCCGACTACCGGTTCGCTGCGGTGGAGAGCGGTGCGTCAGTCGCATCCGTCACCCCGGCGGGGTGATGGCGGTCTGCCGGCAGTCGCGCGGTCACGGTCGTGCCTTCGCCGGGAATACTGTTGATGGTGAGTGAACCACCATGCAACTCCATCAGGGCAAGACTGAGGGGGAGCCCGAGACCGGTTCCGTCGCGAGCGGTCTCTGCGCTCACTTCGGCCTGACCGAAGGGTTGCAGGACCTTTGAAATGTCTTCGGCGGCAATCCCCCGCCCCTGATCAATCACCTGCAACAGCAGATCGCCATTGCTTTGCAGCGCCGCCTCCAGACGGATGGTGCTGCCGTTGGGTGAGAACTTTGATGCGTTGCCAAGCAGATTGAGCACGACCTGCACGACCCGCAGCCGGTCGCAGGTAACCTGTCCGACGGTGGGACCGATGACGGTCATGATCTTCTGGTCACGTGACTCGACCTGCGCCCGGACCAGTGTCCTGCATTCCTCGAACAGCTCCGATGGCTCGACAAGTGTCTCATGCAGTTCGGTGCTGCCTGCTTCCACCTGCGACAGGTCCAGCACATGACCGATCAGCCGGGCAAGGTGCGTGCCGGCGTCGTGAATGATCCGGACGTATTCGGCATTTCGATCACTGCCCAGCGATCCGAAGGTCTCGTTCCGCAGCATCTGGGCAAATCCGATGATGGCATTCAGTGGCGTGCGAAGTTCATGGCTCATGTTGGCGAGAAAGGCGGACTTGATCCTGCTCGCCTCCTGCTCACGCACGAGTTCAGTCTCCAGGGCTTCCTGCCTTGCCATGATGCTGATCCGGCGCAGGACCGAGAGCCTGACCCAGACCAGCATCCAGATGATGATCAGTACCGCAATGATGGTCGGGACAAGGTACAGGGGGATCAATTCCGCCAGACCATCGTCAGTGGCGGTGTGGACCACCATCAGTCTGCTGTTACTGTCAGGCAGGGGGGTCGTGACCCAGACAAGGCGCCTGCCGTCGTCCGACAGCATCTGTTCATGTGCGGCGGTCGTGGTCAGCATCTCCCGAATTGGCAACAGGTGGTCATCGGTGCCCCAGGGTGCATTGCTCGCGCTGATCACCGTGCCCTGAGCGTCGAGGACCAATGCCTGCAAACGCGGTGAGGCGAGCGTTGGACGGTCTTTCAGCCAGTCCGGCGAACGCCAGGACGCCGGGCCTGCGTCACCAATCTCCGCAATGATGGTGTCGGCGAGTGAAAGCAGCACGGACTGCTGACGGACAGTGCTCACGGCCTCGGTATTCTGGTAGGCGATGACGCCGAAGAAACTGAAGCAAACCGTCGCGAAGATCGCGACGATGAATATCGTCCGTCCGAGGTCCAATTTCAGTCGGCTCGTACCGTACTGAGCCGGGCAATGGCATAGACCGGGCAGACCCGCACGGAGCTTGCCGCAATGTTCAGCACCCCGAAGACGCCCACGACATTGGCCAGAAGACTGTTGAGGATGATGCCTTCGGAGATGAAGCCGAGCCAGATCAGCGCTGCGCCGATCAGAATGCGTATGAATGAATCGAGTTTGCTCATGTTCCGGGCGGGCATGGTGAGGGCTCCATCGTTGATCTTTCGCAATCGGCTGGTCCAGCCCGCACGGATCGAGGATCTGCCGGGCGAATCCGGTTGCTTTCGGTTCCGGGAAATCGGGCCGAAGATGCCGAATGGGGATGAAGAAGTCGTAAACCGGAAGGAGGGGTGACCGGCGATCAGCCTTCGGCTGAGATCAGGCCTTCCTCGCAGGCCTTGATCTGCAGGGCGAGATAGCGGGAGAAGATGCGGCACTGGGCCAGGCTGCCGGCGGTGAACCAGAGGCCGGGCTGTGGTGTGCGGCACCACATGTTGCGCAACTCGCCGCCGTCGTTGAAGCCCCAGACCGGGCCGATGCGATCGGCGATACCGTCGTTCAGCCAGGCGCGCACGGTCTCCTGCTGGTTCAGGTAGCCGGTGGCGAGCACGATCAGGTCGGCGGCATGTGTCGTGCCGTCTCCCAGCACCGCGCCCTGCGCTGAGTACCTCGCTATGCTCTCGTCGTGCAGCAGGCCGATTTCGCCGCTGACGATCAGGTCGGAGCAGCCGACATTGAAATAGTAGCCGCCGCCGCGCTGCATGTACTTCATCTGGAAGCCGGTCTCGTCCTCTCCGAAATCCAGGCGAAATCCCCGGTCTTCCAACCCCTTCATCAGGTCGGCATCCACCTTTTTCATCTCGGCGGTGGAGAGCTGGTAGGACCGGCGCAGGACAGGAAAGGGGAATGAGGCGGCAAGCAGGTCGCAGTCGTCGAGTGGCGGACCTTCATCATACAGCGCATAGACCTTCTGCGCTTCCGCCAGGCTGACGATGTAGCTGGGGCTGCGCTGGACCATGGTCACATCGGCACCGCTGGCCTGCAGGTCCTGGGCAACGTCATGGGCGCTGTTGCCGGTGCCGATGACCAGCGCGCGCTTGCCTTTCCAGTCCTTGCCGTCGGTGTAGTGGCCGGAATGCATGACGGTGCCCTGAAACGTGTCCAGTCCGGGCAGGTCAGGGACCACGGGGATAGCGCTGACACCGGTGGCGAAGATGACGTGGCGCGGACGTACCGTGCGCTTCGTCCCGTCGCCGGACTGCAGGTTCAGGGTCCAGAGGCCGCTTCCGGCGTCATGATCGCCGCTGACCAGAGCAGTATCGGTCCAGCAGTTCAGTTCCATTGCCTCGACATAGAACTCGAACCAGTTGGCCAGCATGTCCTTCGGGATATAGACCGGCCAGGTCGGCGGGAACGGCATGTAGGGCAGGTGGTTGACGTAGACTTCGTTGTGCAGCGTCAGGGAATGATAGCGGCTGCGCCAGTTGTCGCCGACGCGCCTGTTCTTCTCGATCAGCAGCGTATCGACGCCCAGGGCATTCAACCGCGCGGCAATGGCCAGTCCGGCCTGACCCGCCCCGACCACGACGACGGTCGGCTCCCGGTCAGCATAGGCGCGGGCACGGTCCCTGTGGTCCTGCCAGTTGGCACCACCGAACTCCCGCGCGAACGCATCGCCACCGGCCCGCGCCGCACTGAGCCGCTCGGGATGTTCCGTCAGGCCGTGCAGGGCCGTCATCAGGGTCCATGCCCGCAGTTCGCCCGACCCCTCCGGGTCCGGCACCAGCCGCACAACGCCCTGTCCATGCCCGGCGGAGGTGTGGAAACCGAAGATGACTTCCAGTGCTTCCCGACCTGCGCGTTTCACCTTGCGGGGCGGCGTCCTGTCCTTCGCGAGGCTGAAACCTGTCGGCTTCACCGTATCAAGTCGGCGTCCCAACTCCGCACGAATGGCTGTCGCGCCACTGAACGTGCGGATGTGCCAGGTGAAGGCGAGGATGTCGCGCCAGTGTCCGTCTGGCAGAAACAGGCTCGACGCCGCGCCGGCGTCCCGCCGCGACAGCGCGTCGTCAAGGGCTTCAAGCCAGGCTTCGGCTGCCGCGGTGTCAGGCTTTTCGGACGTGGCGGCAGCGCCGTCAGGCATTGACGTCAACGATCACGCGGCCACGCACCTGACCGGCCAGGATCTTCGGCGCCAGTTCCAGAACCTTCGCCAGCGGAACCTCTTCGGCCATGCTGTCGAGCTTGTCCTTCGGCAGGTCGGTGCCCATGCGGGTCCAGGCCTCCTGACGCGCGGCCATCGGCGCGAAGACGCTGTCGACACCGGCAAGGGTGACACCACGCAGGATGAAGGGCAGCACCGTGGTGGGCAGATCGGGACCGCCCGCCAGGCCGCAGGCCGCGACAGCGCCGCCGTAGTTGGTCTGCGCCAGGGCGTTGGCGAGAGTCGTGGAGCCGACAGTATCCACGACACCGGCCCAGCGCGGCTTCTGGAACGGTTTGCCAGCCTCCGAAAGCGTGTTGCGGTCGATCATCTCCGATGCGCCCAGCGCCCGCAGGTAGTCATGCGTTTCCGCGCGACCGGTGGAGGCGACAACCGTGTAGCCGAGCTTGGCCAGGATCGCGACGGCGACGGACCCGACACCACCGGCGGCACCGGTCACCAGGATCTCGCCGTCTTTCGGCGTCACATCATTCCTTTCAAGTGCCAGCACGCACAGCATCGCGGTGTAGCCTGCCGTTCCGATGGCCATCGCCTGCTTCATGTCGATACCGTCCGGCAGCTTCACCAGCATGTCGGCCCGGACCCGTGCCTTCTGCGCGTAGCCCCCGGAATGGGACTGGGACAGGCCGTAGCCATTCACGACGACCTTGTCGCCGGGCTTGAAGTCCGCATTCTCCGAGGAGGCGACAGTGCCCGCAAAGTCGATGCCGCAGACCATGGGAAAGCTTTCGCAGACCTTGCCCTTGCCGGTAACGGCCAGCCCGTCCTTGTAGTTCAGCGTCGAGTAGGCAACATCGACAACGACGTCACCGGCCGAAAGGTCGTCCAGCGTGATAGCGCGGATTTCGCTGCCGTAACCTGCGTCCGTCTTGTTGGCCACCAGTGCCTTGAACGTAGCGCCCATGATTGTCTCCCCCGATATTGCATTCCATGAAACCAGATGCGCCAGTCGTAACAGAACCGACCGGCTCAGGTCAGGGGCTTTTTTCAGGGGGTGGGGCTGCTCACCAGCCTTGCCAGCGCATCGTGATAGGTCTCCACAACCTGCGCCCGCCGTTCGGCACCGGAGCGGGCAAAATGCTCCAGCATCACGCCCGCATTGACCTCCATCACCCTGTGCCCGCCATCGACCGTGTGGGCAATATCGACGCTGCCGAATCGCAGGTTGAGGGCAGCGGCGGCGGCGAGGGCGACAGCATGACCGGCGGCGTCGGCCGATACTTCAGCGATACCGCCACCCTGTCCCAGATTGTGCCGCCATCCCACGGGCAGGATCTCACCGGCCTGCGGCACCCGGTCCAGTTCTTCTGCCTCCAGATCTTCCAGCCAGGCACCCAGGGATGGTCCCATCTCCGGCGTCATGGCACGGGCGACCAGGGTCCGGACAGACGCAACGCCGTCACCGGCAAGGGCCGGGACGGTCTTGGCGTAGGCCAGTTGCACGCTGCCATCCAGAACCACGAAGCGGGTTTCCCGGCTGATCGCGATCCAGGGGCTGAGTGCGATGGCGCGTTCGGTCCGGAACAGGTCGTGCGTCACCCGCTCCAGGTCCAGCAGGGTGCACACGCGATGGACACCCTTGCCGCTGGTGCCTTCATTGCCTTTCAGCACCACATCGTGACCCGCGTCGGCGAAAGCCGCGCGCAGGCTTTCCCAGTTGCCTGTGCCACGCGTGAAGACATGCAGGTCCGGATTCAGGAAAAGCCGGTGGGGGATATGGTCAATGCCTGTCGCCGCCAGCATGTCCGCGGTCGCGGCCTTGTCGTTGGCGATGCGCAGGGTGGTGGCGCTGTTCAGGCCGATGTCATAGCCGAGTATCGGAAATCGCTGGCCATTGTCCGCTGTCAGGATCAGCAGCCAGTCATGGGAGAGCGCCTCGACCGACAAGCCGCGCGTTGTCGCAAAAGTACGGACCGCCGCAACGAAGACCCGGTCGTCGTTGCGGATGGCCATGTCGGATGATTGTCCCGGATCAGTCGGAGTTGAGCAGGACCTGTCGCAGGGTCTTCATCTCTTCCAGCGCACGGCCCGTGCCCATGGCGACGCACGAAAGCGGCTCATCGGCGATGGAGACCGGCAGGCCGGTCGCGTGACGCAGCACATAGTCCAGATTGCCCAGCAGCGCGCCGCCGCCGGTCAGCACGATGCCCTTGTCGACGATATCGGCGGCCAGTTCCGGCGCGGTATGTTCCAGCGCGACCTTGCAGGCCTCGATGATGGCGCCGACCGGCTCCGCCAGGCTCTCGGCGATCTGGCGCTGGGAGATGATAAGTTCCTTCGGCACGCCGTTCATCAGGTCACGGCCCTTGATCTCCATGGTGGAGCCATCGCCCTCATCGGGTGGGCAGGCAGACCCGATTTCCTTCTTGATCCGCTCCGCCGAGCTTTCACCGACCAGCAGGTTATGGTTGCGGCGGATATAGGCGATGATCGCCTCATCCATCTTGTCGCCGCCGACGCGGACGGAGCGGGAGTAGACGATGCCGCGCAGTGACAGCACCGCGACTTCCGTCGTGCCACCGCCGATATCGACGACCATGGAACCTGTCGGCTCGGTGACCGGAAGGTTGGCACCGATGGCCGCTGCCATCGGCTCCTCGATCAGGAACACCTGGCGCGCACCGGCGGATTCGGCTGATTCCATGATCGCGCGCCGTTCGACCTCCGTGGAGCCGGAGGGAACGCAGATGATCACGCGCGGGCTGGCGAAGCTGCGGCGGTTGTGCACCTTGCGGATGAAGTGCTTGATCATGTCCTCGGCAACGTCGAAGTCCGCGATGACGCCGTCGCGCAGCGGGCGAATCGCCTCGATGTTGCCCGGCGTGCGGCCCAGCATCAGCTTGGCCTCGTCGCCGACGGCCAGCACCTGCTTCTTGCCCTTCACGGTGGTGATGGCCACCACGGAGGGCTCGTTCAGGACAATGCCCCGACCCTTCACGTAAACCAGCGTGTTCGCTGTACCAAGGTCGATCGCCATGTCGGCGGAAAGCCAGCCAAAGAGATTAGCGAACATGTTGTCTGAACCGGTCCTGAATGTATTTGTTGTCAGGCTGTCCGCCTGACGGGATCTTGCGTGGCCCTTTTGTTGCGCAAGCCGCGTGATCGCGCAACCGGATTCCGGAGGGCGGGCCTTGCCGACCGCAGAATTGCGGCGTGGTTGATGCTCGTAGACTTCGATTGTGGCAGGAAACAGGCAGGCGCCTGTTCAGCAGGTCGGAACCTCGACGTAGGAACTGGAAACAGTGCCGCTTTCGTTGCGCAGATTCCGGAACAGGGCGTCCAGCATCGGCCCGACCAGCGCTGCCATCTGGCCACATGAACCCTGTGTCGTGACCTCGCCCTCGAACGCCGGTTTTCCGGTTTCCCGTTCCGTGACTGTCAGGCTCACCACGGCTGGCCAGAGCGTGTAGCGAAAGCGATCAACCCGGTCACCGAGGTAGATACGCTCCGTGTCCACGACCTGATTGCCGTTCTGCAGCGTCACCAGACGACGGCGAACGAAATATTCCGGTGTCCGCACGACGTGCTCCTTCTCGACACCCTCCTGAACGTCGGTTGTCAGACGTGCCACGAAGCGTGCGGCTGATATGTCATCGACAACGCTGAAACCGGCGGTCCGGAGCCGCTGGGCCAGTGCCTTGTCGAAATCGGCGCTGCGCAGACTGTCGTCGTGGCTTTCGATAGCCACCGTGCTGCCGGCTACGGCGAAGCTGTTGATGCGATTGTGCTGGGTGACGGAAACAGGCTGGGTGGGGGTGCAGGCCACCGTCAGGATGGCCAGCAGCACTAGCGATGCGAGTGTGCGAACTGAACTGATCTGCATGATGCCGCGAAGCATGCGCCCTGTTGCCGCAATGGACCAGAGCCAGTCCGATCACAATCCCACGCGACGCAAAAAAGTGATCAGTCCTGCGTCAGGCTCAGATCAGTCCTGCCAGCGGGCTGGACGGGTCCGCATACTTCTTTCGCGGCATCCTGCCGGCCAAATAGGCCAACCGCCCGGCCTCCACAGCATGTTTCATGGCGCGGGCCATCATGATCGGGTCCTTGGCCTCCGCGATCGCGGTGTTCATCAGGACGCCGTCACAGCCAAGTTCCATGGCGATGGCGGCGTCGGAAGCCGTGCCGACACCCGCGTCCACCAGCACGGGCACGCTCGCGCCCTCGACGATCAGGCGGATATTGACCGGGTTCTGGATGCCGAGGCCGGAGCCGATGGGGGCACCAAGCGGCATGATCGCGCAGCAGCCCATCTCTTCAAGCCGCTTGGCCTGGATCGGATCGTCAGAGCAGTAGACCATGACCTCGAAACCCTCAGCCAGCAGCTTCTCCGCGGCGCGAATGGTCTCCGGCATGTTGGGAGAGAGCGTCTTCTGGTCGCCCAGGACCTCCAGCTTGACCAGGTCCCAGCCACCTGCCTCGCGCGCCAGCCGCAGCGTGCGCACCGCATCCTCCGCGGTGAAACAGCCCGCCGTGTTGGGCAGGTAGGTCAGTTTCGTCGGGTCGATGAAATCCACCAGCATCGGCTGGTCGGGATCGGTGACGTTGACCCGCCGGACAGCGACCGTGACGATCTCCGCCCCCGCAGCCTCCACCGCGCGGGCATTCTCCTCGTAGTCCTTGTACTTGCCGGTGCCGACCAGCAGACGCGAGCGGAACGTCCGGCCTGCGACGACGAAGGTGTCTTCCGAAGCGTCCACGCCGCCGGGTGCCGCATCGTCTCCGCCGCCGATGAAGTGGACGATTTCAACTTGATCCTCTTCCTCGAGCTGGGTCCGGTCGTAGGCGGACTTGGCCACGATCTCCAGATTGACCTCGACGGCGACCTTGCGCGAATCCACCCGCATCCGGTTCAGAAGCTCCCGCACCGTGGTGCCTTCCTCAACGATCTGCTGCTTGCCATTGACGGAGATACGCATGTGGCCGGGTCCTCTCGGGATGGGTGACTTTCGTCATGCCCCGGAATGCGCGCGTCGCGCCGGGCATGTCGGCAGTGGTTTCGCGTTACCGGGAAACGAACTATAACCACGGCAGATATATGGCAACAGGGGCTTGCACCAACACCATGCGTGAATCACTTCTTATCCTCAACGGGCCGAACCTCAATCTGCTCGGTACCCGCCAGCCGGAGGTTTACGGGCGTGAGACGCTGGGTGATATCGAGGCCCATTGCACCCAGGTGGGGCAGGGATTCGGGATCGGGATCGATTTCCGGCAGTCGAATCACGAAGGTGAAATCGTCGACTGGATTCATGAGGCGCGGACCAAGCATGCGGGCATCATCATCAACCCCGGTGCCTATTCGCATACCTCGGTTGCAATTCTCGACGCCCTGCTGTCGGTCGACCTGCCAACGGTGGAGGTTCATCTTTCGAACATTCACCAGCGGGAGGAATTCCGGCATCATTCATATGTCAGCCGCGCCGCGAAAGGCGTGATCTGCGGGTTCGGGTCGCTGGGATATATCCTTGCGCTCCAGGCGCTCGCAGCCGAGATAAAGTCCAGGAACCAACAGGCAATGGCACAAGCATGACCAAACTCAAGGTGGACGTGGACACGGTACGGGAACTGGCGAACTTGCTCGCCGACACCGGCCTGACCGAAATCGAGATCGAACAGGACGACATCAAGCTGCGTCTGGAGCGCAAGGTGCAGCAGACCGTCATGGCTTCTGTTCCCGCCCCGGCGATGATGCCGGCATCCCAGCCCGCACCGGCCGCCGCGCCTGGAGCAGCGCCTGCCGCCCCGTCTGCGGCAGATGCACATCCAGGATCGACGGAGGTGCTCTCTCCGATGGTCGGCACGGCCTATGTCGCGCCGGAGCCGGGGGCACCGGACTTCGTCAAGGTCGGCGACACGGTCACGCAGGGGCAGACCCTGCTGATCATCGAGGCGATGAAGACCATGAACCCGGTCCCGGCCCCCAAGGCCGGCAAGGTGGTCGCCGTGCTGATCGAGAACGAACAGCCGGTCGAGTACGAACAGCCCCTGTTCCTGATCCAGTGACGGCAGCAGGCGCATGTTCGAGAAGGTTCTGATTGCCAATCGCGGCGAGATCGCGCTTCGCATCCATCGTGCCTGTCATGAGATGGGCATCCGCACCGTTGCGGTGCATTCAACCGCGGACGCGGAGGCAATGCACGTGCGGCTGGCGGATGAATCCGTCTGCATCGGCCCCGCGAATCCGCAGCTCAGCTACCTCAACATTCCCGCGCTGATCTCGGCGGCGGAGATCACCGGCGCGGATGCCGTGCATCCCGGTTACGGCTTCCTGTCGGAGAACGCGCGGTTCGCCGAGATTGTCGAGGCGCATGGCATCGCCTTCATCGGTCCGACACCGGAGCACATCCGCCTGATGGGCGACAAGATCGCCGCCAAGCAGACCATGATCAGCCTTGGCGTGCCCGTGGTGCCCGGAACCGAGGGCGCGCTGGACGATATCGAATCAGCGAAGGCCGCAGCGCGGGAAATCGGTTACCCGGTGCTCTGCAAGGCCGCCGCAGGCGGCGGCGGTCGTGGCATGATCGTGGTGGAGCGGGAAGAGGATCTGGAAGCCTCCCTCTCGCAGGCCCGGGCGGAGGCCAAGCACGCCTTCGGCGATGACACCATGTACATGGAGAAGTATCTGCCTTCGCCGCGCCATATCGAGGTGCAGGTCTTCGGCGACGGACAGGGCCACGCGGTCCATCTGGGTGAACGTGACTGTTCCATCCAGCGGCGGCATCAGAAGGTGGTGGAGGAAGCACCGTCACCTGCCCTGAACGCCGACCAGCGCAAGCAGATCGGCAATGTGGTTGCCGAAGCGATCTCGGAGATGAACTACCGGGGCGCCGGGACCATCGAGTTCCTGTATCAGGATGGCCGTTTCTACTTCATCGAGATGAATACCCGCCTGCAGGTGGAGCATCCGGTGACGGAAGCGATCACCGGTATCGATCTGGTGCGGGAGCAGATCCGTGTTGCGTCCGGTATTCCACTCAGCATGAAGCAGTCGGATATCGAATTCTCCGGTCATTCCATGGAATGCCGGATCAATGCCGAGAACCCGGCAACCTTTGCGCCTGCGCCGGGCCTGCTTCAGGGCTATCACGCCCCCGGCGGGCTTGGGGTTCGTGTCGACTCGGCGTTGTATGACGGCTATCGGGTGCCGCCGAACTACGACAGCCTGATCTCCAAGCTGGTCGTCCACGGGCGGACGCGGAACGAATGTCTGATGCGGTTGCGCCGCTGCCTCGACGAATATGTCATCGGCGGCATCAAGACGACAATTCCGCTGCACCTTGCCCTGATCGACGATCCGACCTTCATCGACGGCGACTACGACATCCACTGGCTGGAAAAGAATCTGGACCGGCTGGTGGCGAAGTTCTGAACGGGCGGCGCCGGTGAGCGACCGGCTGTCACCAGGGCTGCTGGTACAGGCCTATTCGCGCGGGCTGTTCCCGATGGCGGAGAGCCGGGATGATCCGCAACTCTTCTGGGTCGATCCGGAAGAGCGGGGCGTATTGCCGATCGAAGGCTTCCATGTCCCCAGACGGCTGCGGCGGACTGTGCGGCAGGACCGGTTTCGCATAACCCATGACCTTGCCTTCGAACAGGTGATCAACGCCTGTTCGGAGCTGGACCATCGGCGGGGGCGTTTCGACAGCTGGAT
>JARGNO010000078.1 GCA_029213165.1 Minwuia sp.
ATGAAGACGTCGATGATCTTCAGCTCCGGCTCGTCCATGCCACCGTAGAGATGGTTCAGGAACATTTCCTTGGTCAGCGTCGTGCCCTTGCGCAGCGACAGCAGTTCCAGCATCGCGTATTCCTTGCCGGTCAGGTGGATGCGCTGGGCATCGACCTCGACGGACTTGGTATCCAGGTTAACCACCAGCTTGCCGGTGCGGATGATCGACTGGGCATGACCCTTGGAGCGGCGGACAATGGCATGCACGCGGGCCACCAGTTCCTCACGCTTGAAAGGCTTGGTCAGATAGTCGTCGGCACCGAAGCCCAGACCCTTAACGATGTCGCCCACGTCCATCATGCTGGACAGGATCAGTACGGGGGTCGAAACCTTGGAGAGCCGCAGTTTCTTCAGCACGTCATAGCCGTGCATGTCGGGCAGGTTCAGGTCCAGCAGGATGATGTCGTAGTCATACAGCTTGCCCAGGTCGAGGCCTTCCTCGCCCAGATCAGTCGAGTAGACGTTGAAACCGTCGGACGACAGCATCGTTTCGATGCCGCGTGACATCGCCATATCGTCTTCGATCAGTAGAACACGCATCGCACTGTTCCTTCCTTGCCCGCGTTAACCTCACACGAAGGATAATCGTCAATTAATCCTAACGAAAGGTTAACGCCGTTAACACTTGTTGATTCACGTTCTGTGACACCAGCCGTGACGCTTGTTGTCCGGTTCGCAAAACCCGTTCCAGTTTCGGGCATGGTCGGATGAAATGTCAGAAAACTGTCATTCGGGGATGACAGATCGTTTTCGGGGGCGCAGACTTTCAGGCGACAGGGCCGGGTGCCCCAATGTCGCCCGGTCCTACCCACCGAACAACGGAAGGGAGTACCTCGTGACATCCAAACCAACACTTGATCAGATGAAGCGTCGCCATGCGGAGCTTGAGGACAAGATCTCTGCGGAGGAGGCTCGTCCGGCACCGGATGAAGCGCTGTTGGCGAAATGGAAGAAACAGAAACTCTCGCTGAAGGATTCGATGCTGGAGCAGCACGCGGCCTGACCGCCCGCATCGACCACTGACCGACCGAAGGCCCTGTCAGGCAACTGGCAGGGCCTTTGTGTCTGCGCATGGGCGCGGACTGGCGTGTTCCCGCCGACGCTGCGTCCTCCACATGGTGCAAGTGCATCTGCATCCAACCAATGTTGCAGACAAGTGCATTACCCTGTCGGGAATTCAGGGAACCAGCAGTCTGCAGGGGGACGCATGTCACGCTTGACGGTGGGAATTGACGTCGGGGGCACATTCACCGACTTCGTGGCCTATGATCCGGAGGCGAAGGAAGTCACGGTCTGGAAGAATCTCTCGACCCCGGCCAATCCGACGGATGGTGTGCTGCAGGGCCTGAAACAGCTCACGGACAGCATTCGCAACCTGCGCCTGGGGACCACTGTGGCGACAAATGCGATTCTGGAGCGGCGGGGCGCACGGGTGGGCTATGTCACGACGAAGGGCTTTCGCGATGTGCCCTTCATCCAGCGCGGCAACCGCAAGTTTCACTACGACGCAAGCTGGGTGAAACCGAAGCCGCTGATGAAACGCCGGGACTGCTTCGAACTGGACGAGCGGATGCTGGCCAGCGGCGCGGTTCACAAGCCCATCGACACGGCGGAAGTGGAGGCCATGGCGGCTGAGATCGCTGCACGCGGCGGGATCGAGGCAATTGCCGTCAACCTGCTGTTCTCCTACGTCACGCCGGATCACGAGATCGCGGTCCGGGACATCCTTGCCAAGGCCCTGCCGGATGTGCCGGTCTCCATCTCCTATGAAGTACTGCCGAAGTGGAAGGAGTACGAGCGCGCCTCCACCACCATCGCCGATGCCTTCGTGAAGCCTATCGTCAGCCGCTACCTGAACGACCTCGGCACGCGGCTGAAGGAAAGGGGCGGCGTCGAGAATGTCGCCATCATCAAGTCCAATGGCGGCGAGATGACCACCGACGCGGCCGCTGCCTCGCCGATCCACATGACGGTTTCCGGCCCCACAGGTGGTGTGGTTGCGGCCCGCCACATCGCGGCGCAGCTTGATGTCGGCAATCTCGTCACCTTCGACATGGGCGGCACTTCCACGGACTGTTCCACGGTCGTTGACGGGCAGGAGAGTTTCACCACCAATTTCGAGATCGAGTTCGGCGTGCCCATCCAGGTGCCGATGATCGATATCCGCACCATCGGTGCGGGCGGCGGTTCCATCGCCTGGATCGACAAGGGTGGCATGTTGCGTGTCGGGCCGCAGAGTGCCGGGGCCAATCCCGGACCGGCCTGCTACGGCTTCGGCGGCACGCAGCCGACCGTGACGGATGCCAATGTCATCCTGGGGCGCATCAGCCCGGAGAATTTCCTCGGCGGGACCATGGCGCTGGACATGGCGAAGGCGCGGGCGGCGATGCAGACCATTGCGGAGCCGCTGGGGCTGGGTGTGGAGGAAACCGCGCTCGCCGTGCTGCGCATCGTCACCAACAACATGACCGGCGCGCTGCGCTCCGTGCTGACAGAGCGTGGTCTCGACCCGCGCGATTTCGCCCTGCTGGCCTTCGGTGGTGCCGGGCCGCTGCATGTCGCCGATCTGATGGGGGAAGCGTCCATCCCCACCGGCGTCGTGCCGAACCATCCCGGACAGTTCTCCGCCTTCGGCTTCATCATGACCGATGCGCGGGTCGATCTGGAACGTACGGTGCAGATGACCTCCAGCCGCTTCGATCTCGACCGCGCCAATGAGGTGATGAGCCAGCTTGTCGGCGATGCGCTGTGCAATCTGAAGGCGCAGGGCTATGAGCAGGGGCTGAGTGTCAGCCGCACACTGGAACTGCGCTATCTGGGTCAGAACTACGAGCTGGAGGTGCCGGTCGAATTCGAGACCTTCGACGCGGAGACGGTGCAGAAGGCCTGGGCGACGTTCCATGACCTGCACAAGGCACGCTTCGGCTTCAACATCCCGCGGGAGGTGATCGAGGTCATCACCTTCAAGGTGACGGCGGTATCGGTGCGGGAAACACCGCACCTGCCGACCCTGCCGAAAGCGTCGGGCAATCCGGAACCGACTGCCCACCGGCAGGTCCATTATGATGACGGCGCGATGCAGGCGGCGGTCTTTGATCGCGCCAGCCTTGGGGACGGTGCGGTGATCGAGGGGCCGGCCCTGATCGAGGAACCGGCATCCGTGACCGTGCTGCGTCCCGACCAGACCCTTACGGTCGACAGTCACGGCAACCTGATCATCCGCAACCGCTGAACAGAGGAGACGAGGCCATGGGAACTTCGAAAGCCACAGATTTCGTCACCATGAACATCATCGAGAGCTCCATGATCTCGGCGTGCCGGGAGATGGGGATCACCCTGATGAAGACGTCCTATTCGACGATCTTCAACGAGGCGCTGGACTTCACCTGCGCCATCGCCAGCGCGGAGGGCGAGATGTGGGCGGTGGCGGAGTTCTGCCCCGCACAGATCGGCGGGATGCCGCTGATCATCAGCTCCAGCCTGAAGGAGATCCCGCTGGAGACCATCAATCCCGGCGACGTGATCGTCCACAATGATCCCTATCGCGGCGGCTTGCACACGCCGGAGCACACCCTGTTCTGCCCGGTCTTCGTGGACGACCAGCTTGTCGCCTTCACCGTCGCCATCGGCCATGTGGCGGAGGTCGGCGGCATGGTACCGGGCGGCTTCGCCTCGGAAGCCACCGAGATATTTCATGAAGGCATCCGCGTGCCGCCCGTGAAGATCAAGAAGCGCGGTGAGGATGTGGAGGAAGTCTGGAAGCTCTGGCTCGCGAACGTCCGCACGCCGCGCTACAACTACGGCGACATGCGCGCCCTGATCAGTGGTGTGGAGGTTGGGGCGGAACGGCTGGCCCAGACCATCTCCAAGTACGGTGTCGATCATTTCCGCAAGATCTGCGCGGATCTGATGGACTATTCGGAGGCACGGATGCGGGCGGAGATCCGCGACCTGCCTGACGGGGCCTATCCGTTCCATGACTTCATGGACAATGACGGGGTGACCGACCAGGAAATCCGCATCAATGTCGAATGCTTCATTCAGGACGACGAGATCGTGGTCGATTTCGAGGGCAGCTCACCGCAGGTCGGCGGCCCGATCAACGCCACGCTCGGCGTGACCTGGTCCGCAGCCTACAATGCGATCCTGCATCTGACCGACCCGTCGATCCCCAAGAATTCCGGCTGTTTCAGACCCATTCACGTGCTGGCCCCGGCGGGCACGGTGGTCAATGTCGACTATCCGGCACCGGAGGTCGGCGGCAATACGGAGACCCATCCCCGCATCGCCGGGGCGGTCATCGGCGCGCTGGCCCCGGCATCGCCGGAGCGGGCTTTCGCCTCGGAGGGCGGTACGCATCTGAACTTCGTCTTCGGCGGTCAGGACAAGGCGAATGACGAGTATTTTGCCTGCTATGACATCGAGGTCGTGGGCTGGGGGGCCACCCGCCACGCCGACGGCAATGACGCCACGGACTCCATCAACGGCAACTGCCGTGTGACACCTGTCGAGGTGTTCGAGACCCGCTATCCCTGGCTGACGGAGGAAGTCAGCCTGATTCCTGACTCCGGCGGGGCAGGTGCCACCCGTGGCGGGTTGGGTACGCGACGGATCTGGACCTGTCTGGATGCGGAGATCACCTGCAGTCAGCTCACCGACCGGCATGTGCATCAGGCCTGGGGCCTGAACGGCGGCGGCTCCGGCACGTCAGGCATGACGCTCTACATGGCCGCGGGCAGCAGTGAATGGCAGAACATGATGCAGGCCTTCGGCAAGGCATCCACCAGCAAGTGGTCTAATGTGGTGATCAAGCCTGGCGACCGGGTGGAGATCGTGACGCCGGGCGGCGGCGGCTACGGCAGCCCGTCGGAGCGTGATCCGGAACTGGTGCAGGAAGACCTGGCCGAGGGTTATGTCACGGCAGAACGGGCGCGGGCGGACTACGGCCTTGGCGCCGGGGGGGATTGATCCATGCGTTTCTCGGACACCGGCTACTACATCGAACGCTACATCAAGTGCGGCAACTGCGGCGTGCTGGTCTATGACGAAGGCGTCACGGCCAGCGACCCGAAGCTGGAGGGCCAGACCTTCTGCTCCGACTGGTGCGTCGACTGGCGCACGCAGCGCGTGAACGGCAACAAGGCCCCGAGGATCAAGGCGGGCTGAGAGACGAGGCGCGCCAAAGGTCGCGGTGCGCCATTTTCACCTGCCGCCGCCCCCTCACGATGCTCTCGGGCTTCACTTGGGGAGCCCATTCTCCCACGTCGG
The DNA here is from genome assembly GCA_029213165.1 of Minwuia sp. Classification (GTDB taxonomy): domain Bacteria; phylum Pseudomonadota; class Alphaproteobacteria; order Minwuiales; family Minwuiaceae; genus Minwuia. The sequence continues at coordinate 5,310 of JARGNO010000078.1, forward strand.
CGCGGCACTCCTGGGTACCCGGGTCAAGCCCGGGCACGGCGTTGGTGGGGGCGGGGGGCATTTGTGCGTTGCGTTCCCACCCCTCACGACGCTCTCGGGCTTGACCCGAGAGTCCAGTCTCCCACGTCTGCGTGGCACCCCTGGGTGCCCGGATCAAGTCCGGGCACGGCGTGGTGGTGGGGGATGATCTGGTGCTCCATTGCCACCCTCTCCACGATGCTCTCGGGCTTGACCCGAGAGCCCTGTCTCCCACGTCTGCGTGGCACCCCTGGGTACCCGGATCAAGTCCGGGCACGGCGTGGTGGTGGGGGATGATCTGGTGCTCCATTGCCACCCTCTCCACGATGCTCTCGGGCTTGACCCGAGAGCCCAGTCTCCCACGTCTGCGCAGCACTGCTGGGTACCCGGTCGAGCCCGGGCATGGCGTCGGTGGGATGGCGGTGGCGGTCGAAATGGTCTGCCGCCGACGTGCCCACCCGCCCGGAATCGGGATAGCAGGCGTCGTGCCACCCCCCACCCGGCCTAAGCCGCGTTCATCGCCTCCGGGAAGACCTTGGCGGCGAAGCGGGGGTAGCATTCGGCGATTTCCAGGGAGATCTGCTGGCGAATGATGTCCAGTGTGGCGCGGTCGGGCAGGATGGTCTCGGGCACATGCTCCGGCACATCGATCTCGAAGCCGGTATTGTCCAGCACTTCCTCGACCGTATGGCCGGGATGGACGGAGACCAGGTGGAACTTCCGCCGGTCCTTGTCGAAGCCCATCTGGCAGATCGGGGATACCATCGCGTAGGGGCCGCCGGTGCGATAGACCTCCGGATCACTGGTGCCGGGGGTGGAGATGAAATCCACCTTCTCCACGAAGACGCGGCGGGTGTGCTCCTCCCGGAACAGGATGACGCGCGGCACCAGATAATAGAGGTAGGCGGAACCGAAGGAGCCGGGCCAGCGGATCTTCGCCTGCGGATAGTCACCGATGCCGACAAGATTGATGTTGGCCTGACCGTCGATCTGTCCGCCACCCAGGAAGAAGGCATCCAGGCGGCCCTGTGCGGCCCAGTCGAACAGCTCGACACCGCCGTTGGTCATCAGGTTGTTTGCACGGCTGCCAAGCACATTCACCTGCATGGCTCCGCCTGACTGATGTCGTGCCAGCAGGCAGCCTCCACCGGGAATCGGAGAGGATGCGCCGCTGGATACCAGACGGCAGCCCTCCAGCAGGCGGGCGATGATTGTGATCAGCAGTTCTTCGGTACGGATCTCGTCTGGGGCGGGAAAATCGCTCACAGGCTCACTCCGCTGCCGCGGCGCGGGTGCCGCCGGTCACGAACTGGTCCAGATAGCTCTGGAAACCCTCTGCCGAGCGGGCGGCGGCGACATAGGCTGTCATGTGCGCCTCGTCCGCCGGATACTCGTCCCAGAACGCCAGCGGCCAGGCCCCCTGCTTTGCCTCGGCCACGCCGCCGACATACAGCGCAGGCAGCGTGCCCGCCGCCGTTGCATCGTCACGCAGCAGGTTGCCGTCCACGATCTCCTCCACCGTCACCAGCGTCTGGCGGGATGCCCCTGCCAGCGCCATGACCTCACGGCGGATGCCGATGTAGACATTGCCATGGCGGTCCGCCTTCTTCGCATGAATGATCGCGAAGTCGGGCCGGATCGCGGGCAGCAGGACAATGGGGTCCTCTTCGTCGCTGAAGGGATTCTGTGCCACCTTCCAGTCATCACGGTTGGCCAGCACGTCGGAGCCGATCATGCCGCGCAGGGGCATGTAGGGAATGCCCTTCTGTCCCGCCTGGATACCGGCATGGATCGCCGGGCAGGTCGCGTCCTTGATCTTCAGGCTGCCGTCGCCGATGGCCGCCTGGAACCTCGGCGCGCCGCCGAACTCACCCAGGGTCACGGCCGAGGTCTCGATGGTCTTCACCGCTCCGGCACCGATCAGCATGTCGCCCTGCAGGCCTGTCACCGGCAGGCAGACCATGTAGAGGTCGCGCACACCGCGACGGACCATGGCCCGTGTCAGTTCCATGGCGATGCCGGTGTAGTCGGCGGGCACCACGATCTTGGACCCATCGGGGATCAGGGCCGCCAGGCTGTCGACTGAGTCGTGAACGATACCGGTCATCGCGAATTCCTCCCATCTGAAGTGTTGTTTGTACCAGATGGCGGGACCGGCGAACAATCACGACCTGCATCATGCCCCTGCGTCAGCCTGCGCATGGCGGTTGATCGTGCTCCACTCTCGCGTGCCTGCGCGACACCATGGGTACCCGGGTCGAGCCCGGGCACACCGTCCGTGGGGCGGATTGGCCGCTGACCTGGTGGCCTTGCCACACTCCCTCCGGCGCTCGCGGACTCGATCCGCGAGCCCATGCTGAGGTGCCGGAGCTGTGAGCGACGCGCACAGGGGCTGCTGTGAACGCCCGCCCCTGCAACCGCCCTTCCCTCTCAGTGCCGGAAGTGGCGCATCCCGGTGAAGGCCATGGCCAGACCGGCGGCGTCGGCGGCGTCGATGACTTCCTGGTCACGGATGGAGCCGCCGGGCTGGATCACCGCCTTCGCGCCCGCCTCGACCGCTGCCAGCAGACCGTCGGCGAAGGGGAAGAAGGCGTCGGATGCCACGACCGAGCCTTCGGTCCAGCTTGCCGTGTCACCGGCGGCCTCCCGCGCCTCGTCGGACTTGCGGGCGGCGATGCGGGCGGAATCGACCCGGCTCATCTGTCCGGCACCAACTCCCACGGTCCGCCCGTCGCGGACATAGACGATGGTGTTGGATTTAACGTGCTTGGCAACGCGGAAGGCGAAGATCATGTCGCGCAGCTCCGCCTCCGTCGGCTGGCGCCTGGTCACCACTTTCAGGTCGGCGGCAGCGATGCGGCCATTGTCGCGCGACTGGGCCAGGATGCCCCCTGCCAGCGCCTTGAAGGCCATGCCCGGCGCTGCCGGATCGGGCAGGCCATCGGTCAGCAGCAGACGCAGGTTCTTCTTCGCCGCCACCAGTTTCATCGCCTCCTCGCTGGCCCCCGGGGCAATGATGACTTCGGTGAAGATGCCGGTGATCAACTGCGCGGCCTCCGCGTCCAGCGGGCGGTTGAGGGCGATGATGCCGCCGAAGGCACTGACCGAATCGCAGGCCAGCGCGCGCTCGTAGGCTTCCACGACCGTCGCCCCGAGGGCGACACCGCAGGGGTTGGCGTGCTTGATGATGGCAACCGCGGCGCTTTCCGCCGGGTCGAACTCGGCCACCAGTTCAAAGGCCGCATCGGTGTCGTTCAGATTGTTGTAGCTGAGTTCCTTGCCCTGCACCTGCCGGGCGCTGGCCACGCCGGGGCGCGGGTCGCCGCTGGGGTAGAAGGCAGCGATCTGGTGCGGGTTCTCGCCATAGCGCAGCGACCGCGCCGGACCTGCCGACAGGGCGAAGCGATGCGGCATCCCCTCCGCGGACTGGCTGAACCAGCCGGTGATCGCCGCGTCATAGGCCGCGGTGCGGGCATAGGCGCGGGCCGCCAGGTCCTGCCGGAACGCCAGCCCCAGCCCGCCCTGGTCCTGCCATTCGCTGATCAGCCGACCGTAGTCGGCAGGGTCGGTGACGACGGCAACGAACTGGTGGTTCTTGGCGGCGGAACGGATCATGGCGGGGCCACCGATGTCGATGTTCTCGATCACCGTGGCGCGGTCGGCACCCGACGCCACCGTGGCCTCGAACGGGTAGAGGTTGATCACCACCAGATCGATCCCGGCGATGTCATGGTCCTGCATGGCTTTCTGGTGATCGGCATTGTCACGCAGGGCCAGGATGCCGCCATGGATCTTCGGGTGCAGCGTCTTCACGCGCCCGTCCATCATCTCCGGCGATCCCGTATGGGCGCTGACCTCGCGCACGTCGCAGCCCAGGTCGGACAGCGCCCGGGCCGTACCGCCGGTGGACAGGATCTCCACGCCCTGCTGCTTCAGGAACCGGCCCAGCACGTCCAGTCCGGTCTTGTCGGAAACGGAGATCAGCGCGCGCTTCGGCACGATGTTCGTTTCGGTCATGGGATAAGCTCTCCTGCGTCGCTTGCTCGATAGGACAAGATTTGGTGGGACCGACGGTCAGGAATCGCTGCCGTCGATCAGGGTGAGTGCCCATTGCACGGTGATGTCCGTGCTGTCCAGATCGCCACTTGCCACAACCTGCTGGCTGCGCCGCGGCGACCCGTCGCCCAGATAGACGCTGTCCTCCAGCTTCAGGGCCGCGCCCGCGACCCGGAACCGCCAGCCGCGGCCGGATTTCAGGCGGATCAGGGCTGCATTGCCGCCCTGGGCCAGCACGGCGTCGGCGTCCGGGTGCAGATGAAAGCGCACGGCGAAAGGCACACTGCTGGGCTTCCGCCGGTCCGCGACCTCCAGCCGGTCCTCCCCGCGCAGGTCGCGTCCGTCACGGTCCAGGTACAGCCGCCGCCGGTGCACCACGCCATAGCGTTCCTGGTAACCGGTATGCATCATGTCCAGCCAGGTCGCGTCAGCAGACTCCGTCCGCAGGGCCTCCGCCTCCAGCCGCCGCCGCCTGCGCCGCCCGGCGTCCGGCACGCCAACGGCATTGGTATCCGCAATCGTCAGGGTCGAGTGAGCGGCGGTGGAGGCCAGCGCGCGTTCCCATTCCTGCGACGGGGGCCGCGCCGCGCCGCCATTGACCACCACCCGCTCCCGCCGGTGGCTCATCTCGAAACTCAGCAGTCCCGCAAAGCCGACCCCCGGCTCCGGGGCCGGGCCGCCGAAGTCCGCGATCAGGGCCGTGTTGCCGCCCTGCAGGCGCTCGAATCCCGCTTTCGGCGCGGAAAGGTTGGGCTTGCCGCGAATGCCGGAGCGACGGATGGTCTGCTCGATATCCGCCGCCGTGCCTTCGGTCGCGCCGTTGAACAGGCCCAGCCCGCCATCACCGTGCCGCAACATCCGCAGCGTTGGCGTCATGCGGTCGATGGCGTTGATCAGGGGCTCGGGCGGCGGTTCGCCAATGTTCATCATCGTGCGCTTCAGCAGGATGAGATCCTGCAGCACGTGGTGAAGCGTCTGCGGATTGCGGGACGCGTGCCCGCCATCGGAAAGCAACTGGCGACCGATCTGGTCGGTCAGCAGCACCAGCCCCTTCTCGGTCCAGTTGCGGCTCTCGGGCAGGCAGAGACCGATGAAGGCGAGGCCCGTTGCCGTCGTCACCGCCCGGACGCCGTTCGGAGCCTTCTCCGCCACCCGCGCCAGATGCCGGGCCTGCCGTGCCATGGACCTCAGCAGGTCCGACCGGTAAGTCAGCTCCGCGTTCTTGAACAGGATATCGGCATGAAGGCACCAGCTCATCAGCCGCCGCGCCAGGATATCGGAGCGCCAGATGAAGGGGTCATAGTCCGCATTCTGCGTCAGCCACGATCCGGCAAGCGAACGTGCCGCGCGGGTTGCCGCTTCCCCGCCAGCCGCCTGAAAATGGCGCAGCCAGGCAAATCCCTGCAGTTCCGCCTGCCACGCCTCCGATGCCGTGACACCGGTCCACGGCGGGTTGGAGCCGACATCGACCCTTTCGCCGGCCAGATCGAAGCGGCCACGGAACAGCTCGTTGGCGCGGGCAAGGTCGCCGGGCCAGAGGTTCTCCGGGTAATAGGCGAGCCCGTGCGGGAAGCGACCGCGCAGCGACAGTTGGTAAAGGCGGCTGCGATAGACCAGGTCTCTGACGCCGCTCATGGCACGCGGGCTCCTCAGTCGTCGGTGCCGGTCAGGGCGAGTGCGGTGGACGACTTCTCTTTCAGCGTGGCGATGTTTCGCGCGTAGTGATCGGGACCGTTCTGGAATGCGGCTGTTCCGGCCACCAGAGCGGTTGCCCCCGCGGCGACCACATCCGCGATGGTGTCCGCGTTGACGCCGCCATCGACCTCCAGCGCGATGTCCAGACCGGCCCCGTCGATCAGGCCGCGCAGGGTGGCGATCTTCTCGAGTTGGCTGCCGATGAACTTCTGGCCGCCGAAGCCCGGATTGACGCTCATCACCAGAATCAGGTCCAGCTGGTCCAGCAGCGGCTCGACCACCTGCCACGGCGTGCCGGGGTTCAGCGCCAGTCCCGCCTTCAGCCCCAGGCTGCGGATCAGTTGCAGCGTCCGGTGGGTATGGGCCCCGGCCTCCGGATGCACCGTGATGATGTCGGCACCGGCATCGGCGAAGGCCTGGATGTAGGGATCGACGGGGGAGATCATCAGATGCACGTCGAAGGGCTTGGCCGAGTGCGGACGCAGCGCCTTCACCACATTCGGGCCGATGGTCAGGTTGGGCACGAAGTGGCCGTCCATCACATCGACATGGATCCAGTCGGCACCGGCTGCATCAATGGCGCGCACTTCCTCCCCCAGTTTCGCGAAATCGGCGGAGAGAATCGATGGTGAGATGATTGCTGAGTTCATGGGTAACCCCCTACCAGTTTCCCCCGGTTCCGGCAACGGCGGCGCGTGCCGGGATGCGGCAGAAACGGCGATTTGATCAGGCCGCGCGCTGCACCACGGTGGCAAAGAATCCGTCCATGCCGCCGCTGTCGGTCATCAGACCGGCGTGGGTCCTCAGGTCACCGGCTTCGGTGACCGCCTCCGGTCCCAGCCCGAGTGCGACGGGGTCGATGGCAACGCGCGTGAACTGCGGGAAGTCCTGCAACAGCCACTCAGCCTGTGCCTCGCCTTCCTCAGGCTCCAGCGAACAGGTGCAATAGACCAGCCGCCCGCCAGGCCGCACCAGTGCAGCCGCCCTGGCGATCATCATGCGCTGCTGTTCGGCGATGCCCCGGATGTCACTTTCGGCGCGGGTCCAGGCAATCTCCGGATGGCGTCTGATGGTGCCGGTGGCCGAACAGGGCGCGTCCAGCAGCACCGCGTCGAAGCCACCTTCTTGGCTGAACTGGCGCAGATCGGCGCGGACCACGGTTGCCTGCATCCGCAAGCGGTCGAGGTTGCGCTGCAATACCTCCAGCCGCCGTCCCGACCGGTCCATGGCCGTGACCTCCGCGCCAAGGGCGATGGCCTGTGCCGTCTTGCCGCCGGGGGCGGCGCAGGTGTCGAGCAGGGTCCGGCCCTGCAGGTCCCCGAACAGCCGTACGGGAAGGGTGGCGGCGGTGTCCTGAACCCACCATGCGCCCTCCGCATAGCCTGGCAGATCAGGCACCGCGGCGTGGCTGCGCAGCCGGATGCTGCCTGTGGGCAGCAGTTCACCCCCCAGTTGTGCGGCCCAGTCGGCGGCCACGCCCTGCACGGTCAGGTCGAGTGGCGTCGGCGTGTCGTCGCGGTGGGCGGCGGCAAGGGCGTTGGCATTGCTGCGCCCCAGATGCGCCGCCCAGCGCTTCCAAAGCCACAGCGGCGTGTCCCGGCGCGCCATGTCGCGGCGGACCAGCCGTTTTGCGCCCTGGCGGTCGACCTTGCGCAGGATGGCATTCACCACACCGCGGAACTTGCTGCCTTCCGGCAGCATCCCGACGTGTTCATTGACGACCGCATGGGCCGGGCTTTGCAGGAAGATGATCTGCGCCATGCCCGAGAGCAGGATCAGATGCGCGAACCGTCCCGAACGGGGCAGGGGGCGGTCCAGCAGATGTTTCAGGTGCTGTTCCAGCGATCCCTTGTGGCGCAGGGTGGCCAGCGCGATCGTGTGCGCGAAGCGGCGTTCCCGAGCCTCCATGCCGCGCACTGTTTCATCCAGCACCTCGTCCAGTCCAGCAGACGTGTCGAGCACCCGTGACAGCAAGGTGATCGCGGCCTGCCGGGCCGAAGGTATCGCGGCTTGCGGGGCGGTTTCCTGGCGATCGCTCACCGCCAGGGACCACGGCGCCGGGCAGGCTGCCCGGTTACAGGCACGGAACCCGCAGGTCGCGGCCCGCCAGATCCGGACATGGTGCGGGCCAGATCCTGCAGTGCCGCCACACGGTTTGCCGTAGAGGGGTGCGTCGAGAACAGGTTGTCGGATTTCTTCGTATGCAGCGGATTGACGATGAACA
>JARGNO010000079.1 GCA_029213165.1 Minwuia sp.
TTCTACCTCAAGTCAGGCGCACACCGGGTCGGTGTCACACCGTCCGGATCGATTCCGGGCCGCATGATCCCGCTGATGATCCTGCCCTTGTAGCGCTGCCAACCCGACCGCTCAGTCACAGACAGGCGGTTCTCGCAGTTCAACCTCACTGAGGCGCGCAATGGCGGCCAGATCGTCTGTTTCCAGCGTGAAACTGCCGGACAGGCCATTGGCATACATGCGCATCTGGCTCTCGTAATAGGGCGCGGAATCGATGGCATCCGGCTTGTAGAACGATACCCGCATCATCCAGGCGGAGGTATCCTTCATGCTGTCGGGGATACTGGCCTCATGCACGCCGCGATCCCTGCCGATGAAGGTATCGACGAAGGAGATCGAGTCGCCGTCGAATGTCTTCGCATTGTGGACGAACTGTCCCGCCTGTGCGGCACGCACCATGTCGATACTGTGCCCCAGCGGGAAGAGCGCGCCCTTCGGCAGGGTCTCCGGCACTTCGTCGGAATCGTCGCCTTCATTGCGGGTATAGGTGACGGAGGCAATTGCCCCCACCGCATTGCGCGTCGCGGAGCCTTCGCGATGCGCCGACATGCGCCCGTTGTAGCTTTCCCGCACGGAGAACCGCAGGCTGCGCCCGTCCATGCTTTCCAGAAAGCTCACCACGGCTTCGGACTGCACGGTCTCGCCACGCTGGGTCACCAGGTTCATCAGCATCCGATGGGAATAGATCAGCCCGTCGCAGGTCGCGTCGAACTCATAGACCATGCGTCCCGACACCTGGGAGAAAGTGGCGGGCTTGTCGCGGTCCAGCACGTCCAGGTCATAGACAGCGCGATGCGGCACGAAGCTCTGCGCTGCGGCGGTTCGGGTCAGGCTCGGGGCCGCCACGCCGACCATCAGCAGGGCAAGCAGGAACAGCAGTCGGGTGGAGATTGTCATCAGGGGGTCGCGTCCTTTGATTGATGACCATAACGTATAGGCGGAGAAGCCAAACACAAGCTGAACGGAGCCCCCGATGCAGAAGAAGCCCCGCCTGCTGGTTACCCGCCACATGCCCGACAACGTCACCGCACGGATCAGCCGCGACTATGACGCGACCCTGAACCCGACCGACCGGATCATGTCGCCCGACGAACTGACCGCCGCGGCCGAGGGCATGGACGCGATGATGATCTGCGGCTCCGAGAAGATCACCCCCGCGTTGCTGGAGGCCCTGCCCGACAGTGTCCGCATCATCGCGACCTACTCTGTCGGCCATGAGCACATCGACGTCGCGGCAGCGAAGGCCCATGGCGTGACCGTCACCAACACGCCGAAGGTGCTGGATGCCGCCGTGGCCGAAATTGCGATGCTGTGCCTGCTGGGTGCCGCACGCCGGGGCCACGAAGGGCAGACGCTGGTGCGGGAAGGCAAATGGGCAAGCTGGAACTCCACCATGTTGCTCGGCAAGCAGGTCAGTGGCGCACGGATCGGCATCCTCGGCATGGGCGGGATAGGACAGGCCATCGCCGCCGCAGCCCGGGGTTTCGGGATGCAGGTCCACTACCACAACCGCAACCGGCTTCCGGAGGCGGAGGAGAACGGCGCCCGCTATCACGCGACTGCGGCAGACCTTTTCGCCGTCTCCGACTTCCTGTCGATCAGTTGCCCCAGCACTGATGAAACGCGTGGCATGGTGAACGCCGGACTGATCGGGCAGATGCCGGACGGGGCTGTCATCGTCAATACGGCGCGCGGTGACATCATCAATGATGGTGACCTGATCGCTGCCCTGCAGTCCGGCAAGCTGTCCGCGGCAGGATTGGACGTCTTTGCCAACGAACCGAACCTCGACCCCCGGTACCGCGAGATGGAGAACGTGTTCGTGATGCCCCATCTGGGCAGTGCCACCATCGAGACCCGGGATGCGATGGGATATTGCTGCCTCGACAATCTGGACGCGTTCTTTCAGGGCAAGCCTTGCCCCACACCGCTGTAAGTGGTCGGTACTTCTTGCCGGTCCGGCTCGTATTGAAATTCAACCCATTGATTTTATTTATGTTTTTTTCTGGCACAGCGGTTGCTTTGTCTGGCTTGTGAAAAATGATCACATCAGATCAGGAGTATCCGGTCATGAGCCTTGCGACGCTGAACGATCCGCTTCCCAGCCTGAGTTGCGCGCCCTACGTCGGACGCCTTGCTGACGAGGTTCTCAACCGGTACGGCAAGTCCAGTCCGGATTTCAACGGCGACGGGCTGCAACTGCTGGAACGGCTGCTGGATTTCGCCGCCAATGCGGAACAGCAGCTTGCCCAGCAGCGCCAGCAGATCAAGGCGCTGGAGGAACTGACGCGCACCGACGCCCTGACCGGCATGCTCAACCGCCGCGGTTTCGAGGAAGCCATGTCGGCCCTGCTCGGCACAGCACAACGCTATAACGAGGAAGGCGTGATCTGCTTCATCGACCTTGACCGCTTCAAGCAGGTCAATGACACCTTCGGTCACCACGCTGGCGATCAGGTGCTTTGCGAGGTCGCTGCCGCGCTCTGTGACAATGTGCGGTCGAATGATCTGGTGGCGCGCATCGGCGGTGACGAATTCGTCGTCGTACTGTCGCGCACCACGCTCAGCAACGGACTGAAGAATGCGCGGCGGCTGCAGCGCCTGCTCGACGGCATGATGGTTACCACCGACATGGGGCAGGAAATCGATACCTCCGCCTCCATCGGCATTCACTGCTATGGCCCCGACACCGAATTGCGCCGCGTGATGCAGGAAGCCGACAGCGCCATGTACGCCGAGAAGGCGCGACGCAGGAACGGCGGCAGCAATCTCGTCTCGATCAACACCGATGTCTCCGCCGGCTGATGCCCGCGACCGGCCTGCCCCCGCGGTCCGGTTCTACTGCGCGGTCCAGCCGCCATCCATCGGCATGCCCGTCCCTGTGATCGCCGCGCCTGCATCGGTTGACAGGAACACGGTCAGCGCCCCGATCTGTTCAACGGTCGCGAACTCCTTGGTCGGCTGTGCCGCCAGCAGGACGTCGCGCTTCACCTCTTCCTCCGTGATTCCCCGTGCCCTGGCGGTATCCGGTATCTGCTTCTCCACCAGTGGTGTCAGCACATAGCCGGGGCAGATGGCATTCACGGTGATCCCGTGCTGCGCGACCTCCAGTGCGGCCGTCTTCGTGAACCCCAGAACGCCGTGCTTGGCAGAGACGTAGGCCGACTTGAACGGGCTGGCCACCAGACTGTGGGCGGAGGCGATGTTGATCACCCGCCCCCAGCGCCGCGCCTTCATGCCAGGCAGCGCCGCTGCGGTTCCATGGAAGACCGCCGACAGGTTGATGGCCATGATCCGGTCCCACATGTCCGGCGGAAAGTCCTCGATCGGGGCCACATGCTGGATCCCCGCATTGTTGACCAGAATGTCCAGCTTTCCGAAAGCCGCCTCGGTGGCCGCGACCAGACCACGGATCGCGTCGCCCTTCGCAGCATCTGCGGGCAGGTAGCGGACGTCGGCGCCATGCCGGGCTGCGACTTCGCCACGCAGCGCCTCCGCAGCATCGGCGGTGCGGCTGCCATTCATCATCACCCTGGCCCCGGCAGCGGCCAGCGCCTCCGCACAGCCCAGTCCGATCCCCGACGTGGAACCGGTCACCAGCGCCACCTTTCCCTGCAACATGCCCTTGTGTCTCCGCTCAAAGCATCCAACTGAGCCCATGATGCGCCGCGGGCCACGAACCGCAAGTCCGGGACGGCAGGTGCGACGCCACTGCCTGATCCGTCGCCCGGGCTTTGCCGTAGAGTGAACGGCGCAACCAGACGGGCAACCTTGCCCGTGATCGAAAGGTACAGGAGACACACATGGCCAGTGACAACCTTCATGCACCCCGCGAACGGCTGAGCACCGAGACCATCCACATGCATCAGGCAATCACGTCCCTGATGGAGGAACTGGAAGCCGTGGACTGGTATCGCCAGCGCGCCGACGACTGCGACGACAAGGACCTGAAGGAAATCCTGCTGCACAACATGCGCGAGGAGATCGAGCACGCGGCGATGGTGCTGGAATGGCTGCGCCGCAACAGTTCGGACTTCGACGGCCAGTTGCGCAAGTTCCTGTTCAAGGATGACGAGATCGCCGACCATTGAACCCGACCGACGTCAGCGGGCAGAGCCCGGTCAGGCGTGCCTACGGCATCCTGACCGGCGATGACGAGGGCCGGGTCTGCCGCGATATTCCCGAATCGGCCTGCGAGGAGCAGCCCCGCAATTTCATGACGCATGTGCTCAGCCTGGCACTGACGAAGGTCGGTGACGGGCTGGTCGATCCGAAGCTGGTGCTGGCCTGGCTGATGACGGCGCTTGGCGCACCCGCCGGTCTGATCGGTTTCCTGGTGCCGGTGCGGGAGGCCGGCGCCCTGCTGCCGCAACTCTTCATCTCTGGTGGAATCCGGTCGCTTGCTGTCCGCAAGTGGGTCTGGTCAACAGGCAGCATCATCCAGGGCCTGGCCGTGATCGGCATGGCGCTGGTGGCACTGACACTGCAGGGCGCGGCGGCAGGCTGGGCGATTGTCGGGCTGCTTGCCATCATGGCGACGGCGCGCAGCGCCTGTTCCGTCAGTTACAAGGACGTGCTGGGCAAGACTGTTTCAAAATCAACGCGGGGCACAGCCACTGGAACGGCCGGCAGTCTCGCCTCCAGCGCCGTACTGATCTTCGGGCTGGCGCTCAGCCTCCACCTGCTGGAGCAAACGGTGACGACCATCGCCATCGTGCTGCTGGTTGCGGGCGGTGCCTGGCTTCTGGCGGGGGCGCTGTTCACGACACTGCGGGAAGCACCGGGCGCCACAGAGGGCGGTGGAAACCCGTTCGCAGTGGCAATGGGGCAGCTCCGTCTGCTGGGAGAGCGGGCACAGTTGCGCCGCTTCATCGTGGCGCGCGGCCTGCTTGTGGCCACCGCACTGGCCCCGCCATATCTGCTGGCCATGGCGGGGGAAAGCGGGCGCAGCGGTCTGGCCGATCTGGGCCTGTTCGTCGTTGCTGCGGCCCTTGCCTCCATTCTCGGCGGCTACGTCTGGGGTCGGCTGTCCGACCGGTCGAGCCGCAAGGTACTGGCCCTGTCCGGCATCCTGGGTGCTGCGACGCTCGCTGCCGCGCTGGTGATGCAGCAGGCCGGGATGCTGGAGCAATACGGCAGTTTCTGGCTCGCACCGCTGCTGTTCATCCTGACCCTGGCCTATCAGGGGGTCCGGCTGGGCCGTTCCACACATCTGGTGGACATGGCACCGAAGGATGACAGGGCCGCCTATACGGCGCTGGCCAATACCATCATCGGTATCCTGCTGCTCGGGACCGCCGCCATTGGCGTCATCGCGGAAAGCTTCGGCATCGCTGCCGCCATTGGCGTCTTCGCCGTCATGTCGCTTGCCGGTGCGGGTGTCGCCATGGGCCTGGATGAGGTCCAGCAGGACGACCCGAGATGATCGCAGCCGCATTGCACAGGACCCTGGAGATCGTGATCGGCCTGCCCGACCAGCAACCGCATCCGTCCCTGCCGAAACGGCTGGACAGCCTGTTCCGCGACCTGGCCACGCCCGAGAGCGCCAATCTGCCGTTCGAGATCGAGGATCTGATCTGGGCTGTCTGGTGCGAGCACAGCGACGCGGAGGTCGCGGAAAGGATGCAGCGTGCCATCACGGCAATCGCATCCGGCGAGCATGAGTCGGCGCGCAGGCTGCTGGACGACCTCTGCGCCCGTCAGCCGCAATGGGCGGAAGCCTGGAACAAGCGCGCCACGCTGCATTACATTGCCGGCCGTCACGAACTGAGCCTGAATGACATCCAGCAGACGCTGCTTCGTGAGCCCCGTCATTTCGGTGCCCTTTCCGGTTTTGGTCAGATCTGCCTGCAGCACGGTGATTCCCAGTCCGCCCGCCTCGCCTTCGAGGCGGCGCTGAGGATCAATCCGCATCTGGCACAGGTGCGCGGGATGCTGGACCGTCTTGGCGACATGAAGGGCACGATGAACTGATGCGCATCCTTTCGACGACCCTCTGCCTCGTGACCCTGGCGCTGGTTGTTGCAGGCGGCCCGGCCCGGGCCGAACGGCTGATCACCGGCGACTGGCAGACCAGCCTGCTGGCCGACCACAAGCTGGTTGGCAGTATCTGGGTCCACGCCCGCAAGGCCATCGGCACCGAGCGCGACCTGAAGTTCCTGGTGGAAAAGGCCGACTTCGTTCTGCTGGGGGAAAAGCACAACAACCCCGACCATCACGTGCTGCAGGCAAGGTTGCTGCGTCTGGCAGCCGCGGGCAAGCCCCCGACCACACGACCCGCTGTCGTGTGGGAGATGATCAATGCCGAACAGGACGACAGGCTGCAGGCATGGCTGCGCAGTGACGGTGCCACGGCTGCGGGCATGGGGCCGGCGCTCGACTGGGGCGCATCCGGCTGGCCCGCCTGGCAACAGTATCAACCGATTGCCGAGGTGGCGCTGGACCTCGGGCTGGCGCAGATCGCGGGCAATATCGCGGCACGACGCCTGATGGATCTGGCCATGAACGGCAATGCGGACGCCGTCCCGGCCACTGTCACTCACCTGCTGGAGCAGACTCCCTGGACCGAAGAGGACCGCCAGTCCCTCGACCAGGAACTCGTCGACAGCCATTGCGGCGTGATGAAAGCCGGTGACAAGGGACTTCAGGGAATTGCACGGATCCAGCGCCTGCGCGACGCGTCCATGGCGCTGGCAATGTCCGCCAGCACCGCAGGCAGCGGCGCCGTGCTGATCGCCGGCAGTGGCCATGTACGCAAGGATCGGGGCGTGCCACGCTATCTGAGAACACTCGACCGCCGCGCCCGGATCGCCGTCGTCGCCATGTTCGAAGTGGTCGACGGCATTGACGATCCAGCGGCCTACATGACCGATTTTCCGCCCGGCACCTTCGACGCGATCATCTTCACGCCCCGTCTGGACGACAAGGATCCCTGCGCGGCCATGCGGAAGTCCCACGGCAAGAACGAGTAGTCCTCACGACAAGGCTGGACGCTTGCGCCGGAGCATTCACCGGACGATGCTGGATCCCGGGGGTCGCCAAATCGCCGGAGGGGATGGGCGCGTGTCATCTGAACATCGCACAATCATGCGCGCGGACTGATTACGGATGCTGTCCATCCTGTTGTCCCCGTTGGCCTTCGTTGGGCGTCATGCCACGCGGTTCCTGGCGCTGGCTGTCGTGATCGGCTTCGCCATTCCGCCGCTCAGCACTCTGGTCCGTCCCTGGCTTGCCGCCTTCATCGTCCTGCCGCTGGTCATCGCGCTGATGCGCATCGACTGGGCTGACCTGTGGGCCTATGCCAGACGGTGGAAGCTGATCGGCCTGCTCTGCCTGTGGATGATCGTTGTCAGCCCAGTCCTGACATGGCTGGTATTGCGTGACCTGGGCCTGACCGAGGGCGTGCTGGCCGGCATGGTGCTGATGGCTGCCGCGCCACCGATTGTCTCCGCCGCCGCCATTGCCATCTTCCTCGGCCTCGACGGGGCCATTGTCATTGTCACCACGGTTGCCGCCATGTGGCTGACCCCCTTCATCCTGCCGCCCATGGCGCTGAACCTGCTGGATCTGGCACTGGAAATATCGCTCGGCACCTTCATGTTCCGGCTGGGTCTTCTGGTGGCCATCGCCTTCGGGCTGGCGTGGATCATGCGCCGCATCCTGGGGACACAGAGACTGGTCGGCATGCGACCGCATCTGGACGGTGCGGCAGTGCTCGCCATGACCTGTTTCGTGATCGGCGTCTTCGATGGCGTGACCGAGATGGCGTTGCAGATGCCGGGTCACGTGCTGACCACGACGGCCATGGCCTTCGCCTTCAACATCGTGCTTCAGGTCGCCGGGGCGGCGCTGTTCTGGAAACTGGGGCCACGGATCGCACTGGCTGTCGGGCTGATGAGCGGCAATTGCAACATGGGGCTTGTGCTTGTGACACTGGCTGACCGGGCAGAGCCGGATACGATCATGTACTTTGCCGTCGGGCAGGCACCCATGTACACATTGCCCGTGCTGCTGACGCCGGTCTATCGCTGGCTGGTGGCAAGGGCAGACCGCAAGACGGAGGGGAACAGCAAATGACCAGAACAATCCTCATCACGGGTGCCGGTCGCGGCATCGGGCGCCAGTTGGCAATGCAGGCACTCGACAGCGGGGCCAGCGTCATCGCCTGCGCGCGCCGGATCGGCGACCTGGATGACCTGGTGGCCAGAGGGGCGGAGGCGCACGCGCTGGAAGTCACCGACCTGAACGCCATTCAGGGCCTGAAAGCCGCACTCGGTACGCGGCCCGTGGACATCCTGTTCAACAATGCCGGCATCATCGGCCCTGACCGTCAGGCCATCGGCGACATGGACATCGATGGCTGGCGGGAGACGATGGAAGTCAATGTCTATGCCCCTTATCGGGTGTCGGAGGCGCTGGCCGACAATGTGGCGGCGAGCGATCACAAGACGATCGTTGTCGTCTCCAGCAGGATGGGATCCATGTCCCTGAATACCGTCAGCGACCGCTTCATCTACCGCACGTCGAAGGCTGCGGTGAACCAGGTCGTGGTCTGCATGGCAAATGAGTGGCGACCACGCGGGGTCCGGGTCATCGCCACCCACCCGGGATGGGTCTCCACCGACATGGGCGGTTCAGCCGCGCCGGTCACACCGGCGGAGAGTGCCGCAGGGCTGCTCAAGCTGGCCAATGGCATGACGGATGCGGCATCCGGGCGCTTCTGGAACTACGATGGCGAGGAACTGAGCTGGTAGGGTGCGCCGCCCCGCCCTACTTCCAGAATTCGTCCGCGGCGATCGCGAAGTGCAGTCGGTCATCATTGCCGACAATGAAGTTGGTGATGCCGACCAGGTTGCCGCGCCTGTCGAACAGTCCGCCACCCGATGATCCGGGGGCCGCATAGGCCGAGGTCTGGATGAGGTTGACCCCGGCATTGGCGCGCAGCTGCGAGACGATGCCGTCCTGCATCGATTGCTGCAGACCCCGCGGCGCGGAGATCGCGAAGACGGGTTCACCGATCTTCATGTCGGCATAGTCGCGCACGCCCGGCACCGGCTGCAACGTCAGCTCGATGGACCGCAGGATGCAGCGATCCGACGATGGGTCGGCATGGACCAGTTCCGCCGGACCATGCGTCTTGCCCTGCAGCAGCACGAGTATCCCCGCGTCCTTCACCGTATGGCAATTTGTGGCCAGCCGGTCCTCCGATATGGCAACTGCGGAACCCTGCCTGACATGGCGCGCCGCCCTGAAATCCGCCTCGTTCGCGGCGGCAAGCACGACGAAGACCGCAGGTGCCACGCGCCGGAACAACTCATGCCCTGTCAAAGGCTCACCCGTCGCGCTGCCCGGGCGATAGCTGGCACCCCCCTGCCAGTCGGGCCAGAAGTCACTGTCGGGATCAAGCTGACTGAAGCCGATCAGGCCACCTGTCATGGGTTGGGCCTCGACGGAGGGAACTTCGGCTTTCGCTTCGGCCACGGCGACATTCACAGGCGCAGTCGCCTCCGGTTGCGCCGGCTGTGAAGCGGCCGCCTGCTCCTGCTCCGCCAGCACCCGCTCCAGCCAATGTTCCTGACAGGCGGCTTCGCGGTGCGAGCTCACTTCCGCTGCCGCCGCGCAGGCATCCCGCACACGATCCACGCCGCCAGCATCCAGCGGGGCAAGGTCTGGGTACTCCACAGGCACCTTCTGGCGCACCATCTCGCGCTCGATACATCGCCCCCAGGGGGCCGGGCCCTTCTCGACCATATCGGCGCAGCCTTCGCGCAGGCGTTTCTGTTCACCCGGCGGATAGATGGAAAGGTCAGGCTGGAACACCAGACGACGCCAGGCCTCCGAATGGTGGCTGAGGCAGGGAACGTGGCGCTGCAGGATACGGCCATCCCTGATCCCGCAGGCGGACATCAATGACCGCTGCACATCGACGGAAAGGTCCCGCAGGTCCAGCGGACGGGCGGCCTGCACATCCACGGCGATCAGATGCATGGCGAAGGCAAGCGTCAGGCACAAGGCGAGGCGCAGTCTGCACCTGCCATCGTCAACAGACCGTCGGGTGCCCTGAACCCTTCGGATCATTTCTGTCCATAGACCTCCACGCCCTGCAGCGCATGACGACCCCGGATGTTCCGCAGCCGCAGCCCGTCAAACGGATCGCGAAAGGCGGTGTCGGAGGTTTCGAGAATGTCTTGCCCGTCAACCACCACGGTCATCCTGCCTCGCCCGTCGCGTCGCCAGATCACATCATAACCCGGATTGCGCCAGCCATCGACCAGTTCCGGCATCCGGAACGGCGCCCTTGCAATCACGCTGACGCTGCGTCCCACACGCACAAGCTGGGCTTCGCCGCCTGAGCCAAACACCAGGCGATAGCCGATGCGACCGCCCTGCCCCTGAAACACGCCAAGCTCGACACTGCCTCCCGCGTCGGGATCACTCTCCAGCCGTGCGCGGATCTCGAAAGCATTGCTGAGCGGCTGCACCAGATAGATCAGTGCCGGGTCGGGGCGGGCCTGCGTCTGGTCATTCTGGCCCTGCTGACCCGGATTTCCGTTCTTCGCGCCGAGGATCTGGCCGAACAGGCGGACCACGGCCTCCGCCTCACTTCCCTGACCGTTGTCCTGTGCCTTCGGCTCGGGCGCCAGCACTTCTGAGACCAGACCGCCATAGCGCCCGATGTGGAACGTGCCCTGGGTCACCTGCCATTTCGGCGCACTCGTGAAGTCCCCATCCTCGAACAGGTCGCGCACCAGCAGTTCGAACTTCGGCTGGTCGTGGCGTTCGATCAACTGGCGCAGATCGCGAATGAAACGCGGGTCGGCGGCCCGCGCCCGCTCCGCCTCATCCACCAGCGCACGCAGGTCCTTCAGCAGGGCATCCTGATCACCACCCGTCGCATTTCCGGCCACCGTGTGATCGCCAAAGACCTCACCCCGCGTGTCAGCCGCATGGGCCGGCACGCCCGCAAGCAGAGGCGCACACAGCAGGGCAAACCTGGCACGGGTAACGATGCCGGCGCGCCGGATCATTCGCGCCAGCTTGTGTCCTGACGGTCCAGGCGCCGGACCAGCGCGGCAAACTCCCGCTGGCCCACACCTGCACCGAAACCGCCGGAGGCGGCATCCCGCACATACTGCTGCACCTGCGGCGACGGTATCGTCAGCTTGCCGCCACCCGACTGCGCCGCGACCTGCATCCGGCAGGACTGCTCCATGTAGTACATCATCAGAAAGGCTTCCTGCACCGTCTCGCCCACGGTCAGCAGTCCGTGGTTGCGCAGGATCATGACGCGCTTGTCGCCCATGTCGGCCAGCATCCGGGCCTGCTCTTCCTCCCGCAGGGCCACTCCCTCGTAATCGTGATAGGCGATCTGGCCGGTGAACAGCATCGAGGTCTGGGTGAGTGGCAGCAGCCCGCCTTCCTGCGCCGAGACGCCGGTGCCAGCCACCGTATGCGTATGCAGCACACAGGCGATCTCCGGCATCTCGCGATGAATGCAGCTGTGGATGACATAGCCTGCCGGATTGATGCCCCATTCGCTGTCCGAAAGGATGTTCCCCTCGATATCCACCTTCACCAGATTGGAGGCCGTGATCTCCTCGTACAGCAGGCCGAACCCGTTGATCAGGAAATGCTCCTCCGGCCCCGGTACCCGGGCGGAGATGTGGGTGTAGATCAGGTCATCCATGCCGAACATGTGGATCAGCCGGTAACAGGCGGCGAGGTCGAGCCGCGCCTGCCATTCCTCTGCGGTGATGCCATCGGGCCGGGCGCTGGGGTGACGTGTAACGGTTGCGGTCATGAGATCCTCCCAAATCGGACGGTCGCATGTCACATCGTGACACCATGTGCCGTCCCGTTGCCTCTCGCGAAAGGATACCCCCTGACGTCCGGTGGAGCAAAGACCGGTCCTGCATGGCTTGTACCGGCCGGTCAGATCGCGCCTTCCGGCGGTGGTGTGACCTCAAGCGGCATGCGCAGGTAGCGGCGGCCGTTGGCGGCGGGCGGCGGCAGGCTGCCGGCGCGCATGTTGAGTTGGACAGAGGGCAGCATCAGGCGCGGTGTCGGCAGGGTCGCGTCGCGTTGCATGCGCATCCGCACGAAACTCTCCTCGTCCACGCCATCACGCATGTGCAGGTTCTTCGCGCGCTGTTCCGCCACCGAGGATTCGTATCGCAACTCCCGCCCGTCGGGCTGGTAGTCGTGGGCCGTGAACAGGCGCGTCTCGGGCGGCAGGTCCAGGATGCGGCGGACGCTGCGGTAAAGGGCGCGTGCATCGCCGCCCGGAAAGTCACAGCGCGCCGAGCCGAAGTCCGGCATGAACAGGCAATCCCCGACAAAGGCCGCATCGCCGATCACATAGGTCATGCAGCCGGGCGTGTGTCCCGGTGTCGACATGGCGAAGGCTTCGATCTCGCCCACCCGGAAGGTTTCACCATCCGCGAACAGGTGGTCGAACTGGGAGCCATCGGTGGGGAATTCCGGCTCCACATCGAACAGGTCCGCGAAGATTGCCTGACTGCGTGAAACACCCTCGCCGATACAGACCGGGGCCTCCATGGCGGCACCGACCCAGGGTGCCGCGCTGACGTGATCGGCATGCAGATGCGTTTCAAGCACCATGGTGACCCGCAAACCCTGTGACCGCGCGCGGTGCATCACCGGCATGGCGGGGGTCGGGTCCAGATGGCCGGTCACCGGATCGAACTGCATCACCGGATCAATGATCACCGCATCCCGCGTCGCGGGGTCCGCGACGATGTAGGTGAGCGTGAATGTATCGGGGTCAAAGAACCCCTCGACCTCCGGCGCGGCCATCCGTCTCTCCCATCAAGGAAACCAGACGGATATTACATATCAATACTGTGAAAACGACAAGGGCGCGAATTGCATCGCGCCCTTGTGTTTCCGTGAAGCGCCCGGCAGCGGTTCAGACGGTGTTCTTCGCGTCCGAGACGAGCTTGTAGAGCCCCCGCTGCACCATCT
>JARGNO010000080.1 GCA_029213165.1 Minwuia sp.
GACCTGCCGTCAGGTGACCTGACCGGTGCCTCCGAGAAGCAGCTGCGGTCGCTGGGCGAACTGAAACGCGCCGATGAGGTGGCCGGGATCGAGGTGGCCTCCGCGCCGAATGGCGAGAAGATCTTCCTGCGGGATGTGGCGCAGGTGCGGGAGAGCTTCGATGGGCGGCAGCCTGTCGGAGGGCGCGGTGAGAATCCGGCGATCGAGATGATCGTGCAGCGGTCATTGACGACCGACGCACTGAAAGCCGCGACGATCGTCAATACCTACCTTGAGGAGTTGCGGGGCACGCTGCCGCCGAATATCGAGATCCGGCAGTATGACATTCAGGCGTCCCTGATTTCGGACCGTATCAACCTGCTGCTGCGCAACGGTCTGAGCGGCCTTGTGCTGGTGCTGATCGTCCTGTTCGTGTTCCTGTCAGGCAGGATCGCGTTCTGGGTGGCGATGGGCATTCCCGTCGCGATCTTCGCGACCGGGGCGGTGATGCTCTGGACCGGGCAGAGCATCAACATGGTCAGCCTGTTCGCCCTGATCATGACGCTGGGTATCATTGTCGATGATGCGATTGTCGTGGGAGAACATGCGGCACATCTGCGGCAGAAGGGCCTGAGTGCCGTCGAGGCGGCGGAGACCGGTGCCCTGCGCATGCTGGCACCGGTGACGGCCGCCGCGCTCACGACCATCGCCGCCTTCATGCCCCTGTTCGCCATCGGCGATGTCATCGGCCAGATCATTGTCGCCATTCCGCTGGTGGTGGTTGCCGTGCTGGTGGCCAGTCTGATCGAGTGCTTCTTCGTGCTGCCGGGTCATCTGCGCGGAGCCATGTCGGGAGAACCCGGTGCAGGCGGCGGTCGCTATGCACGGTTCCGCGAACGGTTTGATGCGCGTTTCAACCAGCTTCGTGACGGCCGGTTCCGCCGTGCCGTCATTGCCGCGCTGGACTATCGCTACGTCACCATCGGCGCCATCCTGGCGGCGCTGATCATCAGCATCGGTATCCTGGCCAGTGGCCGCGTCGGCTTCGTGTTCTTCCCCAATCCGGAATCGGACACCATCGATGCGAATATCGAGATGGCGGCGGGCACGCCCAGGGGGGAACTGCAGGCGGCACTGCTGGAACTCGAACGGGCGCTGGTCCGGGCCGAGAAGCGGGTGGCGTCGGAGACCAGCGATATCGTGGTCATGAGCTTTCAGCGTCTCGGGCAGAGCCAGGGCCGGTCATTCGAGCGTGTTTCGGGCGACCATCTGGGCGGCATCCAGGTCGAACTGGTGGCATCGGACTATCGCAATGTCCGCACCAATGAATTCATCGAGGTTTGGCGTGAGGAGATACCGCGTATCTCCGGCGTGCGACGGATCACCTTGCAGGAGCGCGCCGGTGGCCCGCCGGGCAGGGAACTGGATATCCGTTTCCGTGGCGATGACATTGCGGAGCTGAAGATCGCTGCCGAGGAACTGAAGCTCGAACTGCAACGCTTCGATGGCCTGTCGGATATCGAGGACGACTTGCCCTTCGGAAAGCAGGAACTGATCCTGGAACTGACGCCGCGCGGACGTGCCCTTGGCTTCACCACGGAGAGCGTGGCGCGGCAGGTCCGCAATGCCTTCGAAGGTGCGATCGCCAAGCGTTTCCCGCGCGATGACGAGGAAGTGACGATCCGGGTGCAGTTACCCGAAGCCGAAGCGACCGAGGCCGCGGTCCGTAACCTGTACCTGCGCAGTCCGGCAGGCGCTGAAACGCCGCTGGAAGAGGTTGTCTCGTTCAGGGAGGACGCGGGCTTTGCCCGCATTCGCCGCAAGGACGGCCGGCGGGAAGTCGCTGTCTTCGCGGAGATTGACGAGACGGTGACCAAACCCGGGACCATCATCACGGCCTTGTCCGACGGGCGCGTACAGGCCATCGCCCAGCGCTACAACCTGTCATTCCGTTTCGCAGGCAAGGCAGAGGAGCAGGCGCAGACCCTGGGCGACATGCAGACCGGGGCAATGATTGGCCTGTCCGCGATCTATATCATCCTGGCCTGGGTGTTTGCGTCCTATTCCCGCCCCATCATCGTCATGTCGATCATCCCCTTTGGCCTGATCGGTGCTGTCGCAGGACATCTGATCCTCGGGTACGACATCACGATACTGTCGCTTGTCGCCCTGATCGGCCTGGCCGGAATCCTGGTGAACAACTCCATCATCCTGGTATCCACGATCGATGAGCGTGTGAAGGATGGCCAGACGGTGATGGAAGCCATTGTCGATGGTGCATGTGACCGGCTGCGGGCGGTCACGCTGACCTCCATCACCACCATTGTCGGCCTGATCCCGTTGCTGTTCGAGACCAGCCTGCAGGCACAGTTCCTGATCCCCATGGCCGTGACCATTGTCTTCGGTCTCGCCACGGCGTCCGTGCTGGTGCTGTTCGTCGTCCCGGCATTGCTGGGAATGCTGGAGGATATCTCGGGCATCAGGTCGCGTATCATGGGGCGCGGGCGTCCAGCCATCGCGCCCGCGGAGTAGTCTGCGCCCCGTGCCGGTCAGCCGCGCGGTTGGTTGAGCCGCGCGACTTCCGCCATCAGATCGACGACCGAGTCCTGCTGGGTACGGACCAGCCCGGTGGTGGCGCCTGATTCCTCCCAGGCTCCGAACCGCTCCCGGATCCGCTTGGCCGGGCCGACGAGGCTCTTCGCATCGACCCATTCGTCCGGCACCGCCGCAGTTGCCTCATCCTTTCGGCCTGCCAGATAGAGTTCCTGGATCCGCTCCGCGGCGTCGCCATAGCCACGTCGGACCATCATTTCCTTGTGGTAGTTCTTGTTCTTGTGGCCCATGCCACCGACATAGAGCGCGACTTCGGGTTTCAGGCGGTCGAGGGCGGCCTGCACATCGTCATCCATTTCGACGTGGATCATGGCTTCCACTTCGAAGTTGTCCCAGCTCTTCTCCTCACCGCGTTTCCGCGCCCGTTCGAAGCCCTGTTCGATCCAGGCGGCATATTCGTGCATCGTGCCGGGTGTGAACCCCAGCGGCAGCCAGCCGTCGCAGATGTCACCACAGAGCCGGACCGTCTGTTCGTTGCCGGCACCGAGATAGATCGGGATATCGGGGTTCATGTGCAGGATCGATTTCAGCGGCTTGCCGACGCCGAGCGCGCCTTCACCGGTATAGGGCAACTGGATCTGCTTGCCGTCATGGGTCACGGGCTCTTCCCGGCGGAAGACCTTGCGCATGATCTCGACATAGTCCTTCAGCCAGTAATAGGGGCTGCCCCAGGGGCGGCCATACCAGCCCTCCACGATCTGCGGACCCGAGACTCCCAGTCCGGCGATGAAGCGCCCGCCGCCGGCCATGGCATCGACCGTTGCCGCGCACATGGCGGCATTCGCCGGGGTGCGGGCAGAAACCTGCATGATGGCGGTGCCGAGCTTGATCCGCTCCGTCTTCGCGGCGAGGAATGCGAGGGGGGTCACCGCGTCGGAACCATAAGCCTCAGCCGTCCAGACCGAGTGGTAGCCGAGTTTCTCCGCCCGTTGCACGCGTTCCACCGGCAAGTTCATCTCGCCGCCGGAATATCCGATCATCAGTCCAAGTTTCATTGTCATTCCTCCCCCGGGTTCGTTTCTGTTCCGCAGTTCCGACCGTATGCCCTCAACCCATGCGCATGCCGCCGGAGATCGTGATTGTCTGGCCTGTCATGCCGTCGGATTCGCTGCTGGCGAGATAGACCGCCAGATGCGCGATCTCGACCGGCTGCAGCATACGTCCGATGGGAACCCGTTCCACCAGCGCCTTCTGCATTGCCTCTGCCGTGATCCCGTTCAGTTCGGCATGAACCGAGAACTGGTCGATCATGTCGGTCTCGACGAAACCCGGACAGATGGCATTGATGGTGATCCGGTCGCGGGCATGTTCCAGCGCGGCACAGCGGGTCATGCCGACCACAGCGTGCTTGGATGTGTTGTAGATACCCTGGTTCATCGATTCCCACTTTCCGGCCGTGGAGGCGATGTTGACGATCTTTCCGTGCCCCATGGCCTTCATGTGCCGCAGGGCAAACTGCATGGCATGGAACACGCTGTAGGTATTGACCTGCATCACCGTGTCGAAGTCTTCCGGGGTGTAGTCGATGAAGCGGGCAGCCTTGTAGATTCCGGCATTGTTCACCAGCACGTCCATGGCGCCGATCCGGTCGATGCAGGCGGCGATCATGTCGTCGACTGCCTGCCTGTCGCTGACGTCTGCCGCGTGGATCTCGACCTTGCCGCCGTGCCGGAGTGCTGCGTCGCGGGTCGCCTCCAGTTGTTTCAGGCCCGTCGCGACCAGGAAAAGGTCTGCGCCCTGCCGCGCATATTCCTCTGCGATGGCGCGTCCGATGCCCCTGCTGGCCCCGGTGATCAACGCCCTGCGCCCGTCGAGTCGTCTTGTCATCATGCCCTCCCCAGGATGGATCGGGGAAGTCTAAGCCCGAATCCCGTCTTGTTTCACCCCATCGACGTGCATGGCTCCATCCGGACAGGCAGATACGGCATGTCGGAGCTCGGGACGGTCGGCGGTCGTGCCATGCAGGGTAGCCACATGCGGGAATGTGGTATTATCGCACTAGTTTCTGAGAAACGCGCTGTGCCCAGACAAGAAAACCCGACACATCCCTTGGGACATGCCGGGTTTTCTCGAAAACGTTTCAAAACCTGACGATCAACCAGTCGCTATTTGCAAATTGCAGTCGATCGCCAGTTGGTGCAGTGGGCTCAGGAACCCTGGTAGTTCGTCACGATCTTCTCCAGACGGCGCTTGCCGGCCTGCAACTGGCCCGGACGCATGGTTTCGGCCAGGGCGTCACGCTGTGCGGCGGCTTCCTGGTCACCACGGTCGGCGGCGATCTGAAGGATTGCCCAGGCTTGCACCGGATCCTGCGGCTTGCCACGCCCATCGGCAAACATCTTCGCCAGCTTCTTCATGGCGCCCTTGTGACCGGCGCGGGCGGCGGTCTGGAACCAGTCAGCAGCCTTGGCCAGCGCCTGCGCGTCTTCCTTTGCAGTGCCTTCACCGGCTTCGAACATCAGGGCCGCGCGATATACGGCCTCCACATCGCCGTTGCCGCCCGCCTGCACGAATTCCTGCAGCGCTTCGTTGAACTTGCCCTGCTCATACAGCGCCTTGCCTTCGTCATACCCGGCATGGGCCATTCCGCCCATCATCAGTGCGGTCGCGAAGGTCGCGCCAAAAGCAATCTTGCGGAACATCTGGTCTTCTCCTCGGTTCGTTGTCGGCAGGGGATGCTATCGCCCCGGATTTCGCTGACCCCCGGCCAACGCATGTCCCCATGGAAGCGGGACAGTTGTGAATGTCTCAGCAAGGAATGGGCCAATTTTGTTAATGAAAACCTTAAATTCTCAGGAAAGGCGAACTGATTGGGCATCCAATCCAATCAACAGTGGTGTCTGACCACCAGTCCATGACGGTGGAGCGTATGTTGCCAGGGTCTGGTCTCGCTTGCGCGGGGCTGGATCGGCCCCCTGGTTTCGTCTAGACCGTTCCATCAAATGAAGGAATCGCACCGGCCCGCTCCCCCCCGGCCACCCACGGGATCATGCTGAAT
The DNA here is from genome assembly GCA_029213165.1 of Minwuia sp. Lineage (GTDB taxonomy): Bacteria > Pseudomonadota > Alphaproteobacteria > Minwuiales > Minwuiaceae > Minwuia. The sequence continues at coordinate 5,591 of JARGNO010000080.1, forward strand.
GGGTGGCCGGGTTGGAGAGCGGGCCGGTGCCGCAATGAAACAGTCGAACGATCCATACGATCCGCCGTCATCGTGCAGTCGACCGAGCGAGAGAAAGCCATGTCCGAAACCATCAATATCCTCGTCGGATCGATGACAGGCACAGCCGAGATGGTGGCCGAGGACATGCAGGCGAAGATCGAGGAGATCAGCGATCATCCCGTCGAGATGATGCTGATGGATGATCTGGATGCCGGCGTCTTTGCGCGGGAAGGTGTCTTCCTGATCGTCACCTCGACCTATGGACAGGGGGAGGTGCCGGACAATGCGCTGGATTTCTACGAGGCAGTCGACGAGGCATCACCTGACCTGTCGGCGGTGCGCTTTGGCATCTTCGGACTGGGCGACTCGACCTATGGCGACACCTACAACTTCGGCGGCAAGCTGTTCGAGGATCTGCTGAACAGGTGTGGCGCCCGCATCATCGGTGAGCGGTCCCAGCACAATGCCAATGGTGCGGAGCTGCCCGAAGAGGCCGGCGTGGAATGGATCCAGGAATGGATCCGGCTGGTGAATGGCAGCGGCGTCACCGCCTGATGGGTGTTTCAGACAAGATGGAAGGGACCTGCTTCGCACAACTCAGCCAGGGCCGGGTCGAGTATCGCTGGTATGGCGACGGCGACCGCGCGGCTACGCCGACGCTGGTGCTGTTGCATGAGGGACTTGGCTGCGTTGATCTCTGGCGGACCTTCCCGGACGAACTGGCGGCGCGGACCGGTTGTGGCGTGCTTGCCTACAGCCGCTATGGCTATGGCCGCTCGGCCCCCTGCGCATTGCCGCGTCCGATCAGTTACATGCATGACGACGCGCGCGAGGTGCTGCCGGAACTGCTGCAGCATCTGGAAATCGGGGCGCACATCCTGATCGGCCACTCCGATGGTGGTTCCATCGCGCTGATCAATGCCGGGGCTGCCGCTGCTGCGGGCCTGCGTGGTGTGGTCACCATGGCAGCGCATATCTTCATCGAGGATGTGAGTGTCAGTTCGATCGCTGCTGCCAGCGAAGCCTATGCGAAGGCGCGCCTGCGGCAGGCACTGGAACGCTACCACGGTGCCAATGTGGATTGCGCCTTCCGGGGCTGGGCGGACTCATGGCTGAATCCGGAGTTCCTGAACTGGAACCTCGAGGAATTCCTGCCGGGGATCCGGGTACCCTGTCTGGTGATGCAGGGAGAGAACGACGATTACGGCACCGCGGCACAGGTGGCCGGGATCGTCGCCGGTGTGGGGGGACGGGCAGAAGCCCGAATGCTGCCCGATTGTGGCCACGCTCCGCATCAGGACCAGCCGCAGGCGACGCTGGAGGCCATCGGCGCATTTGTCGCCGGAATTGTCGACGAAAGTGGTCCAGATTGATCGCGTTCTCGACTATCCTTCCGTGATGGCCGGGGATTCTTCAAGAACCATCATCATGGACAGGAATGTGCCGACTTCGGCGCAACTGCGCTATCTGGCGCGGGGGCTGTCACAGCCGGGCGGGAAGTTGCCCCTGTTCGACGAGGATGGGCAGATGGTGCCCGTTGATGTCGTGCGGGCCTGCATCGCGCGGGGCCTCGCGGCACCCTGGTTCGACAATCCCATCAAGCCGGACTGGATCGTCTGTCGCCTGACCGAGAAGGGACGGCGGCTTTCCGATGTCACCGGCGGGTTTCAAGTTCAGGACCCTGACCGGGAAGTCCGGTTGGCAGCGAATGATGCGGGATAGCAGATGACAGGAACCACAACACATCTGATTCTGGCCATGGCGGTCTTTCTGATCATTCACGTGGTCCCGTCCAGCGCCCTGCGCGGGCGTCTGGTGGCGATGATGGGGCAGGGTGGTTATCTCGCCTTCTATTCGATCCTGTCGCTTGCCGGCATCGTCTGGGTGGTGATGGCCTTCAATGCCGCCGAGTTCAGCGGTCTGCTCTGGTATCAGCCCCATGTCATGAACCATGTGGCGGCAGTCCTGATCCTGCTGGGCTTCATCCTGTTCATCGGTGGGCAGACGCAACCCAATCCTGCCGCCGTTGGTCAGTCGGTGTCACCAGGCGATGATCCGGCGCGGGGTTTCATGCGCATCACGCGTCACCCGTTCCTGGTCTCCGTCGTACTCTGGGGTGCCGCCCATATGCTGGTGCGCGGTGACTACAATGCCCTGATCTTCTTTGGTGGATTTCTGGTGCTCGCCGCTGCCGGCACATTGCTGATCGATGCCAAGCGGCGGAAGGCCGATCCGGATGGCTGGGCGCGCTACAGCGCCGTGACTTCCATCATCCCGTTCCTTGCCATCCTGCAGGGGCGCAACCGTCTGGTCGTGCGCGAACTCGGCTGGTGGCGTCTGGTCCTGACTGTGGTCGTCTTCATCGGTTTCCTGCACCTGCACCCGGTGATCATGGGTGTTGATCCGCTGCCCTGACAGGCCGCCTGTTCGCCGCTCACATCGATGCGCGCCGTCAACGGAAACGGCAAGGCCCGCGTCGGACATGCCGACGCGGGCCCATTCATTCAGTCGGTTGCCGCTGGACGTTCAGCGGCGACCTGCCGGTCAGGCAGCCTGTGAAAGCTGCTTCTGCCCGGAACCGATGGTGATCTCGCGGGGCTTCTCGGCCTCCGGGATCTCGTTCACGAGTTCGATGTTCAGCAGACCGTTCACCAGATCGGCGCCAACCACCTTCACGGTATCCGCCAGATGGAAGCGGCGGGTGAAGGCGCGCCGGGCGATGCCACGATGCAGGAACGCGGTGCCCTCATCGGCGGCGACTTCCTCGGCCTTGCCGGTGATCGTCAGGCTGCGGCCTTCCTGATTGATTTCGAGTTCGTTCTCGCCATAGCCGGCCACGGCCAGGCTGATGCGATACTTGTCCTCCGCATGACGCATGATGTCATAGGCGGGGAAGGTCTGGCTGTCTGCGGCATTGAAAGCCGTATCGAACAGCCGGTCAAAACGGTCGAACCCAACCGTGTTGCGAAGCAGGGGTGAGAGATCAAACGTACGCATGGCACATCCTCCTTGAAGCAATGTGAGTTTCGCGAGTCCCGGATGGGCAAACGCGATTTCCGACGATGGTCGCCCCGCCAGGCGGCAACGACCGAACCCATATCTTGGTGCCCGGAGGGATGGTTCAAGGGGGCAGGCGGGCAAAAAAATACCCCCACCGCGCGTCGCGGTAGGGGCACTTTCATATCCGTCATGCGGCAGGACGAAGCCTGCCGCGAAGATCACTTCAATCCGAAGCCCGCATACTTGCTGCGGAACTTGGCGACCTGGCCCTTGTCCATCAGGCGCTGCGTGCCACCGGTCCAGGCGGCATGGGTGGACGGATCGATGTCCAGCACCAGCGTGTCACCGGCGCTGCCCCAGGTGGAGCGCGTCTGGTAGGTATCGCCGCTGGGCAGCTGCACGGTGATCTCGTGATAGTCGGGATGAATGTCCGCTTTCATGGCTCTCGTCCGCTCGTCTGTGGGGCGTAATGCGCAAGCGCGCAAAACCGGCCCGTGAATGTCTCAGGAAGGCGGCTGTATAACGAAGCTGCGCCGTGCCCGCAAGCGTATAGCGACCGTTGATCATGCCGCGCGGTTGATACTTGATCAACGCAGCGTGCCATCTATGATCCGCCAGCCTTCTGGATATGCCCCAGTGGCGGAATTGGTAGACGCGGTAGACTCAAAATCTGCTTCCGGTAACGGAGTGCCCGTTCGAGTCGGGCCTGGGGCACCAGACACCCTGGCAAGCATGTCGCGCCGCATTGCCCACAGCAGTGCGTGGCCGCCACGCCGTATCTCTTTTCCCCGTACGCCGATCCCGAGCAAGACAGGCCGGAGCTACGCAGCGCCGTGCAGTTATGTTGGGGTGCTGCCAAATTCATACACAAGATATGGTGATTTCCGATTGACTGAACCGGCACCCCGACCGCAATATGTTGTGGTCATTGCGGGCGCAGGCAGGGTTGTGCCGCAACAGATAGTGCATGAATGAAAATCACGGCTACTTGCCGACCCACGAATCGGCGAGACTGCCTTGGTTCGCGGGAATATGAGGGGAAGACCAATGCGCATTGAGCGGCGTTTCACGAAAGACGGGGCAGATGCCTACGACGCCATCGAGTTCCGGACGACGACCAGCGAAATCCGGAATCCGGACGGCTCGGTCGTCTTCCGTCTGGACCGCATGAATGTGCCGAAGGCGTGGAGCCAGGTGGCTTCCGACGTGCTGGCGCAGAAGTACTTCCGCAAGGCCGGTGTCCCCGCGCGCCTGAAGCCGCAGGCGGAGGACGATGTTCCGGTCTGGCTGCAGCGTCGTGTCCCTGATGAAGAGGCGCTGGCCGAACTGCCGAAATCGGAGCGTGTGACCGGTGAAACCGATGCCCGCCAGGTCTTCGACCGGCTTGCCGGAACCTGGACCTACTGGGGCTGGAAGGGTGGCTACTTCGATGCGGAGAAGGATGCCCGCACCTATTACGACGAGATGCGCTACATGCTGGCAAAGCAGATGGCGGCGCCGAATTCCCCGCAATGGTTCAACACCGGCCTGCACTGGGCCTATGGCATTGATGGCCCGGCGCAGGGGCATTACTACGTGGATTTCCGCACCGGCGAGCTGACCGAGTCGGCGACCGCCTATGAGCATCCGCAGCCCCATGCCTGTTTCATCCAGTCCGTCAGTGACGATCTGGTGAACGAGGGCGGGATCATGGACCTTTGGGTGCGTGAGGCTCGGCTGTTCAAGTATGGCTCCGGCACCGGCACCAACTTCTCCGCCCTGCGTGGCGCGAACGAGCCGCTGTCCGGCGGTGGCCGCTCATCAGGTCTGATGAGCTTCCTGAAGATCGGCGACCGTGCCGCGGGCGCGATCAAGTCCGGCGGGACGACCCGCCGTGCCGCGAAGATGGTCACCATCGACCTCGATCATCCGGATATCGAGGAATACATCATGTGGAAGGTCGTGGAGGAGCAGAAGGTCGCCGCCCTCGTCTCCGGCTCCACACTGGCCAACCGCCACCTGAACGCGATCATCGGTGCCTGCTGGGTCGATACCTTCGCGCCTGACGACGACCGTCGTCTGGACCCCAAGGAGAACAGCACCCTGAAGTCGGAGATCATTGCCGCGCGCAAGGCGGTGATCCCGGAGAACTACATCCAGCGCGTCATCCAGTTCGCCGGGCAGGGCTATCGCCACATCGATATCCCGGTCTACGACAAGGACTGGGATTCAGACGCCTACCTGACCGTTTCCGGCCAGAATTCCAACAATTCCGTCCGCGTGCCGAACGCGTTCCTGGATGCGGTCGAGCGCGGCGGCGACTGGGAGCTCAAGTTCCGCACCGACGAGAAGTCGGGCAAGCGTGTCGATGCTGCCGAATTGTGGGAAAAGGTCTGCTATGCCGCCTGGGCCTCTGCGGACCCGGGCGTGCAGTTCGACACCACCATCAACGACTGGCACACCTGCCCGGAGGATGGCCGCATCAACGCGTCCAATCCATGTTCCGAGTACATGTTCCTGGATGACACGGCCTGCAATCTGGCCTCGCTGAACCTGATGACGTTCCGCAAGGCCGACGCCAGCTTCGATATCGAGGCCTTTGAACATGCGGTGCGGCTCTGGACGGTGACGCTGGAAGTCTCCGTCATGATGGCGCAGTTCCCGTCCAAGGAAATCGCGGAACTCAGCTATCGCTTCCGCACGCTGGGTCTGGGCTTCGCCAATATCGGTGGTCTGCTGATGGCGCAGGGTCTGGGTTACGACTCGGAAGAGGGGCGTGCGCTCTGCGGTGCCATCACCTCCCTGATGACCGGCGTGTCGTATGCCACTTCAGCAGAGATGGCAGGTGAACTGGGGGCCTTCCCGGGCTACGCGAAGAACGCGCAGCACATGCTGCGGGTGATCCGCAACCATGCCCGTGCTGCCGAAGGCGCGGATGAGGGCTACGAGGAGCTGTCGATCGCTCCGGTACCGCTCGATGTCCGCTCCTGCCCGGATCAGGCGCTGGTCAAGGCGGGGCAGCGGTCCTGGCAGCGGGCGCTGGATCTGGGTGAGAACCACGGGTTCCGCAACGCGCAGGCCAGCGTGATCGCCCCGACGGGCACCATCGGTCTGGTAATGGATTGCGACACCACCGGCATCGAACCGGATTTCGCCATCGTCAAGTTCAAGAAGCTCGCCGGCGGCGGCTACTTCAAGATCATCAACCGCACGGTGCCGGAGGCGCTGACCAAGCTCGGCTATACCGACAGCCAGCGCGACGCGATCATCAACTATGCCGTCGGCCATGCCACGCTGGACGGCGCACCCTTCATCAATACCGAGACCCTGAAGGCGCGTGGCTTTTCCGACTTCCAGCTGGAGCAGTTGGAGGAGGGCATCAGGAGTGCCTTCGATATCCGCTTCGCCTTCAACCGCTACACCCTGGGTGAGGATTTCTGCCTGCGCGTGCTGGGTTTCGAGCCGGAGCAGCTGGATGACCTGAACTTCGACATGCTGGCGGGCATGGGCTTCAGCAAGGCGGAGATCGAGGCGGCCAATACCTACGTCTGTGGCGCGATGACCGTCGAGGGCGCGCCGCATCTGAAGGACGAGCATCTGATCGTCTTCGATTGCGCCAACCCGTGTGGCCGCATCGGCAAGCGGTATCTGTCGGCGGAGAGCCACATCCGGATGCTGGCGGCATCGCAGCCGTTCATCTCCGGCGCCATCTCCAAGACCATCAACATGCCGAACAGCGCCAATGTGGAGGACTGCCGGGAAGCCTACATGCTGTCTTGGCGCCTGGGCCTGAAGGCCAATGCGCTCTATCGCGACGGTTCCAAGCTGTCCCAGCCGCTGAATGCCGTGGCGCTGGAGGAAGATGGCGAGACGCTGGAGGAAGCGGTGGCCGAGGCCTCGCTGACCGAGAAGGCGCAGATCGTGGCGGAGCGCATCATCGAGAAGATCGTCGTGCGCGAACGTGACCGCCTGCCCAGCCGCCGCAAGGGCTATACCCAGAAGGCGTTGGTCGGTGGCCACAAGGTCTATCTGCGAACGGGTGAGTTCGACGATGGCCGCATCGGCGAGATATTCATCGACATGCACAAGGAAGGTGCCGCCTTCCGCAGCCTGATGAACAATTTCGCCATCGCGATCTCCATCGGCCTGCAGTACGGCGTGCCGCTTGAGGAATATGTGGAGGCCTTCACCTTCACCCGCTTCGAGCCGAACGGCATCGTGCAGGGCAATGACGCGATCAAGAACGCGACGTCGATCCTCGACTACATCTTCCGGGAACTGGCGGTCAGCTA
>JARGNO010000007.1 GCA_029213165.1 Minwuia sp.
GGAATGCTCCCGCTGATGCTGGCGCGGCCCGCGCTTCCGCGCAGGCGCCGAAGCCTGCGGCGCAGTCACGTGTTGCCGAGCCCGCGCCCCGCCCGGCACCCGCCCCCGGCAACGTCGATACCAGCCTGCGCGACCGGATCAACCGTCTCTCGACTGCCCGCAACAACCTGCTGCGCCGTCGGGGAGCCACGGTGCCTGCCGAAGAACCGGTGACAACAGCCACAGCGCCGCAGCGGCACCCGGTGGAAACAGCGCAACCGGAACCGGTTCCGGCATTTGACGTGCCGGAAGATGTCGAGATCGAGACAACAACAGAAGAGGCCGTGGGCGAGGTTGATCTGACCCGGCCCATGCCTTCGGAAAGGCCGGCACCTTCCAGTCCACCGGAACCGGCGGAACGGCCTGTTGCGGCCGCGCCGCGCCCCGATGACCGGAATCGACCGCCCAGGGAAAGTGAAACATCGCACCCGCGCCAGTCCGCCCGCCGCAGAGGCGCGGAAGAACGGACCGAGACGGCACGGGACACAGCCGCGGCTGACACCTCAGGTCTGCCGGCGACCCGACGCAACAGCACACCGGACATGGCACAGAGCACTGTGCGCGAAGTATCGGGCTCAGGCCGCGCTGATGCATCCGCGATGATGTCGGAGGTCGAGACCCTGCGTCGGGAGATTGCCGACCTGCGGCGGGAAGTGCGTGACCTGCGTGAGGCCGGGCCCGGTGGGCTTGGACCCGTGGAGCGTGCCGTTCAGCGCCTGTCGCAGCGCATGGACCGGCTTGACGGTGGCGCCCAGCCGCTGATCGCGGATGGTCAGCTTGAAATGCGGAAACCGAAGCGTTCCGGATTGCTTGGCTGGTTCACGGGACGTCGCTGACAGGCTCCGCACCGGCAAGGCTTTCTGCCGCCGACAGCACGCGATCCAGGGGCATCAGGATGCTTGCCGATGTGCCTTCGCCGGGGGCGCTGACCAGCTTCAGCGTCGCGCCATGCAACTGGCAGAGATTTTCCGCGATGTTCAGTCCGAGTCCGGTACCTTCGTGATCGCGGGTGGTATGGTTCGCGGCCTGACCGAAAGGCTGCATGGCGAGTTGCAGTTCCAGTGGGGTCATGCCGATACCGGTGTCGGTGACCGTGATCCGGAAGTGATCGTCCATAAATCCGCCGCTGATCGACACCCGGTCACCCGAGTTGCTGAATTTCACTGCGTTGGACAACAGGTTCACCAGTACCTGGCCCAACCGCCTTTCGTCACAGCGCAGTACGACCCCGGGGATTGCATCGACAGGGCACAGTTCCACGCCGGACCGTCGTGCCTGCGGACGCACATTGTTCAGGGCTGCTTCGACGAGTTCGCCCAGCGGAACCTCATCGCTTGCGAGTTCGACCTGTCTGGCCTCGACCTTGGCGATGTCGAGAATGTCGTTGATGATCCCCAGCAGGTGCCGACCACTCTGGCGAATGTCTCCGGCATATTCCGAATATCGCTCATTGCCGATGGGGCCGATGATCTGCTGTTCGATCAGTTCGGCAAACCCGATGATGGCATTCAGTGGGGTGCGCAGTTCGTGGCTCATGTTGGCCAGGAACGCAGTCTTCGCCAGGCTGGCCTGCTCAGCCTCCTCCTTCGCCTCCATCAACTGCTTTTCGGTCATGATCTCGCGCGTGACATCGCGACCACTGCCGCGATAGCCGGAGAATTGACCGTCGGAGGTGAAGGACGGTGTTCCGCTGATCGAGACATAGACCTTGCCCCGGCGGGGATGGATGCGCGGGTGAACAAAGTCGCGGAACGGTTCGTGTGCCTCCAGCTGTGCGACATGGTCCCACCAATCAGCCAGCGAGGTCACTTCGTCGGTGACGGGATCACCTTGCTCCAGCATCTGCCGTCTGCTGTGGCCCAGCAGGACACTGGGCGGGATTCCGGCAATGTCCTCGAACCTGTCGGAGAACCAGCAGAACGCCAGTGCAGAATCCATTTCGAAGAACCAGTCCGTCCCTGCCGAGGCGAAGTCCAGCAGGCGTCGCTCATCGCTGGACGGAGACGGGACACCAAATGCCGGAAGGCAAGGCGGCTCCTGCAGAACTGTCGCGGCTCGGAGCTGGCTGTTTGGGGCTGGAGAATTCATTGGACCTGTTCTTCATTCCTCATCCTCCTGTATGGCCCCCAAGTCCTACTACTCTGTTAATGGCAGGAATGCACATTATGCATGGCTTGCCCCGTAGTAGAGGCGAACGGTGTGCCGTGCCTCGGCAAAGAACAGCCATCGGTCCAGAAACGTGCCTGTCAGGAACAGCACCGCGATCACTGTGGCAGGCAAGGGCATGTCGGCAGCGCCCATGATCACCAGCAGCAGGATAGCCAGCGGAAGTATTGTCAGCAGTTGTGATATCCCCCGAAGTCTGGCCGCATGCTTGCGCGCAACCCGGAAACCCATTTCCTCGGTCAGCCAGTTCTCGGTCACATGTGGCCGTTCGAACAGGCTGACGGTTCCAGGTCCACCCAGACCGGTTGCCGTTGCGACCGTCGATGTCGAAGGCGCTGCGAGATTTCGCCACCAGAAATGCCTGATCACCATCAGGCCGACCAGCGCCAGGCCGATGATCAGGGCTGCGGGCGTCGAAACGGATGCGCCGCCTGTCATCTGCAACGCCAGCCAGAACACGCCACCACCCGTGAATGCGGCCAGCAGATAGGCCGCACTGGTCATCGGTGTCGCCCAGGCACGCACTGCGCGGATCGTCTGGTAGATCATGCCCGTGCAGAACACGGTGGCCAGAGATCCAATGGCAGCCAGCACAGCGGCCAGGTGCCAGTGAGCCCCGTTCACGAAGAGGCCCCAGTGCACGGCGAGCAATGGAAGAAAGGTAAGAAGCGCCGCGATGCCTTCGCGGCTGAGCCAGCTTGTCCGCCATTGGCTGAGTGCGAAACGCGCCCGGGCAGGGGATTTCAGATGCAGGGTGGAACTGAGCAGCCCAGCACTGATCATGATGAAGGCGAGCGGGTATCCGATCATGGCAACGGCAGGATCGCGCTGCAGCAAGGTGCTCAGGGCCAGCCAGACCACCAGCCCATAGCCGGTTCCCGACAGGACCGTGAAGCAGATGACCGAGAACGCGGGCTTCATGGCAGCCTCTCCAGCGCGCCGTCGAGCCACTTCCAGAAACCCTTCAGCGGCGGGCCATCATCCGCGTGCCGGGCAGGTGTCGGCAGGGCCGTGCGTTCCCGTGGCGGCAGGTACTTGTTGACCGGCTTCGTGGCCTGCTCCGGCATCAGGTCGTAGCCACCGCGTGCGGCGACCAGCAGGCTGACCTCCGATTCCGGGTCGGCGAAGTCCCCGAAATGACGCGCGCTGGCGGGGCAGGTGCGCACGCAGGCGGGAATCCGGTCTTCCTCCGGCAGTTCCTCGCTGTAGATGCGGTCCACGCAGAGGGTGCACTTCTTCATGACTCCGGCGACCGCGTCCATTTCCCGTGCGCCATAGGGACAGGCCCAGGCGCAAAGCCCGCAGCCCATGCAGCGGTCCTCGTCCACCAGGACAATGCCGTCCTCGGTGCGCTTCAGGGAGGCACCGGTCGGGCAGACCGTGACGCAGGGCGCGTCGTCGCAATGCAGGCAGGATTTGGGAAAATGCACCAGGCGGGCATCATCGCCATCCGCCACCTCGAAACTGTGGATGCGGTTCAGCCAGGTGCCGGAGACATCCGCGCCGTAGGGATCAGTGTCCGACAGCGGTGCGAGGTCGCCGCCGGTGTTCCATTCCTTGCAGTTCACGGCACAGGCATGACAGCCGACGCAGGTGTCGAGGTCGATCACCAGTCCCAGCTTCTTTTCCGTATGTGCAGGCAGGGCGGTCATGTGCGTCGGGTCCTGTCCGGGTGCCAGGCGCTGGCCGCTGGCTGTGCTGGCGCGCCATCCAGCGGTGGCTGCACCGCGAAACGCGGCATCGTGCGCGCCGTATCGCCATCCCGCACCTTCTCCAGCCGGACCCGCAGATCGAACCATGCGGCCTGTCCGGTGATCGGATCGGAATTGGCGTGACGCTGGCCATCGCCCTGATCCGGCAACAGTTCATGGATCAGATGGTTGAGCAGAAATCCCTTTTCGGCCTCCGGCGCGTCGGGGCTGAGGTTCCAGGCGCCGGATCGCTTGCCGATCGCGTTCCAGGTCCAGATCGTGCGGTCGTTGACTGCGGCCATGCGTTTCACCGGCACGCGAATGCGCCCGTGGTGCGAGACGACATCCACCAGGTCGCCGTCCCGCAGTTCCATCTCGTCGAACAGACCCGTCGGGATGTGCATGGCATTGGCGGTATGGATCTGGCGCAGCCAGGCATTCTGCCCGCCCCAGCTGTGATACATCGCCATCGGGCGTTGGGTCAGGGCATGCAGCGGATAGGCATCGGGATCCAGTCCCGCGCCTTCGAAGGGCGGGTACCAGCGGGGCAGGGGCGTGAAGGTGTCGGCGATCCGCTGGCGCAGGTGTTCGGGCGGCTGGCGTTCCCCATGACCAAGCGCTGCCAGCCGGAACTTCTGCAGTGGCTCCAGATAGAGCTGGAATGTCACCGGGGCAGGCTTGTCGAAGAAGCCCATTTCCACCGCGAAGTCCTGATAGGCCCGGTTGGCGAACTTGAAGAACCGCGCTTCCTCCGGGATATCCTGGCTCCAGAAGCTGCCGTTGGCGATATAGCGGTCAAGCTGGTCGGGGTTGATGTCGCCACGACCCGCGTCCTTGCCATCGGCACCCCGGAACCCGGCCAGCGGTCCGATGCCCGGCTTGCGCAGGTGATTGACCATGTAGTCGGCATAGTCGTCATAGGTCGGTGCCCCGTCCTCCCCGACGAAACCGGGCAGGCCCAGGCGGGCACCCAGGTCGATCAGCACGGTCTGGAATCCGCGCACGTCCCGGTCAGGCTCGATCACGGGCCAGCGGATGGCGTCGGCGACCATGTCAGGCTCCGCGATCGGCCGGTCGAGCAGGGAGATGCAGTCATGCCGCTCCAGATAGGTCGTGTCGGGCAGCACCAGATCGGCATAGGCCACCATTTCCGAGGCATAGGCGTCGGAATAGATGATCTTCGGGATCACATAGTTCCCGTCGTCGTCGGTCGCCGTCAGCATCTCCATGGTGCCCGCCGTGTTCATCGACGAGTTCCAGGCCATGTTGGCCATGTAGAGGAACAGCACATCAACCGGATAGGGATCGCGGTTGAAGGCATTGGCGATGACCATGTGCATCATGCCATGGGCCGACAGCGGCGCATCCCACGAGAAGGCCTTGTCGATGCGGATCGGCTTGCCATCATCGTCCAGCAGCAGGTCTTCCGGCCCGCGCGGAAATCCCAGATGTGGCCCGGCCAGCGGCTGGTTGGGCAGGATGCGTCCGGTAATGCCGGCTCCGGTCGGCTTCGGATGCACCTCCACCGGCTTGGGGTAGGGCGGTTCGAACCTGAAGCCGCCCGGACAGTCCACCGCACCGATCAGCACCTGCAGCAGATGCAGCGCCCGGCAGGTCTGGAAGCCGTTCGAGTGGGCAGAGATGCCACGCATGGCATGAAACGCGACCGGACGACCGTTGAAACCGTCATGGCCGTCACCGTTCATGTCGGTCCAGGGCTGGTCGATGGTGATCTCTTCCTCGAACGCCACGCGCCCGATCTCGGCCGCCAGCGCGCGAATGCGATCCGCCCCGATACCGGTTTCAGCGGCGACGGCTTCAGGCGCATACGTCGCGTCCAGTGCGGTTTCGGCGATGAGTTCGAACGAAGGTCGGGCACTGCCGCCCTCTGGCAGATCGATCCGCCCTCTCAGCGCGGGGTGCTTCGTGGCTGTGACGGTCTCTCCGCTGTCGCGGTCGAGCATCAGGGGCTTGCCCTCCGTGTCGCGCAGGAACAGCCCGTCATCCGCCGCGCCTGGCCTGTCGATGACCAGCCAGGCGGCGTTGGAGTAACGCATCAGATAGTCCAGGTCCACGCGCCCGTTGCGCATCAGCTCGTGGATCAGGCTCAGCACCAGCAGCCCGTCGGTGCCGGGGCGGATACCGAACCAGTCGTCGGCCACTGCCGAATAGCCGGTGCGGATCGGGTTGACCGACACGATGCGGACACCGCGCTGCTTCAGCTTCGCGATACCGGCCTTGATCGGGTTCGAGTCGTGGTCTTCCGCCACGCCGAACAGCAGGAACAGCTTCGTGCGGTCCCAGTCCGGCTGGCCGAACTCCCAGAACGCGCCGCCAATGGTGTAGATACCGGCTGTCGCCATGTTGACGGAGCAGAAGCCGCCATGGGCGGCATAGTTGGGAGTGCCGAACTGCTGCGCCCAGAGGCTGGTCAGCGACTGGCTCTGGTCGCGACCGGTGAAGAAGGCGAGGCGTTTCGGGCTGGTGGCGCGGGCGCGGGCCAGCCAAGCGGTGGCCATGTCCAGTGCCTCCTCCCATTCGATTTCCTCGAAGCGGTTCTCGCCGCGCTTGCCGATGCGTTTCAGCGGCTTGCGCAAACGGGCGGGGGAATAGTGCTGCATGATCCCGGCGGAGCCCTTGGCGCACAGCACCCCCTTGTTCACCGGGTGGTCGCGATTGCCGCCGATGTAGCGCACCTGGTCACCCTCCAGATGCACATCGATGCCGCAGCGGCAGGCGCACATGTAACAGGTCGTCTTCTCGACCCGCCGTTCCGCGCCAGACCCGCTGGTCGTCGGCTTGTGTTCGGATGGTGCGTTCACGGTGCCTCCCCAGCAACCACGCGGCGGCTCTCGCAGCGATTCAGGGCATTTCACACCCCGCAGCCGGAGTTTGGACGAAGCGGCAGGCCGGACGCAAGGCAGTGGCGGCCATGGCTGGCATTCGGCGGGCCCTGACACCGGCACAATTCGGTTTTGTCCCGGAGGGCAGGCCGCGCTATGTTCCGCGCAGCAACTGACGCTGAACGACATGACCTGTCACAGAAACAAAGGGGAGATCACTCATGGCTGATGCAGTCATCGTTTCAACCGCCCGGACGCCGATCGGCAAGGCGTTCCGTGGTGCGTTCAATAATACCGGTGGCGCCGAGATGGGTGGCCATGTGGTGAAGCATGCCGTGGAGCGTGCAGGCATCGAAGGCGCGGAAGTCGAGGACGTGCTGATGGGTTGCGCCAATCCTGAGGGCACGACCGGCGGCAACATCGCGCGCCAGATCGCACTGCGCGCGGGCCTTCCGGTCAATGTGCCGGGTGCCACGGTCAACCGCTTCTGCTCCTCCGGTCTGCAGACCATCGCCATGGCGAGCCAGCGGATCATCGCTGACGAGGCCGATGTGCTGGTCGCTGGTGGCCTGGAGTCGGTCAGCCTGGTGCAGAACGAACATGCCAACCGCTACCGCTCCAAGGACGAGTGGCTGGAGAAGACCCATCCGGGCATCTACTACTCCATGATCCAGACGGCGGAAGTCGTCGCCAACCGCTATGGCGTCAGCCGCGAGTATCAGGACGAGTACGGCCTGCAGTCGCAGATGCGCACCGCTGCGGGCCAGCAGGCCGGCAAGTTCGATGACGAGATCGTGCCGATGACCACGACCAAGATCGTTACCGACAAGCAGACCGGCGAGACCTCCGAGGTTCAGGTGACGCTGGAAAAGGACGAAGGCAATCGCGCCGACACCAATCTGGAAGGCCTGTCCTCCCTGAAGCCGGTGATCGGGGACAATGGCTTCATCACAGCGGGCAATGCATCCCAGCTTTCCGACGGTGCCTCCGCCGCCGTGGTCATGAACGCCAAGGTCGCCGAGCAGAAGGGCCTGCAGCCGCTGGGCATCTTCCGTGGTTTCGCCGTCGCGGGCCTGGAGCCGGACGAGATGGGCATCGGCCCGATCTATGCCGTGCCGAAGCTGCTGCAGCGTACCGGCCTGAAGATGGATGACATCGACCTGTGGGAACTGAACGAGGCCTTCGCGGTGCAGGTGCTCTATTCCCGCGACAAGCTGGGCATTCCCAACGAGATCCTGAACGTCAACGGCGGCGCGATCTCCATCGGCCACCCGTTCGGCATGTCCGGTGCCCGCATGGTCGGCCACGCCCTGATCGAGGGCAAGCGCCGTGGCTCCAAGTACGTCGTCTGCACCATGTGCATCGGCGGCGGTCAGGGTGCTGCCGGCCTGTTCGAGGTCGCATGATCTTACTGCTTCAGACGCCTGCCGGCGACTGACGGAATGACAAGAGGAAGGGGCGGTGCCGGATGCGGTGCCGCCTCTTTTTCGTTCGCGCCCCAGCTAGCTTTCGGTGATCTGACGGACCTGTTTCATGGTCATGAACATGCGGGCCTCGTTGCTGGCAAAGCTCTGAAACCCGAAATCCTGATACCATCCCTTGCGCCTGACAAAGGCGTCCGCGATACCATCGGACATCACGTCGAGCAGGACAGCATGACATCCGGCCTGGTCCGCGATGACGCAGGCCTTCTCGAAGACGTGGTGCATCAGCAGGCTTCCGACACCCAGGCCCTGGGCCTTCAGGTCGACCGCCACCTGACCAAGAAACAGAACCGGGATTTCGCCATGGCTGGGCGTGCCTCTTGGCGGTTTCGGTAACTCGGTGACATTCATCGTGCCGACATTGATGGCGTGATAGCCGAGGATCGTTGTCTCGCACGGTTTGACGGCGACATAGACCCGAGTCATGTCATCCTTCTGTTGCTTCCTCGCGGACAGATTCAGGAAATTGTTCAACCGCGCGACGCCACAGTTGAACCCGGAGCGATCATGTCGTTCAGGGTCCCAGCTCTCGATGTTGATAGGTGTCTCGTCAGTCAGCATTCGCCACGCGACGCCGGTATGAGGCAGCAGCCTTGAGGGCGCGCGGCGTCGGAGCCGGTGGTGTGTCGAGCGCGGCTGAAAACAGTCGGGCGTCCTCTGCCGTCAGTACATGACGCGAACTGTCCTCGATGACCCGCTGGGCCTCCTTGGCAATCGCGTTGCGAAGGAATACCGACTTGTCGACCCCGAGAGCCACAGTGGCGCGCTCGATCAGCGCAGCCAGGCTTTCGCCATGTCGCACCTGTGTTGTGCGCGTCTGCTTCTCGCTGCTCAGGCCAGTCACATTCAGGTCCAGCATTTCCAGCCTCCATTTCATCGCAGTATGTACTGCATATTGCATTACATAGCAAGAGTGACTGTCATTCGATGCATGGTGACAGCCCGGAACTTCCCCAGGGTACTGTGTTCCGGGTTCGCGGATTCTGACCTACTCCCGCGCTGCGACCTCCAGCGGTGGAACCTTGCAAATCTGCGGGCTGCTGGTCGGGCCGAGAGGGGTGGCGATGCCGCCATCCGCACCGATGGAAACCTGATGACCGGCAATCTGCAGGGTGAAGCCACCGCCGGGCTTTGCCGTCACCGCCTCTGCCACCGCGCCCTTGCAGCCCAGATCGACCGCGACAAGGAACTCGGCCGCGTTCAGCTTTTCCTTCGTCGCCACGGTGGCGTGCCACTGCGGCTGCCAGTCGGGAACGAAGAACTCATCCGGGTTGGCGGGGAACTCACTGGTCTGGCCAATGCCGAAATCCGGGGCGCTGAGCACGGTGAAACAGGCCTTGCCGTCGCCCTTGGTGATGTTGAGGCCATTGGCGCCCTGGCGTTCGATCTCGGTCCAGCTGTGCAGGTTCCATTCGAAGCGGCGCGGCGTTTCGGAGGCGAGATCGTCGTAGATCAGCGCCACATCGGGCCGCAGGTACATCATCGTCCGCACCGCCCGGCTCAACTCACCCTTGTAGGCGGGTGTGGCATCGCCGACAGCCATGTCCATGTCGCCGCAGCGTGCGAAATTGACCAGATCACCCTGCGCCGACCGGTCCTGATAGGGCTGACCCTCGCCACCATCATAGGTGATCGCATTGTGGGCCTTCGTCCGCATGGTCCAGCTTTCGTGGTGCGCCGATTTCCAGGTGTCGTAGTAGCCACTGTCGATGGCGAGCGACTCGCCGCGACCGTTGATGATGAAGCTGTTCTGGTCCGCATGGGAATGGTTGAAGGAACCGTACGGGCTGGACTTGAACAGGATCGAGTATCGGTCCGGATCGTCGAGGTCGCTGTGCATCGCGACCCAGCCAATCGAAGGGAAGATCGCCGTGTCCGGCAGCGGGACATGTTCCTCCGTCACGAAGGCCTTGGCGGGGTGGTAGAGCGGTCCGTAGAGGTGAACAAAATATTCCTCGTCCGTCTCCGCCTCGTTCCAGAGGGAGGCCAGGCGGCGGCTGATCGGGGTGTCGACCCGTTGCAGATAGAGCTTTGACAGCAGGCTCCAGGCGGAGGAGCGTTCATATTCACCGCCGTCGCCGAAGGCACTGTTCGGCGTGCCTGGCGGGATCAGGTAGCTGAAGAAGATACCGGCCTGCTTGGGCCAGCCCATGTTGACCGGATCAACGCCGATCGCGTTCCGCAGCACGTCCCAGTACTGCATGCTGTTCATCGCGTCCCAGACACCGTAATTGACACCGTTGCCGAAGCCGCCGTCGTCACCGCCCCAGGGATTGTTGGTGGCGAGATAGATCGGATAGGTGCGGAAGAACCAGTTCTTGGCGCGGGGCGAGTCACCGGCCAGCAGGATGGCGATTGCCGTGATCGCGCCCGCCTGACGGAAGCCGTGACTGTTGTAGGGCTTGCGTTCCAGCTGGCGGCGCGGATGCACGATGTAGCGATCGAAGGCGGCCTGCGTCCGATACTCGATCATCTTGATCGTCTCGGCCTTCTGCTCGTCAGTCAGCCAGCGCTTGGTGATGTCATAGGTGAGCGCCAGCGCCAGCGAGATGCGCAGGTTCGACAGGTCAGACGACCGGAGGCCGGTTGAATGATCCGGGTCCCAGGACAGCAGGTTCGCCGCCCGTCGCCAGCTTTCGCCCAGTGTCGCCTCGTCCCTTGTCAGCCAGTAGGTATAGGTCAGGGTGGACAGTCTGACGGTGGCGCGATTGACCTCGCTGGCAATGAAGCGGGCGACGCGGATGCGCTCGTAGAAATCCTCCACCTCGAAGGTTGCGACCGGCGGTTCCTTGGTCAGTTCGTCGCCGATCCACTTCTTCTCGACCGTGCGTTTCACGCCGTTGAACAGGGGCTTGCGCTCTCCCTGCCGCAGATTGCGGCGCAATTCCCCGAACTCCTGCTTCGGTGGCATCGCGCGGGGGTTGCGGCGGTCCAGCGCCAGCGTCCAGGCCTCCGACACCGATGGCGCGACGAAGACATGGGCATGCGGGTGAATGCTGAATGCCCGCCACTGGCTCCAGTCCCCGGCGGGCTGTCCGGCTGGCCAGAGGCGCGCCCGCCAGCGCCAGTTGCCCTTTGCCAGCGGGGCATCGAGCATCAGGTGATTGTCGGGCGTCAGGCGATGGACCCGGGTTCCGTCCTCGTTGAGGATCTCCAGCTCATAGGTTGTGTCTACCGCGTCATAGCGCCAGTGAAACACCGGCGGATTCTGTGCGGCAATGGTGCCATTGGCGGGATAGACCGGGAACTCCAGCGCGGTTTGTGGCGACAGGAAATCGGTCACCACCTGTGGCTTCGGCAGCCGCTGGACATAGTCGAGCCAGATATCGACATTCTCGCGCTGTGTCTCGGCACGGGACGCCGTCGCAATGCAGATTGCGAGAGTGGCGAGGGCCAGCGCACGAAAAGCAGTGCGAAATTCCATCGGGTATCTCCTGAAAGGTCTTGCAGGAACTGTTTCCCGTTCCCGCATTCAAGTTTCCTGCCGTGTGGCTGGCGCATGTTGCGGAAGTGCCGTCATTGCAGGGGCGCACGTCCAACGCCCGGTTGACAGTTGTCATCGTCGCGCCCTACAGGGGCAGACGCGCATTTCCTTGCAGGGCGTTCAGCTTATAGCGTCCGGAAGCGGGTGAAGGCCATATCCTGGCGCGGCCACGGCCAGACGGGGAAACCATGACTGACCAGAGCGACTTGTCAGCGGAACCAGCCAGAACCCGTGCAGGCGGGAAACCGCGCGTGCTGCTGGTCGGCCCGTTTCCGCCGACAACCGGCGGCGTCACGACCTTCATGCTGAACCTGATGGGGTCGGAACTGGCAGAGCGGTTCGATTTCATTCCGCACACGACTTCCCGCCCGCCGAAGAAGAACGTCGTCGACAACTATGGCTATTCCGCGATCCTGAAGGGCGGGGTCCTTCGGCTGTTCGTCGCGGCATTCGCGACACTGTGGCACCTGATCAGCTTTCCCTTCGTGCTCTGGTTCCGTCGCATCGACATCGTGCAGGTCCAGTCCTCCGATTTTCAGACATTCTGGGAATCCTGTGTCTACATCTGGATGGCCAGGCGCCTGGGACGACCGACGATGATGCGCCTGGGCGGTATCTTCGACCAGTTCTACGAAGGCTCCTCCCCCCGGATGCAGCGCGGCATCCGTGCCGGCGTGGCTTCGCCCGACATCCTGATCGTGCAGTCGGAGGGCTGGCGGGACTATCTGACGGGGCTTGGCCGCACCGGGCCGATGCTGGTGCTCTACAATTCGGTGCCGAGATCTTCGGTGGTGCCGCTGGATCAGGCCCGCAATGATACGCCGCTGTTCATCTTCACGGCCGGTACCGAGGGCAAGCGCAAGGGAGCCTATGTGCTGATCGAGGCGCTGCAGCGGCCCGACATGGCCGATATCGCGGCTGCGTTTCATCTTGCAGCTGTCATTGAGCCACTGGAGTCGCAATTCGAGAGCGCCGCCCTGCCGCAGCGGATCACGCGCGAGGGTTATCTGGCACATGCGGAACTGCTGAAACGGATGCGCAGTGGTGACGTCTTCCTGATGCCGTCATACGGGGAGGGCTTTCCCAACAGCCTGCTGGAGGCCATGGCCGCCGGTCTGACGCCCGTTGTGACGCCGGTTGGTGCGGTGCCGGAGATCGTGACCGACGGCCAGGACGGGCTGGTGATCCCGGCTGGGGACGCGGCGGCACTGGCGCAGGCGATCCGGCGTCTGGCGGACGATCCGGAACTGCGGCTGCAACTGGCACGATCCGCGCAAGCGCGGGTACGGGAGAGCTTCGTTGCCGAGGTTGTGCTGGAACGACTGGCGACGGGATACCAGGAACTGTTGGCACGGAAGGCCTGATGGCAGCCGGACACGGAAGCAGCGAGAATCTGGTGCGACTGGTGCGCAAGGCGCGCTGGTACCGCAACCGCCTTGCCGCAATGTCCGCAGCCGAGATTGCGCACCGGATGGAGGAGCAGGCACGGCGCCGGATCAGCCGGGTCTACCTGCCCGGGTCTGTCACCGGCTTCGATGGCGCAGGATTCGATCTGCCGGTATGGCCGGGCCTGGCCGATGGGGTGGGCCGCATCGCGGGCGACGCGGCGCTGCTTTCGGGGTGGGCCGAGAATGCCCACCTTGTCGGCGCAGGGCATCTCTCGTTCCTCGGCATCGACTGGCCGAAACCGGATGAGGCGGCGGCGGACGGATTGCCGGACTGGCATCTGGACCCCGCCACTGGCCAGCGCTGGCCCGATGACCGCTATTGCTTCGACATTTCCTACCGTCATGCGGATGAGTTCGGAGACGTGAAGAACGTCTGGGAACTGTCGCGCCTGCAATACCTGCAGCCGGTCGCCGCCTATGCCCTGGTGTCGGAAGATGCCTCTGCCGTGGCCATCTGCGAAGACCACCTGACATCCTGGGTGGCGGCCAATCCGATCTATCGTGGGGTACACTGGTCCTCCGGGATCGAGGTTGCGTTCCGCATCGTCAGCATCCTGGTCATTCTCGGCCTGGTCGGCAGCCGCTTCAGTGCCGGGGCCCGCGCCACGCTGATGCGCAGCCTGTATCAGCATGGCTGGTGGCTGGCGCGTTTCCCGTCGCGTCATTCATCCGCCAACAACCATCTGGTGGCGGAAGCCGGGGGCCTGTTCATGCTGGGTGCATTGTGTCCCGGTCTGCCCGGCGCGCGCCGCTGGGCGGACTATGGCCGCGCGGTGCTGGAACGGGAATGCCTGCGCCAGATCCATGGCGACGGGGTTGGCGCGGAGCAGTCGCCTGCCTATGCGGCCCTGACGCTGGAATGGCTTTTGCTGAGCGGCGACCTGGCGCGTCGCCTGGGTCGGGGCTTCAGCCCTGAATACTGGTCGCGGATCGCAAAGGCGGGCGGGTTCCTGAAGTGGGTCACCGATTCCGCCGGTCACCAGCCGCGCATCGGCGATGACGACGACAGCCATGTCTTCGGCAATGGCATGGGCGTCGAGCCGACGGTCAATTCCGTCATGGCGGCGGTTGCCCAGGCCACGGACCGACCGGAACTCAGTCCGCCCGTCCCCGTTCGGCACCTGCGCCACGCGCTGATGCCCGCACCACCACCCAATGGCATCTGGCCGGGCGGTTTCCGCCATTTCAGTGAAGGCGGCTATTCGGTTCAGCGGCATCTGGGCAAGGGGGCGGCGGACCACTTGCTGGTCTTCGACCATGGTCCGATCGGTTATCTCTCGATTGCCGCACATGGCCATGCCGACACGCTGTCGGTCTGGCTGCATGTGGAGGGACAGCCGGTGCTGATCGATGCCGGAACCTACCTCTATCACGCGGGCCATGCCTGGCGGGATCACTTCCGGGGCACGGTGGCGCACAACACGCTGACCATCGGCGGGGAGAACAGTTCGGAAATCTCCGGTCCCTTCAACTGGGCGCGCAAGGCGGAGACGCGTGTGCTGCAACTGAAGGACACGCCTGACGACTGGCTGGTCAGTGCGGAGCATGATGGCTATCAGGCCAGCCATGGCATCGCGCATGTCCGGACCGTGGAACGTACAGGGCCGGGGCTGTACCGCATCACCGATACCCTGCGCGGCCACTCGGCACCGCAGCGGGTGGAGATCGGTTTCCTCGTCTCGCCCGCCTTCGAGGTGGAGGCTGCGGGAACCGGGTTCCGGATCCGCGATGAACGGGGCGTGGTCCTGACCATCCGCCATGCGGGCGGCCTGGCGGGATGGCTGGAAACCGGTCGTGCGGGGCCGGAGCGTGGCTGGCATTCGCCGTCATTCGGGGTTCGCGCACCTGCGCCGCGCATCGTCTTCGCCGGGGAACTTTCCGCCGGTCGTGAGGCCGCTTTCGATCTGGAAATCCACGAGGTCGGACAGTGATGCCATGGCGCGCGGCGTTTGCACGACCTTGGCCGGTGTCTATGATCCGCCGGGCGAACAATGAAATGCGACAGCATGAAGGGGTCTTCACATGCGTCTGAGTGTCTTCGGGATGGGCTATGTCGGCAATGTTTCCGCGGCCTGCTTCGCGGCTGACGGCCACACGGTCATTGGTGTCGATCCCAACGCGGTGAAGGTCGATCTGATCAATCAGGGCGCATCCCCGATTGTCGAACCGGGCCTGGCGGAGCTGGTCACTGACGGTGTGCGTTCGGGGCGGCTGCGCGGCACCACCGATGCGG
The DNA here is from genome assembly GCA_029213165.1 of Minwuia sp. Taxonomy (GTDB): domain Bacteria; phylum Pseudomonadota; class Alphaproteobacteria; order Minwuiales; family Minwuiaceae; genus Minwuia. The sequence goes on from JARGNO010000007.1 coordinate 15,389, forward strand.
CGGAGGCGATTGCCGGGACCGATCTGTCGCTGGTCTGTGTCGGTACGCCCAGCCAGGTGAACGGGAATCTGGACCTGACCTATCTGGAGCGGGTCTGTGCGGATATCGGCAACTGCCTGAAGACCAAGGACGCGTTTCATGTGGTTGTCATCCGCTCCACCATGCTGCCCGGCACGATCCGGGAGACGGTGATCCCGGCACTGGAAGCGGCTTCGGGCAAGGTTGCGGGCAAGGATTTCGGTGTCTGCAACAACCCGGAATTCCTGCGCGAAGGCTCCGCTGTCCGCGACTTCCGGGAACCACCCAAGACCGTGATCGGCGAAAGCGATCCGCGCGCCGGTGACATGCTGGCCAGCCTCTATGCCGCGCTGGATGCGCCGATGATCCGCACGGATATCGAGGTCGCGGAGATGGTGAAATATGCGGACAACGCCTGGCACGCGGTGAAGGTCACCTTTGGCAACGAGATCGGCGGAATCTGCAAGCGCCTGGGCATCGACAGCCACAAGGTCATGGACATCTTCTGTCAGGACACGAAGCTGAATATCTCGAAGAACTATCTCCGTCCCGGTTTTGCCTTCGGTGGTTCCTGCCTGCCGAAGGATCTGCGCGCCATCACCTACAAGGCGCGGGAACTGGACCTGCCGGTGCCGATGCTGAACGGTGTGCTGCCGTCGAACCGCTGGCAGGTGGAGGCCGGTGTCGAGATGGTGCTGTCGAAGGGCATGCGGAAGGTCGGAATCCTCGGCTTCTCCTTCAAGGCGGATACCGACGACCTGCGCGAAAGCCCGATGGTGGAGGTGATCGAGCGGCTGCTGGGCAAGGGCATTGACCTGAAGCTCTATGACCGCAATGTCAGCATGGCGCGCCTGACCGGCGCCAACCGCGACTATATCCTGAAGACCATCCCCCATATCTCCAACCTGATGGTGGAGAGCGTGGATGAGGTGCTGGACCACGCGGAGGTGCTGGTTGTCGGCAATGGCGATGCTGCCTTCCGCCGGGTGCCCGAGCAGATGCGGGAAGGGCAGGTTCTGGTCGATTTCGTGCGCATCAGTGACGGTCCGAGTGTCGAAGGCCGCTCCGACGGCGTCGCCTGGTAGACCGGACCGTCAGCGTGTCACGCCCCCGCCGCGTCCTGTTCATCGTCGAGAACCTGCCGAGCCCGTTCGACCGGCGGGTCTGGCAGGAAGCGACAACACTTCATGCCCATGGCTATGAGGTCTCGATCATCTGTCCGACCGGCAAGGGGTACGAGAAGAAATACGAAGCCATCGACGGAATCCACATCTACCGCCACAACCTGCCGCTGGATGCACGTGGCGCGCTGGGGTACCTGCTGGAATATTCCGCCGCACTGTTCTGGGAATTCTTCCTGACATGGAAGGTGCTACTGACGCGTGGCTTCGACGCAATCCATGCCTGCAATCCGCCTGACAACATCTTTCTCGTCGGCGGCTTCTTCAAGCTGCTGCTTGGCAAGAAGTTCCTGTTCGATCACCACGACATCAATCCGGAACTCTACGAGGCCAAGTTTGGCCGCCGCGACCTCTTCTACCGGCTGATGCTGTCGTGGGAGCGCTGGACATTCCGCACTGCCAGCGTTTCCATCGCCACCAATGAGAGCTATCGCCGGATCGCCATCGAACGTGGCGGCATGGACCCGGACCGTGTGCATGTGGTGCGCTCCGGCCCCAGTCTGGAGCGGCTGAAGATCATCCCGCCGGTCCCGCAACTGAAGCAGGGGCGTCAGTTCCTGGTCGGCTATGTCGGGGTGATGGGCGCGCAGGAGGGGCTGGATCTGCTGCTCGAATCCGTCCGCTACCTGGTCCATGAAAAGGGCCGCACCGACATTCAGTTCGGTCTGGTCGGCGGCGGGCCGGAGCTGGAGGTGCTGAAGGCGCAGGCGGTGGAACTCGGGGTCGCGAAATATGTGACCTTCACCGGTCGGGTGCCGGATCAGGAACTGCTTGAGATGCTCAATACGGCGGATGTCTGCGTCAATGCCGACCGCTTCAATGCGATGAACGACAAGTCGACCATGAACAAGATCATGGAATACATGGCACTCGGCAAACCCATCGTGCAGTTCGATCTGACGGAGGGGCGGTTCTCCGCAGCCGAGGCTTCGGTCTATGCGAAGCGCAATGATCCCATTGATATGGCGGAACAGATCCTGGCCCTGCTGGCGGATCCGGAACGACGTGCCGAGATGGGTCGCTTCGGTCGCACCCGCGTCGAGAACGAACTGTCCTGGGAGCATGAAGTGCCGCGTTTGCTGGCCGCCTATGACGACCTCTTCAGCCGCTGACCGGGGGCTGCCCGCCGCACCGGTCCTGATCGGTGTGACCCTGCTGCTGGTCTGCCTGACGCTGTTGCACTTTCATGGCATGCCGAGATTTCAGCCTGCCGGTCAGGCGCTCGACTATCTGGAGTCGGGCCCGGTTCGTCTGGACGCGGGCGAAGGTGACCCGATACCTGCCCGGATGGAAGTCACGCATCAACGTCGAGGTGAGGCTTTTGTCCGGTTCGAGGCACGACTCGCCGCGACAGCCATCGCGCGCGGCCCCCGGCGGTGGCAACAGGGGCGATTGGTGGCGATCCAGATCGGGCCTGGCGGGCAATTGCGGGTGGATCTGCCGCATGTGGTGGCGCGCCTGAACGGGGATCGCCCCGGCCGCATCTATCGGGCGACCTTCCGCATGGCAGAAGACACCGTCGCGGTCCTGTTGCGGGCGGAAATCCTGCGCACGACAGGGCAGCTCGATCTGCTGGCCCTGCGTTTGCAGCCCCTTGCTGAAAGACCGGGCTTTTCCGGTGGTTCCCTGTTCATCGGGGGGTGCTGGCTGCTGCTGGCGCTGATGATCAGCGGCTGGGTATTCCGCTCAGGCTGGTATCATCGCTGGCGTCCCGGGCTGGTCTATCTGGTTGCCGCGCCGACCCTTCTGCTCAGCGTTGCGCCGGCAGCCGTCACCGCGCCGCTCCGGCTCGGTGTCGCACGCAACCTGGACCTCGCCGGAATGGTGGGGGAGACCGGTAGGGCGGCGGATGCAGCCCTTTCCACCAATCTGTTCTCGCTGGCCAAGGCGGGTCACGTGCTGATGTTCGCGGCAGTCGGCGCGGTCGCGATGCTCGCGATTGGCTGGCGGTGCGAAAGGGGCCTTCGGTCTCTGCTTCAGGCGCTCGGCTTCTCAGCCTGCTTCGGGCTGGTGGCGGAGATGCTGCAACTCTTCAGTCCGAACCGCACGGCAACCCTGTTCGATGTCTCGATCAATCTCTCCAGCGGGACAGGCGGAGTCCTGGTCGCCGCACTCGTGTTGCTGTTCTGGAACAGATCGCGCCGGTTGCGGAAGGGCGCCTGAACAACAGTCAGACTGAGGCCGTTTCCAGACTCAGGCGACTGAACCGGTCGGCGGCCATGCGGGCGAACCGGAGCGTCACGGCCTTGCGGCGGGTCCCGTTCAGCTTCAGGTCCGGCGCCTCCCGAACAATGGCGCCATCATAGGTATCGGCGATGATCAGACCGCAGTCGTCGGGAATGATCTCCGATGGAAAATCGGGGGGTACCGCGAAGAAGAAGCGGTCGCAGAAGTCCCGGTACTCCTGCCACTTGGCATCCGAACGATAGTCAGCGACGGATGATTTCACCTCCACGATCCAGACCGACCCGTCCCGTCCGATGGCCATCACGTCTGCCCGGCGGCTGTTGCGCAGGGTGACCTCAGTCAGGGCTGGCCGGTCGTGCTGCGCCAACATGCGCACGACGCCACGGGCAATGGCCACACCATCGGGGCGTATGGGAACATCTGGGAACATATCATGATCGTTTCAGATATTATGACACAGGGCAATCCCGTATCGCCTCGTGTCTCGAATCAGGACAATGAATCGCGTCTTGCAGATTCGCATTGCCCAGACCCCGTTGAGAAGGGCCGTGCTCTCGTGCCTTGTGGCCGGATAGCAACAAGATGTGGCACCTGCAGGGGCGGATGACCGTGAAACGATCATGGCAGGGTCAGCCGTTGCAGCCTCCACGGGCAATGTGATGGCCCGGTATTCTGGCCCGTCTCTTGCTGTAACCGGTCCAGGGACCAATACGAACGCGCTACGGAACCGGCGCGACGGGCGGAGCAGGGCACATGACTGACGGCATCATCGGAACACCGGACGCGGACACGCTTGCAGGTACGGAAGCAGACGACATCATCGTTGGCGGTGGTGACAATGACACCATCGACGGCGGTGCGGGCAACGACAGCATCCGCGGCGACGGTGACAGCGATGGCGGCACGGTCGAGATCCGGGACTTCATCATCAATGGCTCGTTCGAGGATGTGGCCGACGGCTCCGGCAGCCCGACCATGCTCTCCACCTTCAACAGCAATGGCGACGACGTGCATGACCGCACGGAAGTCGGTTTCTACGAGGCCGTGCCCGGCTGGCAGACCAGTGGCGACAATATCGAAATTCACGGGGACTGGACCGGCATCGCGAACTCTCCCGCTGCACTCGACGGCAATTTCAAGCTGGGGATCGATGGTGGTGGCACCGACCCCTTCTTCAACAACACGAACGTCTTCCAGGATGTCGAGGGACTGCTGGATGGCGAGAGCTACACGCTGAACTTCTCCCTGCTGAACCGCGACGGCGATTATGGCGATGTGGTGAAGGTCTATTTTGGCGGCGAGAAGATCGCGACCATCGAGCAGACCTCCACCGACTGGTGCGAGTACGAGTTCGTGGTCGAGGGAGGTGCCGGTGACGGCTGCGACCAGCTCGAGTTCAGGATCTGGACCTACGACGAGCATGCGATCTTCATCGACAGCGTCTCCCTGGTCGGCCCGGCGAATGTCGTGGTCGAGGATGTGCCCGGCGATGACGTGATTGCCGGTGGTGCCGGTGACGACACCATCGATGGTGAGGAAGGCAATGATGTCATCGACGGTGGCGAAGGCGCTGACCTGATCGACGGCGGTGAAGGCAACGACACCCTGAACGGCGGTGCGGACGGCGAAGGTTCCGGTTCCGGTGGCGGCGAGGAATTCTGCGCCGAGAACGGCATTGCGGGCTTCGATGCGGTCGGCGTCAGCCTGTCCGGCACCGACTTCGACGGCAGCCCTGCCACCGTGACCGACACCAGCCATGGCATCGGTGTGGCGGGCGGCAGTCCGGTCGGTGAGCAGATCAATCATTCCAGTTCCGGCGAGAGCCAGACGCTGACGGCCGACTTCGGCCAGAACGTCGACAGTGCGACAGTGACGGTCACGCATTTCTTCCCCGACGAGGGCAATGGCGGAGAGACCGGACAGTGGCGTGCCCTGGACGCGGACGGCGTTGAGGTCGCGACCGGTACCTTTGGCCCGGACGACGTGATCACCGATCATGATCTGGGCGACATTCCTGCAGTGGGCCGCTTCACCATCGAAGGCATCGGCGAATTCGCCTCCATCGAACTTTCGGCGCTGCCCTATGCGGATGGCGACGATGTCGGTGGCTCGGATTCCAGCGACTATTTCCTCTATTCCATCAAGTTCACCACGCCCGCTGTCGCCGATGACTGCGGTGATGGCGACAGCGACACCGTCCATGGCGGTCTGGGCGATGACGAGATCAACGGCCAGGGCGGCGATGACGCGCTGTTCGGCGACGACGGCAACGATCTGATCGACGGTGGCGCGGGCAACGATGTGATCGACGGCGGTGCTGGCAACGACACGATCACGGGTGACAGCGGCACCTCTTCCGGGGGTGTGCAGCAGATTGCCATCCCGCAGGGCGAGAACGGTCTCTATGACGTGGCGGGCCGTGACAGCATCACCCTGACGATGGATTTCCTGGGCGGTGAGGCGGCGTTCAACAACAGCTTCGGCTTCTATCTGGCTGACGGGACCGGCGCGCCGATCTCCGGTGAGGTGGTCAAGGCGGACGTCAAGACCTCCGACGCTGGTGAAGGCGCGGATGTCCTGACCTTCACGCTGAACGCCGCGCAACTTGGCGGTGCGGCGCAGCTTGGCCTGTTCCTGATCCCGAACGGCGGCAGTCTGAACGCCGGACTGGCCGATGGCGATGCCGTGACCTTCGCGGACAATGGCAGCGGCGAACTGCAGGCCCTGGTTGATGGCACCCCTGTCTTGGCGGAGGCTGGCCATGGCCCGGTCTTCTTCTCCGACGCCAGCCTGAACGGTGATGGTGTCGATCATGAGAGCGACAGCGAACTCGCCGGCAACTCCAACTGGGAAGATCTGGAGAACGGCGGCGACAACGACTTCAATGACGTCAACTGGCAGGTCGATGTCACGACGACGGAAGTCTGCGAGACCGGCCATGACGACACCATCAATGGTGGTGAGGGCCATGACCTGATCGCGGGCAACGAAGGCGACGATTCCCTGACCGGCGACCTCGGCTGTGACACGCTTTCGGGCGGTGAGGGCGACGACATCCTGGCGGGCAACGCCGGTGCGGACGTGATGGATGGCGGTGCCGGTACCGACACTGCCGACTATTCCGCCGCACAGGGTACGGTGCTGGTCAGCCTGAACGACGGTATCGCGGAGAAGGATGGCGACGGCTGGATCGACAGCCTGGCCAATATCGAGAACCTGACCGGTTCCGATCACAATGACTCCTTGCTGGGCGACAGCGGTGACAACGTCATCCTCGGCGGTGAGGGTGATGACACCATCGACGGCTTCGGTGGCGCGGACACCATGGATGGTGGCGCGGGCAGCAATACGGTGTCGTTCCAGAGTGCCGATGGCGGTGTCCTGATCGCGCTGCAGAACAATCTGGCGCAGGATGCCGACGGTCTCGACATTTCCCTGACCGGCTTCAACAGCGCCATCGGCTCGGACTTCGATGACCGCATCACCGGCAATGATGCCGACAACACCCTGATCGGTGGCGGTGGCAACGACGACATTCGCGGCAATGATGGCGCGGACCTGATGTATGGCGATGGCGTCACGCAGAGCTTCGGCGATACCGACACGCTGATCGTTCATGCCCATGGTTCGCCGCTGGACGGCGTCTTCCCCGTCATGGAAGTCTCCGTCGGCGGCGTCGTTGTCGGCACGGCGCAGGTGACCCAGTCCCTCAGCGCCTATGATTTCGACATTTCCGGCCTGACCGAGGCGCAGCGCGCAGGTGAGGTCAAGATTAGTTTCCTGAACGATGCCACTGACGGCGGTGACTGCGACAATTCCTTCGGTCCGGAAGGCAATGAGGACCGCAACCTGTTTGTCGAAGCCATCGAGTTCAACGGGGCCCTGACCGACGCATCGGCGGGGGAGCTCTCCTTTGAACCGGACCAGTTCGTCAGCTACCAGTCCGGTGGCGCGAACTTCGCGGTCGAGGACATCAAGAAGGAGATCAACGACTCCGGCGCGGATCGCCCGAACGGTGGCAACGTCTACACCGGATTCGTGGTCTTCGCCGGTCTGCCGACCGAAGCTCCCTTCGATGGTCCGAACTCCGACTTCGTCATCGGCAATGATGGCAATGACACCCAGTTCGGCGGCTTCGACGCGGACACTGTCTTCGGTGGACAGGGTGACGACTGCCTGTTCGGCGGCGATGGCGACGATCTGGTCTGTGCCTTCGAGGATGATGATGAGGTCTACGGCGGTGCCGGCAACGATTTCGTCGAGGGCAATAGCGGCGATGACAGCGTCTTTGGCGGCGATGGCGATGACAAGGTTGCGGGCAACGACGGCACCGACACGATCTTCGGCGACGACGGCAATGACGATGTTGATGGCGGCGCGGGTGATGACTTCGTGTTCGGCGGGTCCGGCGCCGACTCTGTTGGTGGTGGTGACGGCAACGACGTGGTCCATGGCGACGCCGATGACGACACTGTGCGCGGCAACAAGGGTGATGACACCCTGTTCGGCGATGGCGGTGCCGACAGCCTGCTTGGCGAGACCGGCAACGACCTGATCTTTGGCGGCGTCGGCAATGACACGGCCAAGGGCGACGCAGGCGATGACACCCTGGTGGGCGACGCGGGCGCTGATTTCCTGGACGGTGGCGATGGTGCCGACAGCCTGGTCGGCGGCGAAGGCAATGACATCCTGCGCGGACGTGCTGACGATGACGTGCTCGACGGCGGCGTCGGCTCTGACGTCGTCAAGGGTGACGGCGGCAATGATGTCGTGTCTGGCGGCGATGGCGATGACCAGGTCGAAGGCGGCGACGGTGACGACACGGTCGACGGCGGCGACGGCACCGACAAGGTTCTGGGCGATGCGGGCAACGATCTGGTCTCCGGTGGTGCCGGCGACGACACCGTGCGCGGCAATTCCGGCAATGACACGCTGCTTGGCGGTCTGGGTGCCGACTTCATGGAAGGCGGTGCGGACGACGACCGGGTCGAGGGTGGTGACGGCAACGACACCATGCGTGGCGACGGTGGCCGGGATGAACTGTTCGGTGATGCAGGTGAGGATGTGCTGCGCGGCGGTGAAGGCAATGACACCATGCACGGTGGTCTTGATGCCGACTTCATGAGTTCTGACAACGGCGACGATGTGCTGTTCGGTGACGAGGGCGCGGACAGCCTGCGCGGTGGTGACGGTGACGACACGCTGACCGGTGGTGAAGGTGACGACAACCTGCGCGGCAACCTGGGCAACGACCAGCTCGACGGCGGCGTCGGCAATGACTTCATGGACGGCGAGGATGGCGACGACGCCCTGTTCGGCGGTCTGGGCGATGACGTGCTGCGTGGCAATGATGGCGAAGACACCATCGAGGGCGGTGAAGGTGCCGATCGCATCCGTGGCGGCCTGAACGGGGATGACCTGTTCGGCGGTGGCGGCGATGATTTCATCAATGCCGATGGCGGCAGGGACTTCGTTGATGGCGGCGACGGCGATGACGAGCTGTTCGGTGCCGGTGGCGACGACACCCTGCTGGGTGGTGCCGGAAATGACCGCATCCGCGGCCAGGATGGCGCCGACAGTCTGGATGGCGGCGCGGGTGATGACTTCATGACCGGTGACAATGGCGACGATTTCATGGCCGGTGGCGATGGAAACGACGACCTGCGCGGCAATGTCGGCTTCGATACCCTGTTCGGTGGCAATGGCTCTGATACGCTGACCGGCGGCAACGGGCAAAAGGACACCTACCTGTTCGGGCGTCGTACCGACCTGGAAGCCAATGACGACACGATCATCGACTCCGGCGCAGGCAACACGCTGAACATCTTCGGCGTTGATGACCTGGGTGAACTGGCCTTCTCCGACCTGGGTGACGGCATCGTCAATGTTTCCTTCCTTGACGGTTCCGGTTCGATCACCTTCGACGCGGATGCCGTGACGGAGCTCAATCTGCTGGATGCGCTTGGTGGAACGGTGACGACGGCAACGACCTTGTTGAACAATGGTCTCGCGGGCATTGACTTGCTCGACGATGAAAACAACCTGTTGTTTACGATCTGACCGCTATTAGATGTAACTGTGGTGGGACCGGGTGCCCGCCTGCTTTGACGCGATGATGCGCCCATCTGAGTTCAGGAGGGACCGAGACATGACCGAACAACCGATCCAGAAACAGCAGACAGGCTCCGATTCGGCGCGTGCGGGTCGTCGGGCAGCGCTCGCCAAACTGGGTCTGGGCGCGGCTGCGGTCTATCTGGCGCCCACGGTGACGCGGCTCGACAGCGCCAAGGCCGCCTTCCCGAGCAATTGTGCGGGTGGCGGTTCCCAGGCGCCTGCCCCCTCCGGCGGCGGTGGCGGCGGCGGTTGCCAGTAACCCCCACCAGGGTCGGAACAGCCAACAGTACGCCACAATTCCCGCATCAGGCGTGATGTGATCTTCATCATTCCACCGGGGCAAATTCCACGTGCGCACCTTGTGTGGTGCATGAGTACCCACCACATGATTCTCCGAGAGCAGAAGATCTTTCCGCTCTGTCGGAGAAGCTTGCAATGGAAGAGCCGGAACCCACACTGACCCGCCGCACGGCGCTCGTGCGACTCGGGCTCATGGCGACAGCGGCATATTCTGCGCCCCTGGTTACCCGTCTCGACAGTGCCCGTGCAGCATTTCCCAGCGACTGCGGAGGCGGACCCGGTGTTGGCTTCGGCCGTGGTGGTGGCGGCGGTCAGGGCGGCGGTGGCGGTTGTGGCGGCGGGACCGCCAACAATCCGGGCAACAACGCCGGCGGCAAGAACAAGTAGGACGCTCTACGCCTGACCGCCTCTGAATTCGCTCAGTGGCGCTTGCCGGTGAAGTTGGCGGGGCGTTTGGAGACAAAGGCGTCGATGCCTTCCTTGCCGTCGGGCCGGCGCATGGCCTCGGCAATGCCGGTCGTTTCCCGCTCCATCTGGCTTTCCAGTGACTCGCTCATGCTTTCCAGGATCAGCGACTTGACCGTGCCGTAGGTGGCGGTCGGGCCCTTGGCCAGGGTACCTGCCAGTTCCATTGCCTTGTCCAGCATCTGGTCGTCCGGGTGGATGTAGTCCACCAGACCCCAGTCCCGTGCCTCCGCCGCGCTCAGCACGCGATTGGTCAGCATCAGGTCCAGCGCACGCTTGGTGCCGACGCGGCGCGGCAGGAAATAGGTGGATGACCCATCGGCGGAAACACCTGCGCGGGTATAGGCGGAGGTGAACTTGGCCGATTCCGCTGCGATGACGATGTCACCCTGGATCGCAAAGCTGAAACCGGCACCCGCCGCAACGCCGTTCACGGCACAGATCACTGGCGGGTCCATGCGGTGCATCCGCGAGATGGCGCCGTGCAGGAACAGGGTCATGCGCTTGGCCTCCGCGGGCAGGTCATCGCCCTTGGTCTGAAAGTGTTTCAGGTCACCGCCGGCGGAGAACATCTTGCCCGATCCGGTGAAGACAGCGGCCCGGATGGCTGGATCCTCGTCAATCCGCACGGCGATGTCGAACATCTCCTCCATCATGCCGAGGTGCATGGCGTTGGCCGCATCGGGGCGGTCGAAGGTGCACAGCGCAACGCCCTCGGTCACCTCGAATTTCATGAATGAATAGCTCATTGGTCAGATCCTCCCCAGGATGAGTGGTCGGCAGACTGTCGGATCAGGCTGCCTCAAGCGTGGTGCCGGCGATGGTGATGCGATGCATCTCCCTGCGCTGGCCCTGATAGTCGTTGAGGGCGTAATGCCAGGTGCTGCGATTGTCCCACATGGCGACACAGCCCGGTGTCCAGCGATGCCGGCAGGTGAAATCCGGTTTCGTGACATGGCCATAGAGGTGGTTCAGCAGCGGCAGGCTTTCCTCCCGCGTCCAGCCCTCGAACCGGATGGTATGGGCCGGGTTCACATACAGGACTTCCCGCCCGGTTTCCGGATGCTGGATCACGACCGGATGGATCGCATCTGAGAGCGCGCCATCAACCTTCAGCACCTGCTTCAGGTCAGTCCCGTCATAGGCCCCGCCCGGTCCGTAGATCTGGCGGGAGGAATGCAGCGCGCGCAGCGTGCGCAGGTTGGCCTTCAGCCCCGGCGAAAGCGTGTCGAAGGCCCGTGCCATATGGGCAAACATCGTGTCGCCGCCGCTTTCGGGTACATCGCGCGCCACCAGGATCGACCCCAGCGCAGGGGCCGGGTCATATGAATGGTCGGCGTGCCAGCCGCCGCCGATGTTGGTCCTCTGATCCGCCTCCTTGATCACCACGGCGATTTCCGGGGTGTCATCCAGTTCCGGGAAATGTTCGTTGATGACGATCTCGCCCCAGCGTCGCGCGAAGGCCAGGTGATCGTCAGTCGTGAAGGACTGATCCCGCAGGAAGATGACGCCATGTTCATGGAAAGCGTCACGGATCAGGCTCAGGTCGCTGTTGGACAGGCGGGCGAGTTCGATACCGAGAATCTCGACGCCGCAGCCGGGACTGACCGGATGCAGGGATGCGCTCATGATCTGGTATGACCTCCGTCTTTCCCCTCGATACCTTCAGCCTATCACACGAAGCCGTAGGCAACAGCCAGCAGGCCCAGTCCCAGGATCACCCGGTAGATGACGAAGATGCCGTAGCCGGAACGGCGCAGCCAGGCCATCATCAGGGCGATGGCGGGCAGGGCTGTCAGGCAGGCAACCACCATGGCGATGGCAACGTTCTCCGTGAAGGCGGCATTGCCGCTCTCGACGATTTCCTTCACCGCGTGTCCCCCGGATGCAAGGATCGCGGGAATGGACAGCAGCAGGGAGAACCGCGCAGCCTCCGCCCGCTCGAACCCCAGCAACCGCCCGGCGGTCATGGTGATGCCGGACCGGCTGGTTCCCGGAATCAGGGCCAGGACCTGGAAACAGCCAATGGTGAGCGCGCTGCCCGCTGTCATGTGCTCGATCCGGCGCAGCGTCATGCCGACCCTGTCCGCAAGCCAGAGCAACAGGCCGAACCCCAGCGTTGCCCATGCCACCACCTCGATGGAGCGGAACATGTCAGTGGCGTTCAGCCAGACCAGCGTTGCCCCGGCGATGACCAGTGGAATGGTGGCGATGATCAGGAACAGCAACATGCGCCCGCCTGCGCTGCCGCGACCCCGCAGGGCGAGGAAGAAGCCGCCGGTCATCCGCCCGATGTCGCGCCAGCAATACAGCAGCACCGCCACCAGCGTGCCCAGATGCACCGCCGCGTCCACCATCACGCCCTGATCAGCCCAGCCCAGCAGGTTGGACGTCAGATAGAGGTGCCCGGACGAACTGATCGGCAGGAATTCCGTGACGCCCTGCACGACAGCGATGATGATCAGTTGCAGCAGGGTCATGGTGGCCACTCCGATGCTTGAATTGTTCGTGTAAGCTCTTATCAAGCGATTGCACAAGCCCCGTGCGGCGCATGGCCCGCCGCCTGACGCCCAGACTCCGAACCGGAAGGGTAGCCGATTGACGCCGAGCCTGCTCCATTTTGCCCTGTCACCGGCGTGTCGGCTGTTGCGGCTGGTACTGGCGGAGAAAGGCATCGGGTTCAGGCTGGAGCCGGTCAGGTTCTGGGACCGGCCGGAGGCTTTCCTGCGTCTGAGTCCGGCCGGAACCGTGCCAGTCCTGAAGACATCGGAACAGGCCGCGGCGCTTTCCGACACACGCGCCCTGATCGAGTATCTGGAGGAAGCATTTCCGGAGCCGACACTGCTAGGCGCGGATGCGGAGACACGGGTGGAGGTCCGGCGACTGACAGGTTGGTTCGTTGACAAGTTCGAGCAGGAGGTGAGCGGACCACTGCTGCGCGAGCGGGTGCTGCGCGGGCTGATGCGCGACGGCAGTCCTGACGCGGCTGCGATCCGCGCCGCGAAATGGAATATCCAGGTCCATCTGGATTACATCGGGCATCTGGCGGTGCGCCGACGCTGGCTTGGCGGTGAGCGTTTCAGCGTCGCGGATCTGGCCGCGGCGGCCTATCTCTCGGTGCCCGACTATTTTGGCGATGTACCCTGGGACCGGAACATGCATGCGCGCGACTGGTACAGCCGCATCAAGTCCCGCCCATCCTTCCGGCCCCTGTTGCAGGACCGCATAGGCGGCTATCCGCCGCCCGCACATTATGCCGACCTCGATTTCTGAACAGGCGCGCCAGCGGGTGCGTGAAAGATTGCTGGCGCGTGCCCGGGAGGAGGGATTCGATGATGTCGGGATCACGGGACCCTCTGGCATGGCCGGGGCGGCGAGCCGTCTGGAGCGTTTCGTCGAACTTGGACACCACGGCGACATGGACTGGCTGCGTGACCGCGCGGACTGGCGCGGTGACCCGGCACGACTGTGGCCGGAGGTGCGCAGCATCATCATGCTGGCCACCAGTTACGCCCCGCCCGTGGATCCACTGCAGAGCCTGTCCCGCCATGAGCGGGGTGCCGTGTCGGTCTATGCGGCGCGACGGGACTATCACGACGTGGTCAAGGGGCGGCTGAAACAGCTTGGTCAGTCGCTGCTGGCCGATGCGCGGCAGGTCGGCACGCCGGCGGAGATCAAGGTCTTCGTCGATACGGCCCCGGTGATGGAGAAACCGCTGGCGGCAAAGGCGGGTCTTGGCTGGCAGGGCAAGCACACCAACCTGGTCAGTCGCCGTCATGGGTCCTGGACCTTTCTCGGCGCGATCTTCACCACCCTCGACCTGCCGAAGGATGCGCCGTCAGGGGATCACTGCGGCACCTGCAACCGCTGCCTCGACATCTGTCCGACAGGTGCATTTCCAGCGCCCTATCAACTGGACGCCACGCGCTGCATCGCCTACCTGACCGTCGAGCATCAGGGCCAGATCCCGGAGCAGTTCCGGGCTGCCATCGGCAATCGCGTCTTCGGCTGTGATGATTGTCTGGCGGTATGTCCGTGGAACCGGTTCGCGCGCGACAGCCGGGACGTCCGGCTGGCGATGCGGCAGGAACTTCACCTCGCCCCGCTGGCGGACCTGCTGGCACTGGATGACCCGGCTTTCAGGAAGCGGTTCGCCGGAACGCCGGTGAAGCGGCTGGGGCGGGCGCGGTTCCTGCGCAACGTTCTGGTGGCTGCCGGAAACGCGGGTGATCAGGGGCTGTTGCAGCAGGTCCGCTCACTGCTCGCCGACGAGTCCCCGCTGGTGCGCGGCATGGCGGTCTGGGCACTCAGCCGGATTGGCGATGCCACGCTTTTCCGTTCCGAATCCCAGCCGCGACTGGCGGCAGAGCCGGATGCCGGGGTGCGGGCGGAATGGGAAGCCGGCCAGAAGCGCCTGGCCTGAAGCGCCTGACCTGAAACACCAGCCGGATCAGGCGGCGCTGCGTCGTCTGCGGCCCTTGCGGTCGCCACGTTCGCCGGTCCGGTCGGCGCTGGCGGGTGGTGCGATCAGCGGACCGAGCCGGTCGATGATCAGCTCCATTTCCGGGCGTTGCCCGCGTATGTGGCTGTCGATGGCGTCGCGCATGGCGCGGACATGCTCCGGTGTGGTGCCACAGCAGCCGCCGATGATGCGAACACCGCAATCCATGGCGAGGCGTGCGTAGTCGGCCATCAGTTCCGGTGTGCCCGTATAGACAACACTGTCGCCGCGAATCTGCGGAATGCCGCAGTTGGCCTTGGCCACCACCACATGGTCCCCGGTCGGCATGTCCTGGATCGCGAGCAGCAAATCGGAGGCCCCGACACCGCAGTTGGCGCCGAAGGCGACCGGCTCCTGCGCCAGGTCAGCGGTTACAGTGGCCAGGTCCGCAGGGGGCAGCCCCATCATGGTGCGCCCGGCGGTGTCGAAGCTGGCAGTATAGACATAGGGCAGGCCGACATTGATTGCGGCTTCCGCGGCTGCCTGCATCTCCTCCGGCGCGGACATGGTCTCGATCCAGGCGACATCGGCACCGCCTGCCTTCAGCCCGGTGATCTGATCGGTGAAGGCGGCGACGGCATCGTCGTAGGTCATTGATCCCAGCGGCACCAGCAACTCGCCGGTCGGGCCAACGGAACCGGCAACGACAACGGGGCGGGCGGCTTCGGCCACTACTTCCCGGGCCAGCTTTGCGGCAGCCTCGTTCAGTTCCACCACCCGGTCCTGCAGGTTGTGAAGCTTCAGGCGAAAGGCCGTGCCGCCGAAGCTGTTTGTCAGGATGATGTCAGATCCGGCATCCACGAAACCGCGATAGAGCGCGCGCACCTTGTCCGGTTCGGCAATGTTCCAGTCCTCCGGCGCGTGACCGGCGGGCAACCCCAAAGCAAACATGTTGGTTCCGGTGGCACCATCGGCCAGCAGCACGTCCCGTTCGGCAAGCAGTTTCTCAAGCACGGCGATACTCATTCTGATGACATGTCGATTTCTTTATATGACATGTGTGGCAGAATCATCTGTCCTGATTGCGAAGGAAGGCACCACCAATGCGACAGCCTTTGGCCAGTGTCTTGGCT
Organism: Minwuia sp.; assembly: GCA_029213165.1. Lineage (GTDB taxonomy): Bacteria > Pseudomonadota > Alphaproteobacteria > Minwuiales > Minwuiaceae > Minwuia. Next base: position 31,228 of record JARGNO010000007.1, read on the forward strand.
CAGGTGCCAAACCGGGGTTGCATCTCAGTTTCGATGTCTGCATTCGGCAGGCGAACGATCGCACAGGTCCCCTTGCCGGGCTGGCTCTCCAGGGTCAGCGTACCGCCATGCCGTTCCACCAGCTCGCGCGAAATGGTCAATCCCAGACCCGTTCCATGATCGACCTTTCGGGCCACGCCCGCTGCTTCGGCCTGACGGAACGGATCGAACACCAGGGCCAGGTCGGCCGGGTCGATGCCGACACCATTGTCGCTGATGATCAGCAACAGGGCACCCGTCCCGTCCAGTTCCCAGGTCAGGCGCACATGCCCGCCGTCCGGCGTGAACTTGATGGCATTTGACCCCAGGTTGATCATGACCTGTTTCATGCGGAACGGGTCGAAGGTCGCATGGACCCCGTTCGCGGGCGTGATCTCCAGCCTCTGGTGCCTGCGGTCGGCCAGTGGACTGAGGACCTTTCGCACTTCGCCCAGATGCTCGTCGAGGCTGGCGCGCTCCGGCGCCACGACGAGGTTCTGTTGCTCCACGCTGGACATGTCCAGCAGGTCGTCGACCAGACGCAACAGGTGACGTCCGCTGCCGGATATGTCGTCGACATACCCGGAATAGCTTGCGTTGCCGACGGGGCCATGGACCTGCTGCTGCATCAGTTCGGAAAACCCGATGATGGCATTCAGTGGGGTTCTGAGCTCGTGGCTCATGGAATCAAAGAACCGCGACCGGGCCTCACCCTGGCTGACGGCGCGGGCGCGGGCATCCTCCAGATTGTCAGCCATTTCCTGCAGTTCGGTTGAGCGCATCAAGGCTGCGGAAAGGCGCCGGTGCGCATCGCGTCCGAGAAGCAGCAGGTAGAGGCCGTAGAGCGGATAGACGGCTGATGCGAGCGTAGCCAGTTCGGAGTGAAAGCCGAGCATCAGTGCCTCGGCCGCGATCAGTACCGCGACCGACGGTATCAGGAACACCATCATGTGGGGGCCGAGGTTGACGAGGTAGGTCGTCAGATGCCCCAGTATGACGATCATCACCAGGGCCTGGACCGCCACATTCTCCTCGGACCAGGCAGCGTACATGAAACTGATCCAGACCATGCCGTTCATCAGGTAAAGCATGGTGAGCCGCCAACGCCATGGGCGCACCCTGATCTGTTGAGGGTCAGTCTTCTGAAGCCGTCGACCGGTCAGGACCATCGTCGGAATCCAGACAGCGAAAACCGCGTACCAGAGCCAGACCCGACCCGGATGTGTCGCGTCGAACAATGCGAGTGGTGAATCAAGGAAGAGGCAGAGGATGAGGCCGAAGAATGCCGCGCTGAACGCATCGATCTGACACTGGCGCGCGAGCATCAGCAGTTGCTGACGCTCCACCGCCTCCCGATCAATCAGCAGGCCACCGATGCGGCGGCGCAGGCGGTTGAAACGCCTGCGTTGCTTGCGCCAGCTTGACGGGATGTCGGTGCCGGTTGCCTCAGTCATCGGTCCGTGCCTGCTGCCTGTCCAGCAGCGCCCCGGGCAGGGACAGGGTCACGGTGGTTCCCAGCCCGACTTCGCTTTCGATGCGAAGACTGCCGCCATGCAGTTCCACCATTTCCCGTGAGACCGCCAGCCCCAGGCCGGTGCCATTGCCTTGCTGCCGGGTCAGTTCGCGTGGCTTTGCATTGGCCATGGGGTCAATGATGCGCGAGAGGTCTTCGGGTGAGATGCCAACGCCTTCATCCTGCACTGAAATCAGCAGCGTATTGCCCGGCCGTTCCTCCGCCGTGACGCTGACATGACCGCCCGGATCGCTGAAGTTGATGGCATTGCTGCCGATATTGACCAGCACCTGCAGCATCCGGATCGGGTCAAGCGAGACTCTTGTTCCTGCGGGCACGTTCAGGACGAAACGGACGTTCTTCTCGCGCGCGGCCGGCAGCAATGCCGCGCCCGCTTCCTCCAGAAGTGCATCCAGTTCGACCTCCGCGCGACGGATCTCCATGCGCTGGTGGTGCGCGCTCGACAGATCAAGCAGGTCGTTCACCAGTTGCAGCAGGTGATGGCCGCTCTTGTGGATGTCCTGCACATACCCGCTGTAGCGCGGAGACCCGAGCTCACCGTGAATCCGGTGCATCATCATCTCCGCGAACCCGATGATCGCGTTCAGGGGCGTGCGCAGTTCGTGGCTCATCGACGCGAAGAAACTGTATCGGGCCTGACCGGCAGCCACCGCTTCCGCGCGGGCGACTTCCAGATCGTCGGCCATGCTCTTCAGTTCCATGCTGCGCCGCAGGCTTTCGCCCAGTCGCCGGTTCGCATCGTAACCCAGCACCAGCAGGTAGATGCTGAACATGGGAAACACGACGCCGATCAGGGTGGCGATGTCGGAAGGCTTGCCCAGCAGCAGGATCTCGCTGAACACGGCGACGGTGACCGTCGTGGTCAGGAACGACAGCAGGTGTGACCCCAGATTGACCAGATAGGTGGTCAGATGCGCGATGACGACCAGCAGCACGAACGCCTGTGTTGCCGCACTTTCCTCCGCCCAGGCGAAGTGCAGCAGCAGGCTCCACAGGATGCCGTTCGCGCCATAGAGCGCCATGAAAACGAACCGCCAGTGACGCAGCGAAAAATGTTCGGGCGCGCGCTTCAGCAGCCGGCTCCCGGAGACGAACATGACCGGCGAGAGGCAGATGAACAGAACGAACCAGGTGATCGCGCCGGGGGCGGATTCCTTGGTGGCCAGCAATGTCGGCAAGCTCAGGACAACAGTGATCAAGCCGCCGAACACGATCCGCGTGACGCTGTCGACGCGAATGCGCCGGGCCATCATGATGATCTGCTCGCGCTCGATCTCCGGGGCATCAAGCACGGCCCGCAGCAGCCGTGCGAAAGGCCCTGCGTCAATCAAGGCCGAACGTGGGGCGGGGTTGACCGGTTGCATGACCGCATTCCTGCACGGCAGGCGCAAAGAAATGGTAAATCACGACGGCTTGGGTTGGCCGGTCGCCAATTGGCCGTTCAGGCGGCTTCCATGCCGATCCGCGCATCGCGGCGGCGCAGCCAGTGGATCACCGGCAGGGCCAGCAGCACCATCCAGAACTTTCCGATGACCTGGCCGGACAGGAAGTCGAGGCTGCCGAAGGCGAGATAGAGGAATATGACGCTGTCGACCAGTAATCCGACGATACTGGAGAGCACGACGGCGAGCATCAGCCGCTTCTTCTGGAGTGGCGTGTAGACAGCCATGTCCGCACCTTCCGACAGGAAGAAGGCAAAGGCCGAGGCGAAGACCAGTGCCGGGGGCGCGACCATGCCTGAAAGGACCGCGCCTGCCACTATGGCCCCCAGCGCCCACCCGGGGCCGAGGCGGCGCTGGATGATGTCGCGCAGCACTAGCGCGAGGCCTATCATCAGCACGCCGCTTGGGGCCGAGATTCCAGGTGCGACCGGGATCAGGCAGGGGCCATCCTTCAGACAGACGGTCCCGACGTTGCCGATCAGCCAGTTTGCCGCCGGAATGCACAGGGCAAAGCCAATGAGAGCGATCAGGCCCTCTCTGGATCTCTTGCGTTCCAATTCTTCAGTCTTCACGGCGCTTTTCCGGCTTCTGATGCCAATGACCGTTGGTCATTGGCTTCGATACGCCAGATAGCCGCGGCTCCGCAAGTCGCAAGCAGGACATTCTCCGCATCCGCGTCCCCACGCGTTCACGACGCTGGTCGCCCCCATGTAGCAGGACAGCGAGTGATCGCGAATCAGGGCTACCAGCCTTTCACCACCCAGTGTTTCCGCCAGTTGCCATGTCGCAGCCTTGTCGAGCCACATCAGGGGGGTCTCCAGCACGAAACGGCGATCCATGCCCAGTCCCAGCGCCACCTGCAGCGCCTTGATGGTGTCATCGCGACAATCGGGATAACCGGAATAGTCCGTCTCGCACATGCCACCGACGACATGGCGCAGTCCCCGCCGATAGGCCAGCGCCGCCGCCATGGTCAGGAACACGATATTGCGGCCTGGCACGAAGGTATTGGGCAGGCCATCCGCCTGCATGGCGATCGCGGTCTCGCGTGTCAGCGCGGTATCGGATATCTGGCCAAGCAGGCCGAGGTCGAGCAGGTGGTCGTCACCCAGTCGCGCAGCCCAGTCGGTATTCATCGCGGCGATGGCATCCCGCAGATGGGCACGGAAGTCGAGCTCGACCACATGACGCTGGCCGTAGTCGAAACCGATGGTCTCCACATGCCGGAACCGGTCGAGTGCCCAGGCCAGACAGGTTGCGGAGTCCTGGCCGCCCGAAAGCAACACCAGTGCCCGGTCACTCTGCATCATCGGTATCCTCCAGCATGTCGCGCAGACGATAGAGGGCCTCCAGAGCGTCCCGGGGGGACATGTCGTCAGGGCGCAGGGCATCGACTGCCTGCCGCAGCTTGGTGTCTGTCGGGTCGGCAGTCTGGGTCGGGGCAGGTGCAGCAGCGAACAACGGCAGGTCGTCGGCGAAACTGACCTTCCGCCGTCCGCCGCCCTCGGCCTCCAGACGTTTGAGCACCGCCTCGGCGCGTCGGATTACGGCGGCGGGCAGGCCCGCCAGCCGCGCCACCTGCACGCCATAGGACCGGTCGGCGGCCCCCGGAATGACCTGATGCAGGAACCGGATGCTGCCTTTCCACTCCATGACGCGCATGGTGCGGCAGGTAACCTGTTCCAGCCGCTCCGCCAGTGCTGTCAGTTCATGATAATGGGTGGCGAACAGCCCCCGGCAGCGGTTGGTTTCATGCAGCGCCTCGACCGTGGCCCAGGCGATGGCCAGGCCATCATATGTCGCGGTGCCACGTCCGATTTCGTCCAGGATGACCAGACTGCGCGCGCTCGCCTGGTTCAGGATGGCGGCGGTCTCCACCATTTCGACCATGAAGGTGGAACGCCCCCGCGCCAGGTCATCAGCGGCCCCGACCCGGCTGAACAGCCTGTCGACCGTACCGATCCGGGCGGCGGTGGCGGGTACGAAGCTGCCCATCTGCGCCAGAATGGCGATCAGGGCATTCTGGCGCAGGAATGTCGATTTGCCCGCCATGTTGGGGCCGGTCAGAAGCCACAGCCGTCCGGGGGAGGTGTCCGCCTCGTCTCCGTTGGCGAACGGCCCGAGGTCGCTGTCATTGGGCTGGAATCCGGCTCCGTCGTCGGGGGTCGCAAAGGCCTCTACAACCGGATGCCGACCCGCCTCGATCCGGAAATCCAGTGACCCGTCGACCACGGGGCGGCAATAGTCTGCTTCCCGCGCCAGTTCGGCCAGTCCGGCGGCCACGTCCAGCGCTGCAATGGCGGACGCGGTGGTGGCCAGCGCGCCTGCCTGCGCCAGTACCGCATCGGCAAGCGACCTGAAATGTGTCTCCTCCAGCGCCAGCGCCCGGTCGCCGGCAGACCGGATCCTGCCCTCCAGTTCGCCCAGCTCTGTCGTGGTGAAACGCATTGCCTGCGCCATGGTCTGGCGATGAATGAAATCGTCACCCAGCCGGTCGGCATGGCGTTGTGCCACCTCGACGAAGAAGCCCAGCACGTTGTTGTGCTTGACCTTCAGCGACGCGACGCCGGTTGCCTCGGCATAGCGCTTCTGCAGCGCGGCGATCAGGCGTCGGCTCTCGTCACGCAGGCTGCGCAGTTCGTCCAGCGTCGGGTCGAAGCCGTCGCGGATGAAGCCGCCATCCCGGCGTTGCAGCGGCGGTTCCTCGACCAGCGCATCGCGCAGGCGGTCGATCAGTTCACCATGACCGATCAGGGCTGCGGCGTGATGGGTGACGCCCGCAGGACCGTCACTGCCGAGAACGTCACGGGCGACCGTTGCCGCCAGCAGGCCGTCGCGCAGGTGTGCCAGGTCGCGCGGTCCGCCCCGGTCCAGTCCCAGCCGCGACAGGGCGCGCTCGATATCCGGCGCGCGCCGTATGGCGTCACGCAGATCCTGCCGTCGCGTGTCTCCATCGGCAAAGAACTGCACCATGTCGAGGCGCTGGTCGATCGCTGCCGGATCGGTGAGCGGTCCGGCGAGATCCGTGGCGAGGCGCCGCCCGCCCGCACCGGTCACGGTACGGTCAATGACCGAGAGCAGGCTGCCCCGACGCTCACCCGACAGGGTTTCCGTCAGTTCGAGGTTCCGCCGTGTTGCCGGATCGAGACCCATCGTGGTCCCCGTGTCTTCCCGTACCGGTGTCCGGATCGGCGGCAGCCGTCCCTTCTGGGTCAGCTCGACGTAGTCGACCACCGCGCCGGCTGCCGCGACTTCAACCCGCTGAAAGGCCCCGAAACCGTCAAGGGTGCCGACACCGAACAGCGCCGCGAGGCGCTTCTGTCCGCTCTGGCTGTCAAACCGGGGGGCGGGGAGGGGCGTGAAACAGTCGGACCAGTCACCGATCTGTTCGTCCAGTGGCTCCAGCAGCGTCTCCGGCACCAGGATCTCGCCCGGACCCAGCCGGGCCAGTTCCGCGCCGAGTTGCTCCACCGCAACGCAGGTCGTGCGCAGTTCCCCGGTGGACATGTCCAGCCAGGCCAGGCCGAACGTGGCACTCCGCCCGTTGCCGCTGCGGGCCAGCGCCAGCAGGTAGTTGTTGCGCCGCGCGTCCAGCAGCGAATCCTCGGTCAGTGTTCCGGCGGTGACCAGCCGCACCACATCACGGCGCACGACAGACTTCGATCCGCGCTTCTTCGCTTCCGCAGGGTCCTCCGTCTGTTCACAGACAGCTACCCGGAAGCCGTCACGGATCAGCCGTGCCAGATACTGGTCGGCGGCGTGGACCGGCACGCCGCACATCGGGATGTCCTCGCCCAGATGCTTGCCGCGTCTGGTCAGTGCGATGTCGAGGCTGGCTGCGGCCTGCCGGGCATCATCGAAGAACAGTTCGTAGAAGTCGCCCATGCGATAGAACAGCAGCGCACCGGGATGGGCTGCCTTGATCTCCAGATACTGCACCATCATGGGTGTCGGCTGGTCGGCGGCGGCGTTCATGCCCTGGATCATTCCCCTGTCTGATTGCGGCACCGGCCCGCTTCCCCACCCGCGGCCCGGCGCGATTCCATCATTTGATGGAACGATCCAAGTACCTGCAACTGCATCTCTCTGTCGGACCCGGACGGGACCGAAGGTCACTGCGTAGCGGTCAATGGGACTGGCTTCAAGCGGTCTTGGCGACCGTCAGTCCCAGCTCCTCAATCATCGCGTCGCGCATCCGGAACTTCTGCGGCTTGCCGGTGACCGTCATCGGCAGTTCGCTGCGGAAGCGGACATGGCGCGGGATCTTGTAATGCGCGATCTGGCCCTTGCAGAACGCCCTGATCTCGTCCTCGTCGGCGGACTCGCCGGGCTTCAGCACCACCCAGGCACAGACTTCCTCTCCATACTTCTCGTCAGGGATACCGAAGACCTGGGCGTCGGCGATCTTCGGATGACGGAACAGGAACTCCTCGACCTCGCGCGGGTAAACGTTCTCCCCGCCCCGGATCAGCATGTCCTTCACGCGCCCGGTGATGTTGCAGAACCCGTCCGCGTCGATGGTGGCAAGGTCGCCGGTATGCATCCAGCCATCGGCATCAATGGCTTCCGCCGTGCGCTCCGGATCGTCCCAATAGCCTTTCATGACCGAATAGCCCCGGGTGCAGAGCTCCCCCTGCACGCCCGGCGCGACAGTCGCACCATTCTCGTCCACCACCTTGCATTCGACGTGCGGATGGATGCGACCGACCGTGGACACGCGCCGTTCCAGCGAATCATCGGTGCTGCTCTGGAAGGAGACGGGGCTGGTCTCCGTCATGCCATAGGCGATGGTCACCTCCGACATGTTCATCTCGCTCACCACCCGTTTCATGACCTCGGTCGGGCAGGGGGCGCCGGCCATGATGCCGGTGCGAAGGTGGGAGAAGTCGAAGCTGGCGAAGTCGGGATGGCCGAGTGCCGCAACGAACATCGTCGGCACGCCGTAAAGGGTGGTGCATTTCTCGGCCGACACGGCGGCAAGGGTCGTGTCGGGATCAAAGGCCTCCGCCGGGAAGACCATCGTGGCTCCGGTGGCAACACAGCCCAGCGTGCCCATGACCATGCCGAAGCAGTGATAGAGCGGAACGGGAATGCAGAGGCGGTCAGTTTCGCTGAAGTGCATCGCGCCGACCACGAAACGCGCATTGTTCATGATGTTGCGATGCGTCAGCGTGGCACCTTTCGGTGCGCCCGTGGTGCCGGATGTGAACTGGATGTTGATGGCATCATCCGGGTCCAGGCTGGCGGAGATGGCGTCCAGATCGACCGACGGATTGGCGCGCCCGTCCGCCACGATATCGTCGAAGCGGTACATTCCCGCGCTTCTGTCGGTTCCCATGCGGATGACGCTGCGCAGGGCAGGCAGCTTCTGTGACTTCAGGTCGCCCGGCGCGCAATTGTCGATCTCCGGTGCCAGGGTGCGGATCATCTCCAGGTAATCGGAGGACTTGAAGGTCGCGGCGGTCACCAGCGCAACGCAACCGACCTTGTTCAGCGCGTATTCCAGCTCCGACAAGCGATAGGCCGGGTTGATGTTGACCATCACCAGCCCCAGCCGCGCGGTCGCGAACTGGGTCAGCAGCCATTCTGCGCGATTGGGTGACCAGATGCCGATGCGATCCCCCTTTGTCAGGCCAAGACCAGCGAGGCCCTGAGCCAGTGCGTCAACCTCGGCAGACAGGTCGGACCAGGACCAGCGGATATCCTGCTCCAGAAAGACTGCTGCATCACGGGTGGCACAGCGTCGGGAGGTCTCTGCGAACACATCTGGGATCGTCCGGTGCCAGAGCGGGACCGAGGTGTCGCCGACAACATGGGAGACGCCATCACGGGGTGTTGCATCATGGTTCTGGCCCTTGACGGGACTCTGTTCGTTCATGGGGCTGTTTCCTCCGCCTGATGGTTCCTGCGATCATCCGCGCCGGTCCGGTCGAGTCAAGGTGGCGCGGTCGCCGAGGCGTGACTTGTCAAACTGCCACCGTCTGGCCACATGATGCGGATACGAAAGCCGACCGCCCTGTACCGCATACGGAGAGATCGCTTGTCCCGCGTACCGCTGCCCTCGTCCGCCTCCACCCCCGCCCGTCTGCCCCTTCTTGCCCTGCTGCTGATGCCCCTTCTGCTGATCTTGCCAGCGGATCGTGCATCCGCCGGGCTGTTCAACGCCGAGACCTTCCGCCTCGACAATGGCATGGAGGTTGTGGTGATCCCCGATCACCGTGCGCCCGTCGTGGTTCACATGGTCTGGTACCGGTTGGGCGCGGCGGATGAGCCGGTGGGCCGTTCCGGTGTTGCGCATTTCCTGGAACACCTGCTGTTCAAGGGTACGGACAAGATCGCGCCGGGTGATTTCTCGAAGATCGTTGCGGCCAATGGCGGGCGCGACAATGCCTTCACCTCGCTGGATTATACGGGCTACTTCCAGACGATTGCCCGCGACCGGCTGGAACTTGTCATGGAGATGGAGGCGGATCGGATGGTCAACCTCCGCCTAGACGAGAACGATGTGGCGACGGAGCGTGATGTGGTGCTGGAGGAACGGCGTCAGCGCACCGACTCCACACCCCAGGGGCAGTTCGGCGAGCAGGCGCGTGCCGCGCTGTTCCTGCAGCATCCCTATGGCCGACCGGTCATCGGCTGGCAGGAGGAGATCGAGAAGCTGAGCCTCGACGACGCGATGGCGTTCTACAAACGCTATTACGCACCCAACAACGCCATTCTCATCGTGGCCGGGGACGTCACCGCGGCGGACCTGAAGCCGCTGGCGGAGAAGCACTACGGCGTCATTCCCGCCAACCCCGACACGGCAGTGGAGCCGCTGCCGCTGGAGCCGCCGCACCGCGCCGCCCGGCGGGTGCTGCACAGCGACCCAAGAGTTGCCGTGACCTCCTGGCAGCGCCAGTACCTGGCCGACAGCATCGGGTGGGGTGAGCCGTCCCGCAGCGCGCCGCTGAACTTCCTTGCGGAAATCCTGGGCGGCGGCAGCACCAGTCGTCTCTACCGTGCGCTGGTGGTCGACCAGGGCATCGCCGTCTCCGCCGGGGCCTGGTATTCCGGTGTCAGCCGGGGACCGGGCAATTTCGGACTCTATGCGACGCCGGCGCCTGACAACGATGCGGGCGCCGTCGAGACGGCCATGGACGCGGTGCTTGCCGAGATCATCGCCAACGGTGTGACGGAGGCGGAGCTGGAGCGCGCACGCACCGGCCTGCTGGCCGATGCGGTCTATGCCCGTGACAGCCTGTTCAATGGCGCGCGCATCTTCGGCAATGCCCTGACCGCGGGCGCGACGGTGGAAGATGTGGAGAGCTGGCCGGACCGCGTCCGCGCCGTGACCTCCGGGGATGTGGTCGAGGCCGCAAGGGCCGTCTTTCGCATGGAGCGTTCCGTTACCGCAATCCTGTCGCCGGAGGAAAAGTCATGAGCCTTCACTGGACGCATTTCCGCGCAGCGGTTGCCGTCGGCCTGACCCTGTTTCTCGGCCTTTTTGTCCTCCAGACACCCGCGCAGGCACAGGCGCAGGGTGATGACATCATCGAGGTCGTCAGTGACCGGGGTATCGTGGCCTGGCTGAAGCAGGAGCCATCGATCCCGATGATCGCGGTCTCCGCGATCTGGCGTGATGCCGGGGCGGTCTCCGACCCCGCGTCACTGACCGGGCGGGCCAATCTGGTCTCCGGTCTGCTGGATGAAGGCTCAGGCGAGCTTGACTCACAGGCGTTCCAGCAGCGGCTGGACGAACTGGCTGTGCGGCTGAGTTTTGATGCCGGACGTGACAGTTTCTCCCTCTCGTTGCAGACCCTGACGGACAATGCGACGGAGGCTTTCCAACTCACCGGGCAGGCCCTGACCGCGCCGCGTTTCGATGATGAGCCGGTTGAGCGCATCCGTCGCCAGATCCTGACCGGCATCACCCGATCGGCGCAGGATCCGAACAGCATTGCCGGTCGGTTGTTCTCCTCACTTGCCTATGGCGACGACCCTTATGGTCGCCCGGTCGAGGGAACGCTTGAAACGGTTGCGGCCATCGGATCGGACGACCTGCGGGATTTCGTGGCGCAGCGGCTGGCGCGCAACAACCTGATCATCGGCGTTGTCGGTGATGTTTCACCGGAGGCGCTGAAGCGCCTGCTGGATGCCGCTTTCGGTGACTTGCCCGAGCGTGCGGTGCCCCTCGGGCTGGATGATGTTTCAATGCAGACGGGGCGGGGACTGACCGTCTCCGATTTCCCGACATCGCAGACCTCCTTCATCTTCGGCATGCCGGGCCTGAAACGCGACGACCCGGACTATGACGCCGCCCGTGTCATGAACCACATGCTCGGCGGCGGCGGTTTCACCAGCCTGCTGACGGAAGAGGTGCGGGAGAAGCGCGGCCTGACATACGGCATCTACAGCTATCTGCGGCCCAATGACCGCGATGGCCTGTGGCTCGGGGGGCTTTCGACCAGCAACGACAGGGCCGCCGAGGCCTGGCAGGTGTTGCGCCAGACCATCCGCGACTATGCCGAGAACGGTCCGGACGCGGAGCGGCTGGCAAATGCCAAGGCCAACATGAACGGGTCGTTCCCGCTCCGCCTGACCTCCAACAAGGGCATTGCCGGACTGCTGGTGGCGTTGCAGCGTTATGATCTGGGCAAGGACTACGTGGCCCGCCGTCCGGAGCTGATCAATGCCGTGACCATCGAGGACGTGAAACGCACCGCCCGCCGCATCCTGGATCTGGATGCCATGCTGGCGGTCGCGGTGGGGCAGCCCGTGGGGCTCGCAACGGGCCAGTAGGCCGGTCGTCTGCCTCCTTCACGTCGCTCTCGGGCCTGACCCGAGAGCCCAGTCTCCCAAGGCGGTGCGGCACTCCTGGGTGCCCGGGTCAAGCCCGGGCACAACGTCGGAGGGGTGGGGGGGCAAGTGGTTCACCGGTATCTCCACCCTCCCTCACGACGCTCTCGGGCTTGACCCGAGAGTCCAGTCTCCTTCGCCGGTGCGGCACTCCCGGGTACCCGGGCCAAGCAAGGGCACGACGTGGTGGTGGGTGCGAGGCATGTTCTCCATCTCCACCCCCTCTCCCGAAGCTCTCGGGCTTGACCCGAGAGCCCAGTCTTTCACGTCCGCGCGCCACTCCCGGGCGCCCGGGTCAACCCCGCGCACGGCGTTGAGGACGGCGGCTCCTGTCAGTGAAACAGGATGAGACCGCTCACGGACCGGCGATCATGCCGCCATCGACCGGCAGCGCCACGCCGGTGACATAGGACGCGCGGTCGGACAGCAGCCAGCATGCGGCCTGCGCGATCTCCACCGGCTGCCCCAGACGCTTCATGGCGGTTGACGCCGAAAGGGCATCGCCGGCACGCGGATGGTTGCTGGCCAGCGAGCTGAGCATCCGGGTCTCGATCGGACCGGGGCAGACGCAATTGATGCGAATGCCCTTGCGCGCATACTCCATGGCCGCGCTGGACGTCAGTCCCACGACACCATGCTTCGAGGCCACATAGGCCGGCATGTACTGCGCCCCGGCCAGGCCGGCGATGGACGCCGTGTTGACGATGGCGCCGGGCGTGCCTGCCTTCAGCATGGCCTGGATCTCGGCCCGCATGCACAGGAAGACACCGGTCTGGTTGACCGAGACGACGCGGTTGAAATTGTCGAGCGACGACTCGGCGGTCTTGGCCCAGTCCCCTTCGATACCGGCGTTGTTGTAGGCCCCGTCCAGGCCGCCGAAGGCTGCGATGGTATCGGCGACAAGTCCTTCGACATCCGACTCGCTGGTCACGTCGGTGACCCGCATTTCACCGCCACTGCCAGCGGACTTCATGCTGGCCAGCGTTTCCTCCAGCCCGTTCTTGTTGACATCGGCGATCATCACCCGTGCGCCTTCAGCCGCCGCCAGAACCGCTGCGGCCTGGCCTATGCCACCCCCCGCCCCGGTGAGGAGTATCCGTTTTCCCTGCAGCATGGCATTCCTCCCCTGGTGGCCATTTCCACGTAATCCGATCGCTGTATTCACGCGATTGTAAGCCAGCGTATCATCTGTCAGGTTGAGGTGAAGTCCAAATAAGGGGAGGGCGATGTGCGTGGATTGAAGGACAGGGTGATCATTCTGACCGGTGGTGCCGGTGGAATTGGTCGTGCGACAGCCGGACGGCTGGCCGAGGAGGGCGCGAAGGTCGCCATTCTGGATCTGAATGGTGACGGCGCGGCCACTGCGGCGGCGGAGATCGGCAATGGTGCCATCGGCATCGGGCTGGACATTGCCGACCAGCAGGCGGTCATCGCCGCCGTTGACCGGGTGGAGGCCGAACTGGGCCCTGTCGGTGGTCTGGTGAACAATGCCGGCTGGGACAAGATGGTGCCGTTCCTGAAGAGTGACGCGGAACTGTGGAAGCGCATCGTCGATGTGAACCTGTTCGGCCCCGTCAACGTGACCCATGCCGTGCTGACGAAGATGGCGGAGCGCGGGGAGGGGCGGATCGTGTCCGTGGCTTCCGACGCCGGGCGTGTCGGATCGACGGGTGAGGCGGTCTATTCCTACTGCAAGGGCGGGGTCATCGCCTTCATGAAGACACTTGCGCGCGAACATGCGCGTCAGGGCATCACCTGCAATTCCGTCTGTCCTGGCCCGACCGACACTGCGCTGCTGCGGGACTTCGATCCGGAGGGCAAGATCGTCGCGGCCCTGGAGCGCGCCATCCCGCTGCGCAGGGTGGGCCAGCCGGAGGATTATCCCGGCATGATCGCGTTCCTGCTTTCCGACGATGCTGCCTTCATCACCGGCCAGGTGATCAGCGTCAGCGGCGGCCTGAGCATGAGTGGCTGACACCGCCTCCGCAAGAACCGAGAACATGTGAGGAAACGAGTTCCATGGCTTACGAAGACATCCTTTACGAGGTCGAGGACCATACCGCGACCATCACCATCAACCGGCCGGAGGTCTACAACGCCTTCCGCTACAATACGGTTGTTGAACTGATCGACGCGCTGATGACCGCCGGTTATGACCCGGACATCGGTTCCATCGTGCTGACCGGCGCGGGGCAGAAGGCTTTCTGTACCGGTGGCGACCAGAAGAACCATGACGGCCAGTACCAGGGCGGCATCCGCGGCACGGTCGGCATGCCGGTCGAGGAACTGCACACCGCGCTGCGCGATGTGGCCAAGCCGGTGATCGCCAAGGTACGGGGCTATGCCATCGGTGGCGGCAACGTGCTGGCGACCCTATGTGACATGACCATCGCGGCGGACACGGCGATCTTCGGTCAGGTGGGACCGAAGATGGGATCCGTTGATCCGGGCTTCGGCACCGCGCTGCTGGCCCGTTCTGTGGGCGAGAAGAAGGCACGGGAGATCTGGTACATGTGCCGTCGCTATCCGGCGGCGGAGGCCGAGGCCATGGGCCTGGTCAACAAGGTGGTCCCGGAGCCGGAACTGGATGCGGAAGTCCGCGCCTGGTGCGATGAACTGAACGAGCGCAGCCCCACGGCAATCGCGCTGGCCAAGAAGTCCTTCAATGCCGACACCGAACTGATACGCGGTATCTCCGGCATGGCGTTCCAGGCCCTGAAACTCTATTACGATACAGACGAGTCCAAGGAAGGCGTCAGCGCCCTGAACGAGAAGCGGAAGCCCGATTTCCGCAAGCACTACAAGCGGTAAGCCGTCAGTCACCGCCGCCATTGGCGAACATGCCGATGGCGGCGAAGCCGCTGAATGCCGGTGGCAGCCGGTTCGCGTTGCTGCGTTCCATTCCGCCCATGGCGAGCACGGGCAATGCCGTTGCCGCCGCCAGTGCCGCGGCGCGATACAGACCCAGCACCCGGCCCCCGGGATGGCTGGCCGTCGGGAAGACCGGCGACAGCAGGACCATGTTGGCACCCGCGCGCTCCGCCCGTCGCAGGGCGGCAAGGGAATGGCAGGCCGCACTCATCAGTCTGCCGGGATCTGCACGCCGCCACTGGCGTACGGTCTTGCTGCCGATCATGCGTTCCGGCACATGCAGACCGTCGGCGTTCAATGCATCCGCCAGTTCCGGATCGCCAGCGACCAGCAGCAATTGCCCTTGCGCGCGCGTTGATATCCGCAAGGCGATGCCGACCGCCAGGCGGTCCGGATGCCCGGTATCACGCAGGATGACCGCTGCGCCGGCTGGCAGCTTTCGCGATGCGCCGACCGGGTCGGGGACACGGGACAGATCGGTGGGCATGGCAATGGCGGGCAGGTCCGCGACAGAACGGATTGTTGCAACAGTTCGCACGCCGTGATTCCCTGCATTCCCATGACCGACACCGTTGAACATGACATCGCGCAAGCCCTGCAGGAAGTGCGGGATCGCATTGCTGCCGCTGCCCGTGATGCCGGGAGGGATCCGGCGGAGGTATCCCTGATCGCGGTATCCAAGACCCATCCGGCGGATCATGTCCGCCCGGCCATCGATGCCGGCCAGCGGATCTTCGGCGAGAACCGGGTTCAGGAGGCGGAGGGCAAGTGGCCCGCCCTGAAGGCTGCGTTTCCGGATACCGAACTGCACATGATCGGCGGGTTGCAGAGCCGCAAGGTGGCTCCGGCCGTTGCCCTGTTCGACGTCATCCACTCCATCGACCGTGAGAAGGTCGCGGCCGCAGCCGCCCGCGCCATGGCGGAACTGGGCCGTCGCCCCGCCTGTTTCATTCAGGTGAACACGGGCGAGGAGCCGCAGAAATCCGGTGTCTTTCCCACGGATGCAGATGCTTTCATCGAGCGCTGTCGTGAGGTGCATGACCTGCCGCTCGCCGGTCTGATGTGCATTCCCCCGGCGGATCAGGAACCGGCCCCGCACTTCGCTCTGCTGGCAAAGATCGCGGCGCGGAACGGGCTGCAGGGGCTGTCGATGGGCATGAGTGCCGACTACGAGGTGGCGATCCAGTTCGGTGCCACGCTTGTGCGGGTCGGCACTGCCATATTCGGCCACCGCGCACCAACCACCTGATCGGGTCTGTGACACGCGTCACGTGAGGGTTGCGACGTAGCGCACTTTGGTTAAGATTCACGCTGATCGCGTTGCGTCGTACGGCGCTTCGACACCAGTTTATGGAGGAGACCATGCTGACGCGCAGAAGCGTGCTTGGAGCCTTTGCCGGGGTTGCCGCAGTCGCGGCGGGCCTGTCGGGTGCGGCGGCCCAGGACGAAGGGCCGATCAAGATTGGCGAAATCAACAGCTATTCCGCCCTGCCTGCCTTTACCGAGCCCTACAAGAAGGGTTGGGAAATGGCCGTTGAGGAGATCAATGCTGCCGGGGGCGTGATGGGGCGCCAGCTGGAGGTGATCAGCCGCGACGATGGTGGCAAGCCGGGCAATGCGGTCAAGATCGCCGAGGAGCTGTTGAGCCGTGAACGCGTCGACCTGTTCGCAGGCACGTTCTTCTCCCACATCGGCCTCGCGGTCAGCGACTTTGCGGCGCAGAAGCAGGTCGTGTTCGTGGCAGCGGAGCCTCTGACCGATGCGCTGGTCTGGTCCAAGGGCAATCGCTACACCTTCCGCCTGCGTCCCTCCACCTTCGTGCAGTCGGCGCTGCTGGCGCGTGAAGCGGCCAATCTGGACGCGGTGCGCTGGGCGACGATTGCGCCCAACTACAAGTATGGTCAGGACGCTGTGGCTGTCTTCAAGGAAGAGCTGAAGCGGCTGAAGCCGGAAGTCGAGTTCGTGGAAGAGCAATGGCCGGCGCTGGGCAAGATCGACGCCGGTGTGACCGTGCGTGCGATCGAGGCGGCAAAGCCCGATGCGATCTACAACGTCACCTTTGGCGGTGATCTGGCTGCCTTCGTGCGCGAAGGCAATCTGCGTGGCCTGTTCGAGGGGCGTGAGGTTGCCAGCCTGCTGACAGGCGAGCCGGAATATCTGGAGCCGCTGGGTGATGAGGCCCCGAACGGCTGGATCGTCACCGGCTATCCCTGGGCCAGCATCGAGAAGCCCGAACACAAGACCTTTGTGAAATCCTATCAGGATCGCTGGGGTGAGGATCCGAAGACCGGGTCGCTGGTCGGCTACATGACCATTCAGGCCATTGCTGCAGCAATCGAGAAGGGTCAGACAACGAAGACCGAACTGCTGGTTCAGGCCTTCCGCGGTCTCGCTTTCGAATCTCCGCTGGGCACCGTTTATTTCCGCCGTGTCGACCACCAGTCTACGATGGGCGCCTATGTCGGGCGTACCTTCAACCGCGACGGCAAGGGCGAGATGGTCGGCTGGCGCTATGTTTCCGGCCAGGATGTCCTGCCGGGTCCGGACGTGGTCAACAAGATCCGCCCGAAGGATGACATCGACTGACCCGTTGGTCGGATACCGTCAAGTCTTCGTCAGGGGCGGCACCAGGTGTCGCCCCTGTTTGCGTTGCAGCCATCGTGAACGGTATCTTAAGCGGCATCTGTCAGTCTTCCGCATATGAATACGCAGGAGTCAGGGCCGGTCATGAAGGATGATGACGGGCTGAACGAGTCGTTCTTTCTGGAAGCGCTGGTCGATACGACTGACGCCATCTTCACGGCTGTCCGAGAGGACGGCACGCTCGTCTGGGTCAATTCCGCCTTCTCCCGGGTTACCGGTTTCTCGAAAGAGGAAGCGGTTGGCCGGAAGATATGGGAATTCAGGTGCCCAGTTGATCTGGAGGAGGGGGAACGGCATTTCCAGCAGGCGAGTTCCGCCCGGGACGGGCGACGGTTCGAGAGCCGGTGGCTGACACGGGATGGCCGTACCCTGGACCTTTCCTGGAGTACCCGCAGCCTGCCGAATCCGGATGGGTCACTGCATCTGCGCATCGGCACCGCCATTGATGTCACGGCAGAGCGGCAGACGGAGCGCCGGGCCAAGTATCTTGATGATCTGCTGGACCGGTCGATGGATGCGATAATCCTGATCAGTGCGGAACGCAATATCATCTACTGCAACAGGTCGGCCTGCGACCTCTACCGGATGGGCCGCGACGAGATGCTTGGCAAACCGAACGAGATGTTCATCCCCGAGTCGGAAGCCGAACGGATGATGAAGTTTGGTGCCGAGATCCGGAAGGACAGGAAACCGGTCGAGATCGAAACCTGGCGGCGGCGTGGGGATGGTGTACTGGTGCCGATCCACCTGCGGGTCACGCCCCTGATCGATGAAGACGGCAGCATCTCCGCGTTTGCCAGTGTGTCCTTTGATATCAGTGACCGACTGGCGCTGGAGGAACGGGAACGTCAGGCCATGAGCCGCGCCCGATTGCTGGCGGACCTGGTCGAGAGTCTGAGTGATCCGGTGTTTCACATTCGGACGGATGGCACCATTGGCTACGTCAACAGCGCCTGTGCTCAGGTCTATGGCTACACCCCCGAGGAAATGCTGGACAAGTCCTCAAGCATGCTGCGGCCAGACGACAAGGTTGCGTTGGTGAGCAAGTACGTTCGCGAAGTTCTTGCGAGCAGCGATCCGCTGGTTCTGGAGACGGAAGCGCTGCACAAGGATGGCACCCGGATTCCGGTGGAACTGCGATCCAAGTCTCTGCGTGACCAGAACGGCGAACTGCTTGGACTGGGCAGCGTGGTGCGTGATCTGACGATGCAGAAGGAGTTGGAGGCTGAACTGCGCCGTGCTGCGGATACCGACGCGCTGACCGGCCTCGCCAACCGACACCATTTTGGCAGGGTTGCCGATGTGGAGGTGCGGCGTGCGGCGCGCTATCGCCATGGGTTGGCCGTGATTGCCTGCGACATTGACCACTTCAAGGGGGTCAATGACACGTATGGACATGCCGGTGGTGATCGCGCACTCGTGGCCTTCGCCCAGGCGGCGTCGGCATGCATGCGCCGCCCGATCGACCTGTTGGGTCGTGTCGGGGGAGAAGAGTTCGCTGTACTGCTTCCGGAGACAGATCTCTCAGGTGCGGTTCGCGTCGCCGAGCGGATCCGGGCAGCGATCGAACGGGTTCAGGTCAACCATGACGGACAGGAGTTCGGACTGACCGTCAGCCTGGGTGTCAGTCTGTTCAGGGATGGCGAGACCAGTCTGGAAGCAGCGCTGAAGCGTGCTGATGATGCGCTCTACCTTGCCAAGAACAAGGGGCGCAACCGCGTCGAATCCGCCCGGGAATGACGGTCGCTGTCGCTTGCCCTTCGTCCGCTCACCCGTACCTGAGGGCCGGGAAGAAATCACCGCGTCCCGCCGGTGACCAGTCGAGGAAGGTCCACAGTGGCCAGGCCGGGTCCATGTGACGGGGATGGTTGTCCCATTCCAGCCCCAGCAGTTCCGATGACCAGAAGTGCCGGATGATCCCGTCCCGCTTCTGAAACACGTTCAGCATCGGCCACTGCGACCCGTCGGCGGCTTCCCCGTGATAGTCCCTGTTGTAGGAACTGCCGGCAGCGGAGAGGGGGGCGATGTGGCGCCAGCCACGGGCCGAGGAGAGCGCTTCCGCCTGTGCCGGTGAGCCGCCGATGACCACTTCCAGGGACAGGCGCGCGCGGATGTGTTGCGCGTTGCCGTCAAGAGAGTCGACGAAGGCCGAACACATGGGGCAGGGGGTGACCATATCCGGTCCCAGCATGAAGCTGTAAATGGCGAGTGTGTCCTGGTCCTTCGCGAACAGCGCGCTCGTGCGGACAGCTCTGCCATCGCTTCGACGAAACAGGTAATCCTCCGGCATCGCGCCACCGGGGGGCAGTGCGCGGCGCATGGCAGCGACTTCCTCGGTTCTCTGGCGCAACGCGGCTTCGGCTTCCAGCAAATCGCAGCGTGCTGCCCGATAGGCTGCGCTCTCGTTGGGGAAGGTCATGGCCATCCGGTGTTCCTCCAGTGTCGCACAGTCAATTGCCGTTCCGTGATCCCATGAGGCGGACAGGCGTCCCCCCAGTCGGTGCAGTCTGTCGGATTTCGGTCATTTTGTCGCGAAAGCGACTTCCACTGGTCGTGCAGAAGCCATGCTGAAGGCCGTCCTGGTGACCATATTCGATTCAGGACGTTCCCATGGCAGGGGCAGGGATCATGGCGGAGAAAGTCATCGTTTACTGGCGGGATATCCCGGCGCAGGTGATCGTGCGCAAGGGCCGCAAGCGCGCCACTGTCGAACTGCCCGAACGTTTCATCAAGGCGATAGACCGTACCGCCATGAAGGTCGGTGCCCACGATACCGATGCCTATCTGGAGGCCTGGCGGCGCGGCGATCCGGAAAGCTGCAGTGACGATCTGGAGCAGGAGGCGGCCCAGGCCGCAGCCGTGCTCGAAACCGCATTCTCTCAAGCGCAACTCAATACGCTGGTCGCGAACGGAGGCTACGCCCATGACTGACATGATCCATTTCGGCGGCACGCCGCGCATCGGGGCCTCCATCGAGGCGACGCCAAGACAGGTGCTGGACACGGCGGACCTGTCCGGTCTGTTTCCCGTCGGAACCCGTGTCTATCTGACCGACCTCGGCACCGACGATACCGCCCGTCTGGTGCGTGCCGCCCGCAACCTGCAGGATTGCGGCTTCGTGGCGGTGCCGCATATCGCGGCCCGGCGGCAGCCGTCTTGGGAGGCGCTGGAGGCGCGCGTCCGCGCCTTCGCCGAAGAGGCAGGCGTCAATGAGGCACTGGCCATCGCCGGCAGTCCGGAGCGGCAGGCAGGGCCGGTCTCCGCCTCCATCGAGATGCTGGAGAGCGGTCTGTTCGACCGCTATGGCTATATCCGCATCGGCGTTGCCGGACATCCGGAAGGCAGCCCGGACATTTCCGATGCGGTTCTCGATCTGGCCATCCAGCAGAAGAATGATTTCGCGACACGCACGGATGCCGAACTCTACATCGTCACCCAGTTCGGTTTCGACGCGGGCACCTTCATCGGCTGGGCCAACCGGATCACGGCTGCGGGCAATCGCCTGCCGGTTCACATGGGGGTCGCGGGTCCGTCGAAGATCACGACGCTGCTGAAATATGCCGCCATGTGCGGTGTCGGCCCGTCGCTCGGGTTCCTCAAGAAGCGGGCGAGCGCGATCACGGCATTGGCGACCGGTTTCTCGCCGGAGCCCGTGGTGGCCCCGCTGGAGGCCGCATGGGCCGTCGATCCGGCCGGTCCCGTACGCCAGATGCACGTCTTTCCCTTTGGCGGTCTGAAGAAGACCAGCGAATGGCTTCACGAGCGTGGCTCCTGGGTCAATGGTCTCGCCGTCGCCACAGATACACAGCCCATCCAGATCGAGGCCCGTTGATGACCCGTACCCTTGTCAGTTCCGCCACGCGTGAAGTCCTGATCGGCTTTGACCAGCCATTCTGCGTGATCGGGGAGCGGATCAATCCCACAGGCCGCAAGCTGCTCGCCGCCGAGATGAAGGAAGGCGACTACAGCCGGGTGGAAGCCGATGCGCTGGCGCAGGTCAATGCGGGAGCCACCATGCTGGACGTCAACGCGGGCATCCCGCTGGCGGACGAACCCCGCATCCTGGCGGAGACGATCAGGCTGGTGCAGTCGCTGGTGGATGTGCCACTTTCCATCGACAGTTCGATCATCGACGCGCTGGAGGCCGGATTGTCGGTCTATCAGGGCAAGGCGCTGGTGAACTCGGTGACCGGAGAAGATGAATCCCTCGACCGTGTCCTGCCGCTGGTGAAGAAGCACGGTGCCGCTGTCGTCGCGATCTCCAACGACGAGACCGGCATCTCCACCGATCCGGACGTGCGCTATGCGGTGGCGAAGAAGATCGTCGAACGGGCTGCGGACTACGGCATCCCCAGTTGCGACGTGGTCGTCGACCCGCTGGTCATGCCGGTGGGGGCAATGAACGACGCCGGGCGGCAGGTGTTTCAGTTGCTGCGCCGCCTGCGGGAGGAACTGAAGGTCAACACGACCTGCGGCGCGTCCAACATCAGCTTCGGCCTGCCCAACCGGCGGGTGATGAATGGTCACTTCCTCTCCATGGCCGCCGCCATGGGCATGACCTCCGCCATCATGAATCCGCTGCATGCGGAAGACATGAACGCCATCCGCGCCGCAAATGTGCTGAACGGCTTCGACCCCGACTGCCGGACCTGGCTGAACGCCAATCGTGACCCGAATGCCGCCCCCTCGGGTGGTGAAGGGGAAGGGCGTCGCAGCCGGCGGGGCAGTGAGCGCCGTCGTCGTTCCGCCGCCTGACCCCCTTCGGGAAGATGACATGACCGATCCTGCTGCCGACGCGCTGGTCCTGTTCATGCCGAGCGGTCGGCGTGGACGCTTTCCGCATGGCACGCCCGTACTCGACGCCGCACGTTCCCTCGGCGTCTATGTCGAGAGTGTCTGCGGCGGGCGTGGTATCTGTGGCCGCTGTCAGGTGACCCCCACCGCGGGTCAGTTCGCCAAGCACAAGATCACGTCGTCGC
This sequence comes from Minwuia sp., assembly GCA_029213165.1. Classification (GTDB taxonomy): domain Bacteria; phylum Pseudomonadota; class Alphaproteobacteria; order Minwuiales; family Minwuiaceae; genus Minwuia. The sequence continues at coordinate 53,553 of JARGNO010000007.1, forward strand.
TGGATCACCTCAGTCCGGTGGACGAGACAGAGAGCCGCTATACCCGGCGACGCAGTCTCGCCGCCGACCGGCGATTGAGCTGTCAGGCGAAGGTGCTGGGCGATCTGGTCATCGACGTGCCGACCGACTCGGCGATCAACGCACAGGTCGTCCGCAAGCGCGCCGAGACCCGTGACATCGAACGTGATCCCGCGACCCGGCTGGTGCTGGTGGAGGTACAACAGCCCGACATGGCCAATCCGCTGGGTGATCTGGACCGGCTGAAGGCTGCGATCAGCGCGGAATGGGGGATTGACGGTCTGGCCGTGGATCCGCCGTTGCTGGCCCAGTTGCAGCGTATCCTGCGCGACGGCGACTGGAAGGTGACGGCGGCGATCCATGACGACGGGGACGGGCCGCTGATGACCGGCCTGTGGCCGGGGCTGCGGGAACGCATGTTCGGGCTGGCGGTCGACATTGGCTCCACCACCATCGCCGCGCATCTGATCGACCTGATGAGCGGGCGCACCGTCGCCTCGGCAGGTACGGCCAATCCCCAGGTCCGCTTCGGCGAGGACCTGATGAGCCGGGTGTCCTACGTCATGATGAATCCGGAGGGGCTGCCGGCCCTGACCGAGGCCGTGCGCGGCGCCATTGCCGGTCTGGCCGCGAAGGTGGCCGGGCAGGCGGATGCGACCGTGGCGGACATCATGGAGGCGACCTTCGTTGCCAATCCAGTGATGCATCACCTGTTTCTTGGCATCGACCCGCGTGAGCTTGGCGGCGCACCTTTCGCGCTTGCCGTCTCGGGGCCGGTCGCCCTGCCCGCGCGGGACATCGGTCTGACGCTGCATCCCGGTGCCAGGGTCTACATCCTGCCCTGCATTGCCGGGCACGTGGGGGCCGACGCCGCCGCTGCAACCTTGGCGGAGGCCCCGCACAAGGCGGATGCGCTGACCCTGCTGGTCGATATCGGCACCAATGCGGAGATCGTGCTGGGCAACCGCCAGCGGGTGCTGGCCTGTTCCTCCCCCACCGGTCCGGCCTTCGAGGGCGCGGAGATCTCCTGCGGCCAGCGGGCCGCACCCGGTGCCATTGAGCGGGTGCGGATCGATCCGGTGACCCTGGAACCGCGCATCAAGGTGATCGGCTGTGATGACTGGTCGGATGCGCCGGATTTCGCGACCAATGTTCCGGCCGTCGGGGTCACGGGCATCTGTGGGTCGGGCATTGTCGAGACCATCGCCGGGATGTTCCTGGCCGGGATCATCACGGAAGACGGGGTCATCGACGGTACCCGCATCGCACAGAGTGACCGCATCCGGCCCGACGGGCGCACCTTCTCCTACGTGCTCTGGCGCGGTGGTGTGGAAATCAGCATCAGCCAGAACGATGTCCGCGCGATCCAGCTTGCCAAGGCCGCGCTCTATGCCGGTGTGCGGCTGCTGATGGACAAGCTGGAGGTGACTTCGGTGGAGCGGGTCCGGCTGGCCGGAGCCTTCGGCAGCTATATCGATCCCAAGTACGCCATGGTGCTGGGCCTGATCCCTGACTGTGACCTGAAACATGTCGCGGCGGTGGGCAATGCGGCCGGAACCGGTGCGCGCATGGCCCTGCTCAATCGCGGGCACCGCCGTGAGGTCGAGCAGCTGGTCCGGGATGTGGAGAAGATCGAGACGGCGCTGGAGCCGAAGTTCCAGGAGCATTTCGTCAATGCCATGGCCCTGCCCAACAAGGTCGAGACCTTTCCCCATCTCGCGGGGGCTGTCGAACTGCCCGCGCGACGTGAGACCGCAGGGGATGATACCCCCGGCGGTGGCCGTCGGCGCAGTCGAAGACGGGAACGCGGTTGAGGTCGGCGCACTCTGTTTGTCGTCTCTATGATGATAGGACTACCGACCGGCGCCCTGAAAGAGGTCGGCATGATGGTCGCAATTCCATGTGGGGTCTGAGATGGCAGGCAGGACGGTGCTGACGCTCATGGTGCTGATCGCTGCATTGGCGATGCAGATCGGGCAGGGGCTGGCAGCGGACGCTGCACTGGAAGCGCGACTGAAGAAGTCCTTCACCAACGGCGAATTGCCGGGTCTGCACAGCGCCCTGATCATCCACAGGGGCGAGACCCTGGCGGAAGTCCATTTCCCAGGCGAGGACGAGAGTTGGGGACGGGCGCTGGGCGTGCGTGCGCATGGCCCGGATACCCTGCACGACCTGCGCTCCGTGACCAAGAGCATCACCAGCCTGCTCTATGGCATTGCCCTGGCGGAGGGGTTGGTGCCCTCGATCGACCAGCCTGTGATCGGCCAGTTCCCTGAATACGCCGATCTGGCATCCGACCCGGCACGGCAGGCGATCCTGATCCGCCACGTGCTGTCGATGCGGATGGGTACGGCATGGAACGAGAACCTGCCCTATACCGATCCGCGCAACAGCGAGATTGCCATGGAACTGGCGGATGACAGGTATCGCTACATCCTGGAACAGCCGCTGGTCAGCACCCCTGGCGAACAGTGGAACTACAGCGGTGGCGCTACGGCGCTGATCGGACGGCTGATTGCGAAGGGGACAGGCAAGTCGCTGGACGCATACGCGCGGGAGAAGCTCTTCACGCCGCTGGGGATCACGAATTTCGAATGGGTGCGCGGCGCTGACGGGGAACCATCTGCCGCGTCAGGACTGCGCATGACCGCGCGGGACCTGGCCCGCATCGGCCTGACGATCCAGAACGGGGGGCGGCATTCCGGGCAGCGGATCGTGCCGGAAGACTGGCTGGCCGAGTCCTTCACGCCACGCGCCAGCCTGCGGTCCGGGCTGCGTTACGGGTTCTTCTGGTGGCTGCATCCGCAGGGTGACCCGCCACTCAGCGTCGCCGGATTTGGCAATGGTGGTCAACGGCTGTCCGTAGGCACCGCGAACGGCCTGACGGTGGTTGTCCTTGCCGGCAACTACAATGATCCGCAGGCGTGGAAGGTCCCGGTCAAGGTCCTCGTCGACTTCGCCCTTCCCGCCGTCAGGAGTGAATGAGAGCGGTCGGTATCAGGTCGGGTCATCGCCGATCCAGGCGATGCGCAGGATGTTGGTTGCCCCCGGTGTGCCGAACGGAACACCTGCGGTGATGACCAGCCGTTGACCGGGTTCGGCGAACCTGTCGCGTCGGGCCACATGACAGGCCTTGTCCACCATGTCGGCGAAGTTCTGGGCGTCCTCCGTCACCGCCGAGTGCACGCCCCAGACAAGTGCCAGCCGCCGCGCGGTCTCGACCCGTGGTGTCAGGCCCAGGATCGGGGTTGACGGACGCTCCCGCGCTGCGCGGAGGGCCGTGGAGCCTGACGTGGTGTAGGTCACGATCGCGGCGGCCTTGATGGTCTCGGCCACCTGCCGCGCCGCAGCCGTGATCGCATCGGAAGCGGTGGGTTCCGGAATTGCGTGATCCGCCTCCAGAATGCCGCGATAGTGGTCGTCGCGCTCCACGCTGGCGATGACCCGGCTCATGGTCTCCACCGTCAGGATCGGGTGATCGCCCGATGCGGTCTCCGCTGACAGCATCACGGCGTCCGCACCATCGTAGACCGCCGTCGCCACATCGGACACCTCGGCCCGCGTCGGGAAGGGGCTGACCACCATGGACTCCAGCATCTGTGTCGCCACGACGACCGTCTTGCCCATGCGGCGTGCCCGCCGGATCAGCCGTTTCTGCGTTGCCGGAACCTCTTCGACCGGGGTTTCGACGCCCAGATCGCCACGCGCGACCATGATGCCGTCGGCCAGCTCCAGGATCTCGTCGATATGCTCCACCGCCGCAGGCTTCTCGATCTTTGCCATGATGGCGGCGCGCCCGGCGGCAAGCTTCCGCGCCTCCGCCACGTCATCCGGTTGCTGCACGAAGGACAGGGCGATCCAGTCCACGCCCAGGCCTGCGGCGAAATCCAGGTCCTTGCGGTCCTTGTCGGACAGCGCCGCCAGCGGCAGCACCACATCGGGCAGGTTCAGGCCCTTGCGGTCGCTCAACCTGCCGCCGGTGATGACTTCGGTCTTCGCGCTGGTGCGCCCGCAGTCGACCACCCGCAGCCGGACCCGTCCGTCATCCAGCAGCAGGTTCGATCCGGCCTCCAGCGCCTTGAAGATCTCCGGATGCGGCAGGGTAGCCCGCTTCTCGGTGCCGGGAATGTCCTTCATGTCCAGCACGAAGGTCGATCCGGCAGTCAGTTCGACAGACCCCTTGGCGAAGGTGCCGACGCGGAACTTCGGTCCCTGCAGATCGGCGAGCAGACCGATGGGGCGGCCACGGGCTTCCTCCAGACTGCGCACAACGCGGTGTCGGCGGCGATGGTCGGCATGGGTGCCATGGCTGAAGTTGAGCCGGAAGACATCGACACCGGCATCGAACAGTTCGGCGATCTTGTGCGCCGTCGAACTGGAAGGCCCCAGTGTGGCGAGAATCTTCGTCTGACGTTTACGGTGCAAGATACGGCTCCTCTGGTGGTCGGACGATGATGGCGCGGAAATCATTCACATTCGTGTTGGTCGGGCCGGGGCGGAACAATGCGCCAAGCGCGTCAAGCGCCGGTCCTGCGTTGTTCGCGGCAAGCTCCGCCGCCGGGTTGCTGTCATGATGCCCGTTCCAGACCGGTTTGTCCGTATCGACGAAAGCCCCTGCTGCATCGCCGACGCCATCCAGGCCGTCGGTATCCGCCGCCAGCGCCGTGATGCTCCCGCAGCCGTCGAGGACCAGCGCCAGCGCCAGGGCATATTCCTGGTTCGGGCCGCCTTGGCCATCGCCCTTCACCGTCACGGTCAGTTCGCCACCCGACAGCAGGATGGAGGGCCGGTCCCGATGCAGCAGCCTGCGTGCCATGTCGCCATGTGCGCAGGCAACATCGCGCGCCTCACCCTCCAGCCCGTCGCCCAGCATGACCGGCTCCAGCCCCTCCGCCAGCGCCAGTTTCGCCGCGACGTCCAGCGCATCCTGTGGCCGGGCGATCAGGCGATAGTCAGAGGGGGGCATCGGTGGTGCCGTGAAATCCAGTCTTGCGCGCAGATGCGCCATGACAGCGGCTGGCGGGCGGATGCCGTAGTGTTCGATCAGCGCGAGCGCATCGCTGGCATGGGACGGGTCAGCGACAGTGGGGCCTGAACCGATGATGGCGGGATCGTCGCCAACGACATCGGAGATCGCCAGGGTGACCACCCGCGCCGGTGCGGCTGCGCGCGCCAGTCCGCCGCCCTTCACCGCCGAGAGATGCTTGCGGACCGTGTTGATGTGCTGGATCGGTGCACCACAGCGCAGAAGGGCCTGTGTCACGGCCTGCTTGTCGGCCAGGGTCAGCGCTTCGGTCGGCGCGGCGCGCATGGCGGAACTGCCGCTGGTCACGACGCAGGCCTCCGGCGCCAGTGACAGGCCGTCAGCGGGGGCGGTCAGCAGGGCGGATGCGCCGCCTGACAGCAGACACACGACCAGATCGTCCGGTCCCAGCCCCCGGACCATGTCCAGAATGCGCCTGGTCGCACGGATACCGCTCTCATCGGGCACCGGGTGCGAAGCCTCGACGACCTCGATCCGGTCGGTCGGCAGGGAAAAGCCATACCGGGTGATCACCAGGCCGGTCAGATCGTGTTGCCAGGCCGTCTCGAAGGCACTGGCCATGGCTGCGGCTGCCTTCCCCGCGCCGACGACAACCGTGCGGCCCTTCGGCGGGTCGGGCAGGTGGTCGGGCACGCAGCGGGCCGGATGCACCCGCGCCACGGCAGCCTGGAACAGCCGCTCCAGCAGCGCGCGGTCATTGGTCTTGGCGTTCATGTCTCGCGGGCCATTGCGGTCGGTTGCGGAGTGGACAGAATAGGGAGTGCCGGTATCCGCTGGCAATGGTGGTACGGACGGGGCGGAAGGTGGAACGGATTGACTGAACAGACCAGGCACGCGCATGCGCCGGAGGAACAGGGAACATTCTTCTGTGTTGACGCCCATACATGTGGCAACCCGGTGCGGGTGGTTGCGGGCGGCGTGCCGCCGCTGCGTGGCGGGACCATGATGGCGCGAAGGGCCGACTTCCTGGCCCATCACGACTGGATCCGCACCGGGCTGATGTTCGAACCCCGTGGTCACGATGTCATGTCGGGATCGATCCTGATGCCACCGACACGCGATGACTGCGATATCGGCATCCTGTTCATCGAGGTTTCAGGCTGCCTGCCCATGTGCGGGCACGGAACCATCGGCACGGTGACGGTCGCGCTGGAACGGCATCTGGTGCAGCCGAAGGTGCCGGGCATGCTGTCGCTGGATACGCCTGCGGGGCGGGTTGTCGCCACCTGCGAGATGGATGGGGATCGGGTGAGTTCTGTCAGGATCACCAATGTGCCCGCCTTCCTGCATTCCCGTGATGTCCCTGTCGACGTGCCGGGTATGGGAGAGGTGACGGTTGATATCGCCTATGGCGGAAACTTCTACGCGATCGTCGAGCCGCAGGCGGCATTCCGCGACCTATCCGATCATCCGGTGGACTGGCTCGTCACGCAGGGCAATGCCTTGCGGGATGCGCTGAACCGGGCGGTCACGGTCCGCCATCCCGAAGACCCGGCCATCCAGGGGGTCAGTCACGTGATGTGGACCGGGGAACCGACCGTGGCCGGTGCCGATGCGCGCAACGCGGTCCTTTATGGCAAACGGGCCATCGACCGCTCCCCCTGCGGTACCGGCACCTCGGCCCGGATGGCACAGCTTCAGGCACGTGGACGCCTGTCGGTCGGTGATGCCTTCGTTCATGAATCGATCATTGGCTCGCTGTTTCATGGCCGGGTGGAGGCTGCGGCGGAGGTCGCGGATCGGGCTGCGATCATCCCCTCGGTCAGTGGGACAGCACATGTCACCGGCTTCAACACCATCATGATCTCGTGTGATGACCCCTATGCCCATGGCTTTCAACTGGCCTGATCTGTAAGTGTTTCAGACAGCATGAGCGGGATCAGTACATTCTGGGTGGCGCACGAGACCGGGCAGTCAGCGACCGGCAATCAGATCCGTGTGCAACAGATGGCAATCCTGTCCCGTCGCACCCCGGTGATCTTCATCGCGGTCGCCGCCAACGCGATGCTGACCGGCGGCATTGCAGGCGCGGTGCAGTTGCCGGAGTTCGCGCTGGTCTGGACGATCATCATGGTAGGCCTCTCGCTGGCGGGGCTGCTGCGCTGGATCGCGCGACGTCGCAAGCATTCGCCCGAGTTCGTCAGCGAACGCGGTCCCAGGCGCATCGCCATCGCGGCGACGGTGCAGGGCACGATCTGGGGCGTCGGTTGTTCCATCATGTTTCCGATCATGCCGGGCATGGAGCAGATGCTGATCGGCATCGTGCAGGCCGGCATGGCCGCTGCGGGCGCATTCATCCTCGCCACACTGCCTGCGGCATCCATTGGCTACACGGTCGGTTGTCTGCTGCCCTTTGCCGTGCGGCTGGCACTGCACGACGATGTGCTCAGCCTGTCCCTGGCGGCAATGACGCTGATCTACACTGTCGCCCTGCTGGCGACAGCGCGCAGTGTCTATATCTCCTTCGTCGACAGTGTGCGTGGTCGGGTGGCGACGGAACGGCTGCTGACCGAACTGTCTGCCGCGCGCCAGGATCTGCTGGATGCCATTGCCAGTTCAACCGAGGGCTTTGCCCTGTTCAATTCGGAGGGCGGGCTGGTGGTGGCCAATGACCGCTTTGCCGAACTGCTGCACCTGAAGCCGGAGGTCGCGCGATCGGGGCGCAGTTACGAGGACCTGCTGAAGGGAGCGTCCGCGGACATGACGCCTGATTGGATCAACAGTCAGGTCGCCCGGTTCCACGCCTGCGACGGTCAGCAGGTGGTTGCCGTGCCGGATGGGCGCTGGCTCGGTATCGGGCACCGGCGGGCCGGTCGCGGTGGTGTCGTGACGACACTGGTCGACCTGACAGTGTTCAAGCAGAACGAGGCGGAACTGATCCGCGCCAAGGTGGCAGCGGAAGCAGCGAATTCCTCGAAATCCGAATTCCTGGCGATGATGAGCCACGAGCTGCGGACGCCGCTCAACGCCATCCTGGGGTTCGCCGAGATATTCATGAACGAGATGTTCGGCCCCCACAGTGACGAGCGCTACCGGATCTATGCCACCGACATTCACGAGGGCGGGCAGCATCTGTTGCAAGTCATCAACAACATCCTCGATCTCTCCAAGGTAGAGGCGGGACGGTTCGAACTGAACCTGGATGACTGCAGTCTGGCCGACCTGGCGGATTCGGTGATCCGGCTGATGCAGGCCAAGGTGGATGAGGCGGGGCTGGACCTGAGACTGGATGCCCCGGCGGAACTGGAACCGATCCTGGGCGACCAGCGGGTCATCCGGCAGATGATCCTGAACCTTCTGGGCAATGCGATACGGTTCACCGACTCCGGTGGCAAGGTCACGATCTCCATCGCTTCCGAGCCTTCGGGTGACCAGACGCTGACCGTCAGCGATACGGGGATCGGGATCGCGGCGAAGGACATTCCGCGGGTCCTGGAACCCTTCGGCCAGGCAGACGCGGGTCTTTCACGCAGGCAGGACGGCACCGGACTGGGCCTGCCGCTGGTGCAGTCCTTCATCGCGCTGCATGGTGGAACCCTTGAACTTCAGTCGGAACCGGGTGTCGGCACGGTGGTGACACTGCGCTTTCCGGCCGGTGGCGTGACGGACAAGGCGACGGATACCGCTGCCTGATTGCGGAAATTTTTCCTGAATCACCGATAAAAGTGACCGCGTTAACCTCTGGTTCACCCTTCGGATACCTGACGTTAACGGACGCCCGTCCAAGATTTACCCAACGTCAGGCAGAAAGGCCGACTTGAAGGAGGACTAGAAATGGCACGTTACGATCCGACAATTCCGAAAGATCTTCTGATCCGCGCGGAGCGTGGTGAACAGGGCGCTCAGTATCTGCTGGGCCTGTACTACGCGACCGAGGATACCAGCGCCGAGTGCCTGATCCTTGCGCATATGTGGTTCAACATTGCGGCCATTGCCGGTGATGACCGTGCCCGCACGGAGCGCAAGGAACTGGCCGAAATGATGAGCGCCGCCGAGATCGCCGAGGCCCAGAAACGCGCCCGGGCACAGCTGCAGGCCCAGCGCGACTGAGACGCTCCGTCGGGTCAGATGCAATCTGACTCAACTGTCGAACAGTCCGGCCTCCCGCATCGTGCGCAATGCGCCGGTCGTGGCTTCGGCCAGGCGTTCCACATCTTCGGTTCCGGTCGCCGTCGAGACACAGCCCAGACCGTAGGGCGTCGAATAGATGCCTGATGAAACAAGATGCCTGAACAGGTGTTCGTTCCGCTGCCCCTCCTGCCCCTGCGGATGGGTATCGCGATAGGTCGTCATCGAACGGCCATGGGTGTGAAACCGGAAGAGTGATCCGCTGCCGGTCACCTGGCCCGGTACATTGGCCACCCGAATGGCTTCCCGCAGGCTCTCCCGACAGTGCTCCCCCATGCGGTTCAGATCCTCCACCGCATCCTCCGTCCAGTTGGCCATTGCCGCACGTCCCGCCACCATGGTCATCGGATTGGCGTTGAAGGTGCCGCCATGAGGCAGCCGGGCCTTTGCACCGTCCACCTCGAACACCTGCATCACCTCCCGCCGTCCGGCGATGGCACCCACCGGCAGTCCGCCACCGATGATCTTGCCGAGCGACGAAATGTCGGGCCGGATTCCCAGGATTGCGTGGCTGCCGCCATAGGCCTGGCGGAAGGCAATGACCTCATCAAAGATCAGCAGCGCGCCGGACCGTTCCCGGAACCGTGTCAGCATGTCCAGAAATGCCGCTGTCGGCGGCAGCAACCCGACCTGGGTCGAGACCGGGTCGAACAGCACACCCGCCAGCTCATCCGCATGGGCGTCCAGAATGGCCTCCGCCCGTTCCGGGTCGTTGAACGGGATGACCACTACATCCGACAGCACCCCCTGTGGCGTGCCATGGCTGTAGGGAACGCTGTTCGGCTGTTCCTCCGGGCCCCAGCTTTCCGGCCCGGCACCAAGGGATACCTCCGCGAAGTCATAGGAACCGTGATAGGCCCCTTCGCACTTCGCGATCTTCGGGCGACCGGTGAAGGCGCGGGCCGCCTTGATTGCGTTCATCACCGCCTCCGATCCCGAATTGCAGAACCGGATCATGTCGAAGCCATCGACCCGCGCCGTCAGCATCTCCGCGAGTTCGATCTCTGCCTCCGTCGCGAAGGCGAAAGCCGTGCCGCGCGCCACCTGCTCGTGCAGGGCGGCCACGATATCGGGATGCGAATGACCGTGGATCAGGGAGGTGTAGTTGTTGTTGAAGTCGATCAGTTCATTGCCGTCGACATCGGTGACGCGTGAGCCAAATCCCTTCTGCACGTAGATCGCATGTGGTGACAGGCGGATGGTGGAGCGGCTGCCGCCGTCGGGCAGTACCGCCATCGCGCGCTGGGTCAGCTTGGCGGAGCGGGAATCGGGATCTGGATACATGGCGCCCTCCTGTTGGCCGGGCCGCCAGTGTTTTGCACCTGAGGCCGGATCGCAAGGGGGTGGCCGCGCAGGTCTGCTCAGATGATGCCGCGTTCGACGACAGGGCGATTGGCGGCGATCCGGTCGTGACCGAACTGTTCGAGGTCCAGACTGACGCTTCTGCCCTGCAGCAGCCATTCGGCCAGTGCCCGCCCGACGGCGGGAGCCTGCTGCACACCATGGCCGGAGAAGCCGTTGGCGAAATGGAAGTTGGTGATCGTCCCATGCGGCCCCAGCACGGCGTTCTGGTCGAAGCTGTTGTAGTCGTAGAACCCGCCCCAGGCACCGGTCATGCGCAGCGCCTCGAAGGCCGCTGACCGGTTCGCCAGGGCGGGCCAGCAACGCCCCTCGAACTGGTCATAGTCCGGGTCCAGCGTGCCGCCGTCCGGGTCCGGTTCGCCCGGCAGGGGGGAGGAACCGGTCAGGAAGCCATTGCCCTCCGGCCGGACATAGACGCCGCTGGGATCGATGATCAGAACCGGATCGGCAGGCGGGGTTGGTGTGGTCACGTGGAATACCGTGCGCTTGCGGGGCACCACCGGCAGCGCGATCCCGGCCATGGCGGCGATGGCCCCGGCCCAGGGGCCTGCTGCATTCACGACCTGCCCCGTTGCCAGGGGGGCGCCAGTGGCCAGAGACAGGCGGGTGACCCGGTTCCCGGCGCATTCGATTGCCGTGACGCGATCCTGCACGTACCCGGCGCCTGCCCGGCGGGCTGCCCTGCGAAAGGCCTGCAACAGCGCATTCGGGTCCAGCCAGCCCTCGTCGCGCAGTCCCAGGGCGGCCAGGGCGATGTCGTGGACCCTGATCCAGGGGAAGCGCTGCCGGACCTCATCGGGTTTCAGCAGGACGACGGGCGATCCCGTTGCCTGTTGGGTCGCGACATTGCTGCGCAGTGCATCCTCACCGGCCTCCGTCGCCAGAAACAGATACTGGCCGTCGCGGAACTGCACGTCCGGTGTCTCGTCCTCCGGCAGGTCGATGCAGTTGCGGATATCGCGCACGAACTCCAGCCCGAAACGCGAGAGCAGGATATTCTGGGACATGGAGAACTGCTGGCGCAGTGACCCGAGAGAGCGGCCCGTCGCGCCTTCCGCATAGGTCGGGTCCGGTTCGATCACGGTCACCGATCCCGGGAAGGCGAAATGCGCCTTCAGCCACCAGGCGATGGCCGATCCGATAACGCCGCCGCCGATGATGGCGATGTCGCTGGAGCGGGTCACACACCCTCCTCCAGCAGTTTCCGCCTGCGCAGGATCTCGGCAATGCGCCGACGCGGCACGGTCTCGATGGCCGGATGGGCCAGCGCGGCATTGATCCGTCTCGGGCCGATCAGATCGAAGTGCGCCTTGTAGCGCCCTGGATACTGGTAGAACGCCGGGTGACAGCCCAGCGCCAGCGCCACCGGCAGCAGTTCATGATAGGCCGCATCGCCATGCAGGTCCGACAGCAGATGCGCCGTGATCCGTCCGTCAGGCAGGCGGCGCGGCCTGTCCATCACCACCATGTCGCGGGTCCGCCTGCGACCGTTGCCGTCAGTTCATGTAGTCCGATTCCTGCTTCTGCAGCATCCGCCGCAGCGCCCCGAAATGACGCTCCGCGATCAGTGGGCGTTCCTCCGCCATCTGCTGTGCCGTCATCCGCTGCACATCTTCGGGAATGGAGCGGAGCTTGCCACCGGTGGAGCGCGCCAGCACCTGGAACATGGCCGCGCGTTCCAGATAGTAGAGGTCGGTGAAGGCTTCCCCCACCGATGCGCCGGTCATGGTCACGCCATGGCTGGCCATCATCAGCACCGCGCGGTTGCCGAGCTTGGAGGCGATACGGTCCCCTTCCGCGATGTCCAGTGAAAGGCCGTTGTATTCGGTGTCATAGGCAATGCGGTCGTGGAAGTTCAGCGCGTTCTGCTCGCACATCTTCAACTCGCCGTCTTCCAGCAGGGTCAGGGCAGTGGCATAGGGCATGTGGGTGTGCAGGACGCAGGCCGCGTTCGGGGCCGCGACATGGATTCCGCGGTGGATGGAAAAGGCCGTGTCCTCCACCACCTCGTCCCCTTCCAGCACATTTCCCTTGTCGTCCAGCAGGACCAGCGAGGAGGCCGTGATCTCCGACCAGTGCCAGCCGTAGGGATTGATCAGGAACCGGTTGCCGCGCACCACGCCATCCTCATCCGGCACGGCAAGGGAGAAGTGGTTGCAAACGCCCTCGTTCAGATCCAGCCGCGCCGCCCAGCGCAAGGCGCAGGCGAGATCCTGCCTCATTTCCTGCATGGTCTGCGTCATGATTGCGGTCTCCCTGCTGCTGCATGTCGTGGCGCAGTGTGCCGCAGTTTTGCGGGGATCGGAACCTGTCTTGCGACGCGAAAGGCCTGCAGACGACATTGCGGGTCGCGATCAGGGCTGTTCCTGACGGCACGCACGACCGAACCTCATCAGGAATGTCAGGCAGGACGGGAGAGGCAGCCATGGCAGATGACAGCATGACGAAGGTGCCGCAGACGCCGGATTTCGATTTCTATCCCGTGACAGAGACAATCCGCAGCGCGAAGACAGACGGGCATGTCCTGACACTGCAATGGTCTGACGGGCTGACCAGCCGCTACCACGCGATCTGGCTGCGCATGAATGCCTGCGACCCGGAAACCTTCAATCCGGACACGCGGGAGATCACGCGCAGTCCGCTGGATCTGCCGGCGCAGGTGAGCATCACCCAGGTCTCGGTGCGATCCGACGGCGCGATTGGCCTGCGCTTTCTGCCGGAGGATCATGACGCGCGCTTCGATCCCGGCTGGCTGCGGCTGCATGACTATTCCAATGGTGGGCGGCGCGACGATGCGGCGGTGGAGAAGGTTCTCTGGACCACGACGGAATGCGCGGAGCCGCCGACGTTCGACGGCGCCGATATCATGAAGGATGACGCGATGTTCACGGCATTCCTGACCGCCGTGGCAAGCCACGGGCTGGCGCGCCTGCGCGGAGCGCCCGCTGATCCGGACTTCGCCGAACGGTTCGCCAGCCGTATCGGCGTCATCCGCGACAGCAATTTCGGTCGCATCTGGAATGTGCGGGTGGAACCGGGGGCGGGCAGCAATGCCTACACGGCGCTGGAACTCGCCCCGCATGTCGATCTGGCGACGCGCGAGTACCAGCCCGGCCTGCAGATCCTGCACTGCGTCGAGAACACGACACAGGGCGGGCGCGCCATGATGATCGACGGGTTCCGTGTGGCGGAAGACCTGCGGCTGGAAGCACCGGAAGCCTTTCGCCTGCTCACGACCGTTCCCTGGCACATGTCGAACCGGGCTGCCGACAGCGATTATCGCTGGAACTCCCCCGCGATCGTGCTGGACCAGGCCGGACAGATCGCTGAGATCAGGAGCATCTATTTCCTGCGTGGACCGCTGAACGTCCCGTTCGATCTGGTGGAGGACCTCTATGCCGCCGACCGCCTGCTGCACGCGAAGTTGCTGGACCCCCGATACCGGATGCTGTTCGGCTATCTGCCCGGCGACCTGATGCTGTTCGACAACCGCCGCATCCTGCATGGGCGGGAGGCTTTCGATGCCGCAGAGGGTAGACGCTGGCTCAGGGGCTGCTATCTGGAACGGGAAGAGCTTGAATCCGCGCTGCGCATGGCCGCCCGAAGGGCGAGAGCCAGAGCAGCCGCCGGAACCTGACACCGAACGAAGGAGCATCATTCATGGCTGACCTGAAGAACCGGCAGGGCTTCTCGACCCGCGCCATCCATGCGGGGCAGCGACCGGACCCGACGACGGGCGCTGTGATGATGCCGATCTACGCCACATCGACCTACGTTCAGGAAAGCCCCGGCGTCCACAAGGGCTACGAATACAGCCGCAGCCAGAACCCGACCCGCCACGCGCTGGAGGCCTGTGTCGCGGATCTGGAGAATGGCGTGCATGGCCTCGCCTTCGCCTCCGGCCTCGCGGCCATGGGCACTGTGCTGGAACTGCTCGACAGCGGCGATCATGTCATCGCGATGGATGACCTGTATGGCGGCAGCTACCGCCTGTTCGAGAATGTCAGGAAGCGCTCGGCGGCGCTGGACTTCAGCTTCGTTGACCTCGCTGACCCGGCGAAGTTCGAGGCCGCAATCACCCCGAAGACCCGCATGGTCTGGGTCGAGAGCCCGACCAATCCGCTGCTGAAACTGGTGGACCTCGCCGCCATCAGCCGCATCGCGAAGGCCCACAATATCCTGATGGTCTGCGACAACACCTTCGCCACGCCCTACTGCCAGCGGCCGCTGGACTTCGGCGCGGACATCGTCGTCCATTCCATCACCAAGTACCTCAACGGCCATTCCGACGTGGTCGGCGGTGTGGTCATCATCGGCGACAACGCGGACCTGAAGGACCGGCTGTTCTACCTGCAGAACGCCATCGGCAGCATCCTTGGCCCCTTCGACAGCTTCCTGGCCCTGCGCGGCCTGAAGACCCTGGCATTGCGGATGCGCCAGCACTGCGAGAGTGCGCTGGCCGTGGCGCGGCATCTGGAGGCACATCCGAAGATCGAACGGGTGATCTACCCCGGCCTGGAGAGCCATCCGCAGCACGACCTGGCAAAGGGCCAGATGGATGCCTTCGGCGGCATGATCACTGCCTTCATCAAGGGCGACATCGGGGACGCGCGGAAGTTCCTCGAACGCTGCGAGATCTTTGCGCTGGCCGAAAGCCTCGGTGGCGTCGAAAGCCTGATAGAACATCCGGCCATCATGACCCACGCCTCTGTCCCCGCCGAGGTCCGGGCCGAACTGGGCATCTCCGACACGCTGATCCGCTTCAGTGTCGGCGTGGAGAACGTCGAGGACCTGATCGCGGAGATCGACACCGCGCTGGGGTGAAATCAGCCGGTCGGGCGACCCTGCTCCTGTAGCCCTCGTACCTCGCCGATTTCCTCCACCCAGTCCAGGGCTGACCGGCACCAGATCTGGATCGACGGGCGGAGTTCATTGCGCTGCCGTGCGGTGCCGAGGCGCAGGGAATAGCTGTCCGGGTCCACCGGGGTGCTGCCATGGATCGAGGTGCCGCATTCGGGGCAGAAGGAGAGGGCGCGCGGGCTGCCGCTCTCGGCGGTCTTGATGAAGACCTTCAGCTTGCCTGTCAGAAGGCGAAAGTCCGCCGCTGGAACCAGTACCCCATAGCGAAAGGCGGTACCGCTGTTGATCTGGCAATCCGTGCAATGGCAGATGGCGATCCTGTCGGGATCGATCTCGGCCTCGTAGGTGATGTGGCCGCAGAGGCAGCCGCCGTCGATCTTCATCCTTGTCATTGTGCCTTCTCCGCTCAGGGAACCCTTGTCCCCAGCTTGCCAGTCCGCAGGGCTTCCACCAAATCGCTGCGCCGATCCAGTGTCGCGCGCTGGTTGACGTAGCCCTTGTCGGTGATCTCGTTGGCGTCGATGGAGGGTGGCTCCGCCATCAGCACGAAGCGGTCGATGCGGGTGGAGGAGGCCGGGTTGGCCGCGTTCCAGGCCGCCAGCTTCCCCGCGATGGCGGCGTTGACCTTCTCCGAGGCACAGAGCGTTTCCGGATCGCCGCCCGCATCCGGGTCCAGCGTGGCAACGGCGGCCATGGCCGGCCAGACCAGCAGGCCGATGCGGTCCGTGTCATGGCCTGTCACCACCACGTCCTGCACCAGCGGAGAACAGGCGCCGACCGAGCCGACGCGCAGCGCGCCGACGCTGACCCAGGTGCCGGTGGTCAGCTTGAAGTCCTCCGCCACGCGGCCGTCGAACAGGACACCGGCGGACGGGTCGTCCGGGTCGGCCAGCAGTCCGGCGTCGCCCATGCAATAGAAGCCTTCGTCGTCAAACGCCGCAGCCGTCAGGTCCGGGCGGACGTGATAGCCGGGGGTGATGCCCGGTCCCCGGACCCGCAGTTCATACTTGGCCCCGCTGGGCTGGAACTTCAGTTCGCAGCCCGGCACCGGCAGGCCGATATTGCCTGCGCGCGGAATGGGGAAGTGCACCAGGGTGGCCAGCGGTGCGGTCTCCGTCGATCCCCAGGCCGACAGCATTAGCGGGCGCGGGTGGCCGGACAGGTCCGCCACCTCTTCCAGCCGGTCCCAGAGGTCCTGCGGCAGGGCAGCGGCGGCATAGAAGATTGCCTTCAGGTCACGGAAGAAGCAGTCGCGCAATCCGGCATCCTGTTCCAGCGCGGGCAGCAGCGCGGCGAAACCGGCAGGCACGTTGAAATAGAGGTTGGGGCTGGCGAGGCGCAGGTTCTCCACCGTGCGCCCGATCAGCGGCGGCGCGGGCTTGCCGTCGTCGATGTGGAAGGTGCCACCGTTGAACAGCGCCAGATTGAAGCAGAAGTTGCCGCCGAAGGTATGGTTCCACGGCAACCAGTCCACCAGAACCGGTGCCATGTCCTGCACGAACGGCCAGGCGGCGGCCAGCATGGCCTGATTGGCGCAGAGCATCCGATGGGTATTGATCACCCCCTTGGGCATCCCCGTGGAGCCGGAGGTGAACAGAATCTTGGCCACCGCGTCGGCGGCAATGGTCACGTCGGGCGCGGCCCCGGCGGTCGGTATTGCCGCCAGGTCTGCCTGCGTCATGACCGTGTCCAGGCCCTGCCCGGCCAATGCCTTGAGGGCCGGTGCGAAGGGGGCTGGGTCCTCCACCCACACCAGACCGGGGCGGATCAGGCCGGCAATATGGCGCAGCTTGGCGTGATCGGCGCTCATCAGGCTGTAGGCGGGTGAGACGGGCACGACAGGAACCCCGGCCAGGATGGCCCCCAGCGTCATCAGGGCATGGCCGATGGAATTGCCCGAAAGGATCATCAGGGGGCGGTCGGGGCCAAGGCCGGCTGTCAGCAGGTGATGTGCGATGCCTGCAGCGCGGGCATGAACCCCGGCATAGGTCAGGGTCTGCCAGCCGTCGCCGTCCCGTCCGGCCAGAAAGGCACGGTCGCCGTGCGCCGCGGCCTGCGCGACCAGCACCTCGCCAAGGGTTGTCGGGTAGTCGCCGAGCGGGACGGGGGAGCGCAGGACCATGGCCCCGTCGTCGCGCCGCTCCAACTCGGCCTGTTGCGCAAGGAACCGGAGTCCGTTCAGGGTCACGTCTGTCATGCTTTCTCTCCCACCCGATGCTGTCGTGATGCCACGCCCCGGTCGGGTCGGCAAGGACGGGTTGGCTCGACAGTCCGGGGTGAAAAGGGTACACGCGAAACCATGCAACAGGACTTGAATGCAGCAGCCGGGGAAGACGTCTTCGTGATCGCGGAGGCCGGGGTCAACCACAATGGCGATCCGGCGCTGGCGGCGGAGCTGGTGGCGGCGGCGAAACAGGCTGGCGCGGATGCGGTGAAGTTCCAGAGCTTCGACCCCGATGCGCTGGTCAGTGCGGGTGCTGAGACCGCCGCCTATCAGAAGCAGGCGACCGGCAACGACGATCAGCAGGCAATGCTGCGCGGTCTGGTGCTGGACCCCGGGGCGCATGAGGCCCTGTTTGCGCAATGCAATGAACTGGGCATCGAATTTGTCTCGACACCTTTCGATGCCGGTTCGGCGGACATGCTGGTCAGGCTGGGCGTGAAGCGACTGAAGGTCGGGTCCGGCGATGTCACCAACATCCCGCTGCTGCGCCATCTGGCGACCTTTGACCTGCCTGTCATCCTGTCCACCGGAATGGCCGATCTGGCGGAGATCGACCGGGCAATTGCCGCGCTGGCACCGTTGAAGGACCGGATCAGCCTGCTGCACTGCGTCTCGGCCTATCCGACGCCGATGGCTGATGCCAACCTGTTGGCGATCCGCACGCTGGAGGCCTGTTACGCGCTGCCCATCGGCTATTCCGACCACACCCTCGGCATCCATGCCGCGCCAGCCGCCGTGGCGCTGGGTGCGCGCATCATCGAGAAGCATCTGACACTGGATCGCGGACTGCCTGGCCCCGATCACGCGGCTTCGCTGGAACCGGATGAGTTTGCCGGGATGGTGGCCGCTATCCGGCAGGTGGCCTCGGCGCTGGGGGATGGCGTCAAGGGCCCGCGCGCCAGCGAGCTTGATACACGCCGGGTCGCGCGGCGTGGCCTGAAGGCCGCGCGCGACCTGGTGGCCGGGACCGTGCTGCGGCTGGAGGATATTGCCGTGCTGCGCCCCGAGACGGGGATCGCGCCACATCTGATCGACGATCTGCCGGGACGGACATTGCGGCATGGCCTGACCCGTGGTGCGCCGATCCTGCCGGAAGACCTGGAATGACGGGTCCGGCTGGCAGGCGCCGCGTCGTCTACGTCACCGGAACACGGGCCGACTACGGCCTGATGCGCGAGACCCTGCGCCAGATCGATGCGCATCCGGCGCTGGACCTCGGCCTGTTCGTCACCGGTATGCACCTGTTGCCGGCCTATGGCGAAACGGTGCGGGAGATTGAGGCGGATGGTCTGCGGATTGCCGCCCGCTGCCCGGTGGAACTGAGCGGCTCTGACGGCGGCGAGATGGCGCTGGCGGTGGCCGGGACCCTGCATGGCCTTGTCGGGGCTTTCCGGCACGAACCGCCGGACATGGTGCTGTTGCTTGGTGACCGGGGGGAGATGCTGGCCGGGGCCATTGGCGCGCTGCATCTCGGCTGTGCCACCGTGCATGTCCATGGTGGGGAACGCTCCGGCACGGTCGATGAGCCGGTTCGTCACGCGATCTCGAAACTGGCACATTTCCACCTGACGGCTACGGAGCAGGCGGCGGCGCGGCTGCGCCGGATGGGGGAAGATGACTGGCGCATCCGGACCGTCGGCGCGCCGGGGCTGGATGATCTGGCCAGCCGCGATGTGGTGAACCGCGCGGAACTGGCGCAGGATGCGGGCTTCGATGCCGCCCGCCCCATCGCCGTGGCGGTGTTTCATCCGGTGGTGCAGGACGGCGCGGATGCGGCCCGGCAGATGCAGATCATGCTCGACAGCCTGCTGGCGGTGGAGGTTCAGGTGCTGGCGCTGGCACCCAACGCCGATGCCGGCGGTTCGGGGATCGCGGAAGTGATGCAGCGGGTCGGCGCCGCCCACCCGGATCAGGTCCGGCTGATCGGCCATCTGCCGCGCGGGCGCTATCTGGCCTGGCTCGCGGCTGCGGACCTGCTGATCGGCAATTCGTCCAGCGGCATCATTGAATCCGCCAGCCTCGGCATTCCCTGCGTGAACCTGGGCGACCGGCAGATGGCGCGGGACCGCAATGCCAATGTGATCGACGTGCCGACCATCGGGGCGGATGCGGTCACGGCGGCCATCGCGACGGCCCTGCAGCAGGGGCGGCAGGATTGGCCCAATATCTGGGGCGATGGTAACAGCGCGCCGCGCATTGCCGAATTCCTGTCCGGGGTCGATCTCGGTCCCGCAGTCTACAGGAAACTCAACAGCTACTGACGCCGCCGCAGGCCTTTCACGGCGGTGCGTGCATCCCGGTTGGCGACGATGGCGGTGGCTATCCCGAACAGACCGCCGGCCAGCAGCGCGATCATGCCTGTCGTCGCCGTGCTGTCTTCCAACTGCTGCTCTGCCAGGATCGGTATTGCCATGACGGCGGTGGCCAGGATCGCCGTTGCCCAAGTCGGCGGCTGGGCAAGCATGGCAGCCACAGGCACATCACGGCGCGCGGCCATCAGCAGCAGAAAGACACTGCTGACGAAAGCACCGAAGAGCGCGGCGAGCATCAGATCCGTCAGCACCCCGCCCATTGCCTTGACCAGCAGCGCCGCGATAAGGAAGGCAATGAACCCGAGACCCTCCCCCACCATCGGTGACCGGGTATCGCCGACCGCAGTAAGGACCCTGCGATAGAAGACATTCAGACCCAGCGGGATCAGGCTGATGGCATAGATGGCGGTCAGGGAGGCGATGACCGACAACTCCTCTGCCGTGATGTCGCCCCAGCCGAAGACCAGCGTCGTGATCAGGTCCCGGCTGAGGAACAGCGCACCGAAGGCCATGCCGGACAGCACCAGTATCCAGGTCTGGCCCTGCCGCACGAGGTCGCGGAAGGCGCTGCGGTCCTGATGTTCTCCGCCAGGTGCCAGGCTGGCCAGTCGTGGCAGCAGGATGATGGTCAGGGTCATGATGACGACCCCGAGTGGCAGCAGGACCAGCCGGGTGGCGTAGTTAACGCCAGCCAGCGCGCCGATTCCGAACAGCGTGGCGAAGGCGCGCAGCGCCAGTGGATAGAAGAAGACAACGGACTCTGCAGCCGAGGTCTGTGCGATGCCAAGAATCATCCGCCGGTCGACGAGCCACGGTGTGAAGGACAGGCCGCCCAGGGCGCGTCGGCCAATGGCCGCCATCTGGATCAGCCAGCGCAACAGCATCCCTGCCATCACCGCAAGCGCCAGCCAGACCACCGTTCCGTTCTGGCCGTCCACCAGCAGGGCAACGATAAGCACGGTATTGATGACTGCAGTGCCAATGGCTGCCAGGAAGAATCGATCCTCCGCCTGCAGCCAGGCGATGGTGACCGTATTGATAGCGGCAACCGGTGCCGCCATGATGACCACGGGCAACAGGTCCACTGCCCGTTGGCGGGCGATTGCATCGAATCCGGGTGCCAGCAGATCCACCACTTCGGCACGCACTGCGATCAGCAACAACGCCAGCACACCGGTTATCGAAAAGAGTACGATACTGGCCTGAAACAGCAGCCGACTGGCCTCGGCGGGGCGTTGACGGAATGCGACGACCAGAACAGCAGTAACGCCGCCTGCGCCCAGCACGTTGATCAGGAAGACCGGCAGACTGATGAGGAAGACCGCTATGTCGGCTTCCCGCCCCAGCCCGAAGGACGCGGCAATCGTCGCCTCCCGCCCGAACCCCAACAGCCGCCCGATCAGCAGCGCCAGGGCAGCGGCCACTCCGGACCTGATCACGTTGGCAAGCATCAGCTTGATTTTCTGCGTGATGACAGCAGCAGATCGATTTCTCCAAGGACATTGTCGGTGGCTGTCCCTGTTGGTGGTGCGCCAAGCAGGTCAAGGCGTGGCGTGGGCCGGTCGCGCAGCACACGGATCAGGGTCTCGTCGAGCTCGGCGATCGTGTCGATGTTCTGTGTAAGGCCAAGTGATCCATAGGGAATGGCGTCGTCGGTGCTGTTGGTCACGACGGGCTTGCCAGCCAGCGCCGCCTCCATGCCGACCATGGAAAATTCGGTGAACAGGACATCCACCGCATGGATGACCGCATGGACGCTCTCCTGGCGGGGACTGACATGAAAGCGGTGATCCAGTGGGCCGAAATCGATCTTCTGGTTTGGATGGCAGCGCAGGATCAGACGGAGGTCCGGATCGCGATCCAGCATCGACTTCAGAATGGCGAGCTTGTCCGGTATCGGTGCGATACGGGTATCGCCGGGGTTGACGGCTGGCAGGGTCCAGGCAATGACCGAATTGTCCTGCCATCCAAGTCTTTCGCGAAGCAACTGACCCGATGCTATCGTTTCGGCACTGACCAGCCTGTCGAATGCCGGATTGCCAACGACGGCAACGGATCCGGGGTCCCGACCCTTTTCGATCAGATGCCGGCGAACGGATTCGCCCAGCACCGTCACACGCGTGCCGAACGCATTGTCAGCCATCCATCGCCATTCGAACCCGAGAAACATGTCGCCAAGTGCAAGCGCCGGAATGCCGCGCTGGCCTGCAGCCAGAATCATTGACCGTTCTGCGCGGGGGGCGCTGGTGGTGACAACCAGATCCGGTTGCCATTCGTCAATGGCACGTCCAACGGTCTGGATTGGAAGGAAGGCGGCCCTGCCATTTTCCGCATAGGTCGCGGCGGCACGCGCAGGCCCCAGGCTCGCTTCCAGTTCGGCGTAGTTCAGCCCCAGATATGCCTCCGACTCCTCTACGCTGACGAGCCCGCCATCCAGTCCCGCGGCAAGCCGTTTGCCATGGGCACGGGCAATGTCATCGCCGGGTTGCAACAAATCCCTGAATCCAATGGTGTCAAAGCCCTCTGCGACCGCGACGGAATAGGCTGTCGTCAGGGCCAGGATACGGACATCGATGTTCCCGCGCCGTCGCAGGGCACGCATCACAGGCATCTGCATGTTGATGTGACTTGCACCGTAGGATGCAAACAGGATGCGTGATTGCGTCATCGCATGTCATTTCCGGGATGGCTGCGTCTTGCTGAACGCCGGGGGTTGATTGCTATCGTCCGCCCGCCCGGCTGTCCATGGTCAGATCGAAGGAATGATTGATTCTCGTGCCGTCACAACCTTCTGATCACGTGCGGCGGCAAGGGCCGCGGTGATCAGATCCATCGTCCGCCGCGCCGCCGCCAGATCGGTTGCCACATCGGCACCGGACAGCACGGACCGATGCATCGCGCGGATGGGACCGTCCTTGTCAGCCGCCAGTCCAATGGGCGCATCTGCATTCTTCCGGACAATTCCGGTCACCAGGTTCACTTCGTAGGTATTGTCGTCCGTATTGACGACAATGTGCCTTCGGCCGGTGCGGTCGAGATAGTTCAGTTCGACGGTCGCCGCGTGACAGCGGTCGAGGCGGCACAAGAGGGAAAAATGGTCGTCGGTCTGGATATCGAGGCTGCTGTCGTGTCCGCCCAGGGCGGCAACGCTCCGCCATTCCCCGAACAGCCAGTCAAGCATGTCCAGTTCGTGACTGAGGTCATTGAGCGCGCCACCACCGGCGTCGGCGACTGCCGATTCAGTCAGCCGATAGTCCTGCCCCGGTCGCCAGGTCGGCAGGTACTGGCCGACATAGGCCTGGACGCTGATGGCGGTCGCCCCGTCCAGTTCCTGTTTCAGCCACCTCATGGCAGGGTGAAAGCGCAACTGGTATCCGACACGGACATTCCGGCCGATCAGGGAGTCATCGGGCTGGCCTGGGGCGCAAAGCGGCTTCTCCACCAGCATCGGACCCTTGAAGCCACCTTCCCGCAGGGCCGCCGCATCGGCGAGATGACGGGATGTTTCACTGGCCACCACGGCATAGTCACACGTGACTGAAGTGAGCGCCGCGTCAATCGTGCGGAACGCACCCGTGGCGTGGCGGCTGACCACGCTGACGGCGAAGCCCATGTCCCGCAGGATGGCGGCATGACGCTTTCCGATGGAACCAGAACCGACAACCAGTGCGTTGCCCGGCGATTGTTGTTCCTGTCCTGTCATTTCGAGGCTACTCATGGATGTGGTTCAGTGGGGGTGTAGATGATCCGGGAAATGATGTCGTTGCAAGGTCGGGTTGCCCTGATCACTGGTGGCGCCGGTCATATCGGGCGGTCCATGGGTGTGGCGCTGAATGACCTGGGCGCGCGGGTCATCCTGCTGGATCGTGATGAAACGGTACATCGGGTGGCCGCGTCACTGGACAATGCGGTTGGGGTGATCGCCGACCTCTCGGACGAACTCGCGCTGCGTGCATCCGTGGCTGCAGCGATTGATGGTGCGAACGGCGGACTGGATATCCTGATAAACAATGCAGCCTTCGTCGGCACCTCCGACCTGAGTGGCTGGGCCGAGCCCTTCGAGAACCAGACCACCGACACCTGGCGGGCAGCGCTGGAAGTCAATCTGACCGCCGCGTTTGCCCTCTGCCAGCAGGTGACACCGGCGCTGCGTGCCTCCGGACACGGTACAATCCTGAACATCGCTTCGATCTATGGTGCGCTGGGGCCGGACTGGTCGTTCTATGAAGGCACGTCGATGGCCAACCCCGCTGCCTATGCCGCGTCCAAGGGCGGCATGATCCAGATGACCCGCTGGCTTTCGACCACCCTGGCCCCGGACATCCGGGTCAATGCCATCTGCCCCGGTGGGGTGGCACGTGGACAGCCGAAGAGTTTCGTTGAACGGTATGAAGCACGGACTCCGTTGGGCCGTATGGCGAACGAGCAGGATATCGCCGGGGCTGCGGCATTCATGGTGACTGACGCCGCCCGCTATGTGACCGGTCAGGTGCTGATGGTTGACGGGGGCTTTTCCGCCTGGTGACCAGCGTTTGGTTGCGGCTGCCATTTGATCAGGATACGAACGGATCAATGAGCGATACGGGGAGCAGTTCATAGCATGGGATCTGGCCGGTGATAGACGACCACAAGGTTCTGGCAGTGCTGTGCGGGCGGGGGGGGTCCAAGGGTCTGGTGCGCAAGAACGTGCTTGATCTTGGTGGCAAGCCGGTCATTGCGTGGTCTGTCGAAGCGGCAGCAAATTCAGCGCTGTTGGACCGATGCGTCGTATCCACCGACGATCCCGAGATTGCTGATGCCGCGCGCGCGGCAGGTGGCGATGTGCCGTTCATGCGTCCGGCGGAACTGGCCACGGATACGGCTGCCGTGACCGAGGCGATGATCCATGTCGTCGAGAACCTGCCTGAGAAGTACGACATCATCGTCCTGCTGCATGCGACCTCGCCGTTCCGGACCGGAGGCGACATTGACGCGTGCATCCGGATGCTGGTGGAGACAGGGGCCGACACCTGTGTGACCTTCTCGGAGATGGTAAAGCCGCCCAGCTATATCATCCAGATTGATGACCGCCATCGCATGAGGCCGCTGGAAGGGTCCGGCCTTTTGAAACGACGGCAGGAAACCGAGAAGCACTATCTCCCCAATGCCGCCGTCTACGCGGTATGGACACCGTTCCTGCTGGAACACCGCAAGGTCTATTCGGAAGATACCGCTGCACTCGTGACACCTCATGAGCGGGCGATCGATATCGATGGTCTGCTGGATCTGGAAATCGCCCGGGGGCTGCTGACGCGACCCGGCTTTCCACCGAAGTAATCGCCATTCGCGACACCTCGGCGCCTGACGCAGTCCGGTTCGGGTTTGCCAGACAGGACGCAAGCCGTACGGGTGCAACTTGTGCTGACCGGTCATGGCATCGGCCTGTTCGACGTGCCGCCTGGCCTGCACCCGCCATCTGTTCCTGAAGGCGGTCGTGCGCCGTCGTCGGGGGATTCCGGCTCTCGGGGTCTTTTCGTTCCCGCGCGGTGACCGCCGTATCAAAGGTCACACGGCTGCACCTTCAGCTGATCTGGATCAGTGCGTGCCTCCCGCACCGGTGACTTCCGCCACCGCATCCTGGCGCTCCGAGTCCTTGATTGCCGATTTCACCTTGTCGGCATCCCGCAGGAACGCACCGGTCATGTTCTCCGACAGCAGGGTCGAAGGGGCACCGTCCGGGATCTGGTGATTCTTGCGCCAGATCTGCTCGTATTCATCGATGCGGCGGTAATTGAGCTGCAGCATCGCTTCCCTGAGGCCCAGCAGTTCGACCGCATTGAAGTTGTGGCTGATGACGGCGGAAATGCTGGAGGCATCGCCCAGGTCGAAGATGAAACGCTCCATGTTCCCGTCGTACTGGCCGCTGATGCGTTCGCGATAGGTCGTGAACCATTCCGAACCCGGATAGGGCGTGGCGAAATGGGGTCTCACCTGAATGCCCAGATCGTCCCAGGCGTTCATGTTCATGCGGATCGAATCGAAATCCTCGTTCGGGAAGCCGATGATCTGGTTCGGGACCGGGCGAATGCCTGCCTCCAGTGTCCAGAAGAAGCTGCGCAGGTTGGATTCACGCGTGGCGCCCTTGCCGATGGTCTTCAGCACATGCGGGGCAAATGATTCATAGCCATAGACCAGATGCGAACAACCGGCCTCCCGCATCGTCTTCAGCACGCCCTTTGTGCACAGGGTCGCGTGGCTGGTGCCGGACCAGTGGATGCCGGTCCACGTGCCATCATCCTTCGCCTTCGGCGCGAAGCCGAGGTCGTGCCACTTGTTGCAGATGTCGTTCATCCAGGTGCGCCCGGAGAACTTGTCCATTGTCATCAGGTTCTCATCCAGGAATCCGACGAAGTTGATGTTGAATTTGTCGTAGGCGTGCTTCACCAGGGCGCCGACATAATCCGGCGAGTGATAGCGGATGTCGCGCGTATAGGTGCCGGGCTGGTCGAAGGCGACGTTCAGGTCACCGTTCGCATCCTTCTCGTAGCGCATGTCGCCGGCGATGCCGAGGTGGTAGCAGAAGCGGCAGATCAGGGAGCAGCCGTAGCTGGCATTGATGTCCAGACGGCGGGACGCCAGCATCCCTTCCTCGGAGAACAGTGCCTGGCTGTTCTTGAAATAGACTTCCTCCAGCGGGAACAGTTCCCAAGCCGGAAACGGCAGGCTGTCCAGATCATGCATCAGCGGTCGCATCTGGGACATGATCAGTCCGCCGCCGGGCTTGCGCGAGACGGTGCCCTTGATGTCCCAGAACTCCCGGCCACCGCGATCGATCATGTCGCAGATCTCGGGGAAGGTGATGAAGCCTTCGCCGACGCAGCCGACATCGACCTGGGGAATCCATGACATCATCTCCCGCGGCAGGGATGTCAGCAGACCGCCGCCCATCACCTGCACCGCCTGGGGCGCATACTCCCGCGCGATCCGGGCAATACGCTTCACCGACGCATAGGTCGTGGTGATGCCGCCATAGCCGATGATGTCCCAGTCGTCCGCAACGCAGACGGCCTTCGTCGTCTCGTCGCCCTGGCGCCAGGCATTCTCGTCATAGACCTGGACCAGATGCCCCTTCTCCATGGCGATGGCGGCAAGCAGCGCGATCCCGTAGGGCACGTGGCGGGGAACATCTTCCTCCCGGACCGTCGGATTGATCAGCAGGATCTTTGCCATGAAAGTTGCCTCTTCTCTCGGGGATCAGGTGACGCCTAGGTGGTCGCGCCGTCGAGAAATTCTTCCAGCGATGCCCATTGGACATGGTCGCTGAACAGGGTGCCGCCGCCGCTGCAGTTGTATGTCCTGCAGTCGGCGTCTGCCGCCATCTCGATGAAGGCGGAGCGATACCAGTAGTACGCCGGATCAGTATAGTACCATTCATCGGTGTGCGGGTTGTAGATGTCGATATACAGCTCGCTGATGCGACTCTCGTCACCACCAACCAGGTCACGTGCCTCGTAGTAATACTGCGTGTTCAGCAGTGGCGTATCGGCGTAATAGCCGAAGTCCATGCCGGTGACGGCCACGCGGCTCTTGTCCAGAACGGCGTGGGCGACCATCCAGCAGGCACCGCCGACATTGCCGCCGGCGTTCATGCAGGGCAGCCCGTTCTGGCGATGCAGTTCCATTGTCACGCTGCCGGGCGTGTCGGGGTCATCCAGCATCGGGTTGAACCAGAACACCTGCATCCCGATCTCATGCACCCGCTTCACCACATCGGGGGACGCCGTGGTGCCGAGCGCGATGCGGATGTCCTTGCCGTGTTCGGCCATCATCGCCAGCAGCTCGTTGTTCTTGGTCACCTCATCGGCGAAGCTCGGATCCTGCTCCTGGCGGCGGAAATAGTCATCTGCCTTCATCCGTGCCTGGTCGAGGTCCGGGTCACCGAACCACCGCACGATGCGCAGGGGGTGCGGATCGACGGACACCGCCACGGTCGGTATCAGCCCCTGGCGCAGGCAGTGGGAAATCGCGCTCTCCGTGCAGACAATGGCACCATTGAAGCCACTCTGCTTCAGTACTGGCACAGGATCGCGGCGGCGCAGGCTCGGTCCGGCTGCAATCACGACACCGCTGTCACCGGCACCCAGGCCCAACTCGTGCAGGTCACGCAGGGTCCGGCCCTGCTTCAAGTAGGGGGCGTTCTGCGCGATATTCTCCAGGCACATGTCCTGGGTCCGTGCCTCCGTCATCGCCGACATTTCCTGCTGCAGTTTCAGCAGCAGGCGACCGTCACGCTGTCCCGCAGGCTGGGAAGCGGGGCCGGTCACTTCTTGTCCGTGTCCCACATGACCTTCTTCTTGGACACGAAAGCGATGGAACCGCCGAGACGTTTCTTCGCCTCCATCTCGAACCGGTCTTCCAGGGTTTCCTCGGCCTGCTTGATCTCGACCTTGTCACGGGTCTTGAAATTGCCGCGCAGTACATCGTTCGACATGGGTTCTGACCTTTTTCAGTCGGCCCCTGGCGGGGCGATTCCTATACCAGAAGACATAGGATTTCTGCCGGTTCCTGTCCAGCAGATGCGCGTTCCGCTGGTGTCGCGGAATGGATTGTGGCACCCATCCGATCCATGAAACGCCTGTTCGACATCATTGTTGCCTCCCTGCTGTTGCTGTGCAGCCTGCCGCTGTTTCTGCCACTGGCTGTCGTGATCCGGCTCGACAGCCCCGGATCACCCTTCTACCGCCAGATTCGCGTCGGTCGGGGCGGGCGGACCTTCGGGATGCTGAAATTCCGCTCCATGGTGGCGAATGCGGACCGGATCGGCGGTCATTCGACGGCGGCAGGTGACGCCCGGATCACGAAGGTCGGGCGTTTCATCCGCAAGACCAGCCTTGATGAACTGCCGCAACTGCTGAACGTGCTCTCCGGCGACATGAGCCTTGTCGGCCCGCGCCCCGACGTTCCTGCGCAGCAGGCCGATTACACGCCGGACGACTGGAAATTGCGCCACAGGGTGCGTCCAGGCGTCACTGGCCTGGCCCAGGCCCTGAAACGATCCACCGCCACCCCGGCGGAGCGTACGGAGATGGACCTGCGCTATGTCCGCGAACAGTCATTCTGGCTCGACCTGAAGATTCTCTGGTGGACCGCGCGACAGGTGATGACGAAGGGCGGCATCTGAAACTCGCCGTCAGTCCGCTGCGCTCTCCACCACGGAGCGGTCGTGATAGAGCGCGCGGGCTTCGCTGGCCGGACCGCGCCTCTCACCCAGTGCCGCGATCTCGATCACCTTGATCTCGCCGTTCCAGGGGATCGTCAGCACGTCACCGATCCTGAGCGGCTGACTGACCTTCCTGATGACCTGCCGGTTCAGGCGCATCCGGCTTCCCTTCACCGCCCGGGCGGCCAGACTTCGGCTCTTGTAGAAACGCGCGTACCAGAGCCAGAGATCAATGCGGATCGAGCCTTGGGCGGGAGTTTCCATGGTCACCTGTTCTTCAGGACAGCCAGTGCGGCGAAAGGGGAATCGGGGTTGAGCGGGCGGCTTTCACGCCTGCGCTTGCGCGGCGGGGAGGCCGGTTTGGTCCGGTCAGACGACGAGGGGCGTACCTGCTTGCGTGCCTTTCGCTGCTCAGCCGTCGGGCGGGGATGAAACAACAATGGCGCGTCGTCCCCCTGGCGCTCGGTGCGGTAACCCAGACCGGTCAGGATCGGTCCCAGCCGCTCCGGCCCGCCACCCAGCATCGACATCAGCGCATGATCGGCCTCCGCCGGGCCCTTGCGCGTGGCCTTGTGGGCGTGGTCGGCAATCCGCTCCACCATGTCGACGCGCACGGCGGTGGTGCCAAAGCGGGCATAGCCGGAAACCAGCAGTGCATCGGCGTCGCCCTTGCGGTCGGTATCGAAGGATACCCGGCCCTGCTGATCCGTCGGCAGCATCAGGCCGCCCTGCAGTCCATGCAGGATCATGCGCCAGCGGGTCGGTTCCGGCTTCAGCAACGCCGGGCAGAAGATCGCCGACCGTCCCACCTGCACCCCGGCATACTTGAAGCGACCATGGTCCTTCGGATCCAGTTGCCGCATCTGTTCCTGCACCGTCTTGCGCGGCAGGATGCCGAGGCGTTCAACCAGCTGAAAGGCAATGCCGCGTGCAGGCGGGCTGAAGTTGCGATCCTCAAGTCCCGTCAGCGGTCGCAGCAACTGCGCGATCCGGGTCCCGACCCACTTTTCGAGGCGGGCGGATATGCGCTCCGCGGTGCGACTGTCCAACTGGTCACTGACGTTCAGTCGGACCCTCGGGCGCAGCACATGGTCACCGGCCTCCAGTCGCGCGATGATCTCGCCCTGCCAGCAGATGTCGCTGTCATCGGTCAGGGCGAAGGCATCGTCGCCAGCCCCGGCGATCATCCGCCCGCGCGCGACCAGCGCGGAGGCCAGAACCTGACGCACAGCGCCCTTCAGGGCCTTGTTGTCGAAGGCGGTGCGGTCGGCGGCAAAGACCAGTCCCCTGATGCGCCCGACATACTGACCCTCCACCGTGACATTGCCTTCCGGGTCGATGGCGGTCAGCACTTCCTCCCGGTCGCGCAGCCGGTTGACCAGCGCGGCGGTGCGACGGTCGACGAAGCGCTGGGTCAGCGACTGGTGCAGCGC
This sequence comes from Minwuia sp., assembly GCA_029213165.1. GTDB lineage: Bacteria > Pseudomonadota > Alphaproteobacteria > Minwuiales > Minwuiaceae > Minwuia. Next base: position 84,133 of record JARGNO010000007.1, read on the forward strand.
GTCGGAGAGTCTCTCCTCTATGGCCTTTGCGCGGGCCTGCCAGTGCACCGGATCGTCCAGCCACTCGACGCGATGGGAGATATAGGTCCAGGTCCGGATATGCGCCAGCCGCCCCTGCAGCGTGTCCAGATCGCCTGTGGTCCGGTCCAGTTGTTCCAGATGCTTCGCCATCCAGTCGCGGTCGATCTGCCCCCGTGTCGCGATCTGCAGATAGATCCGCCCCACCAGCTTCACGTGGTTGTCATGCATGGTCTTCCGGAAGTCGGGGACCTGGCAGATGTCCCACAGCAGATGCATGTTGGCCGGATTGAGTTCGGCCAGCGCCATGATCTCCGGATCGCGGGCCAGGACCTTCAGGGTCTCCGTGTCCTCCGCCCGGCGCGGCGTGGCCAGCCAGCGGAACGGCGGTGGCTGCTCCAGCGACCGGATCAGCGCCTTCGGGTGGCTGAAATCGAGCTTCGTGTTGCGCCACCGGAGCTGGGTCAGGGGATCGAAGCGGTGTTCCTGCACCGCCTCCACCAGATCCGGTTCCAGCAGTGGTGCATCGGCCGTGACGCCGAAGGTGCCGTCGCGCATGAAACGTCCGGCCCGGCCTGCAATCTGGCCGATCTCGGCGGGGCTGAGGGCGCGCCTGCGGGCACCGTCGAACTTGTGGGTCGCGGCGAATGCGACATGGTTGATATCCATGTTCAGACCCATGCCGATGGCATCGGTGGCCACCAGGAAATCCACTTCACCGGCCTGGTACATCTCCACCTGGGCATTGCGGGTGCGCGGACTGAGCGCGCCCAGTACCACCGCCGCGCCGCCGCGCTGGCGCCGCATCAGTTCGGCAATGGCATAGACATCCGAGGCGGAGAAGGCGACCACGGCGCTGCGGCGCGGCAGGCGGGACAGCTTGCTCTGCCCGACATAGGCCAGCGACGAGAGTCTGGGCCGGGTGATGATCGTGGCGTCGGGCAGCAGACGCTGGATCAGGCCCCGTGCGGTGGCGGCCCCCAGGAACATCGTCGTTTCCAGCCCGCGCACGTTCAGCAGCCTGTCGGTGAACGTATGGCCGCGCTCCGGGTCTCCTGCCAGCTGGATCTCGTCCACCGCGACAAAGTCGAAACTGCGCCCTGTGGGCATGGCCTCCACGGTGCAGAGGAAATAGTGCGGATTGGGGGGGATGATCTTCTCTTCCCCCGTCACCAGCGCAACGTTGGAACGGCCCCGAGCCTCGACCACCCGGTCATAGACCTCCCGCGCCAGCAGGCGCAGCGGAAAACCCATCATGCCGCTGGCATGGGTCAGCATCGTCTCGACGGCCAGGTGCGTCTTGCCCGTATTGGTGGGACCGAGCAGTGCGACCGTTCGTCCCCTGAGACCTGAGATGCCTTCATTGGTCATGGGAGAACTGTCCGGTGTTGTTGCGTGTCTGACAAGTCAGATTGTGAGAAATACTGGAATTTCAACAGCTTCGGTGCCGCGGAATGTGACGGAGGGATGACAGGTCGGCAGGGATCGGCGAATCATCCCTGATGGCGTGCTTCGATAAGTCGTTGACGAACACAGCCGATGCAGTACCAAAGGCCCGCCATGAATGAACCTGTGAACAAGGCCCTGCTGCCAGCCGGTCTGCGCGACGCCCTGCCTGAAGAGGCGGAGCGTGAAGCCGTTGCCGTGTACAGCCTGATGAATGCCTTCCGCGGCGAGGGCTATCAGACGGTCAAGCCACCCCTGATGGAGTTCGAACAGAGCCTGTTGAGCGGTCCCGGCGGCGAGTTGGCGCAGCAGCTGTTCCGGCTGATGGACCCGATCTCGCAGCAGATGATGGGTCTGCGCGCCGATATCACGCCGCAGATCGCGCGCATCGCGGGCAGTCGTCTGGCCGGATCGCCGCGTCCGCTCCGGCTCTGCTATTCCGGACAGGTGCTGCGGGTGCGTGGCGACCAGTTGCGACCGGAGCGGCAGTTCACCCAGGCGGGGATCGAGCTGTTCGGCTCCGAAGCCGTGAAGGCGGATGTGGAGATCGTGCTGCTGACCATCGCGGCACTGCGCGCGGCCGGGCTGCAGGATCTGAGCGTTGACCTGACCGTGCCCTCGCTGGCCCCCGCCGTGCTGACCGGACAGGGTCACGATGGTGCGACAGCCGACGCGGCGCGGGAGGCTCTGGACGGCAAGGATGCCGGGGAACTGCGCGGGATTGTCGGTGATGACCCGCTGATCTTCGGCTTGCTGGAGGCGGTCGGCCCGGCGGAGACGGCGATGCCGCGGCTGCAGGCCCTGGGCATCAGCGGCCTCGCGGGTCAGCAGATCGCACGCCTGGCCGAAACGATCGCGGGCATCCGGGCTGTCGAACCCGACCTGAGCCTGACGGTCGATCCCGGTGAATATCGCGGCTTCGAATATCAGACCGGCGTTGCCTTCAGCGTCTTCGCGCCCGGTGTCAGGGGAGAGATCGGACGCGGCGGCCGCTATGTCAGCGAGACGGGTGAGCCGGCGGTTGGCGCCACGGTCTATCTGGATTCCGTACTGCGCGCCTTGCCGGCAGCCGCCGGTGCGCGACGGGTCTACCTGCCTTTCGGTACGGACCCCGATGACGCACGACGCTGCCGCGAACAGGGCCATCGGGTTGTCGCTGGCCTGGAGCCGGAAGCAGATCCAGTGGCAGAGGCACGAAGGCTTGGCTGTACCGCGATCTGGCACAAGATCGAAGTCAAGGACATCTGAGGCGGGTTTCGGCCCGGAAATGCATCAGGAAAGGATCCCGACATGACCAATGTCGTGGTGGTCGGCGCCCAGTGGGGTGACGAGGGCAAGGGCAAGATCGTCGACTGGCTGTCGGCGATGGCGGACGTGGTCGTGCGCTATCAGGGTGGTCACAACGCCGGGCACACGCTGGTCATCGACGGCGTGACCTACAAGCTGAGCCTGCTGCCCTCCGGCATCGTGCGCAAGGGCAAGCTCTCCATCCTCGGCAATGGGGTGGTGATCGATCCCACGGCGCTGATGGACGAGATCGGGCGGCTGGCCAAGCAGGGTGTGGAGGTGACGCCGGACAATTTCCAGATCGCCGCGAACGCCTGCCTGATTCTCAGCCTGCACCGGGACCTGGACGCGATCCGCGAGGAAGCCGCCGGCGGTGCCAAGATCGGCACCACCCGGCGCGGTATCGGCCCGGCCTATGAGGACAAGGTCGCGCGGCGCGCGATCCGGGTGGCGGACCTTGGCGATCCGGTGACGCTGGACGGCAAGATCGAGCGTCTGCTGGTCCATCACAACGCCCTGCGGCGCGGCCTGTCGCAGCCGGAGATCGTCAAGGAAGACATCCTGGCCGAACTGAACGCCGTCAGTGATGACGTCCTGCGTTTCGCGGCCCATGTCTGGCGCACGCTGGATGAGGTCAATCGCCAGGGCAAGCGCATCCTGTTCGAGGGCGCGCAGGGTGCCATGCTCGACATTGACCACGGCACCTACCCCTTCGTCACCTCTTCCAACACCGTCGCCGGTCAGGCGGCACCCGGTTCCGGCTGCGGGCCGAAGGTGATCGATTTCGTGCTCGGCATCGTCAAGGCCTACACGACCCGTGTCGGCTCCGGTCCCTTCCCGACGGAACTGGATGACGAGATCGGGCGGCATCTGGGGGAGAAGGGCCGCGAATTCGGCACCGTCACCAACCGTGCCCGCCGCTGTGGCTGGTTTGACGCGGTGATGGTACGGCAGGCGATCCGCACCGGCGGCATCGACGGTGTGGCCCTGACCAAGCTGGACGTGCTGGACGGCCTGAAGGAACTGAAGGTCTGCGTCGGCTACGAACTGAACGGCAAGCGCCTGGATTTCTACCCCTACAACATGGCCGATCAGGACAATATCCGCCCGATCTACGAGACGTTCGAGGGCTGGTCCGACACCACCTACGGCGCGCGGTCCTGGGCCGACCTGCCGGCACAGGCGGTCAAGTATGTCCGCGCGATCGAGGAACTGATCGGCGCGCCGGTTGCCCTGCTGTCCACCAGCCCGGAACGGGAGGACACCATCGTCGTCCGCCATCCGTTCGAAGGCTGAGCGTTTGACCCGTCACGTCGCCAGGGCCGGTCCGGTACGCACTGACCGGCCGGGGTGCGTCTGATGGGTGCGGTCCTCGATATCGTCTTCCCGGTCTTCGCGCTGATGGCCATCGGCTATGCGCTGGGGCGTTCGCCGCTGCTGGGCGGCGATGTCGGGATCAAGGCGCTGACGAATTTTGTCTTCTACGCCGCCATCCCGGCCCTGCTGTTCCGGCTGTTCAGCAGGGGCCTGCCGGAAGACGGCATCGAATGGTCCATCGTCTTCGGCTATTTCGGTGCCGCCCTGCTGCATTTCGCGATCACGGTGGCGCTGGGACGCTACGTCTTCCGCAATCCGCCGGTCGAGTACGGCCTGATGGGCATGTCCTCCAGCTTCTCCAACACCGTGCTGATGGGGCTGCCGCTGGTCTACACGGCGTTCGGGGAACCGGGCCTGATCCCGATGATGATGATCGTGACGTTCCACCCGATGATCCTCATCCCGCTGTCGACCATCATGGTGGAGGCCCTGCGCGGCCAGAAGGGTCAGGGGATCGGGACCATCCTGTTCTCGACCGTGAAGAGCCTGGCGGTCCATCCGGTCATCCTCGGCCTCTGCGCTGGGCTGGCCTTCGGTGCGACGGGCCTGGAACTGGTGTCGATGGTCGACAGGCTGATCGACATGCTGTCCAGGGCGGCAACCCCGGCAGCGCTGTGCGCGCTCGGGGCTTCGCTCACCCAGTTCCGCATTGCCGGTGACCTGAAGGAAAGCCTGACGCTGGTCGCCATGAAGCTGGCGCTGCTGCCGGCGCTGGTCTTTGTCTTCACCAGCTACATCTTCCAGAACGACCCGCTCTACGTTGCCGTTGCAACCCTGAACGCCGCGACTCCGGCGGGCATCAATGCCTTCCTGCTGGCACGGTTCTACGGCACCTATACCCAGCGGTCGGCCTCCGTGATCCTGCTCTCCACGGTGTTGAGTGCCGTGACCCTGTCACTGCTGATCGCCTGGCTGAAAACGGCGTGAAGACGCTTTCAGTAGACGTTCTCCGTCATGGCACCAGCTTGTAGCCGCCCGGCTCCGTCACCAGGATCTCGGCCTCCGAAGGTGTCGGCTCGATCTTCTGGCGCAGGCGATAGATGTGGGTTTCCAGGGTGTGGGTGGTGACTCCGGCGTTGTAGCCCCAGACCTCATGCAGCAGCACATCGCGTCCGACTGCGGTCTCGCCCGCACGGAACAGGTATTTCAGGATGGAGGTTTCCTTCTCCGTCAGGCGGACCTTCTTCTCCGTTTCCTTGTGCACCATCATCTTCTGAGCGGGGCGGAAGCTGTAGGGGCCGATGGTGAAGACGGCATCCTCGCTCTGCTCGTGCTGGCGCAACTGGCCTCGGATGCGGGCCAGCAGCACGCCGACCTTGAACGGCTTGGTGATGTAGTCGTTGGCGCCGGACTCCAGACCCAGGATCTCCTCGGCATCCGAATCGGCACCAGTCAGCATGATCACGGGCATCTTGAAGCCGTTCTTGCGCAGGGCGCGGCAGACCTCGCGCCCGTCGGAATCGGGCAGGCCTACGTCCAGCAGGACCAGATCGAAATGCTCCTTCCGCGCGGCCTCGATGCCGGCCTGACCGGTATTGACCTGTCGGGTCTCGAATTCCTCATGCAGTTCCAACTGCTCCGCCAGCGTCTCGCGCAAGGCGTCGTCGTCGTCGACCAGCAGGATCTTCTTGCCACCCATCATCTTCTTGCTTCTCCCAATCACCGCCGGACCTTCGACTGACCAGAGATTGGTCTGCCATCGCCCGGTTCAAGAGTACGGTTCCGTTGTGGGAGAACAGCCTCACCGACACGTGACAACCGGTTGATCGCCGCGAGCGGTGTCCCGACACCCTGTTCCCGCACGCAAGTCTGACCCGTGGCAGTGAAAGCTTCAACAGTCCGGGGACGCGGGATATACAGTGGCGGTCACATCGCAATCACTTATCAGGACAGCCCAGTTGCCGCGCTTCAGCGAAGATGAAACCAGCGACCTGCGTCACGTGCGGCAGGTGGATCGTGCCGCCGCTGACCTGCGGCGTGGCATGCCTGTCATCGTGCGCGGTGCAGCCGCCACGGGGATCATCGTCTCGGCGGAGACGGCAACGGCGCAGGAATACGGGGAGCTGCTGGACCTTTCCGGGGGCGCGGTCAGTCTGGCGCTGACAGCGCGGCGGGCCAATGTCCTGCATATCCTGCCGTCGGGTCACGAGGTGCAACTGGTCCCCATCGACGCGAACCTGTCGCGACAGCTTGCCAGCGAACTCGCCGATCCCGCGCATGATCTGGATGGTGGGATGCGCGGCCCGTTCCGGCAGGTGAAGGACACGCCGCCGGACTGGGCCATCGCGGGGGTCGGTCTGGCGCGCCATGCCCGTCTGCTGCCCGCAGTCCTGCTGGCATCCCTTTCCGATGAAGCGGACTGGCAGGCCGCCGGGCTGGTCGCTGTGGATGCTGCAGCCATTGCCGCCATCGCGACCCATACCGGCAACATCCTGAAACCCGTGGCCGCCGCGCGGCTGCCGCTGTGGGGTGCGGAGAATACCCGGATGCATGCCTATCGCCCGGCGGATGGCGGGCTGGAGCATCTGGCGCTGGTGACGGGGGATCCGCCGCGCGACCGGCCGGTGCTGACACGTATCCACAGCGAATGTTTCACCGGTGACCTGCTGGGGTCGATGAAATGCGATTGCGGGGAACAGTTGCGCGGTGCCATCGAGGCCATCGGAGAGGCCGGGGAGGGCATCCTGCTCTATCTGGCGCAGGAGGGGCGTGGAATCGGCCTGATGAACAAGATCCGCGCCTATGCACTGCAGGACCGTGGCTATGACACAGTGGACGCCAACCTGCGCATCGGCTTCGAGACCGACGAGCGGCTGTTCCGGCCTGCGGCGGAAATGCTGCGCCGCCTCGGCTTCTCCAGCGTGCGGCTGATGACCAACAATCCCGAGAAGGTGGCCGGGCTGGAAGGTGAGGGGATCGCCGTGGCGGAGCGTGTGCCGCACAGGTTCCCGTCCAATCCCCACAACGCCGACTACCTGGCAACGAAGAAGAGCCGCACCGGGCATTTTCTGTAGGGCGCAGCGGGCCGGATCGGCAGATGTTGCCGGGTCCGGCAGGGTATCCGGACGCGTAACTTGTTGATGGCGCTTGAGTCATGCTCTGGTCCGTACCTTGCTTTCGTACGGGCATGATCTTTCAGAACGAATTCACCACACCATCGGCTTCAATCGCCGCGTTCGCGCCCGAGAGGCCTGAAAGGGTCGGGGCGGATGCCGGATCGTCCGAGTCTGCACGTGCGGCAGACGAAGACGGGTTCGGCTTCCTCGATATCCTCGATGCGGTGAATCCGTTGCAGCACATTCCCATTGTCTCGACGCTGTATCGGGAAGCCACGGGGGACGAGATCGGCAACCCCGCCCGTATCGCGGGGGGATTCCTGTTCGGGGGCGTGCTGGGTCTGGTGAGTTCCGTCGCCAATGCCATCATCGACGAGACAACCGGCAAGGATCTTGGGGGCCATCTGATGGGGCTTGCCGGGGGCGACGATCCGGCCGGTGAACGGAACGGTTCCGCCAGCGACCTGCGTTTCCAGCGGGCGAGCGATGCCTACCAGCAGCTTGGCGGCGCGGATCGCGAATCCGGCCTCGACTACGTGGTTGAGGCACCCTGAGCGGCTCATTCCCGCTCACATCTGCGACAGCAGGGCAGAAATTGTCGCTGTGACGCCACATGTTTCACACTCTGGGCAAAGTTCGGTCATAATCCGGGTTGCATATCAATTGCGGTCGCCGGGTTTGCAGTCCGGGCGACCGATACCCAGATTGTGCGGGTGATGGTTTGGATCGAGTGTTGGAGCATGTGCAAGTGAGTCACGAGACAAGAGAGAAGTTCATGCGTGGTCGTACCGTTGCGCGCGCCGTTCCCATGGCGCGACAGGACACGAATTCCGCATTGATGCTGCGTCTGACGGCAGTATTCGTATTGCTGGCCATGCTGGTTGCGGCGGGAGGTGCCTTTGCCCGTGGGGCGCCCGAGAGTTTCGCGCCGCTGGTGAAGAAGCTGAAACCGGCCGTGGTCAACATCCAGGTGACGCAGCAGCCGGGCAAGGCCAGCCCCGGCCAGGCACCGCAGATCCCGCAGGTTCCGCCGGGGTCACCGTTCGAGGAATTCTTCAAGGATTTCTTCGACAAGCGCCGCCAGCAGAACCCGCACTCCAGACCGCTGGTGTCGGTGGGTTCAGGATTCGTGGTTGATGCCGATGGCCTGATCGTGACCAACAATCATGTCATCGATGGCGCGGACGAGATCCGGGTGTTCTTCAGCGATGGCGAGAGCCTGGATGCGGAACTCGTCGGCACCGACCCGAAGACGGATGTTGCCGTGCTGCGGGTAAAGCCGGACGAGGGGACGAAGCTGACGGCTGTTCCCTGGGGCAACTCCGATACTGCTGAGGAGGGCGATTGGGTCATTGCCATCGGCAACCCGCTGGGCCTTGGTGGCACGGTCACCGCCGGTATCATCTCGGCACGTGGCCGCGACATCCGCTCCGGTCCCTATGATGACTTCATCCAGACTGATGCCTCGATCAACAAGGGCAACTCAGGTGGGCCGCTGTTCAATGTCGATGGTGAGGTCGTGGGTATCAATACGGCCATCTTCTCCCAGTCCGGCGGCTCCATCGGTATCGGTTTCGCGGTGCCGTCCAACCTTGCCCGCCCGGTGGCGGAGCAGCTGATCCAGTTTGGCCGCACGAAGCGTGGCTGGCTCGGTGTCCGCATCCAGTCGGTCACTGAAGAGATCGCGGAAGGCCTGGGCATGGATCAGCCGCGCGGGGCGCTGGTTGCCGGCGTGACCGAGGAAAGCCCGGCAGGTGCCGCAGGCATCAAGTCCGGTGACGTGATCGTCGAGTTCAATGGACAGGACATTGACGAGATGCGTGCGCTGCCGCGGATCGTTGCGGGCACCGGCGTTGGCAAGGCCGTTCCGGTGACTGTCTGGCGCAAGGGCAAGCTGGAGCAGTTCACGGTGACGCTGGGCGAGCTTGAGAAGGCCGAGAAGGCGCTTGCCTCGTCCGAAGAGGCTGCGGAGGAGCCCGTTTCGCGGGAGAGTGATCTCGCCTCCCTCGGCATGAAGCTGAGCCCGATGACCGATGAGGTGCGGGAGCGTTTCAGCATCAGCACCGACGAAGGCGCGGTTGTGACCGAAGTTGTCCCTGATTCCGCGGCAGCGGAAAAGGGCCTGCGCGCCGGTGACGTGATCATCGAGGTCAATCAGGAAGCCGTCCAGGGACCGGGCGACGTCGCCCGCCGTGTGGCGGAGATCGAGGAACGCAAGGGCCGCTCCGTCCTGTTGCTGGTCGTCCGTGGCGATGACCGGCTGTTCGTGGCGGTACGTCTGAAGCAGAGTTGATCCCTGCCTGACCCGAGTTATCTGGATGCTGGCTGGTGGTGAACGCAATCGCCAGCCAGCAACGGATGTTCTGGGGGCCACGACATGACCACGGACGAACAGGCACGGAAGTTCTTCGATGACTTCGTGACGGCCTTCGGTTCGTTTGATGGTGAGATCGTCGCGGAGCGATATCTGACACCGTACCTGGCGCGTCATGTCAGCCGGAAAGCCGACCTGTTCACCGACAGGACCGCGATTGCCGATTATTTCCAGTCCATTCTGAAGCGCTATCACGATGCAGGTGCGCGTGCCTGCACCTACCGGGACTTGGAAGTCGTGCCACTTGGTCGCGACTGCGCGCTTGCCACCGTGACCTGGGACCTGCTGGACGACGCGAATGGTCGTCTCTCCTCGTGGCGGGAATCCTACACTCTGGCGCTGGATGGTGACGCGTTCCGCGTCTTCGGATCAATCGACCACGCCTGATCAGGTCGCCCTGCTTGCGTCGTCAGACGACCGGATGCCATGCACCGTCGCGGCCCAGATATTCAGAACCCTCCGCACGGTAGAAGCTGTCCGCACCGGCCTGTTCCAGAACCTGCAGCATCGCCGGTACGGGCTTGCCCTCCGCCTTCAGGCGCGCAATCACCCTTGCCGGACCCAGTTCGTCGAGAAGCTCGAACGGGCCTTTCTGCCAGGCGAAACCCCAGCGCATGGCGCGGTCGATATTGACCACATCGTCGGATATCTGCGGCACCAGATCTGCGGCGTAGCACAATGTGCCCCCCATCAGGTCCCAGACGAACCGGCCCTGCACCGAATCCTCGAACATCAGTGACCCGGCACTCATCTGGCTGTCGTCCAGGGCAACGGTAGCCTGGGCGCGCCAGTCGCCGCTGTCCAGATCAAAGACTTCCCTGGCGCGATTGCCTTCGGCGTCCTTCACCATGCGATAGAAGCCGCCGCCGGTCTTGCGGCCAAGCTGCTTGCGCTCCCACATCTGTTGCTCCATCGGCGGGAACGCGGTGAAGGCGTGTCCGGTATCGCCGTCCGGCAGATTGGCGGCCAGATTGCGCCCCACCAGATACATCACATCCAGGCCGATCAGGTCGATCAGCCCGTAGAGGCCGGTCGGCGGCAGGCCGACGGGTTTCGACATCAGGGCATCGATGGTTTCCTGGCTGAGTCCCTCAGCGCGTGCCCCGCTTGCCTTGTGCAGGCCGGACAGCATCAGGAAGCATCCGATGCGGTTGCCGATGAAATTGACCGTGTCCTTGGCATGGACCACGCCCTTGCCCATCCGGTCACCCAGAAAGGCCGCAAAGGCGTCGATGACATCCGGTGTGGTATCGGTGCCGGGCACCAGTTCCATCAGCCGCATGACCTTCACCGGGTTGAAGAAATGGGTCACCCCGATATCGCGCCGCAGGCTTTCCGGCAGCCCCTCGCAGATCTCGCGCAGCGGAATGCCGGAGGTGTTGGTGGAGACAACGGAGCCGGGACGGCGTAGCGGTTCCAGCCGTTCGAACAGGGCACGCTTGGTGTCCGCATCCTCGACAATGGCCTCGCAGATCCAGTCATAGTCGGCAATCTTCTCCAGATCGTCGGCGAGTGTGCCGAGGGTGATCAGACTGGCCTTGTCGGCATCATCCAGTGCCGGCGGGCGACCATTGATGATCCGGTCCAGCGACGCCTCCGCAGTCGGCATGTCGATGTCGAGCAACAGCACCCTGCAACCCATCTGGGCACAGATCCCGGCAATGCCGGCACCCATGGTGCCGCCGCCCAGCACCGCCACGGAATTGATTTCGCGAGTCATGACCGCCCCCAGTTGAATTGATGCCTGCCTGTCGTCGGCGGGGCCTCAGGCCGAGCCCGGTGTGGCCTCACCCAGTGCTTCCAGATACAGCGACAGCACGGCTTCCTGCTCCTGCCGGTCATCGCGGTCCATCTTCCGCAGCTTGATGACCTGGCGCATGATCTTCGGCTCGAAGCCGTTGGACTTGGCCTCCGCATAGATCTCCCGGATATCGGCGGCCATGGCGGCCTTTTCCTCTTCCAGGCGCTCCACGCGCTCGATCAGTTGCCGCAAGTGATCTGCCGCGACTGCTTCGGTCATGTCCGTCTCTCCCTGAACCATGCATTGATGCGGCGCGGACCATAGACCGCGTGCCGGGGCCGCTCAACACGCTTTGCGCCGGTGAGCGGAATTCTGTCAGTGCAGGATGCCGTAGAGCGCGATCATGCTCAGGAAGATCAGCGCGACGCGCCGATAGAGCTGCTCCGACGATTCCCGGAACAGGCGGCTGCCGATCCAGGCGCCGATCATGTAGGCCGGGCAGATCGCCAGGGCACGGATCACCACCTCCATGGCGAAAAGATCCTGCAGGTACAGGAAGATCGGCGTGATGATCTCGGCGATCGCGAAATAGAGAATGATGTTGGCGCGATTGGTCCGGGCGCTGTCCTGACCGGAGAGGATGTAGAGCAGCACCGGCGGGCCGCCAACGCTGGTGGCGGTCAGCAACGCCCCGGAGACGCCGCCGACACCAAGGGTGGGCAGCAATCGCTTCGGCCCCTGATAGCGCCAGCCCACGGCCAGAACGATGACGAAGACCATGACGATTCCGGCAATGACCCGGGTGATCAGTTCAGGTTCGGTGGTGGCGAGCAGCCACGCCCCGAGTGGCATGCCGATGACGGCGGCAAGGACCAGCGGGCCAAGGAATGGCCACTGCACGTCGGGCAGGGCGCGCGGTACGAGCTGGACACTGACCACGATCTCCATGACCGCGATCATCAGCACGGCTTCCGCCGGGCCATAGAGAATGGCGAAGATGGGGGAGAGCATCATGCCGGAGCCGAAGCCGGCGAACCCGCGCATCAGACCGGCCGCCAGCGAAAGCCCCATGGCGACGGCGAGAGAGAAATCCAGTTCGATCACGTCAGGGGCTCCGGGCGGCAAGGGTCAGTTCAGCCCATCCGTAAACCGTACGGCGCCCGCCCGCCACCTCCTCCGGTCGCGGTGGTGCATTGACCGAACCGAAAGGCCGGCATGGGTTGCCGGGGACGTCAGGTTTCAGGCGCGGCAGATCAGCCGGCGGACATCATCGAATCCAGATCGCTGTCGGCTATCGTGGTGCGGATGCGACTGGCCGGAATGCGCAGGGTGCACCGCGTACCCTTGCCGAACGTGCTCTCGACGTTCAGGTGACCGCCATGCAACGCGGCGAAGCGATGGGAAATGGGCAGACCAAGTCCCGCACCATCACCGCGACTGACCCAGGAATTGCCGCCGGACCCAAAGGGTTCCTGCGCACGGGTCAGTTCCTCAGGTGTCATGCCGCGTCCATTGTCCGCGATCACGAACAACACACCGTACTGGGGACGCAGGGACACGTTCAGGGTGACCTGTCCTCCCTGTGGCGTGTGCCGGATGGCGTTCGAGACCAGGTTGATCAGGATCTGGACAATCAGTCTTTCATCGACATGCAGCACCAGGCTTTCAAATGCCGAACCGGCCTCGAAGTCGACGCCGCTGCGGGCAGCGCGCTCCGTGAACAGCAACCGGCACCGCGCCAGCAATGCGCCCAGCCGGACATCGGATTCGCGGATATCCTCCGACCCCGCGTCGATGCGCGAGATATCGAGCACATCGTTGATGATGTCCATCAGGTGATTGCCGCTTTCACTGATGGCCCCGACGTATTCCTTGTACTTGCCGTGGCCCACCGGGCCGAATGTCTCCGCCTGCATCATGTCGGAGAAGCCGATGATGGCATTCAGCGGTGTCCGCAACTCGTGGCTCATGTTGGCGATGAAGCGGGACTTGGCCTCACTGGCATTGCGGGCTTCCAGCGCCAGTTGGCTGTTTTCCACCTGCCTGGCGACCACTGTCTTGAAGTCGCGATGGCCGATCACGATCATCACCAGAACGAAGCTGATATAGTTCACCGCGAGCAGCCAGAGCGGTGTGGTGACTTCAGGGTACTGGACCGTGAGGCTGATCAGACCTGCCATGACGGTGATGAAGAAGAAGATGAACGCGGCAACGGGTGCCGGACTCAGGATTGCCGCCGCCACAATCGAGGTGCCGAAGGCCGTGAGGATCACCACCACCGCTTCCGCTGGTGTCACGATGGGCACGCAAAGCACCACGATGGCGGCCCAGTAGATGCCAGCCGCGACGGCCATGACCGTCGCCTTGCGGAAGCTGCGCCCCGATACCTTTGTCGGCCGTGGCTTGCGGCGGTTCTTCCACCAGCCATAGATCTGCGCCATGGCAAAGAACTGGCCGATGAGGCACCAGGGTCCCAGGATGAGAGCCAGATCGTCCTGCCACAGGCCGATGGTAAGCGCGATCGGATTGATGCTGGAGGCCACGCCGCCGAAGACCTGGTTGCGGTTCAGGCGCAGGACGCTTTCGACATTGAACTCGCGCATCATCTCCGGAGTCATCTCCGGTCCGCCATTCATCAGACTTTGCAACAGCTTGCGCAAATCCAGGTTCTTTCCTGTGTCGTATGTACCCAGAACGAATTGACTGACCGATACGCCGTGCTTGCGGTGACCGGGCTTCGGGCTGAGTGCACACCGAATCTCGAACGGTTGCCAGAAAAGCACCGGAGCCGTTAACAATCTGCTAAATCCGGACCTGAGACGTCTGTGCCGGATCGACCATCAGGGGAATGAATCTTGAACGATAACAATAACCTGCCCGCAGGCCACCCCGCCGTCCGCACGGGTCGTATCGGTGTGCTGCTGGTCAACCTGGGCACCCCGGACGGCACTGATGTGCCGGCGATCCGGCGTTACCTCAGGGAGTTCCTGAGCGACCGGCGGGTGATCGAGGTGCCGAAGGTCATCTGGTGGTTCATCCTGAACCTCTTCATCGTCACCTTCAGGTCGCCGAAGACCGCGAAGGCCTATGCCAAGATCTGGCGGACGGAGAGTGATGAATCGCCGTTGCGCTATTTTACCCGGCAGCAGTCGGATGTGCTGGCGGCACGTTTCGCGGACGACAGCACCGTGATCGTCGACTGGGCCATGCGTTATGGCCAGCCTTCGATCCCTGAGCGGCTGACGGCGCTGAAGGATGCCGGGGCGGAGCGGATCCTGATCTTCCCGCTGTATCCCCAGTACAGCGCCACGACGACGGCGACGGTTGTCGACAAGGTGGCGGATACGCTGCGCGGCATGCGCTGGCAGCCGACGGTCCGCTTCGTGCCGCCCTATCACGATGACCCGGCCTATATCGCGGCGCTGGCCGCGTCCATACACGCGGCGGGGCTTGGTGAGAACGCGGATACGGTGCTGCTCGCGTCCTTTCATGGATTGCCGCAGGCCTATTTCGACAAGGGCGATCCCTATCATTGCCACTGTCACAAGACGGCGCGGTTGCTGCGGGAGCGGCTGGGCATGGGGCCGGACCGTCTGCGCCTCAGTTTCCAGAGCCGGTTTGGCCCCAAGGCCTGGTTGCAGCCCTATACCGACAGGACGCTGGAGGAACTGGCGGCGGCAGGCCACACTGACGTTGCTGTGCTCACCCCCGGCTTTGCAGCGGATTGTGTCGAAACTCTGGAGGAAATCGCCATCGAAGGGCGCGCCACATTTGAGGCGGCGGGTGGCAGGCAGTTCCGGATGCTGCCCTGTCTGAATGACAGCGATGATCATGTCGACATGCTGGAAACCATCACCCGCCGGGAACTTTCCGGCTGGCTCTGATGTCCGGGGAAACGGGCGGGGAGACGTCATGGCGGAACGGCTGCCGTCGCTGAAATCGCTGGAGGTCTTCGTTCACGCCGGCAAGTGCCTCAGCTTCGGTCAGACGGCCCTGGCGCTCGGGCTGAGCCCGTCCGCCGTCAGCCGTCGTATCGGGGCGCTGGAGCAGGACCTGGGGCTGGCCCTGTTCATCCGCCACGGCAAGTCGGTCTCCCTGACACCTGCCGGTGCCCGGTACCTGGACGACCTGGCGCCTGCATTCGCGGCGATTCGCAGTGCCACAGATGCCCTATCCGAATCCGGCGGCAGACTGGTCATCACCACGCCGCAGTCCTTTGCGGTGAGTTGGTTGATCCCGCGGCTTGCGTCCTTCCGGGCACTGCATCCGGAGGTCGATATCGATATTGATGTCAGTGAGGACATCACCGGGCAGCATGCGGATGACTTCGATATCGGCATCTTCCTGTCGCGGCGGCGCTGGCCGGAGCGGCATGTGGAGGAACTGGTGCCGATCTCGGTGTTTCCGGTCTGCAGCCCCGCCGTCGCCGCCGAACTGCGCGACCCCGCACAGCTTGCCGATCAGACGTTGCTGCATGTCCGGCAACTGCCAAAGGCCTGGGACGAGTGGCTGAAACAGGTCGGGCACGGTGCCGTCGCGCAGGCATCCGCCCGGCGCAAGGACATGCGTTTCAACGACGTGCAACTGGCGCTGGAGGCGGCGCAGCGCGGTATCGGCGTTGCCATCGGCGCTGACGTGGTGGTCGCCGACCGGCTGGACAACGGCGTCCTTGTCGCGCCCTTCAGCCAACGGGTCCAAAGTGCCTTCAGCTACCAGCTCGTCTGCGCCAGATCGCGCCTGCGTGCACCGGAAGTCCGCAGTTTCCGGAACTGGATCAGGGCAAGCGCCAAGGATCCTGTCTTGCGCTGACCGCATGTCACGGTCGGCAATATCATTTGTCGGTGCACGAACCGTGGCCTTACCCTTCATGCATCCAGGCAACAGGGGAGGGCAGGATGAGCGAAACATCGTCAGCGTTCAGCGCCGAGGATTTCGACTACGACTTCTGGAAGGACGCGGACAAGCGGGCAGGCTGGGATGATCTGGAACCGGGGGAGGTGGTGGAATCAAAGCCCGTCACCATCACGGCGGACATCATCCAGCGCTATGCCCGCTCCATCGGCGACATGAACCCGCTCTACTTCGATGAGGAATATGCGAAGACGACGCGGTTCGGCGGGCTGATCTCGCCGCCCAGCATCCACGCGCTGTTCCTCTTTGCCTGCACCACGCATGACCATTTCATGCGCACGCCGGGCACCGTCAACATGGGACAGAACTGGTGGATCCAGCACCCGGTCAGGCCCGGCGACACGATCACCCTGACAGCACGCTGTCTCGACAAGGTGATCCGCAAGGGCAACACCTTCGCGATCCACGACAATGTCTTCCGCAACCAGCATGACACGGTCGTCTGCTCCGGTCGCGGCTGGACCATGCGGCCGTACTGAGGAGACAGCACCATGACAGCAGAATTCTCATATGCGGACATCGCGGTCGGGCACAGCTTCGACGGGGTGAAGGTTGATGTGACGCGGGAGATGATCAAGGAGTTCGCCATGGCGTCCTTCGACAACAACCCGCTGCACTGGGACGATGACTTCATCGCGGAGACCACCTTCGCCAACGGCAAGAAGTTCGACACGGTGATCGGTCACGGCCTGATGACCTATTCCTTCATGGTCCGGACGATGACCGACTGGCTCTGGCCCGACAACGGCAACCATCGCAGGCTGGAGACCCGCTTCCGCAGCCCGGTCTATCCCGGCGATACCATCCAGGTGCGGGTGGAGGTGCAGGACAAGCGCGAAACCCGGAAGGGCAAGTGGCTGGTCTGCGGTCTGACCGTCACCAACCAGCGCGGCGAGATCGTCTCGACCGGCGATGCGCTCGCCGAAATCCTGAACTGAGGGCGCGACCACCCCATCGTCACCGTGCCCGGACCTGCTCCGGGCACGGCAAGGTGCCGCGCGAACGCCTAAGGCAGGGTTCGCGGATCGGGCCCGGGCAGGCCGGGAGGTGAAGCGGGACCGCTTCACCCGTTCGGCCAGTCGGGCTTGCGCTTCTCCTGAAACGCGCGGAAGCCTTCCTTGGCGTCTTCGGTCCCGGCCATGACCGGCAGCATCAGTTGCGTGTATTGCTGCGCCTCGTGGATCGGCATGTCCTGCACCGCGTGCAATGCCAGCTTGCCGAGGCGCATTGCTGTCGGCGATCGGCTGGTGATGTCGGCGAGCATCTCGTCCAGCACGTTGTCGAGTTCGCCGACGGGCGCGACGGCGTTCAGCACGCCCTCCGCCGCGGCCCGTTCCGCGCTCCATGGCGTGCCACGCATGCACAGTTCCATCACCTTGCGCCGCGGCAGGACGCGCAGCATGTACGGCAGGATGGTCATGGGAAACAGGCCGACGCCGACCTCCGGCGTGCCAAGCCGCGCGCCCTCCACCCCAACAGCCAGGTCGGCGACGCAGACCAGCCCGAAGCCGCCGCCAAGCGCGTGGCCGTTCACCCGCGCGATGACCGGCAGGGTGCAGGTCTCGAAAGCGCGGAACATCTCCGTCAGTTGCAGTTGCGGGCGTGCCGGATCGGTGGCGAAGGGGCTGCCGTCCGGCTGCGGTGACAGGTCACCGCCTGCACAGAACACGCGGTCCCCGGCCCCGGTCAGGACAATGGCACGCATGGCCGGATTGGCCTGTGCCGCCGCCAGTCCGGCGGCTATGCCGCCGGTCACCCTGTCGTTCAGCGCGTTGCGCCGTTCCGGCCGGTCGATGGTGATGCGACAGACCGCACCATCCATTTCCACCCGTACCGGATTGTCCTCCGTGTCTGCCATTGCCGTCTCCTCCCCAAGATTGTCTCTCCCGGGCCGCAGCCTAGGGGATCGGGGAGGAGCGGCAAAGCCGGTCTGTCAGATCAGCCGCAGCAGGCGCCGCCCTGTGCCTGCTTCTCGACATCGTCCAGCGGCTGGTGATCGGTGCCGAAGAACTGGATGTCTTGCATGGTGTGGAAGGTTTCCCACGGCACACCGGCGGGGTCGCGGGACCAGGACTTGTTGCCCTTGGCGTAGCAGCAGGCTGCATCGCGCTGCGGCGCAACCCTTTCCTCGGCTGCGGCCAGACGGGCCTCGATGGCCTCGACTTCCGCGTCCGTGTCGACCTGCAGGCCCAGGTGGTCCAGGCCATCGCGGCCGGCTCGGCTGGAGATGGCGAAGTTCACCGCCGGGTCGTCAAGCATCCACTTGACGTAATCGTCCTTCACCACTGTCGGCTGAACATCGAACAGGGTCGAATAGAAGTCCGTGGACCGGTCAAGATCCGTGACGGCGATATGCACGTGCAGGCGTTTCATCGGGTTTCTCCTCTCGGGCGCAGCAATTCTGCATCAGGAAGCTTGAGAGCAGCGCGACCTTCGCAAACTCGGCCCGATGCACCATCCGCCGCCCGTCCCGGGTGGCCGTGATCAGGTCCGCCCGCTTCAGGTGGTCGAGATGATGGCTGAGCGTCGTCCAGGCAATTTCCAGTTCCCGTACCATCGTGGAGGCATCGGCACCGTCGCGTCCGCGTTCCACCAGGTAGCGCAGGATCTGTATCCTGCTGGGATGACCCATTGCCCCGAAGGCTTCTGCTGCTGTCTCGTTATCCATATTTCTAGATATATAGATAATAAGCCCCGCATCAAGCCTTTTCCGAAAGAATCGTCCGTTCAGGAAGCCAGATAGGTCAGCCAGCCCTCGTACTGGCGGTCCAGCCGGTCATGCCCGGCCATCGCGGCGCGCTCGGGGAACGGCAACTGGCCGTCACGCACGTCCCGGGGGGTGATGCCGAACCGCTTCTTGAACGCACGACCGAAGGCCGTATCGCTGCCATAGCCATGCATCAGGGCGATCTCCAGCAGGGACCGCTGCTGGTGCTGCGGACTCAGCAGGTGCTGCAAGGCGCGCCGCAGTCGTGTTTCGCGGATATAGCCGGCGATGCCGCCCATGGGTTCGAACATCCTGTACAGCACGGTGCGTGACATTCCGGCCTCTGCCGCCAGCCATTCGGGTGTCAGGTCCGGGTCCGCCAGATGTGTCTGGATCATGCGCCGGACAGCGGTCATCCGGGCCAGGTTTCGCACCTGCTCATGCGACAGGTTCTCGTCATGCGCGGCATTCAGGCAGGCCGCGATCAGGGTCAGTGCCGCCACCCCCAGGTTCTCGGCCTCCGACAGGGACATGTTTCCGGCATGCACCATCGCACCGCGCAGGAAGTCCCAGAGAATGGCGACCGTCGGCTGCTGGCAGGTGAAATGGCGCATGTGCTGATCGTCCGGGGCGATCAGCCGCTCCGACAGCAATTCCCTGGGGATGATCAGGGAGAGGTTGCTGAAGGTGTCTGCCGTTGCCCGCATTTCCCGGGCAAGGTCGTAGACCAGCATCGTGGAGGCCGGATGATCGATCTCCCGCGAGCCCGACACGACCCTTTGCGCACCGGTCTCGTAGAACTGGATCATGTAGTGATCCAGTCCGTCCTGGCTGATCCGTCCCGCTCCGCGCGTGAAGATCTGTGCCTGGGTCTGACAGCGGGCGAGCATCATGGGGCCCAGCATGGTCGCGTGGATGCGTGCGCCGAAGCCGTCCCGCCAGTCGTTGCGCGGCGCATCGACATCGAAGATGACGGCTATGCTTTCCTTCCAGACGCCGAACTGGTCCTGGGGCACAAGGCCGCCAACGTCGAAAAGTGCCTCCGGCGCAAAACCCCTGCGACCCTGCGGTGACAGGTCGGCGCCGGAACTCGCCGCGTCTCCTCCCAGCATCAGCTTCCCTCCCTGTCTGTCCTCTCACCCGTTCTCCCGCTTCCCATGGTTGAGAATTCGGGACAACTGATCGGGCGCGACAATATCGCGCGGAATAGCATTGGGTGCATGTCCTCCGTCACAGAGAAGGCCGTGAACCGAATGTTGCTCAGAAGCTGCGAAATCGCCGCAGCGGGAAGATCCGACTTCCTGTCCCTGCGTCCTGACAACCACGACGCGTTCAGTCTGACCATGTGGCAGGGCAACGGTGGTGAGGATCAGCGCTTCGTCTTCGTACCTGTTGACGAAACATATCACCGAATACTCACCCTTCGAAAGGATGCTGCCGACCGCCCCTTCCTGGGGGTGGAGCGCCGGTCGGGTGAAGTGGTCGTTGGGCCGCAGACAGATGATGGCAGCCAGCTCTTCCGGGTCATCGACCGGGACGAGGGGCATTTCTCCATCGCCGCCTGTCTCGCCGGTTGTGGCTATCTGGACAGTGCGGGAGGCACCGGGGACGTGCGTTTCCGTGCCGGTGCGACCACCGGCGCGCCGCGCCACAGCCAGTTGTTTCATGTCATCAATGACCATTGCCTGGACTACCGCCCGGCCATGCTGGTGGAAACAGGCAGCAAGCCGCGCGCCTTCAAGCTGCTGGAATGCATCAATGTCGTGGTGGAGGCGGAGCAGTCGGTCTTCCTGCTGCAGTCCCTGTCACTGGAGCAACTGGAGCGGCTGGCCCGCGCGCTGATCACGGATGCCGGGTTCCGCTCCCTGGTGCAGGAAGTCGGGCAGCAGGGCTATCTCAGCGCCCGGCAGGCAGAGGCCACGTCCATGCTGCAGAACGCCCAGCAGATCGTGAAGAAGCACCTGGGCCTCAATACGGAACATACGCCCCCGTCGATCGGCGGCATTGTCGCCATCATGGCGGTGACCTGCGCCCTGATGCCGCTCCGTATCTCCACGGAGGCCAGGTCCGTCGTCGAAACCGTTGTCGGCACACTGGGCCTTGTCTCCGCCGTCCTCAAGGTCGTCAGCCTTTTGGGCATCGGAGGGGCACTCTGGTTCATCGAGATCATGTGGAACGAGTGAGGGGGGGGGGCGGGGGGGGGGGGGGGGGGGGGGGTGGGGGG
>JARGNO010000081.1:0-8138 GCA_029213165.1 Minwuia sp.
GAGAACGATGGAGGGGTTGTCGGGCAGGTCCTCGTTGATCCCCAGCCGGTGCGCCATCTCGATGGCCCTGTTCCAGCCAACCTCCCGCGCCAGCCAGACCGTACCCGCATTGACGGATCGCACCAGCGCCTCCGTCAGGGTGATGCGGCCCAGGTAGACATCGCGGAAGTTGGCGGGACGCCAGCCATCGATCTCGATGGGTTCATCCAGCACGGTGTCGTCCGGTTCGAAACCCGCTTCCAGCGCCGCCAGATAGAGGAATGGCTTGAATGCCGAGCCCGGCTGACGGCGTGCCAGCACGGCCCGATTGTACTGGCTCTGGCCATAGTCGCGGCCTCCGACCAGTGCCCGGATTGCCCCGTCGGTCGTCAATACCACGACGGCGCCCTGTTCGACGCGCAGCCGCTGTCCGTCGCGCCGCAGGCTCTCGGTGAGCGCGCCGGAGGCTGCGTCCTGCATCCGCCGGTCGATGGTGGTATGCACCACCACATCGCCGTCCGGTGTGCCGATGATCTCCCGCACCTCGTCACGGGCGCGGTCGGTGGCATAGCGGATGCCGGTGCCGCGTGGCCGCCCGACCGGGATCGCGGGGGCTGCCAGGACGGCCTCGGCGCGGGCGGCGTCCAGCAGGCCGGCGTCCACCATGTTGCTGACCACGATGCGCATCCGCGCTGCCGCGCCCTGCGGATTGCGGGTCGGATCATAGCGACTGGGCGCCTTCAGCAACCCGGCGATCAGCGCCGCCTCCCGCAGGGTCAGGTCGGTGGCCGATTTGGCGAAATACCGCTCCGCTGCCGCTTCGATGCCATAGGTGCCCGCCCCGAAATAGACCCGGTTCAGATACAGCTCCAGGATTTCGTCCTTGCTGAAGCGGCTCTCCAGCCCGATGGCCAGCACAGCCTCCTGCAACTTGCGTTTCAGGGTCTGCTGCGGCCCGAGATAGAGGTTCTTGGCAAGCTGTTGCGTCAGCGTGCTGCCGCCCTGCACCACCCGGCCCGAGGTCAGGTTGATGAAGGCGGCGCGGATGATGCCCAGCGGATCGATGCCGAAATGGCTGTAGAAGCGTCGGTCCTCCGTCGCGATGACGGCGTCGAGGACATGCTGCGGCAGGCGTTCGATCGGCACGGCACGCGATCCCGGCCCGCCATAGATCGCGATTTCCTTGCCGGAACGGTCAAGGATCGTGACCGTGCCGCCATTCACGGGCGTGCGCGGCTCCGGCAGGTCGTGCAGCAGGATCACCAGCACGACAGCCGCACCGGCGATACCGAGCAGCAACCCCCATTTCAGGATGCGACGGATCATGCTGCGGCCCCGAAAGGCATCATGACCAACAGCCCCGTCAGGCTCAGGTGTCCAGGTTCGCCACGGTCAGCGCATTCTCCCGGATGAAATCGCGGCGCGGTTCGACCACGTCGCCCATCAGGGTCGAGAAGACCTGATCCGCATCTTCCAGATGATCGACGCGGACCTGCAGCAGGGTGCGGGCCGCCGGGTCCAGCGTCGTCTCCCAAAGCTGGTCCGGGTTCATTTCCCCCAGTCCCTTGTAGCGCTGCACGGACAGGCCGCGACGGCCTGCGTCCAGCACGCCCTCGAACAGGCTGGAGGGGCCGTGAACAGCCGTCTCCTTCTCCTTGATCTGCAGCCTGCCGGGCCTGTCATACAGGTTCTTCAGCTCGGCGCTGGCGCGGTCCATGTTGCGGGCCTCACCTGATCCGACCAGGCGGTCATCGATCAGATAGGCCTCGCGGACGCCACGCAATTCCCGCTCGAACACCATGGAACCGTCGCTGGCGCGCGTGCCGCTCCAGCCCTGTTCGTAATCGGGCGCCAGCACATCCAGCCGTGCCGCAACGGTGGCCGCAGCCTCCGCGGCGCCGTCCGGGTCGCCGAAGGTGTCCGGTGCCAGCGCACCGGCAATAGCCATCTGTTCCACGATCCAGTCCGGATATTTCTGGCCCACTGAATCCAGCAGGCGACGCACCCGCCGTGCCTCCAGCAGCAGTTCCCGCAGCTCCGCGCCGCCATGCTGCACACCGGCATGATCGATGAAGACGGCGTCGGTCAGGCCATTGTCCAGCAGGTAGTCCTCATACTGGCGCTCGTCCTTGCGATAGACGAAGGACCGGCCCTTGGTGATCTTGAACAGCGGCGGCTGGGCGATATACAGGTGCCCGTTCTCGATCAGCTCCGGCATCTGGCGGAAGAAGAAGGTCAGCAGCAGGGTGCGGATATGCGCCCCGTCCACGTCCGCGTCCGTCATGATGATGATCTTGTGGTAGCGCAGCTTGGCGATGTCGAAATCTTCCCGCCCGATGCCGGTGCCCAGCGCGGTGATCAGCGCCGTGATCTCCGTCGAGCCGAGCATCTTGTCGAAGCGGGCGCGTTCCACGTTCAGGATCTTGCCGCGCAGCGGCAGCACTGCCTGGTTGCGGCGATGCCGGGCCTGCTTGGCGGAGCCACCGGCGGAATCACCCTCCACCAGATAGAGTTCCGACTCGCTCGGGTCCTTGGACTGGCAGTCGGCCAGCTTGCCCGGCAGGCCGCCGAGGTCGAGGCCCGTCGGCTTGCGGATGGTTTCCCGCGCCTTGCGCGCCGCTTCACGTGCGGCAGCGGCCTGCACGACCTTCTGGATGATG
The DNA here is from genome assembly GCA_029213165.1 of Minwuia sp. Lineage (GTDB taxonomy): Bacteria > Pseudomonadota > Alphaproteobacteria > Minwuiales > Minwuiaceae > Minwuia. The sequence continues at coordinate 2,640 of JARGNO010000081.1, forward strand.
ATCTTGGCTTCGCCCGGGTTCTCCTCGAACCACTGGCCAAGTCCGTCGCCAACCAGCTTTTCCACCGGCGGGCGCACTTCGCTGGAGACCAGCTTTTCCTTGGTCTGGGAGGAGAACTTGGGATCCGGCACCTTCACCGACAGCACGCAGGACAGGCCTTCGCGCGCATCATCACCGATGATCGAGACCTTTTCCTTCTTGGCGATGCCGCTGTTGGCGGCATAGGCGTTCACATGGCGGGTCATCGCGGCGCGGAAACCGGCCAGATGGGTGCCGCCGTCCTTCTGCGGAATGTTGTTGGTGAAGCAGAGCACGTTCTCGTGGAAGCCGTCATTCCATTGCAGCGCGGCCTCGACAACGATGCCGTCGCGCTCCGCGCTGACCTTGATCGGGGTGTTGATCAGGGCGGTGCGGTTGCGGTCGATGTACTTGACGAACTCCTCGATACCCCCCTCGTAGAAGAGCTCGACACTCTTCGTGTCGACATGGCGCTGGTCCTCCAGCGTGATCCGCACGCCGGAATTCAGGAACGCCAGTTCGCGCAGCCTGTGTTCAAGCACGGCAAAGTCGAAGTCGATGATCTTGAAGGTCTGGGGGCTGGGCAGGAAGCGCACGGTCGTGCCGCTGCGGCCTGCCGCCTCGCCCCGGACCACCAGATCACCCTCCGGCTCACCGTGGTGGAAGCGCAGGAAGTGCTCCTTGCCATTGCGGCGGATGATCAGGTCCAGCTCGGTCGAAAGCGCATTCACCACCGAGACGCCGACACCATGCAGGCCGCCGGAGACCTTGTAGGAGTTCTGGTCGAACTTTCCGCCCGCATGAAGCTGGGTCATGATCACCTGCGCGGCGGAAACGCCTTCCTCCGCATGGATGTCGACCGGAATGCCGCGTCCATTGTCGGACACGGTGCAGGACCCATCGGCATTCAGCACCACGGTCACGGTATCGGCGTGACCGGCCAGCGCCTCGTCAATGGCATTGTCCACGACCTCGAAGACCATATGGTGCAGACCCGAGCCGTCCTCCGTGTCGCCGATATACATGCCGGGACGCTTGCGTACCGCATCCAGGCCCTTCAGGACCTTGATGGAATCCGCGTCATAGGCATTCGGCTCGTCGCCGGTCTCGTTCAGTTCGTCACTCATGATCCAACTTTCCTGTCATCCGGCTCAGGCGGGTGTCACCGCTGAGCCATCGATACCGAAATACTGTGCCCGGGCTTCCAGACCTGCGAACAGCGCCCGGTCGGTTCCCGTCAGCCAGGCCTGTCCGCCCAGCCCCGCAATCTCGTCGAACAGCGCGTTGCGCCGTTCCGCATCCAGATGTGCCGCCACCTCGTCCAGCAGCAACACCGGCACCACGCCGCGCTCAGCCAGCTGCATCCGCGCGTCCGCGAGGATGAGCGAGATCAGGAGGGCCTTCTGCTCCCCCGTCGAGCATTGTTCCGCCGCCATGTCCCTGGCGACATGCCGTACCCGCAGGTCAGTGCGGTGCGGCCCTTCCGCTGTCCGCCCTGCATGGCGGTCCAGCCCGCGACCATCCCGCCAGCGCTGCGCCAGCTCTTCCTCCACCGCGACCGCCGGGCGCGTGGCAAGAGCCGTCTCGGCCAGTCCGTCGAGCGCGATCTCGGCCGCCGGAAAGGCTCCACTCGTCTGTCGCAGCGCACCGGAGATGCGCAGCGACCAGGCCCTGCGGGCGGCGGCGATCGCAACTCCGTGCTCCGCCATCTGGGCCTCCAGCGCCGTCAGCCAGGCATTGTCGCTGCGCCCGTCCTTCAGCAGCCGCAGCCGATCCCGCATCGCCTTCTCGTAGGCATTCGCCCGTGTCGCATGACCGGGGTCGAAGCCGAAGATCAGCCGGTCAACGAACCGGCGCCGCGCCGAGGCGCCGTCGAGGAACAGCCGGTCCATCTGCGGCGTCAGCCATGACACCGGGATCAGCCCGCCCAGTGCCGCCGGACCCACCGTCTGGCCATCTATCCGCGCCACCCGGCGTTCCACCCCGTTCTCGACACTCAGCCCCGTTCCGATGGCGCAGGGGCCTTCTGTGGTTTCCGCCTGTGCTGCAATGGCCCATCGCTCGGCACCATTGCGCACCATTTCGGACAGCTTCGCCCGGCGCAGACCGCGCCCGGGTGACAGCATCGAAACAGCCTCCAGCAGATTGGTCTTTCCGGCGCCGTTCGGGCCGGTCAGGACCACGGGTCCGATGGACGGTTCCAGAACGGCAGCGTGGTAGGACCTGAAATCCGTCACCATCAGGCGAGACACACCTGCCCCAACGGTGGCGCGGTCGCTCTCTGCCGTTGCCACCACCGCCAGCGTCAGACCCGCATGGGCATCAGCACATAGAGTGCCGACGCGTCATCCGCATCCCGGATCAGGGTCGGCGAGTTGGAATCCGCCAGTTCGAAGATGGCGGTCTCGCCGTCGATCTGGCTGGCCACATCCATCAGGTACTTGGAGTTGAAGCCGATCTCCATGTCTTCCGACGCGTAGTTGACGGCCAGTTCCTCGGTCGCGCTGCCGGCATCGGGGCTGTTCGCCGACAGGGTCATCCGCTCGTTCTGCAGGCTCAGCTTCACGGCCCGTGACTTCTCCGTCGAGATCGTGGAGACGCGGTCGACCGCTGACAGGAAGACCTTTGCATCCACATCCATCTTCCGGTCATTGCCGGACGGGATCACCCGCTCGTAGTCGGGGAAGGAGCCGTCGATCAGTTTCGACGTCAGGACAGTGTCGCCGACGCTGAACCGGATGCGGCTCTCGCTGACCGAGACGGCCATGTCACCGCCGGCATCGCCCAGCAGCTTGTGAATCTCCGTCACCGCCTTGCGCGGGATGATGATGCCGGGCAGGGCCTCCGCCCCCTCCGGCGCGTCCATCTCGAAGCGGGCGAGGCGATGGCCATCGGTCGCCACGGCGCGGACATGCTTTCCGTCCTCCGTCGCATGGACATAGATGCCGTTCAGGTAATAGCGGGTCTCCTCGGTCGAGATCGCGAACCGGGTCCGTTCCAGCAATGTCCTGGCGGTCGCCACCGGGAGGCGGAACTGGTGCGGCAGCTCATCATCCTCGATGGTCGGGAAATCGTCGTTCGGCAGGCAGGCGAGGGCGAAGCGCGACCGCCCGGCCTGCAGGTTCAGCCGCCGCCGCTCCGTGTCCAGGCTCAACTGGATGTCGGCACCGTCAGGCAGCTTGCGCACGATGTCATACAGCGTGTGGGCAGGTGCCGTGGCCGTGCCCGGTGTCTCCACCATCGCGGCACAGCTCTCCACCACCGCAAGTTCCAGATCGGTCGCGCGGAACCGCACGCCGTCGGCCGTTGCCTCGATCTGGACATGGCTGAGAATGGGGATCGTGTTGCGCCGCTCCACCACGCTTTGAACGTGATTGAGGGAGACCAGCAGCGCCGTGCGTTCAATGGTAAGTTTCATCGTAGAATCGAGCCAGATGTCGTTGCCAGGAACCTTGCCTGACAGGACTGTCGAGCAAGAGACTCCGTATAGCATGGGCATTCGCGGATTCGCCAGTGAAACCGGCCCTGAAACGACAGGTCCGGCGGGTCAGGCTGGCCGGATCGGCTCTCCGGTCGCCCCTCAGTTCGACAGGGCGGCCTCCAGCATCCTGACATCCTCTGCCAGGCTGACGTCGGACTGGATCAGTTCCTCGATCCGGCGGACACCGTGCAGCACGGTCGTATGGTCCCGGTTGCCGAACTTGCGGCCGATCTCCGGCAGGCTGCGGCTGGTCAGGCGCTTGGCGAGGAACATCGCGACCTGGCGCGGACGGGCCACGGCACGGGCGCGACGGGCGGACGACATCTCCGCCATGCGGATGTTGTAATGCTCGGCCACCTTGCGCTGGATATCGTCGATGGAGACCTTGCGGGCATTGGCGCGCAACACGTCGGCCAGCACCTCCTGCACCATCTCCAGCGAGATCGCGCGGCCCATCAGGGCATGATAGGCGATGACCCGTTTCATGGCGCCCTCCAGCTCCCGCACATTCGACGTGATGCGGTGGGCCAGGAACTCGACAACTTCCCGCGGGACAGTCACTTCCGGCTCCAGCGCCAGCTTCTGTTCCAGGATGCCGACGCGCAGTTCGAAGTCGGTCGGGTGGATGTCGGCAACCAGGCCCCAGGCCAGGCGGGACCGGACACGCTCCTCCATCCCCTCCAGGTCGGACGGGGAGCGGTCGGCAGAGACCACGATCTGGTGGTTGCGGTCGATCAGCTCGTTGAAGGTGTGGAAGAATTCCTCCTGCGTCGATTCCTTGCCGGAAATGAACTGCAGGTCATCCACCATCAGCACGTCGACGGAGCGGAACTTCTCCTTGAAGGAGACGGTATCGCGGAACCGCACGGCCTTGATGAAATGATACATGAACATCTCGGCGGTGAGGTACAGCACCTTCCGGTCCGGTCGCCGCTGGCGGATATGCCAGGCAATCGCATGCATCAGATGTGTCTTGCCGAGGCCGACACCGGCGTAGAGGAACAGGGGGTTGAAGGCGACGCCATCGGCATCCGCCACCCTGCGGGCTGCGGCATAGGCCAGTTCGTTGGGCTTGCCGACGACGAACTTGTCGAAGGTCAGGTTCTGGTCGAGGACGCTGACCAGGCTCCTGTCCGGTTCAGCATCGTTCGGACGGATGATCGAAGGCGCTTCCGGGGCCTTTCCGGCGGCCCCGTTGCCTGTACCGGCGACCTTGCCGCCACGTTTCACCGGGGCACCATCGTCGGTGATGACATCCTTGCGGCTGGTCATGGCTTCCAGGCGGGCGTCCATGCCCACATCGATCACCACCTCGCGCAGGTGCGGAATGTCGACGCGGAACTCACGCTCCAGCAAGGTGCGGTAATTGTTGGAAATCCAGTCGCGTAGGAAACCGGTGGGTGCCAGCAGGACGACCTGATCATCATGCAGTGCGACGGGGCGCAGCGGGCGCAACCAGCTGTTGTAGGAAGCCTCGCCTACCGTCTGCATGGCGCGTTGCGAAACGCCAATCCAGAGCAGATCCAGTGCGCGTTGATTGTCATCGCAGCCTTGAGGCTCAGGACTCGGCGCTTCTGACAAATCATCGTCCCTCAAACCCGCCTCCCTCGTGTCGGTCGCAGTAGCAGCGAAAGAGAACAAATCTCTCCCGCTCCACGCAATTTGAGAAATTGCGTATGCCCATTTGACAGCAACAAGCTACAATTAACGCCGACATCGGAGTTTTTGCCAAAAAAACGCGCTTTCTTGTTGCTTTTTTGCGCGTTTTTCAAGTGGCAAGCTCCATCCGCCTGACGCCCCAGAACATAGATCGTTCAGGGGGGGCTGCGCAAGCACAACGAATCGGTTTCGGCACCGATTTGTTGGCCCCTTGTGCGAGGCCTGTGACGCAAGGCGCAGGAATCCCACGGGGATTCCTCAGATTCAAGAATGACACTTTTTTTTCGATGCCACACGGGTGTGTGACAGACGCAACAGGGGCGTGGGGGGGGGGGGGGGGG
>JARGNO010000081.1:8148-12505 GCA_029213165.1 Minwuia sp.
CGATTCCCAGGCCGCCCCCGCCGCCGATGTCCGCTGCGTCCGTCGCGCCGCCGGAGGCGCGCGCAGGGTCAGGCTGCGGCGATCGCCCTGACACGTGCATTCAGCCGCGAAACCTTGCGGGATGCATTGTTGCGCTTGATCAGGCCCTTGCCCGCAGCGCGGTCCAGTTCCTTCTGCGCCAGCACCAGGGCCGCGCGGGCGTCTTCGCCCTTGCCCTCGGCAATTGCGACTTCAACCTGCTTCACATAGGTCCGGACCCGGCTGCGCCGTGCCTTGTTGCGCTCCGTGCGCTTCGCGTCCTGACGGATCCGCTTCATCGCGGACTTGATGTTGGCCATGCCTGAGAATTCCGTGCACTGCTATTGGGTGTTGTAGAGGGCGGGCTTATAGACAAGCCCCTGTCAGCCGTCAAGCGTGGTCGGCGATGGACCGCCCCGCGTCGGCGGCTTCCGTCAGCCGATACTGGTGCCGTGGCCCACGTCCCGTCATGGCAGGTCTTCCGCCAGGGGTGGCCAGACGGGGGTGTCGCACGGATAGAGACGGGTCACATGCCCCATCTTCCGGCCCTTCCGGCTTTCGGATTTGCCATAGAGGTGCAGCGCGCCCTCGCCCTGCAACAGGGGCAGCCAGGCATCACTGTCTGCACCGATCAGATTGCGCATCACCGCCCGGTGGTGCGGCACGGTCGGCCCCAGCGGCAGCCCCATGGTGGCCCGCACCTGCTGTTCGAACTGGCTGACCCGGCAGGCCTCCATGGTCCAGTGGCCGGAGTTGTGGGGGCGGGGCGCCATTTCGTTGAACAGTATGGCACCGCTGTCAGTCACGAAGAATTCCACTGCCAGCAGTCCGACGACATCGAGACCGGTTGCCAATGTCCGTGCCGCTGCCGTTGCGGCCTCAGTCACCTTCGCGGGCAGGGCCGCGGGCGCGATGGTCAGGTCCAGGATGTGGTCACGGTGGCGGTTCTCCACCGCCGGCCATGTCAGCAGGGTGCCATCCACACCCCGCGCGGCAATGACCGAAATCTCCGCCGTGAACGGCACGAAGGTTTCCAGGATCGCCGCGCGATACCCCAGCTCCGCATGGGCGGGCGCAGCCTCCCCGGTGGCGCGGATGATGCGCTGGCCCTTGCCGTCATAGCCCTCCCGCCGGGTCTTCAGCACGGCTGGCACGCCAATGCGGGAAATCGCCGCTTCCAGATCAGCCTCGGAGGAGACTTCCGCAAAGGGCGCAACCGGTACACCGAGTCTCAGCGCCGCATTCTTTTCCGCCAGGCGGTCCTGCGCCACGGCCAGGACATGCGCGCCGGGACGCACGGGCACCCTGCGCGCCAGATGCTCGACTGCCGAAACAGGGACATTCTCGAATTCCAGGGTGACGGCATCCACGCTGTCGGCAAAGCGGTCCAGCGCGGCCAGGTCGTCCCAGCCCGCGACCGTTGCCTGGTCGGCCACCTGTTCCGTCGGCGAACTGGCCTCCGGTCCGTAGACATGCACCCGATAGCCCATGCGCGCAGCGGAGAGGGCCATCATCCGCCCGAGCTGTCCGCCACCCAGCACGCCTATGACCGATCCCGGCGGCAGGGCATTTCCGGCTGTGGACGGCGGGCTCACCGCTGGGGCTCTTCCGCCACCGATGCCGACTGCGCCGTGCGCCAGGCCGTCAGGCGCTGCATCAGTCCGGGGTCGCCCAGACCGACGATGGAGGCCGCCATCAGGCCGGCGTTCTTCGCGCCCGCCTTGCCGATTGCGAGGGTGCCGACCGGCACGCCCCCTGGCATCTGGACAATGGAAAGCAGGCTGTCCATGCCGCTCAGTGCCTTGCTCTCGACCGGCACGCCAAGCACCGGCAGCGACGTCATGGCCGCGACCATGCCCGGCAGATGCGCCGCACCACCGGCACCGGCGATGATGACCTGCAGGCCCCGGTCCTGCGCCGTCCGGGCATAGTCCGTCATGCGGTCGGGTGTCCGGTGGGCGGACACGATCCGGACCTCATGCGGGACGCCCAGTGCCTCCAGCACCGAAACGGCCTCCCGCATCGTTTCCCAATCCGACTGGCTGCCCATGATCACGCCGACGCGTGCATTGGTTGCCGCGCCTGTCACAACTGCTGAATCTGAAACGGTCACTGGACCTCACCCTCGAAAAACAGGCGGCGGATTATAGGGATGCCGTTCCTGACCACAAGCGGGAGAAGGCTTTCTTAACCAATGCATCGCATCCTGAGACCAACGGCGACTCGGATGCGCCTGAACTGATTCATGCCTGAGAGGATTCACATGAAGATCGGTGCCTATTCATCCCTGCCGGGTGTCCGCGCAGTGGACCGCCCGCGTGGAGCCGCCAGAGCGGGTGCTGGTGTCGCCACCAGGGAAGCGTCGGTCGATGCCCCCCGTGCCGTGGAAATCGGCGATTTCTTCGGGGTGCCCGAGGGCGAACTGACACCGAAGGTGCGTGAGGCCCTGATGGGTCTGATGGATGAGGTCGACTCCCTGCGTCGCGAGTTGCAGGCCGCACGCGGCAAGATCAGCGACCTGGAGGAACTGGCCGACAAGGACCCGCTGATGCCGGTCGCCAACCGCCGCGCCTTTGTCCGCGAGATGTCGCGCATGATGTCCTACACCGAACGCTATGGCGTGCCGTCCAGCCTGGTCTTCTTCGACGTCAACGGTCTGAAGCAAATCAACGACACCATGGGCCATGCCGCGGGCGACAAGGCCCTGCTGGCCGTGGCCACGACCCTGGGCGAGAAAGTACGTGACACGGATGTCGTCGGCCGCATCGGCGGTGACGAATTCGGCGTCATCCTGGCTCAGGCGGATGAGGATGTGGCGCGGGAGAAGGCGCAGCAGCTGGTCGATGCGATACGGGAGAAGCCGGTCGATATCGATGGTACCATCGTGCATGTGGAAGTGGCGCATGGCGTCTTCCCCTTCGGGCGCGGAGACGATGCATCCACCGCGCTGGCAGAAGCTGACCGGCGGATGTATCGCCGCAAGCAGGAGATGAAGGCTGACGGACCGCCCACGCCCCTGCCCAAGGCGGTCAACGAATAGCCGGGCACCGGCCAGCACTTCATTCCTGACCCGCGCCTGACGCCTGTCACGTCTGTTCTGCCATCTGTGGTTTCACGACCGCTGTCCCGGCTAAGGTGGACCAGCAGTTGCAGACCTCGATGGACAGGCAATTCCATGACTTCAAAGAACGAGATAGACCCGCAACCGGCGCGGATACGTTCACGCGACGGGCTTGTGCTTGTCGCTGACCGCTATGGCCCGGCTGACGGACAGCCGGTCATCTTCATGCATGGTGGTGGCCAGACACGCCACAGCTGGGGCGGCACCGCGATGGAGATGGCGCGGCGCGGGTGTTCAGCCTTTACCTGTGACCATCGCGGACATGGGGACAGTGACTGGTCGCCCGATGGGGCCTATGCGTTCGAGGACAATGCCGATGACCTGCGGGCCTGGGCGGCCCATGTCGGTCGTCCGCCCGTCGTGATCGGTGCGTCGCTGGGCGGTATCGCGGCCATGCTGGCGCTGGGGCATGAACCGGCGGTGCAGGCCCGCGCCCTGGTGCTGGTCGATATTGCCCCGCTGATGGAGCAGACCGGCACGGACAGGATCATCTCCTTCATGCGCGAGAACATGGAGAGCGGGTTCGACCGTCTGGAGGATGCTGCCGCCGCCGTCCAGGCCTACACGCCGGAGCGCAAGCGCGCCGTTGACCTGAACTCCATCCGCAAGAACCTCAGGCAGCGGGACGGACGCTGGTACTGGCACTGGGATCCGAAGTGCCTGAAGGATGGGGGCGACGAGGACATGACGCGGCTGCACCAGCGTCTCTGCGATGGGGTGCGCCAGACCACCTGCCCGATCCTGCTGGTGCGCGGACGGCATTCGGACGTGGCGAGCGAGGAATCGGCGGCGCATCTGCTTTCGCTGCGCCCCGACGCCGCCTGCGTTGACGTTTCCGGTGCCGGTCATATGGTGGCGGGCGACCGCAACGACATCTTCACCGATGCGGTGCTTGAATTCCTTGAACGGAACGTGCCGCTGAACCAGGTGGCCTGATCCGGCGAATACTGGAAACGGTGACAGGCGGTCAGGCTGTCCTGCGCCTGATCACAACCAGCAAGCGGGAGCGCGCGCAGCACATGGCCGAGCCAAAGATCGTCACGGCGGCACTGATCATCATCGGCAACGAGATCCTGTCGGGCCGTACCAAGGACCGCAACATGGGGTTCCTTGCGGAGGAACTGACGGAACGGGGCGTCCGGCTGATGGAGGTCCGCGTTGTCGCCGACATCCAGAAGGAAATCGTCGATGCGGTGAACAGCCTGCGTGCCCGCGATG
>JARGNO010000082.1 GCA_029213165.1 Minwuia sp.
GGCCGTGGAGGTGTTCGGGCGGCAGTTCGCCGGTCAGGACCCCCACCAGATCGAGAAGTTGTGGCGACAGACCTATGGCGCCGGATTCACGCAACGCCCCGATGTGACGGTGATGGGTGTGCTCAGCGGTCTCGAGATGGCCTGCTGGGACATCATCGGCAAGGCGGCGGACAGGCCGGTCCATGACCTGCTGGGCGGCAGGGTGCATGACCGGCTGCGCAGCTACACCTATCTCTATCCGTCCGAGGGCGATGTCTATCCCGACCCGGATGTGGCGAATGTCTACAACGACCCGGACATGGCAGCAGAGGTTGCGGTGGCCATGGTCGAAAGGGGTTTCACGGCGGTCAAGTTCGACCCGGCCGGTCCCTACACCATCTACGACGGTCACCAGCCACGGCTGGAGGATCTGGAACGCAGCGAGATGTTCTGCAAGCGCATCCGGGAGGCGGTCGGCACCCGCGCCGACCTGCTGTTCGGCACGCATGGCCAGTTCACGGTCTCCGGCGCCAAGCGCATGGCGCGGCGGCTGGAACGATACGATCCGCTGTGGTTCGAGGAACCGACCACCCCGGAGAACCCCGCCGACATGGCGGAGATCGCGCGCTACACCTCGATCCCGGTGGCCGCCGGTGAGCGTCTGTGCACAAAGTACGAGTTTGCCCGGCTGCTGGAAGCCGGCGCGGCTTCGATCCTGCAGATGAACCTCAGTCGCGTCGGTGGCTTGCTGGAGGCCAAGAAGATTGCCGCCATGGCCGAGACCCGCCAGGCGCAGATCGCGCCGCATCTCTATTGCGGACCGGTGACTGCCGCCGCCAACATCCAGATCGCGACCTGCAGCCCGAACTTCCTGATCCTGGAGAGCATCGGCACCTTCGAGGGACCCTACATGTCCATGGTGAATGCCGATTTCGTGTGGCAGGACGGATACCTCATCCCGCCAACCACACCGGGGCTCGGCATTACGCTGAATGACGAGGTGATTGCCGCAAATCCCTATACCGGCACCGAGTTGCACCTGGGCATGGCGCATGAGCCGGTTGTCCCCTGAAGACGGATCAGAAGGCAGGCAGGGCGGCGAATATTCCATCAGTTTGAATGGTGGGCGCGGCTGGGATTGAACCAGCGACCCCTACGATGTCAACGTAGTGCTCTCCCACTGAGCTACGCGCCCCCCAAGCGTCCCGTGGGAAACGTTGGGACGCGGGCGGTTCTATAGCCGGGGGCGGGCCGGGCTGCAAGGGGTTTTGGGCCTCCGGGTGCCGCGACACGGTGCGCGAGAGGCACTGTGGCCTGCCGCGGCCCGCGCCGGTCAGGTACCGGTGAAATCCGGCGGGCGCTTCTCGCGGAACGCGGCGCCGCCTTCGGTGAAGTCATCGGAACTGCGGATCGCCTCGATATCCCTGCGTGCCAGCCCGGCCAGTTCGGAGGGGCCCTTGGGCAGGGTGGCGGCGACGTGGCGTTTCAGCGTACGCACCACCAGCGGCGCCATGGCGGCCAGGCGGCGGGCATGGTCCATGGCCACGTCCATCAGTTCGTCCTGCGGCACGACGCGGTTGACCAGCCCGACCTCATAGGCGCGCTGCGCGGAAAGCGGTTCGCCGAGCAGCATGAACTCCATGGCGATCTTGTGCGGGATGCGCGCGGCAACGGAGCTGATCAACCCGCCGGAGATACCCACCTTTGCCTCCGGATAGATGAAGCGAGCGTCCTCGGCCATGATGCAGAGATCGCAGAACTGCACCAGGATGAAGGCACCGCCGACGCAGGTGCCATTGACTGCCGCCACCACCGGCTTGTCCACGGCAACACCCACATCCGGACTGAAGGGCCAGATCTCCGGCGGGTCGGACAGATCCGCGCCGACGGAGAAATTCCTTCCCGCGCCGGTCAGCACCGCGGCGCGTTCCGGCCCGTCCTGAAACCGGTGCCAGGCCGCCGCCAGTTGATCCCCCAGATCGCGGGAGAGGGCGTTGTACTTTTCCGCCCGGTTCAGGGTGATGATGGCAACGTCGCCTTCCGTCTCATAGCTCACCAGACTCATGCTTCCTCGCTCCCTGCTGCCGGCTTCGGTTCCGGATTTCGCTTCTTCAGGAGATAGCTGTGGCTGCCCTCCAGCACCTGCACGCCGTCCTGATTGTGTACCGTGGCACGGCAGACGACGACACCGGTGGTACGACCTGGGCGCAGTTCACTGATGGTCAGCAGCGGGTAGAGGGTGTCGCCGGCATAGACCGGGGCGAGAAACTTCGCCGATGCCTCCAGAAAGCCGACCAGGGCGTCGCCGAAGACGTGCGGCAGGATCCCCGCCCCTGCCGCCGTCTGCGCCATCACCTGCAGCCCGTGCGCCAGCAGGCCGCGATGGCCATGGCGCTTGCAGTATTCGACGTCGTAGTGAATCGGGTGATTGTCCCCCGACGCGAGCTGGAACGCCGAGAACAGGCCGTCCGTCTGGGTGCGGGAATTGATGTAGAATTCCTGCCCCACCTCCAGATCCTCGAACCAGGATGTCTCGCACATCCGGTGGTTGGCCGGATCGAATGTCTTGTCCAAGCTATTTCCTCCCCAGGTCTTCAAGCACTTGCGGCAGTTGCGCCACCGAATCGATCACCACGTCCGCCAGCCCCGCCAGATCCTGCCGGGTACCAGTGCCGGACAGGACGCCGACAGCAAGGCCCGCACCGCCTGCGCGCGCCATCTGCAGATCATGGACATTGTCACCGACCATGACGACCTCCGCCGCCGCAACACCGGCATGTCCGGCGAAGCGGTGCAACTGGTCCGGGGCCGGTTTCGGGTTGGGCACCGAATCGTAGCCCATCACCAGGCCAAACCGGTCAAGGCAGCCAAGCCGGTCCAGCGTCGCGACTGCACTGGCATGGCCGTCATTGGTGGCAACCCCCAGCGGATAGCCCTGGCCGTGCAGCACCTCCAGCATCTCTGACAGGCCGGGAATGGCAACGGCGCGCGCGGCTCCCTCCGTGGCGCAGGCATGGTTGAAGCGGGTGATCATCGCCAGACGCGGGGCACCGCGCAGCGTCGGATACCAGAGATCGACGGTTTCATCGATTGTTCCGGCGGCGATCACCGACCCGGCGCGAAAGCGGCCGGTCACCGGGTCCAGGCCACCGATCTGTAGCAGGTGCGCCGCACGCGCCGGATCATCCGGTGCTGCCTCCGCCGCCAGCCGTGCCATCACCGGGTACCAGGTCCGGTCAAAGTCGATCAGCGTTCCGTCCTTGTCGAACAGTACCGCGCGCAGTGCCAAGCCTTGCCCTCCCCCGCCGGAGCATCAAAGATGCACCATCATGCTTCAGGGAGGGCACCGGATGGAACAGGCAGACTACGGCAAGCTGCTGGATGACGAGATCAGGGCCTTCATCGCGGAGACCGAGAGCCACTATCCCGCCGATGCCGTGGAAAGGACGGTGGCGGGGCAGCGCGAGGTCTATGACCGCATGTGCCGCGCCTTCTTTGCCGGATACCCTGATGGCGTCAGCGCGAAGGACAGCACCGTTTCCAGTGGCGATGGCCATGCCGTACCGATCCGCAGCTATCGCCGGGCAGATGGCGACCGGTCTGCGGCAGTGCTGTATCTTCACGGCGGTGGTTTCGTGGTCGGCGGGCTGGACAGCCATGACGACGTCTGTGCGGAAATCTGTGCGCGAACCGGCTTCGACGTGGTCTCGGTCGACTACCGCCTTTGTCCGGAGCATATCCACCCGAAGGCATTCGAGGATGCGATGGCCGGCTGGGCATACTTGCGGGGGGCCACCGATGCCGCCATCGTGCTGGCAGGCGACAGCGCCGGGGGCAATCTGGCCGCCGCGCTGTCCCATGCGACACGGGGACAGGACGCGCCGCCGGCCGGTCAGGTGCTGATCTATCCCGGTCTCGGCGGCAATATCGACGAAGGCTCCTACGTCATCCATGCCGACGCGCCGATGCTGAAGCGCAGCGACATGGACTTCTATCAGGCCATGCGCAGTGGTGGTGCCGATGTCAGCGGGGACGCGACCTATGCGGCCCTGTGGGACACCGACTTCACGAACCTGCCGCCGACCTTCATCGCATCAGCCGAATGCGACCCGCTGTCCGACGATGGGGATGCATATGCGCGTCGTATCGTGGATGCAGGTGGCAAGGCGGTCTGGCTGAACGATCTGGGTCTGGTGCACGGGCACCTGCGTGCCCGCCACCGCGCCCGCCGCGCGAAGGAAAGTTTCGACCGCATCGTGGCTGCCATCGGGACCCTGGGACGTACCGGCAGTCTTCCCTGACGGGTGGGGGAACGGGCCGGTGCCGCAACCAGACAGTGGAACGATCTATTGCGTGGCCACATGGTGAATGGGGCTGTCGGGATAGAAGGCGTGATAGGCGAAGACGAAATCCACGCCATGCTGAACGTCGATTTCCCGGCCGTCTTCGAAACGGGTAACCGTGAAGTTGCCCACGTCCCGCCCTTCCGCAATCTCGCCACTGTCCAGGGCTGACGCCTGCCCCGGTTCCCACCGGATCACGGTTCCGTCGTCCAGATGCACCGTGCGGTTCAGCTTCATGAAGTCGAGGCTCCACGCCCCGCGGTCAGCCAGGGTCACCACCCGCATCAGCGGTGGTATGCCGGGCGGCAAATCACCACGATACAGGAACGGACGTGCCGAACTGTCATACTGGAGATAGGGGTTGCCACCATAGGAACGCCGGTGCTGCCCGTTCGGCACCAGCACGGTTGCCTCCGGCGCACGCGCGCGGAACCGGGCCCAGGACTCCAGTCGCGACGGGATCATGGTCAGGCGGGTGCCCGTCATCTCCCCGACGATGGCCTCCCCCAGGAACTGCTGCCACCAGCTCTCTGTCTGGCGGTCCCACATCACCAGGTCGGACCGGCGCAGCTTTCCCGTCGTGCCGAAATCCAGGATGTGGCCGTTCACGCGCCGGTCGAACACGATTGCCGCATTGCACAGGGGGCAGAAGGTCACCGTGACGGGGATGCCGCCAATCGTGTCGTTGGCGATCTCGTGAAACATCAGCACCTGCAATGGGTAGGCCTTTGCCTCCCCATTGACCACCAGGCCAATCACCGGTTCGCGGTCGGCCAGGATCCTGTCGGCCTCAGCCACCGAGACGAAGGCCGGTTCGTCGATCGGCGGGATACCGTCCTTCGGCGGACCGCCATGCAGGATCTCCGAGAAGTCGACCGAGGACTTGCTGAAATCAGTGACCGGCCATTCCTGTTGCCAGTACTCGACATACTGGGCGTTGCTCTGCGCCAGTGCAGCAGTTCCTGCGGAACCGAACAACCACAACCCGGTCAGTATCAGCCCTGACAATCGAGTCATCTTCCCCCTTCCTGAACCTGCGCCATCCGGCCAGCGAGAACCCTATGGGGCCAGAAGCGCGGGATCGACACAAATGGACGTGATTCGGACACGTAATATTATTGCGCAATATTCTTACTTTACCACCGGACCGGCCTGAATTCGGGGGCCTTCAGGATGGATTGATGCGAATTCAGGACACCCCACGGTTAGCGATTGCCCCCGCATGCAACCAGTGGCAAATCGAGCCGTGAAAGATCCAGAAATCCACCGTTTTCATTCCAGGAGGCCATGATGGCCGTGTTCAGCTCACCCGATTTCGACAATCACGAGGAGGTCGTGTTCTGCCGCGACGCCGCGACGGGTCTGAACGCCATCATTGCCGTACATGACACGACACTGGGTGCGGGGCTCGGCGGCTGCCGCTTCTGGCCCTATGCCGACGAACAGGAAGCCCTGACCGATGCCCTGCGCCTGTCGCGCGGCATGACATACAAGGCAGCCTTGGCCGGAACCGGTCGTGGTGGCGGCAAGTCGGTGATCATCGGCGATCCGCGCAGGATCAGCACCCCGGACCTGTTCCGTGCGATGGGCCGGTTCGTGGAACGACTCGGCGGCACCTACATCATCGCGGAGGATGTCGGAACTTCGCCTGCCGACATGGCGTTCGTCCGCGAGGAAACGCGTTTCGTGGCCGGACTGGAAGGCGAGTCCGGAGACCCCTCTCCCGCCACAGCACTCGGCGTGTTCGCCGGTATCCAGTCAGCGCTGAAACATCAGCGCGGCGATGACGAACTGAAGGGCGTCACCGTTGCGGTACAGGGTCTCGGTCATGTCGGCTGGGACCTGTGCAACCGCCTGCATGAGGCCGGGGCACGGCTGATCGTCACCGACATGCGTGACGGGCTGATGGCGGCGGCAACCAAGGCGTTCGGCGCCACAGCAGTAGGCACCGACGCAATCCACATGGTGCGCGCCGATGTCCTTGCCCCCTGTGCGCTGGGGGCGAGCCTGAACGACACGACGATCCCGTTGCTGAAGGCCTCCATCGTCGCCGGTTCAGCCAACAACCAGCTCGCCGAGGCCCGGCACGACGACATGCTGGCGGCGCGGGGAATTCTCTACGCCCCAGATTATGTCATCAACGCAGGTGGCATCATCAATATCGCGCATGAGGGGCCGGACTACGACAGAGACGCCGCCTTCGATCACGTCACCCGCATCGGCAGCACGCTGACCGACCTGTTTCGCCGCGCAACCGGGGAAGGCATCCCGACGGGTGCCATGGCTGACCGGATGGCGCAGGAAGCCCTGGGCAAGGCGGCGCAGACCCTGGCGGCCTGATCACTTCGCCAGTGGGTTGCGGCACCGGACCCGTGCGGTCATGTCCCGCCCATCCGGCCAAGACAGACACCGCATTGACGCAGCATTCCGCCCATAGTCTTCTCCCTTGGACATGAATGTCTGCGGGATCGGGAGAGGACGAATTGGCACTGGAACGCAAGCTTCTGATGATCGTGCTGGACGGACTGGCATGGCGCGCCGCGCGGCGGCTGATGGGCAACCTGGAAGGCTGGGTCAGCAGCGGTGAAGCACGGGTCTGGCGCATGCGCTCCGTCCTGCCCTCCACCTCCGGTCCCTGTTACGCCTCCATCCATACCGGCGTCCCGCCGCAGGTGCATGGCATCACGTCCAACCAGACCGTGCGGCGGCTGGATCTGCCGGACATCTTCTCCTCGGTCTCAGGAGCAGGCGGCGTGACGGGCGCGGTCACCCACTCCGACTGGTCGCGCATGTTCAACCGCGATCCCTTCGACCCGGTGCGGGATATCGAGTTCGATGATGACAGTCTGCCGATCCGGCATGGTCGGCTGCACACCATGACCGGCGAAAGTCGCGACAACCAGATGACCCCCAGTGACGTGGACCTGTTCGCCACACTGACGAACCTGATCACCCGCTTCGGCCTGGACTATGGCCTGCTGCATACCTGCACGCTGGATTCCATGTCGCATCGCTTCGGACAGGACTGCAGCCAGATGGATCTTGCCTGCTACACGGTGGATGCGTCCCTCGCCGCCTTCCTGCCCGCCTGGCGCGCGGCGGGGTACGAGGTGATCGTGACCGCCGACCATGGCCACAGTGATCGCGGCCATCACGGCGGCAATGCACCCGACATGCGCGACTTTCCGGTCTATTATTTCGGTGATGCCAAGGGACCGGAAGAAGATGCCCTGCTGGACCAGTTGCAGCTTGCCCCGACCATACTCTCCCGCTTCGGACTGCCCGCGCCGGACAGCATGCAGGCGAGACCCTTCCTGAAGGGCAGCGTGACAAACTGATGTATCGCCCAAAGCATTTCAGCGTCGATGATACCGCCACCTGCCACGATCTGATCGAGGGCAATGAATTCGGGCTGCTGGTCACCGTGGACGCCGATGGCGCGCCCTTCGGCACCCATCTGCCCTTCGTCCTGGACCGGCAGGACGGTCCCAACGGCACGCTGCTGGCGCATGTGGCACGGGCCAACCCGCAGTGGCGGGATTTCGGGCGTGCGCCGGTGCTGGCCGTGTTCTCCGGCCCGCATGCCTATGTCTCGCCAACCATGTATGCCAGCAGTCCGAACGTGCCGACATGGAACTACGCGGTCGTCCACGCCTATGGGACACCCCGGGTGATGGAGGATGAGGCTGAAGTCTCCGCCCTGATGCGGCGTCTCAGCAGCGGCTACGAGGGCGCGAAGGGCTGGCAGTACGATTCCACACCGCAGGACTATCGTGCCGGGATGCAAAAGGGAATCGTCGCCTTTCGCATCCCCATCGAACGGCTGGAGGGCAAGTGGAAGATGAGCCAGAACCGCACGCCGGAGGATCGCGCCGGTGTCAGGAACGGCCTCGCTGCCTCCGGCGATGCCATGGCCCGGGCAGTCAGCGGCATGATCCCCGGCGACGATAAGGACTGACGTTCAACCGGCCTTTCCGGAAGCTCCGTGTGGCGCCGAGACAAGTTTCAGGAACGTCCTGTCCTCCCGCAGCAGGAATCTCTCCCGCTGGGCGAACTCATAGTTCTGCTGCCCCAGGGGATCGGCCGCCAACCGCGCACGATAGGCTTCATAGGCCGCCAGACTTTCGATGTTGTAGACACCATAGGCCAGTGTCGATGAACCTTCGTGTGGCGCGAAATAGCCCACAAGGTCGGCACCGCAACGCGGGATGGCCTGCCCCCAGTTGCGGGCGTAGGCGCTGAACTGCGCCTTCTTCGTCGGATCGATGTGATAGCGGATGAAACATGTGATCATGGGAAACTCTCCGGGTTCGTGTTGCGCGCCCAGGAATGCCCGATTGTCGCCTTTCAATGCTTCGGGTATCATCGAACCATGAAAGAAGGACCAGATATTGCCCTGCTCGGTTCCGTCATCGGCGACCCGGCGCGGGCCAACATGCTGATCGCGCTGATGAGCGGCAAGGCGCTGACCGCGACCGAACTGGCATCGGAGGCTGGTGTCACGCTGCAGACAGCCAGTTCACATCTGTCGAAGCTGGAAGGGGCTGGCCTGTTGCAGCAACGCAAGCAGGGCAGGCACCGGTATTTCGCGCTGGCCGATGATGATGTGGCGGAGGTGCTGGAGGCCCTGATGGGTCTCGCCGCCCGGCGTGGACTGATGCGGACCCGTCCGGGGCCGAAGGATCCCGCCCTGCGCCGTGCCCGTGTCTGTTACAACCACCTTGCCGGGGATCTGGGTGTGCAGTTGTTCGACAGCCTGCAGCAGCGCCAGTTGCTGACCGGAACCGATACGGACTTTGCCCTCACTGACGCGGGCCGCGAATTTCTCGATGACCTGGGGATTGATGTCGAGGCGCTGGAGCGGGAGCGTCGGCCCGTGTGCAAGTCCTGTCTGGACTGGAGCGAACGGCGCACGCACATGGCGGGTGCTCTCGGCACCGCACTGCTGGACCGTTTCATCGGACTGGGCTGGGCGGAGCGGGTGCCGACATCGCGGATCATCAGCTTCTCGTCAAAGGGACAGAAGGCCTTCGAAACGTATTTTCCTTCGGTCAATTGATCGGCGGGTCTCTCGACCTTCCGCTGCGTCATCCCATATGGGAGGCATGAAACAGAACATGTTCCGACCGCTCACGGTCATCCGGACCCTCGTCCCGGCAATGCTGACACTGTCCTGTGCGGCAGTATCGCAGCCGCTGCCACCAGGCCATCAGCCGGTCGGTGAGACCTTCCATGTTCGCGCCGCCGACCTGCCGCCGCCCTTTGCCACCGAAAGCGTCGCCAGCTCGGCCTATCGGGTGGAGCGTCCGGCTGATGCGACACTGAATGTCCCGGAAGGCTTCACGGCCGAGCTGTTCGCAACGGAGCTTTCCCATCCACGGTGGATGGCCGTGGCACCGAACGGCGATGTCCTGCTGGCCGAATCCAGGGCCGGACAGATAACGCTGCTGCGGGACGCCGATGGTGACGGCAGGGCAGAGATTCGAGGCACCTTCGCCAAGGGTCTGGACACCCCGCATGGCCTCGCCATTCGCGACGGCTGGGTCTACGTGGGTGAGGAAACCCGCGTCAGCCGCCTGCCCTACCGTGTCGGCGACATGGTTGCGGGCGGCGCGGCAGAACCGGTGACTGGCCCTCGCGCGCTGGGGAACGGTGGCGGTCACTGGACGCGCAATCTGGCCTTCTCACCCGACGGCACCCGGATTCAGGTCGCTGTGGGGTCGCGCGGCAATATCCAGGTCGAAGATCCGCCGCGCGCCACCGTGCAGCAGTTCGCGGCGGACGGCTCGGACCAGACCACATTCGCCACCGGCCTGCGCAATCCTGTAGGCATTGCCTATTACCCCGGCACAAATGATCTCTATGTCGTGGTCAACGAGAGGGATGGACTGGGCGACGGTCTGGTCCCCGACTATCTGACGCGGGTGGAACCGGGCGGTTTCTATGGCTGGCCCTACAGCTACATCGGCGCCAATCCTGACCCCAACATGGGCGGACGCGGGGCGGAAGAGGCCGCGCGGGCCATTGTCCCGGATGTCCTGTTCAAATCCCATTCCGCGCCGCTGGGCCTGGTCTTCTATCAGGGGCAGCAGTTCCCGGCTGACTATCGCGGAGACGCCTTCGTCGCCCTGCACGGCTCATGGAACTCAGGTACGCCGACAGGCTACAAGATCGTTCGCGTGCCCTTCAGGGATGGGCGCGCGGTAGGCAGCTACAGCAACTTCGCAACCGGGTTCTGGACCACGGGACGGAACCGCGCCGGTGTCATAGGACGCCCCGCAGGACTGGCGGTCTGGACCGATGGCAGCCTGCTGGTGGCCGATGATACCGGACGCGCGGTCTGGCGGATTTCCTACACCGCCCCCTGACGGCGCTTCAGGAATTCCTGGCGGGCCTCTTCTACCGGCGCCCTCATGCAACAGCCCTCCAGATGGTCATTGACCAAGCCCATGGCCTGCATGAAGGCATAGGCGGTCGTCGGACCGACGAAACGCCAACCACGCTTCTTCAGCGCCTTCGACAACCGCTTGGAGGCCTCGGTTGTCGGGTTCTCCCGCAGGGTCGCCAGTGTCACCTGTTCCGGCCGTTCCACATCATCGGGCATCTGTGACCAGAAGAAGCTGCTCAGGCTGCCCGCCTCGGCCACCAGTTCAACCGCACGCGCGGCATTGTTGATCGTCGCCTCGATCTTGCCCCGGTGGCGCACGATGCCGGCGTCACCCAGCAGGCGGTCGATCTCGTCAGGCCCGTAGAGCGATACCTTGTGAAAATCAAAGCCATCGAATGCGGCGCGGAAGTTCTCCCGCTTGCGCAGGATGGTCAGCCAGCTCAGCCCGGACTGGAACCCCTCGAGGCAGATCTTCTCGAACAGACGCGTGTCGCTGTCCACCGGCCAGCCCCATTCGGTATCATGGTAGGCCTCATAATCCGGCAGGCCCCCATGCCAGAAGCACCTGGGGCGGCCATCGGCCCCTGCGATCAGGCCCTCGACGTCACTCACCGGTTCTTCCCCGGAACCCAGAGTACATCGGTGGCCCCATTGTCATTGACCACCCGGCCAAGCTGAAACAGGTGATCGGACAGGCGGTTGAGGTAGCGCAATGCCGGTTCGCTGACATCCTCCACCTCCGCAGCGCGCCAGGCCAACCGCTCCGCCCGGCGGGCGAGGGTGCGGGCCTGATGCAGATGCGCGGCACCGGCACTGCCCCCCGGCAGGATGAAACTCGTCAGGGGCGCCAGATCGGAGTTCATGGCGTCGATCTCGGCTTCCAGCCGGTCAACCTGCGCATCGACGATACGCAGCGGTTCCCACTTGTAGCTTTCGGCGTGGGGGGTCGACAGGTCCGCCCCCAGATCGAACAGGTCGTTCTGGATGCGCGACAGCATGGCATCCGGCTCCCCGTCGAGGTGCAGGCGCGCGAGGCCGACCGCCGCGTTGGTCTCGTCGACCGCACCATAGGCCTCCACCAGCGCGTCAGTCTTCGGACGCCGGGACCCATCTGAAAGGGATGTCTGCCCCTTGTCGCCGCCGCGGGTATAGATCTTCGTCAGCTTGACCACGGAACAGCTCCCTCAGTCGCCGGTCAGGAATGCGAGTGCCAGGAACACGATCGCCAGGGCCTGGAACAGAATGCGGGCACGCATCAGCCTGTTGCCGTTGCGCTTTCCGAAATTGCCGCCAGTGATCATGCTGATCACGCCGACCGCCAGAATGACCGCCACGGCAATGACCGACGCGATCGCGAGATATTCGAAGATTGCCATGGGGGGGATATAACCCATTCCGGATCATACGGAAACGACCACCTGCAAGGGCAGGCAGTTCGACAAGTCAGTTTGCTTTTGTCTGGCTTTGGAATGGTTGAAGAGGGATATGTTTGCGAGCTTTGGTTTGAGCATTTG
>JARGNO010000008.1:0-57096 GCA_029213165.1 Minwuia sp.
AAGTCTTCCTCCGCGATCAGGAAGCCGTCGTCAGTGCCGCGCAGGACTTCAAGGCGTTTCCGAGCTGTTTCACCCAGGGGCGGGCGATAGAGCAGCAGGCAATGTCCGGGCTTGTCACCGCGCCCGACGCGACCGCGCAACTGGTGCAACTGGGCCAGGCCGAAACGTTCGGCATCCTCGATCACGATTACCGTGGCTTCCGGCACATCGACGCCGACCTCCACGACTGTCGTGGCGACCAGCAGGTTTGTCCGGCCATCCGCGAAGGCCACCAGGGCCGCGTCCTTCTCTACCGGTTTCAGGCGGCCGTGGACCAGGCCGACGCTGTCCCCGAACTGCTGCTGCAACGCCCTGAACCGGGCCTCTGCGGCCGCTGCCTCGCTCTCGCTTTCGTCATCGACCAGCGGACAGATCCAGTAGGCCCGCTCCCCCCGCCCCATCAGCCCGCGCAGACGGTCCACAACCGCGTCCGCGCGGTCCGTCGGCAAGACGCGCGTGTCCACCGGTTTCCGGCCCGGCGGGCGCTCATCCAGGCGCGAGACATCCATGTCGCCATAGGCCGTCATCGCCAGCGTCCGGGGAATTGGAGTCGCGGTCATGACCAGCACGTCACTTGTCTTCCGGCCCTTGGCGGACAGCAGCATCCGCTGATGCACACCAAAGCGATGCTGTTCGTCGATGATCGCGAGTCCCAGGTCGCGGAACCTTATGGCGTCCTGAAACAGGGCGTGGGTGCCGATCACCAGGTCGATCTCGCCCGCGTCCAGACGCTGCAGGATCGCCATCCGCGCCTTGCCCTTGTCCCGTCCGGTCAGTGCCTCCACCCGCAGGCCGATGGCTGAACCCATCTCCGTCAGGGTCCGCGCGTGCTGACGCGCAAGCACCTCGGTGGGAACCATCAGCGCGACCTGTGATCCGGCCTCGACCACCGCCGCGGCGATCAGCAATGCCACAGCGGTCTTGCCGCTGCCCACATCACCCTGCAACAGGCGCAGCATGCGCGTCGGGGCCTGAAGGTCCTTCATGATCTCCGCAATCACACGATCCTGCGCCCCTGTGAGAGGCCAGGGCAGGGCCGCGCGCAACTGCTTGAGCTTGCCATCCGGTGCAACGGCAAGCTGACGGCCGCCTTCACGACGCATGCGGTGCCGGACCAGCGCCAGGGCAAGCTGGTTCGCCAGCAATTCGTCATAGGCAAGCCTGCGGCGGGCCAGCAGATCCGGATCACCAACTGTGCCGGACCCTTCAGGCTGGATATTTCCGTCCGAGTGCACCGTGTGCAGTGCGGACTGCCAGTCAGGGAAGCGATTCCGCGCCCGAAACGCTGCATCCTGCCACTCACTGATCTCCGGTGCCCGTTCGACAGCCTGAACCACGGCGTTGCGCAGGGACTTCGCCGCCAGTCCGGCGGTGAGGGGGTAGACCGGTTCGCGCAGGGGGACGTCCTCCCCCTTGTCCGGGTCTGCCACGTGCTCCGGGTGCACCATCTGCAACTGGTCGCCGTAACGTTCCAGCTTGCCGCTGACGATGCGCCGCTCGCCCGGCGGAAACTGCCTTTCCAGCCAGTCGCGACGCGGGCGGAAGAAGGTCAGGCCGATCACGCCGGTCTCGTCACCGGCAAAGACCCGATAGGGCTGCTTGTCGGTACGTCCAGGCTGATGCTCCAGGATATTCAGGGTCAGGGTCACGGTCTCGCCGGGAACCGCGTCCTCCACGGTCGGGCGCTGACTGCGGTCGATGTGGCCGTGCGGCAGCAGCCAGAGCAGGTCGAGGATCCGCGTGACCTCCAGCTTCTCCAGCAGTGCAGCCACGCGTGGCCCCACACCCTTCAGGGTGTTGACCGGTGCAAACAGGGGAAAAAGGACCTCGGGGCGCATGGCCGGATCATCCGGGCATGGACCGTCTGACGCAAGCCGCGTGACTTTCCCGGCGACAGGTTTCGTACTATATCATCCACTCCCCAACCGGTATCGAAGGAGCCGCCCCATGTCGGAGCAGGAAGACAGACTGGCCGTGCGGCGCAAGAAGCTGCTCTATCGCTCGCAGTACACCGGCACCAAGGAGACCGATATCGTGCTGACGCGCTTCGCGGAGCGGAACCTGCCGACCTTCGGGGAGCGTCAGCTTGACCTCTACGAGCAGATGCTGAAGGCCGGAGATCCGGAGATTCTGGCCTGGGTCATGGGGCGAAAGCCTGTGCCGCCGGACTATGACAATGACGTCACCCGGATGCTGATGCAGTTCAAGTTCTACCAGTCAGCCAGTTGAAACGACTGATCGACATCCTGTCGGCGCCTGGCAGGATCACCGTCCAGAACGCGCCAGAGGGGCTGGAAGCACGCCTGCTTGTCACCCTCGCGACCGGTGCGCGGCAGGGCGTGGTCCACATCGCGCGCGACGACCAGCGCATGGCCGCGACTGCGGAGATGCTGCAGTTCCTCGCCCCGGGGCTGCAGGTTCTGACCCTGCCGGCATGGGATTGCCTGCCGTATGACCGCTCTTCGCCCAATCGGCAGGTCGTGGCCGCGCGTATGCGTACCCTGGGGCTGCTGGCGGAGGACGGGCTGACCGGCCGCGTGCTGCTGACCACTGTCAATGCCGCCACCCAGCGGGTTCCCGCACAGGCCACCGTGACCAATGGACGTTTCATCGCGAGGATCGGGGACAGGATTGATGAAGCGGCACTGACGACCTTTCTGGTCGGGCAGGGCTATTCCCGCACCGGCACCGTCATGGAACCGGGCGAGTATGCGATCCGCGGTGGCCTGATCGATATCTTTCCGCCCAACGACTCCTATCCTGTTCGGCTGGATCTGTTCGGGCAGGAACTGGAAAGCATCCGCCTGTTCGATTCCATGACCCAGAGAACGCTGGAGAAGATCGAGCGCTTCGAACTGACGCCGGTCGGCGAACTGGTTCTGGAACCACCGACCGTGAACCTTTTTCGCGCCCGCTACCGGGAGCTGTTCGGTATTCGGGCGGAAGGCGACTCGCTCTACGAGGCCGTGTCGGAATCGCGCGCCCATCCGGGCATGGAACACTGGTTGCCGATTTTCCATCGTCGGCTTGAGACGATCTTCGACTATGTCGGCGATGCACCAGTCGTGCTGGATCACCTGGCTGACGACGCGACGGATTCGCGGTTCCAGGCCATCGACGACTATTACGATACCCGGCAGGAGGCGCTGAAGGTCAACGCCGGATCGTCCGGTGTTGCGGGCGCGATCTATCGTCCGCTGGCACCCGACATGCTCTATCTCTCGCGCAATGAATGGGCTGAGGCGCTGGGGGGACACCCCGTGGCAGCACTGACCCCGTTCACCGTCAGCGAGAGCGGGGACGATGCCTTTGACCTGGGTGGCCGGCGTGGCCGTGACTTCGCACCGGAGCGTGCGATACCCGGCACCAATGTCTACGAGGCGCTGGTCGCGCATCTTAAACAGGTGACCGCAGACGGGCATCGCGCGGTCATGGCGAGCTATTCGGACGGGGCACGCCAGCGGCTGTCGGGCATGTTGCGGGACGGCGGCATCGCGGCTTTGAGCGACGTCGCGGACATGACGGAAGCGGCGAAGCTGCCGGTCGGCACGGTTGGATTGACCGTGTTGCCGCTGGAGAGCGGATTCGAGAGCGAGGACCTGTTCCTGATTTCGGAGCAGGATGTACTGGGCGACCGGCTGGTGCGGTCACGCAAGCGCTCCGCCCGTCGCTCCGACAATTTCATCGCCACGGCGACAGAGTTGCAGCTTGGTGACCTGGTGGTTCATGTCGACCATGGCATTGGCCGCTACGAGGGTCTGCAGGCGCTCGATATCATGAGTGCGCCGCATGACTGCCTGCTGATTGTCTACCATGGGGGAGACAAGCTCTACCTGCCGGTCGAGAACATCGAACTCCTGTCGCGCTTCGGATCTTCCGAGGGCGAGACCGTGCTCGACCGCCTGGGCGGCAAGAACTGGCAGGCGCGCAAGGCAAAGCTGAAGCAGCGTCTGAAGGACATGGCCGAAGCTTTGATCCGTATCGCTGCGGGACGTGAGCTGGCGACCGGGCAGGTGATGGAGGCCCCGGCAGGTGCCTTCAACGAGTTCTGTGACCGCTTCCCGTATCAGGAAACGGATGACCAGGCGAAGACGATCAGCGACGTGCTGGGTGACCTGGCCTCCGGTCGGCCCATGGACCGGCTGGTTTGCGGCGACGTGGGCTTCGGCAAGACCGAGATCGCACTGCGCAGTGCCTTCGTTGCCGCCATGGACGGGATGCAGGTCGCCATTGTTGCGCCAACCACGCTGCTCGCCCGCCAGCATTATGAGACGTTTACAGCGCGGTTCCGGGGCTTTCCTGTCCGGGTCGAGCAACTGTCGCGCCTGGTGACAGGCAAGTCTGCCACGGCGGTGAAGGATGGCCTGAAATCCGGCACGACCGATATCGTCATCGGCACCCATGCCCTGCTGAGCAAGAGCATCGGTTTCAAGCGTCTTGGGCTTCTGATCGTCGATGAGGAACAGCACTTCGGTGTGAAGCACAAGGAACGGCTGAAGGAACTGAAGGCCGATGTTCATGTACTGACGCTGACCGCGACGCCGATTCCGCGCACTCTGCAACTGGCGCTGACCGGCATCCGCGACCTCTCCATCATCGCGACGCCGCCGGTGGACCGGCTTGCGGTCAGGACCTTCGTGCTGCCCTTCGACGAGATCGTGGCGCGTGAGGCGCTGCTGCGGGAGCACTATCGCGGTGGCCAGAGCTTCTTCGTCGTGCCGCGCCTGAGTGATCTGAAGGAAGTCTCCGATTTCCTGAAGAACCATGTGCCGGAGGTGAAGTTCGCGGTCGCGCACGGGCAGATGCCAGCGCGCGAACTGGAAGACGTCATGCATGCCTATTACGAAGGCGCCTTCGACGTGCTGGTTTCCACCAACATCGTGGAGTCCGGTCTCGACGTCCCCTCCGCCAACACGATGATCGTCTACCGTTCCGACATGTTTGGTCTGGCGCAGCTCTATCAGCTTCGCGGGCGCATCGGGCGCTCCAAGGTGCGTGCCTACGCCTATCTGACCGTACCGGCATCGAAGCGCCTGACAGACAGTGCCGACAAGCGGCTGCGGGTATTGCAGACCCTGGATCAGCTTGGTGCCGGGTTCACCCTGGCCAGTCATGACCTGGACATTCGTGGTGCCGGCAACCTGTTGGGCGAGGAGCAGTCGGGACAGATCAAGGAAGTCGGCGTCGAACTCTACCAGGCAATGCTGGAGGAAGCGGTGGCGGAGGCACGTGGTGTCTCCGATGCCGAAGACCACAACTGGTCACCGTCGATCAATCTCGGCGCGCCTGTTCTGATTCCCGAATACTATGTCCACGACCTTTCGGCCCGGCTGGACCTGTATCGCCGTCTCGCGCATGTGCCGGACGAAACGGGGATCGAGGAGATCGCAGCGGAGATGATCGATCGCTTCGGACCGCTTCCCGGCGAAGTCGACAACCTGTTCGATGTGGTCGCCATCAAGGGGCTGTGCCGCACCGCGAACATCGACAAGCTGGATGCAGGACCAAAGGGGGCGACGGTCCACTTCCGCGACAACTCCTTCCCCGATCCCGCCGGGCTTGTCCGCTTCATCTCCGGTCAGTCGGGCACGGCAAAACTGCGCCCCGACCATACGATGGTCTTCCTGCGCGGCTGGGAGGAGGTACCTGTCCGGGTCAAGGGCGTACGGCAACTGGTGCGCGGCCTTGCCCGCATCGCGGAGAAGGCTGCAGCCTGAGGCCGGGGACAAGGTGCGCGGTGGTTCAGTCGGCGTCCGTCATTTCCGGGGCGGGCACCGTCTCGTTGAGTGCCAGGTCGAACACCTTGTGGAAGACGGGAACGTCCTGCGCGCCGGAAACCGCATACTTCCGGTCGATGATGAAGCAGGGAACACCGTTGATGCCCATGGAACGGGCCATTGCGTCTTCCTGACGGATCAGATCCAGATCGGTGTCATTGCGCAGGCGATCGCCGGCCACCTTGGGGTCCATGCCATTCTCCACCGCGATCCGGGTCAGCACATCGGCATCACCGATGTCTGCGCCCTGGGTGAAATAGGCGACGAACAGGGCCTCCACGACCCGATCCTGCAATCCTTCCTGCGTGGCCCAGCGGATCAGCCGATGCGAATCCAGGGTTGAAGGCGTGCGCTTGATCAGGTCAAAGCGGAACGGGATACCCAGTTCTGCCCCGGCCGCCCGGATGGTCTCGTAGATCCGCGATGCCCTGTCGGCACCGCCGAACTTCGCGGCGAGATAGGCATCGCGCGACATGCCGGCCCGTGGCATCTCGGGATTGAGCTGGAAAGGCCGCCAGCCGATCTCCGGCTGGACGTCAGGTCTGTTCTGCATGGCAGCTTCCAGCTTGCGCTTGCCTATGAAGCACCACGGACAGATGGTATCGGAAACAATATCGATCAGCATGAAACGAAGAGTAGGTCACCACTGCGAGCAGGGCCACTCAAATGATGATGCCCCGGGGGAGAGATTTTCGACGATGGACAAGGAACTGACAGGCCAGGTGGCTTTCGTGACCGGCGCAAGCTCCGGACTTGGTGCGCATTTCGCCCGATTGCTGGCGGGGCAGGGGGCGAAAGTCGGCATTGCGGCACGCCGACGGGAGCGGCTGGAGGATCTGGTTGCGGAGATCGAAGCGGGGGGCGGGACTGCCTTCGCAGTTTCGCTGGATGTGACCGATGTGTCGTCCATTGACCCCGCCATCGATCAGGTGGAACAGGCGCTTGGGCCGATTGATATCCTGATCAACAATTCCGGTGTGACAGTACCCAATGCGCTGCACCGGATCTCCGAGGATGAATATGATCAGGTGCTGGACACGAACCTGAAAGGCGCTTTCTTCGTGGCCCAGTCCGTCGCGAAACGGCTGAGGGCGCGAAAGGCGGCGGGGCGGATCGTCAATATCTCGTCCACGCTTGCCCATCGGGTGATCGGACAGCTTTCCATCTACTGCATGTCGAAGATCGCCATGGACCAGATGACGAAGGCCATGGCGCTGGAATGGGGCAAGTACGACATCAACACGAATGCACTCTGTCCGGGATATATCGAGACGGAGATGAATGCCGACTATTGGCAGACGGAGGCCGGCAAGGCCTTCCTGACACGCTTCCCCCGCCCGCGTGTCGGCGTGCCATCCGACCTGGATGGCATGTTGCTGGTCCTCGCCGGACCGGCGGGGCGGTTCGTCAACGGTTCGGTCGTCAGCGTGGACGATGGATTCGCGGTGGGCTTCAAGTAGGGCAGCGCGGAGGAGAGAGGGTCAGCAGCCGACGGCTGCCTGGTCCCTTTCCGTGCGGGACCGCTGCAGGACTGCTGTCAGGTTCTCGACCAGCGGTGTGCGTTGTATGGGCTTCGTCAGATAGCCATCCATGCCAGCCGCGGCGCACTGCAGGCGCATGCCGGGCACATCATGTGCGGTCCAGGCCACGATCGGTGTGCGGGCAACAGAGCCCCCCATGCGCCGGATCTGTCGTGTGGCCTCCAGCCCGTCGATCTCCGGCATGGCAATGTCCATGAGGATGATATCGACATCGTTGCTGGCAAGTTCACGCAATCCGGCAGCACCACCGTTGGCTTCCACCACGACGTGTCCTTCCCGCTCCAGGAAAACGCGCGCGACTTTCCTGTTGGCATCACTGTCATCAACGATCAGAACACGCATGGCCTGCATCGACCGAACTCCAGCCCGTGACACGTGTGGCGTTTCTTGATCCCGTTCATGCCGAATGCATTTCATTTGGCAAATTGGGAGAGGAACACCCCACGTCATCTTCTCTGCCTCCAAAGACAGCAAGCAGGATGCCAAGACCGTCACAAATCCCGAAAAATTAACCATTCCCTAGCATATATCGGGAAACGATACGCGTGTTGCGGGTATTGGCCGACTCCCGAAGGCCTCAGCGGTCCTGCGTGTCCAGGGCGGCTATATCGAGATACTCGCCGTATCCTTCGGATTCCATGTCGGCCAGCGGGATGAACCGCATCGAGGCGGAATTGATGCAATACCGGATGCCTGTCGGCGGCGGTCCATCGGGAAAGACATGCCCCAGGTGCGAGTCGCCGTGGCGGGAACGCACTTCGATCCGCACCATCCCGTGACTGATGTCACGTTTCTCCACGATGTTGTCCGGCTCCAGAGGGCGGAAGAAACTTGGCCAGCCACAGGCTGAATCGAACTTCTGGGATGCGGCGAACAACGGTTCCCCGCTGACCACGTCCACATAGATACCGGCTTCCCTGTGGTCCCAGAACCGGTTGCGGAACGGTGGCTCCGTATGATCCTGCTGGGTCACTGCGTATTGTTCCGGTGTCAGGCCCTGCAAGGCCGCCTCGGTCTTCGCGTAAGTTTTGCTCATGCCTGCGCTCCCGTGCCGATTGAAAAGATCATGTGTAGAAGATAGGGAGTACCCCACGCGTATCGAGTCGTGAATTTCGATGCGCTGCATGACATGACGTCGGCGTGAATGAGTTGCGCGATGAGTGTCGGGATCCTGGCGTGACGAAAAGGTAGTTGGCTCGATGAAATCCGAGGGATCAGCAAGGACAGCCCTGATTACGGGTGTGACCGGACAGGATGGTGCCTATCTGACCGAGTTGCTGCTGTCGAAGGGCTATGTTGTCCATGGTATCAAGCGCCGTTCATCGTCGTTCAATACCGGGCGGCTGGAGCATCTTTACCAGGATCCGCACGCCGACGGAGTCCAGTTGCACCTGCATTATGGTGATCTGACGGACGCCACCAACCTGCTGCGGATCGTGCAGCAGGTCCAGCCCGACGAGATCTACAATCTCGCTGCCCAGAGCCACGTTCAGGTCAGTTTCGAGACCCCTGAATATACGGCAAACTCCGATGCGATCGGAACGCTGAGACTGCTGGAGGCGATCCGGATCCTGGGGATGGAGAAGACCGTCCGTTTCTATCAGGCATCCACATCCGAACTCTATGGCAAGGTGCAGGAAACGCCGCAGCGCGAGACAACCCCGTTCTGGCCGCGCAGCCCCTATGCCGCCGCCAAGCTCTATGCCTACTGGATCACGGTGAACTATCGGGAGGCCTATGACCTGCACGCCTCCAACGGTATCCTGTTCAATCACGAGAGCCCGTTGCGCGGCGAAACCTTCGTCACCCGCAAGATCACCCGCTCCGTTGCCTCGATCCAGCTCGGCCTGCAGGACAAGCTCTATCTGGGCAATCTGGATGCCCGGCGCGACTGGGGACATGCCCGGGACTTTGTCGAGGGCATGTGGCTGATGCTGCAGCAGGACAAGCCTGACGACTATGTGCTGGCGACCGGAGAAACCCATTCGGTGCGTGAATTTGTCGAGGCCGCCTTCGCGGAGGTTGACCGCAGGATCGTCTGGTCTGGCAGCGGTGTGGAGGAGCAGGGCAGGGACGCCGCGACCGGCGAAGTGCTGATCGAGGTCGATCCGCGCTATTTCCGCCCGACCGAAGTCGAATTGCTGCTGGGCGACCCGACCAAGGCACGCGAACGCCTTGGCTGGTCGCATACCACCGGATTCAGTGATCTGGTCGCGCAGATGGTGCGGGCGGACCTGATTGCCGTACAGCACGAACATGACTTCAATGCCGCCATGCACAAGGCCCGTGAGAGCTGAGATGGCGGCTGCATTCGACTTGCAGGGGCGACGGGTCTTCGTTGCCGGGCACAAGGGCATGGTCGGCAAGGCCATTGTCCGACGCCTGGCGCGGGAAGACTGCGAGATCCTGGTTGTCGACAGATCCGACCTGGACCTGCGCGACCGCGCGGCGGTGAAGACCTGGCTCGCCGCCACCAAGCCTGACGTGATTGTCGTCGCGGCGGCAAGGGTGGGCGGCATCCACGCCAACAACACCTATCCGGTGGACTTCATCGCCGAGAACCTGGAACTGCAATCCAGCCTGATCAGCGGCGGGTTCGAGACCGGTGTCGCGAAACTGCTGTTCCTGGGTTCCTCCTGCATCTACCCGCGGGAGGCGCCTCAGCCGATCCGGGAGGATGCGTTGCTGACCGGGCCGCTGGAGCCCACCAACGAACCCTATGCCATTGCAAAGATCGCCGGCATCCGGCTCTGCCAGGCCTATCGCAAGCAATATGGTGCTGACTTCATCTCCGCCATGCCGACCAACCTCTATGGTCCGGGTGACAATTTCCATCCCGACAACAGCCATGTCGCCGCTGCTTTGCTGCGCCGGTTTCACGAGGCCAGGCGGGATGGCGTCGAGACCGTCACGGTCTGGGGCACCGGTCGACCGCGACGGGAATTCCTGCATGTGGATGACATGGCCGACGCCTGCATCCATCTGCTGCGCTGCTATTCCGGCCATGACCATGTCAATGTCGGCTGCGGCGAGGACATATCAATTGCCGATTTCGCCAGGCTGATCCAGCAGACGGTCGGGCACGATGGCGAACTGGTGTTCGACTCGACCAAGCCCGATGGCATGTATCGCAAGCAACTGGACGTCACGAAACTGACCGGTCTTGGCTGGCAGCCGCGCATTGGCCTGTCGGAAGGTCTGGGCGGATACTACGACTGGTTTCGCGCGAATATCGACAACGTGCGCGAACGCTGACAGAGCTTGAATGGTGCCGTGGTGATGCACCCGGCATTGCCTGCGCCAACCGGGAAGCTGGACCATGAAGATTTCAGTCGTGACCGTCTGCTTCAATTCCGCCGCAACCATCGGCTGGACCGTTGAATCCTTCCTGAAACAACAGTGGCCCGACAAGGAGTTGCTGGTTGTAGATGGCGCATCGGATGATGAAACGCTGAAGATCGTGCGGAGTTTCAGCGATCCGTCGGTCCGGATCAGCAGCGAACCGGACAATGGCATCTACGACGCCATGAACAAGGGGTTGCAGCGCTTCAGCGGTGACGCGGTGGGATTCCTCAATTCGGACGACAGATACCGCGACCCTGGCGCGCTGGCGGCGATTGCGGAGACACTTGCGCGCCACGATGTCGCTTATGGCGATATTGATATCGTCGCCGATCATCAATCGCGGCGGCTGGTGCGCGCATGGCGGAACACGCCCTATCAGCCCGGAGGGTTCCGCCGGGGCTGGATGCCCGCCCACCCGGGCTTCTATGTCCGCCGGACTGTTGCGGAAGCTGTCGGGGCATTTGATCTGACCTGGCCCAGTGCCTCCGACTACGACTGGATGCTGCGCGCAATGGAACTGCACGACTTCAGCGCGGGACACGTCCCCCATGTGCTGGTCGACATGGCCAACGGTGGCTACAGCAGCAGCGGCATGCGTGCCTTCCTGCGCGGCAACCTGCAGAGCCTGCAGGTCCGTCGCCAGCGCCTGGGCAGCGGTCTTGTGGACCGCGCACTTTTCGCCAAGCCCCTGCGCAAGATCCCCCAGTGGCTCGGAAGGTCTTCCTGAACAGTTCCCGGGTGCCGACGGTCATCTCCGGAACGAAACGGGGCCGCAGCAATGTGCTGCGGCCCCTCTGTTTCGAACCAACTGTCTGAAAGACAGATCAGACCGAATAGTACATCGCGAACTCGACCGGATGCGGTGCATGCTCGAAGCGGTAGACCTCTTCCCACTTCAGGGCCATGTAGCCGTCGATCTGGTCGTCGGTGAACACATCGCCCTTCTTCAGGAACTCGCGGTCCGCGTCCAGCGCCTGCAGGGCCTCGCGCAGGGAACCGGCAACCGTCGGCACCTCGGCCAGTTCCTCGGGCGGCAGGTCGTAGAGGTTCGCCAGGATGGATCTTGTTCTCGAGACCGTCCAGGCCAGCCATCAGCATGGCCGCGAAGGCCAGGTAGGGATTGGCGGTCGGATCGGGGAACCGGACCTCGACACGCTTTGACTTCGGACCGGAACCGAACGGGATACGGCAGGAAGCAGAGCGGTTGCGGGCCGAATAGGCCAGCAGCACGGGGGCCTCGAAACCCGGGATCAGGCGCTTGTAGGAATTGGTGGACGCATTGGTGAAGGCGTTCAGGGCCTTCGCATGCTTGATGATGCCACCAATGTAGTACAGCGCCGTCTCGGACAGGTCGGCATAGCCGGAACCGGCGAAGGTCGGCTTGCCATCCTTCCAGATCGACATGTGCGTGTGCATGCCCGAGCCATTGTCGCCGGAAATCGGCTTCGGCATGAACGTCGCCGTCTTGCCCCACTGATGCGCGACCTGATGGATGACATACTTGTAGATCTGCATGCCGTCAGCGGTCTTCACCATGGTGTTGAACCGGGTGCCCAGTTCGTGCTGGCTCGGCGCGACCTCATGATGATGCTTCTCGGTCTCGAGACCCATCTCACGCATCACCGACAGCATCTCGCCGCGAATGTCCTGACCGGAATCGACAGGCATCACCGGGAAGTAGCCGCCCTTGACCGGCGGTCGATGGGCCATGTTGCCGCCTTCCAGCGCCGCGCCGGAATTGTGCGGTGCCTCGACGTCATCCAGGATGTAGGACGTGTTGTGCGAACCGGTGCTGATGCGCACGTCGTCGAACATGAAGAATTCGGCTTCGGGACCGAAGAACGCCGTGTCGCCGATGCCGGTATAGGCCAGGTAGGCCTCGGCGCGCTTGGCCGTGGTGCGCGGGTCACGACCATAGCCTTCGCCGGTCGAGGGCTCATGGATATCGCAGAACAGGATCAGCGTCGGCTGGGCCGTGAACGGATCCATCACCGCGGTCGAGGCGTCGGGCATCAGCGCCATGTCGGACTCGTTGATGGCCTTCCAGCCAGCGATCGACGAACCGTCGAACATGATGCCTTCCTCGAAGAAGTCCTCCGAGAAATCCTGCGCATCCATGGACAGATGCTGCCACTTGCCGCGCGGATCGGTGAACCGCACGTCCACATAGGCAATCTCGCCCGATTTGATCTGTTCCATAACGCTTTTGACGTCAGACATTTTTAACCCTCTGAAGTGGATAACCAACCTGTCGATTAAGTTGCGGCCCGTCAGCGGACCCCAAACCCCGGTTCGGACGCGTCAGACCGCGTCGACCCCTTTCTCGCCCGTGCGGATGCGGATGACTTCCTCCACCGACGACACGAAAATCTTGCCATCACCGATGCGTCCCGTATGGGCTGCCTGCTGGATCGCTTCCAGCGCCCGCTCGACCATGCTGTCCTCAACGACAACTTCCACCTTCACCTTTGGCAGAAAGTCGACGACATACTCGGCACCGCGATACAATTCGGTGTGACCCTTCTGACGACCGAAGCCCTTTGCTTCCGTCACCGTGATACCCTGCAGGCCGACTTCGTGAAGGGCTTCCTTCACCTCATCCAGCTTGAAGGGTTTGATGATTGCCTCGATCTTTTTCATCAATGTTTTCTCGGCATCCTGTGAGCAGTTCGTTTCCTCGCGCGACCACATGATCACGCCTGAAGAGAATAGCATGGCTCATGCCATCCGCACTGCTCGGAAAATGGCAATCAGATCAGATGGTTGAAAGATACTGCCAAAATCTTGCGCATTCTTTTTGCCTGAAAAATGCGCAACATGCCCGACATTTGGGCAAATCGACCTGGACCTCGCCGGCGCGAGGCACCGACGGGCTTCATTTCGCATGAGGTGATCACTTCGATCCCGCAAAATTGAACAGCCATGATCTGGGTCCGTTCGACACGGTGCCCGTGGGCGACTACGTGAAGGGTGAAAGTCCCTTCGGCCTGCGTGATGCGGTGGGGCAGGTATTCGGATGGACGGCGACAGTGGCCGGGAGTGGCAGAAGCATCGTGAGGGGTTGGATCCTGGGATGACAGCGGATGCGGAGTCTGCCGCCCTGCTGCATGTCATGGCCGCCCCGACGATCTGAAGCATGTTCTGATCGGTTTCCGACTGGCACGGGAGTGAGCGGAATGAGTCAGGAAAAGCCGGACGCAAGGAAGTCCGAGAGTGCCCCGGGGTTGAGCGATCTCTGGCTCGGAGAGGTTGCCGACGCGGAAGTCGATCTGATGCTCGACCCGGCGCGTCTGCTGGCGGGCTGTGATCGTGATCAGCTGGAACGGATGCTGGCAGCCGCGGATGAATTGCTGAACGTCTATCGCGTGATCGCCAAGACGGAAGACAATATCGTCGGCCTGCTGCTGAAGCAGTCGGAGACGTTCTACGAATGGGACCACTATCCACAGGGCGATGTCTACGACCCTGAGAGCCACAGCCAGTACTACTATCATGCCCATCGGGGCGCGACGGGGGAGCACGGGCACTTTCACACCTTCATGCGCGCGAAGGGGATGTCACCTGACGTGCGTCCCCTGCCGCTGGAGCGGGAGGAGCCCTGGCCGGCAGGCAATGATGCGCTGGCGCACCTGGTTGCGGTTTCGATGAACGCTTTCGGCGTGCCGACACATCTGTTCAGCACCAACCGCTGGGTTACTGGTGAAACCCTCTACAGCGCCCATGATGTGATCGCGATGCTCGACCGGTTCGAGATGGATCTGATCTGGCCGGAGTGGCCAGTCAATCGCTGGCTCAGCGCGATGATGATCCTGTTTCGCCCGCAGGTGGAGGCGCTGCTGCATCGCCGCGATGCCGTGATCTGCGACCGCCTGCAGAACTCTGACGGCACAGATGTGCTGGAGGACAGGGAACTGGAGATCACGGGCCTAACCACGATCGATGCCGATCAGCAGATTGCAGCCATACGTACAATGCTTGGCCGGGCTTCCTGACGGTTAAGCCATTTTTTGCCATTGCCACCTAGCCTTTGCCCGCCTGCACGTATCTGTGCGGGAGCAGGACCGGTGAGGGCAGAAGTGGCGACAGAACAGACGGCATCGGCGGCTGCGAACAGGGGCAGGGGTGGCGCGGATGCGTCGACGCCTGCGGCCCGCAAGGCCGCTCATGCCCGACGCAGCCACTATGAGCCCAGCACCTTCCTTGAACGGGGAACGGTCATCCCGTTCACAACCACGGCCCTGGCGCAGTGCCGGGTGCGGCTGGACGAGCGGGAGCGGCTGGAAGTTGTCCTGCCCGGATTCTCCGGCAGCAAGGGCATCTATGTCACCGCCTTCTCCAGCCTGCCGGAGATCACGACTCTTTCTGTCCATGACCGCACGTTGACCGAGATCGTCGGGAAGGAGAAGGCCGTCACGCCAACCGCGATCCGCCACTGCTGGCTGGAACTGGCGACCACCGGTATTGGTGGGCAGGCGCTGGCCGAACAGGCGCGCGAAGAACTGACCCAGGCCGCCGAAGTCCAGGTCGCCACCCGGATCATGTTGTTGCTCGACACTGTCCGTCGTGGCGGCGGTGAGATCGGACCGGAACTGATCGCCTCGATCGGATCGTCGGAGGGCCGGAACACGGTCAGCACCATGCTGGGGGGAGCAGCGTCCCGCGCGAACATCACCGCCATTGCCATTGATCAGCATATCGAGGAGATGGCCGCGATGCTGGGCACGCTGGGACTGCGGTCACTGCCCGAACCGGGAAGGCTGCGGCATCTGCACACGCGGATGCAGGAGTTCTCTCATGCCATTGACAACTGGGGCCGCACCACCGTTTCCGATCTGGCGCATATCGGTCGCTTCGCTGCCATGTCAGCAGAGCATTCCGCAGGTATTGCCGGGCGGGCCATTGCCGAAGTCGACCGCACGCTGGCCGACCCGATCCGCCTGATGGCGCGCTGGGATTCCGGTCGCGAAGTGCTGCGCAGCCATCTGCTGCGGATCGCATGGCTGCTGGATGGCTGGGATTATGTCCTGCGCATCTGGGACGACGCCATTGCCGAAAGGATGGCCATTGATGTCGCGGCCAGGGAGATTGGCAGGATCATTCCCATTGTGCCGGCACGGGAGGTTGATGCAGGTGCCGGACAGCGTTCGGTAGAGTTGTTCAGGGAGTATCGCAGCCGGGTCCGGGTCTACGAGGACTGGTTGAGCGGTGATCTGGACGAGGATCTGCTGGCAAGGCCGGGGCCCCTGACGACAGCACGGGGGAGGGATCACAAATGATCGGGACCGTTTCGCGTGAGGAGCTCGAACAGCGTCTGTTTGCCTTGCAGCCGGATCAGTTCCTGGAGCTCTACCGGCTCTATGAGAAACTCGGCAACAAGGCGGATGTGCAGCCGGAGATGTCGATCCTGAGGCGCAGACTGGTAAGGATGCGTCCGATGCGGGCGCTGACGTTCTCGCGGCTGCTCTGCCAGCCCTTCGAGGGGTTTCTTGTCGATGATGTGACCGGTGATGCCGGTCTGATCATGCGCCGGTCCTGTACGCCGGTTGCCCGACTCGTGAGACGGAAACTGTCACCGGAGATGCTCCAGCGATTCGAGCAGCGCCTGGCGCATCTCAACCAGCGGCCAGAGGACAGGGCAGGCCAGATCCTGCTCGGGCGGGAGATATGGAAGGCGGCTGCTGTCGCCCTGAAAGAGGTGCGGTGCGGCCCTGCGCGCGCACCCGAAGACCTGCGGCGGCGACTTGGGCTGATCACCGGTTGTCTGGAAATCGGCGAAGCCATGGTGAGCCTGTCGCGCGGCATCCCGGAAGGCCGCGTCGATGCACTTGATCACAGCGGACAGAAACTGCTGGTCAAGTTGCTGCGCGGATTGGCGCATGACCGAGCCGGTCACGCCCGCTATCTGATGGCGTTGC
The DNA here is from genome assembly GCA_029213165.1 of Minwuia sp. GTDB lineage: Bacteria > Pseudomonadota > Alphaproteobacteria > Minwuiales > Minwuiaceae > Minwuia. Next base: position 16,618 of record JARGNO010000008.1, read on the forward strand.
TGACCCGGCGTCTCGAAAATCCGGCCAGTGTCATCGGGATGCTGGCAAAGGACGACCGCAACCTGCCGGGGGCGACACGCCAGAACCTGATCCGCGTCATTCGCGGAGAGATCGAGAACAGTATCGGCGCAAGTGCTGCCGAACTCGTCGACGGAAAGCCTGGAGCACGGGAAAGCGTGCATCGGGCGGAACGGCTGCTGGACCGGCTGGGCCAGATCAAGGAATCCGGCGTGGCAAGCCCGGCGACCGACAAGGCCGCCCGCCACATCGCGGATTCCCTTGGCAGGATCGGGAAGCTGGTCAGTGTGGAGGACCTGGAACGGGACCGCCAAGCACAGATCCAGCAGCATCTGCCCGTCGAGCTGAGTGCCGGGTTGGAACATGCCGAGACCTACCGTGAACTGGAAAGCGAGATCGACAACGTTATCCGGCTGGGCAACCGGATCGACCAGCTGGGTATCGACAATCCCCTGAGACAACGCCGCGACAGGCTCCGCCGGGATATCGAGGAACGGCGATCCGAGCTGATGCGGCGTCTCCCCGACACACCTGCCGTACCGGAGGCGCAGGCGATTGCACGTGCGGGACTCTATGGCCTGGTGCGGATGGTGGAGATGCTGGACGGCCCGAAGGCGGCAGAGATCATGCGGCGGGAAGGGGATCGCCTGCTTGGCGGTTGAGCGGCCGTCTGTTGCGTCCGCGGTCACCGGTGCGTGACTTTCCGAATCATTGCCGGACCGGGATGATGATCCCGAACTGGTTCAGGGGTGAATGATGCGTTGGTCTGCTGTCTTCTTCGGTCTCGCCATGGCGTTGACCCTGCCCCTGGCTGTGGCTGAAGCCCAGGAAACCCCGCCGCCCTTCGATGCCTGGCTGGAGGGGGTCCGGAAGGAAGCGCGCGAGAAGGGGATCGGCGAAGAGACGATCAGCGTCGCTCTTACCGGCATCGAGCCTGTGCGGCGCGTGGTGCAGCGCGACCGCAACCAGTCCGAATTCAAGCTGACATTCCAGATCTACCGCGACCGGCTGCTGACACCCACCAATATCAAGGTAGGGCGCGGCAAGCTGGAAAAGCACCAGACACTGCTCGAGCAGATCGCAGCGGAATACGGCGTGCAGCCGAGATTCATCCTCGCCATCTGGGGCATGGAAACCCGGTATGGCGCGGTGAAGCCGACCATGCCCGTCGTGCCTGCGGTTGCGACCCTCGCCTATGACCGGCGGCGCTCCAGCTATTTCAGGCGGGAACTGTTTCAGGCCCTGCTGATGATCGACAAGGGGCTGATTTCCCATTCCGAGATGCTGGGGTCGTGGGCCGGTGCCATGGGACAGCCGCAGTTCATGCCCTCCAGCTACATGGCCTATGCCCGGGATCATGACGGGGACGGGCGGCGCGATATCTGGTCGAACGAGGCGGACGTGTTCGCGTCCATCGCCAACTACCTTGCCAGGCATGGCTGGAATGATGACCAGACCTGGGGCCGGGAAGTGAAATTGCCTGGCGGCGCGGCATTCCGTTCGGCCATACCCGCGCCCCGCTCCGGTTCCGGCTGCCGGGCCATCGACGGCATGTCCGGTGCCATTGGTCTGGCCGACTGGCAGGCCCTGGGTGTGCGGCGCGCGGACGGGTCTGACCTGCCTGCCCGAAACCTTCCCGCGTCACTGGTCGAACCGGATGGTGCGGACGGTAAGGCCTTTCTGGTCTACCGGAACTATCATTCGATCCTGCGCTATAACTGCGCGCACCTTTACGGGCTCGCCGTCTCGCAGCTTGCCGATGCCATAGGCCGCAGATAGACTGGCCGAATCACACGGGCGAGCCTTGGAGCGACGAAAATGGGAAGCCACCAGGCAGCGATACTCCGGTGGCTCGCTGCCGCCATCGTTCCGGTCCTACTTTTCGTGCTCGGGGGCTGTGCCGAGACCACCCTGGCGATCCATGGTGCGAAACAGCTTGCGCAATCGGATCTTTCCGGCACTACCAAGCGCCAGATCGATTCGGCGAAGGTACGTCGTGCCAGCCTGCGCCCCTATCAGATCAAGGGTGTCTGGTACTACCCGTCCGAGATGCCCGACTATGACGAGACCGGAATTGCATCCTGGTACGGTGACCCGTTCCACGGTCGTGCCACGGCGAGCGGCGAGATCTACGACAAGCGGATCGTCACGGCAGCGCACAAGACCCTGCCTCTGCCCAGCACTGTCCGGGTGACGAACCTGGAGAACGGGCGTGTCCTGACTGTCCGGGTCAATGATCGCGGTCCCTTCGTCAACAGCCGTATCATCGACATGTCCCATCGCGGGGCCCAGTTGCTGGGTTTCGAACGTCAGGGCATCGCCCGGGTCAGGGTGGAGGTCGTCGGATCGGACGATGACCGCTTCGTCCTGCGCCCGGTGACCACACCCAACCGGGAGAAGAAGGCGGTTGCCGCGGCCCCCAGGAAAACAGTCCAGGTTGCCTCCCTGCCGCCGCCGGCCGGCGCAAATGGCGACGCCGCGTTGAACCAGTCGAAACCGGTGGTGCAGAAGCCGGCGACGAGCAAGCCCCTGACGATTGATGAACCCGCCCAACGCCGCATCGGTGATGTCCGCGTCGTGCCCACAGCCCCGACAACCCTGTTCGTGCAGGCGGGATCGTTCACCCGTTTCCAGAATGCGGATCGTCTCCGGTCGCGCCTGTCGGCAGTCGGGCCTGCCTTCATTGATCATGTGCTGGTCGACCAGCGGGATTTCTTCCGGGTCCGGCTGGGGCCGATCGATACAGTTGAACGTGCAGACCAGTTGCTTGATCTCGCGCTGAATGCCGGGGCGGATGACGCGCGGATCATCGTCGACTAGACTGTCGCCTGCTTCGTTCACCGAAATTCGAAATGCCCCGAGGCCCATCGCTCATGCCCTTGAGACTGTTGTCCCTTCTGCTGCTTTCCGTACTCGCCCTCGGTTCGCCTTCGCTGGCGGCCGACTTCGAGACCAGGGCCCGGCACGCCATTGTCCTGGATTTCGAATCCGGCCAGACGCTGTTCGAGAAGGATGCGGATCAGCCCATTCCAACGGCGTCGATGAGCAAGCTGATGACGATCTACATGCTGCTGGAACGTATCAGCAGCGGCGCACTCAGCCTCGACGACACCTTCCCCGTCAGTGCAAAGGCGTGGAAGAAGGGCGGCTCCAAGATGTTCGTGGAGGTCGGGAAGCAGGTCCGGGTCGAGGATCTGCTGCGGGGCATCATTGTCCAGTCCGGCAATGACGCCAGCATTGTCGTGGCCGAGGCGCTGGCGGGCAGCGAGGATGCCTTCGCCGAACAGATGACACGAAGGGCAAGGGAGCTCGGGCTCGAGAACGCCGAACTGCGCAATGCAACCGGCTGGCCCGACCCGGAGCATCGCATGAGCGTGCGTGATCTGGCCAAGCTCGCCACGCTGATGATCCGGAATTTCCCGGATTATTACCCGATATTTGCTGAAAAATCCTTCACTTACAGTGATATCACACAGCGGAACCGCAACCCGCTGCTGTATCGCAACATCGGCGCTGATGGCCTCAAGACCGGCCATACCGAGAACGCCGGCTATGGTCTGACTGCCTCCGCCAAGCGCGGCGATCAGCGGCTGGTCATGGTGATTGCGGGTCTCGACAGCTCAAGGGAACGTGGCGACGAGGCAGAGCGTCTTCTCAGTTGGGCGTTCCGGACCTTCGCGACATACCGGTTGGGCAGTGCCGGTGAACCTGTTTCGGAGGCCGAGGTATGGCTGGGCCAGTCGACGAAGGTGCCCCTGATGCTGGGTGACGACCTGCTGGTCAGCATGCCCAGGGCTGACCGCGCCCGCATGAAGGTGGAGGCGGTCTATGACGGTCCCGTTCCGGCCCCTGTGTCGAAGGGGCAGCAGGTCGGTCGTCTGGTGGTGACAGCCAATGGTGCCCGCGTTGCCTCCGCACCGCTGCTGGCGGCTGCGGATGTGGCACCGCTGGGGCCGCTGGGCCGCATCGGCGCCGCGCTGGCCCATGTGATCTGGGGTTCGGGTGGCTGAGACCGCCAGAGACGGTTCGACCCCGCGCGGTTTCTTCATCACGTTCGAGGGCGGGGAGGGTGTCGGCAAGTCCACGCAGACAAACCTGCTTGCAGGGGCCTTGCGGGACCTTGGCCATACCGTGACCACGACACGTGAACCTGGCGGTACCCCTGCCGCGGAAACCTTGCGTGGCCTGTTGCTGGATCCGGCGCAGGATCTGGATCCGGTCGAGCAGGTGCTGCTGCTGAATGCCGCCCGGCACAGCCATATGCGTCAGGTCATCACACCTGCGACCGGCAGGGGAGAGATCGTCATCTGCGACCGCTTCATCGACTCGACCCGGGCTTACCAGGGTGCTGCCGGGGGCCTGGATGATGCGGCGCAGCCGGACCTGATCATGGATCTGCACCGCATGGTGATGCAGGGTCGCATGCCCGATCTGACGATCATGCTTGACGCGCCGGTCGGGACCGGGCTGGACCGCGCTGCCGCCCGGGCCGCTGCCACCGACCGCTTCGAGACCGCACAGCGCGTGTTTCACGAGAACCTGCGGCAGGGTTTCCTCGACATTGCCGCCCGCGAGCCCGACCGCTGTCATGTGGTGGCCGCCACCGGTCCCGCAGAGGCCATTGCCGCGCAGATACTCGGGATCGTCCTGCAGAGGCTGGCACGCCCATGAGCGATGATGCCACACGCCCCGCACCGGATGAGATATCGGAGGACCTGCACCCCGCCCTGACAACGCGTGTCCATGGCCATGCAGAAGCCTGGGACACGCTGGCGGAGGCCGCCGCCGGAACCGGGCTGCACCATGCCTGGTTGCTGACCGGCACGGCCGGTACGGGCAAGGCCACGCTGGCCTACCATTTTGCCCGCAGTCTGCTGTCAGGTGAGGCCGGTGGCGGGTTGTTCGGCGCATCGGCACCGACGCTGCATGCGGATGCCGATGATCCGCTGTTCATTCAGGTTGCAAGCGGCGCCCATCCCAACCTCACGATCCTGCGTCGGGCCTGGAACCATGAACGGAAGCGATACTTCACGGAAATCCGTGTTGATGATGTGCGCCGCCTGACCTCCTTCCTGGGGCAACGCGCCAATCTGAAGACCCGTCGGGTCGTTCTGATCGATGCTGCTGACGACATGAACCGCAATGCAGCCAATGCCTTGCTGAAGCCTCTTGAGGAACCACCTGCAGACACGATCTTCATCCTGGTTTGTCATGCGCCTGGCAGTCTGCTGCCGACGATCCGATCACGTTGTCGCCGCCTTTCCCTCGGGGATCTGACACGGGATCAGGCATTGGCTGTCATGGCGGACGCAAAGCCGGAGATCGGGGAGGGCACTGCGTCGCTGCTGCTGCAGCTTGCCAACGGCTCGCCCGGCCAGGCGCTACGGCTCGAAGTGGCGGGCGGCGAGGCGCTCTATCAACAACTTCTGGCCGCCCTGGTCTCGGCACCGCGCATGGATCGGGCGGCGGCGCAGAAGCTGGGGGACATGGTCGCCAGGGCCGGTGCGGGAGAGATGGCCTTCGGGCTGCTGATGGATCTGCTGGACGGATTCCTGAAACGGCTGGTTCAGGCACCGTTTCAGGACCTTGCGGCCAGCCAGCCGGAGCGGGAACTGATGCAGCGCCTGACCCGGGGCAGTCTTGATCAATGGTTCGAGGTATGGGACAAACTCGCGCGGCTCAGGGAGCGTACCGGAGCCGTCAATCTGAACCGCAAGGCTGTGACCCTGTCGATCCTCTCGGATTTCGAGGAAGCGGCCCGGGTCAGCACGGGCGCGCGATAGCGGCTGAGCGGTCTCAAGACCTGTATTTGGACGAACAGGGCGTCGGGCGACGCCGATCGGGAGAGACGGATGACCATCGACGCTGCAGCTCAGGGCAGCGGGGCAGAGCAGAGCGAAGGCCAGGGCCGTCCGTTCTATATCACCACCCCGATCTATTACGTGAACGACCGCCCGCATATCGGACACGCCTACACGACGCTCGCTTGCGACGTGGTCGCCCGTTTCAAGCGGCTTGACGGTTTCGACGCGCATTTCCTGACCGGTACGGATGAACACGGCCAGAAGGTCGAGAAATCCGCCGCCGCCGCCAATACCGACCCGCAGGATTTCTGTGACCGGGTGGCGCAGAACTTCCGTGACATGATGCCGATCCTCAATGTCTCCAATGACGACTTCATCCGCACCACAGAGGAACGCCACGTGCGCTCAGTGCAGGCGCTCTGGCAGCGACTGCAGGAGTCCGGGGATATTTACCTCGGCAGCTATTCCGGCTGGTATGCCGTGCGCGATGAAGCCTTCTATGGCGAGGATGAACTGACGAAGCAGCCCGACGGCACCCGTACCGCGCCCTCCGGCGCGGAGGTCGAATGGGTGGAGGAGCCGAGCTATTTCTTTCGCCTTTCAGCCTGGGGCGAGCGGTTGCTGGCCTTCTATGACGCGAACCCGGACTTCATCATGCCACCGTCGCGACGCAATGAGGTTGTCAGCTTCGTGAAGGGCGGTTTGCGCGATCTCTCGATCTCCCGTACCAGCTTCAACTGGGGTGTGCCGGTGCCCGGCGATGACGCGCACATCATGTATGTCTGGCTGGACGCGCTGACCAACTACATGACGGCGGTGGGCTATCCGGATACCGACGATGCGATGTTCAGGAAATTCTGGCCAGCGGATGTCCATATGGTCGGCAAGGATATCCTGCGCTTCCACGCGGTCTACTGGCCGGCGTTCCTGCTGTCCGCCGGTCTGCCCACGCCGAAGCGGGTGTTTGCCCATGGCTGGTGGACCATCGAGGGCGAGAAGATGTCGAAGTCGCTCGGCAATGCCATCGCGCCGGAGGAACTGGTGGAGACCTACGGTCTTGACCAGACCCGCTATTTCCTGCTGCGGGAGGTCCCGTTCGGCAATGACGGCGACTTCTCCCGCGAGGCCATGATCCACCGCACCAACGGTGATCTGGCGAATGATCTCGGCAATCTGGCGCAGCGGGTGCTGTCCATGGTCTTCAAGAACTGTGACGGCGCACTGCCGGTGCCCGGACCGTTCAACGATGATGACAACGCCCTGCTGGACCTGGCAGGCGGGACGCTGGCCCGGGTGCGGGCGGAGATCGATGTCCAGGCATTGCACAAGGCGCTGGCGGCGATCTGGGAAGTCTGCGGTGCGGCCAACCGCTACGTCGATGCCCAGGCGCCCTGGACGCTGAAGAAGACCGATCCGGACCGGATGAAGACCGTGCTCTACGTGCTGGCGGAGACCGTGCGTCGCGTTGCGATCCTGATACAGCCGATCATGCCGGATGCGGGGGCGAACCTGCTGGACCAGCTCAAGGTGCCCACGGACGCGCGCGCCTTCGTTCACCTGTCCGCGACCCACGCGCTGACCGGCGGCACGCCCATCGACAAGCCGGTCCCGGTCTTCCCGCGCATCGTGGTCGAAGACGCCGCCGCGAAGGGGTGAGGGGATGCTGGTCGATTCCCATTGTCATCTGGACTATCTGGCCCGCGACGGCGATCTGGACGACGTTCTGGTCCGCGCCCGCAATGCCGGTGTTTCGCCGATGGTCACGATTTCCACCAAGCTGCGGGAGTTCGACATCGTTCGCGGCATTGCGGAGCAGGCCGATGACCTGTTCTGCAGCGTCGGCGTTCACCCGCACGAGGCGGAGAGCGAACCGGACACGACCACGGAACAGCTGGTCGATCTGGCGCGTCATCCGAAGGTCATCGGTATCGGTGAAACCGGTCTCGACTACTACTACGACCACAGCCCGCGTGACGTTCAGCGCCGGTTGTTCCGCGCCCATATCTGTGCAGCGCGTGAAACAGGTCTGCCGCTGATCGTCCACACACGGGATGCGGAGGCCGATACCATCGACATCATGCGTGAGGAGATGGCGAACGGTGCCTTCACGGGCGTGATCCATTGTTTCAGCGGCACGCGGCAGCTTGCTGACCGGTCGCTGGAACTGGGCTTCTACATCTCCATCTCCGGCATCGTGACCTTCAAGTCGGCGGAGGATCTGCGGCGCACCGTGGCGGCCGTGCCGATGGAGCGCCTGCTGGTGGAGACCGACAGCCCCTATCTGACGCCGGTGCCGAAGCGCGGCAAGCGCAACGAGCCTGCCATGACTGCCTATACCGCGGCGAAAGTGGCGGAGATCAAGGGCGTGAGCGCGGAAGAGGTGGCCGAGCAGACGACCAGCAACTTCCGCACCCTGTTCACCCGGGCGGAATTCTGAGCATGCGTGTGACCATCCTCGGCTGTGGCAGTTCCGGCGGTGTGCCGCGTATCGGTGGCGAATGGGGGGTCTGCGACCCGCACGAGCCGAAGAACCGCCGTCGCCGCTGTTCCATCCTGGTGGAGCATGAAGGCACGCGGGTGCTGGTTGATACCTCGCCGGACCTGCGCGAGCAGCTGCTGGATGCCGAGGTGACGGATCTGGAGGGGGTCATCTGGACCCATGATCACGCCGATCAGACCCACGGGCTGGACGATCTGCGCGTGCTCGCGATCCACAACCGCCGCAGGATCGAGGTGTGGGGCGATGCGGAGACGCTCGTGCGGCTGAAACGCAAGTTCGGCTATTGCTTCCCCGACGAAGCCTCACCGGCCTATCCGGCCATCGTCAATGACCACCTGATCGACGGCCCGCTGCAGATCGGAAACCTGCCGATCCTGCCGTTCTGGCAGGACCATGGCACGATGCCGTCCTTGGGTTTCCGGTTCGGCGATGTTTCCTACGCCAATGATGTCGTGAAACTGGATGATGCGGCGTTCGAGGCCATGGCGGGCAGCCGGGTGCTGATCGTCGATGCCCTGCGCTATCGCCCGCATCCGACCCACGCCCATCTGGACCGGGCGCTGGAATGGATCGAACGTGTGGGGCCGGAGCGGGCAATCCTGACCAACATGCATGTCGATCTGGACTATCGCACCCTGAAGGCGGAACTGCCCGCCGGGGTCGAGCCGGCCTTTGACGGCATGGTCATCGAAGCCTGAGAAATTCCTCTCTCGTGATCGTGCCGATTGGTGTCCGGTGGCCGGCCAATGGCCCGTCATTGCGGATTGTCAGCATCGCTTTTTGAGCACAGGCCCATCCCTGTGCAACACTGCCGGACACAACAGTGGCGGGTCGACAATCGGCTACTGGCAAACAAGCAGGATCAGGGGCAGGGAATTCGATGAAATACAAGTTGCTGGGCGCCACTGGCGTCAGGGTTTCGGAGCTTTGCTATGGCACCATGTCATTCGGCGGTGATGCAGACGAAGCCGAGTCCGGTCGCATGTATGCGGCATGCCGCGACGCGGGAATCAATTTCTTTGACAGTGCGAACGTCTATTCCAGCGGGCGCTCCGAAGAGATTCTGGGGCGGTTGATCGCCGGGGAACGGGATCAGGTGATCATCACGTCGAAATGCACCGGCGTTGTGGGGAGTGACGTCAATGCCCGTGGCAGCAGCCGCCGCCATGTCGTGCGCCAGGTGGAAGAGAGTCTGAAGCGTCTCGATACCGACCGTATCGACGTGCTGTTCATGCACCATTTTGATGAAAGCCTGCCGGTGGAGGAAGTTCTCCGCGGTCTCGAAAACGTGGTGCAGTCGGGCAAGGTTCTCTACATCGGTGCCAGCAATTATGCGGCCTGGCAGGTCGCCAAGGCGTTGGGAATCTCGGAGCGGCGCGGTTGGGCGCGTTTCGACGTGCTTCAGCCGATGTACTCCCTGGTCAAGCGCCAGGCCGAAAGTGAGATCCTGCCCCTGGCCATGTCGGAAAATCTTGGCGTCATTCCCTACAGCCCGGTCGGTGGCGGTGCACTGAGTGGCAAGTATGGCGTGAAACAGAAGCCTGAAGAGGGCCGCCTGGTCGCCAACGAGATGTATGCCAAGCGCTACAGTGCGGAAGGAACCTATGAGACCGCAGCCGCATTCACGGAATTCGCGAACAATGCGGGAATTCACCCAGTCAGTCTGGCCGTCGCGTGGGTCGCTGGTCATCCTGGTGTGACAAGTCCGATCATTGGCGCACGCAATGTCGAACAGCTGCGCCCGGCACTTGAAAGCGTCGATGTGGATCTGACGCCCGATCTGCGGGCCAAGGTCTCCGGGCTTTCGAAGGCGCCACCGCCCGCGAATGACCGCTTCGAGGAACGCGTCTGAGCGCTTCATTGACCGGCCACTCGAGCCGGATCAGAACCATCCCGAACCGGTCTGGGCCTACCGGTCTGTTCGTGCCAGTTTCTAGGGGGCAAGCTTGATGGGGGACCGGGGCAGGTGACTGGGTTGAAACATGTCGAAATTCTGGGTGGTGGACCGGCGGGGCTCTACGCGGCAATCCTGCTGAAGCGGGCCTGGCCCGGGGTCTCCGTCCGGGTGACGGAACAGAATCCCGCGGATGCGACCTTCGGCTTTGGTGTCGTCTTCTCCGATCAGGCACTGGATTTCCTGCGCGCGGACGACCCTGAAACACATGATCTGATCACGCCCCGGATGGAGCGGTGGCGCAACATGACCCTGTCCCACGCCGGCGATCGCGTCACCCTGGACGGAATCGGATTTGCGGCCATCGGGCGGCTGGAACTGTTGCAGATCCTGCAGGGACGGGCCCGCGATGAAGGTGTCGAACTGCGCTATGACACGGTCATCAGTGCAGTGGACGATCTTGATGCCGATCTGATCATCGGTGCGGACGGGTTGAATTCACTGGTTCGGTCATCGGATGAGACCGGCTTCGGCCCGAGACTTCAGCACTTCGAAAACCGCTTCGCCTGGTTCGGCACCACCCAACCCTTTGCAACGCTGACGCAGAGCTTTGTCCGGACGGACAGGGGCACGCTGAATGCCCACCACTACCGCTATCAGCCCGCGATGAGCACCTTCATCGTGGAATGCGATCCGGCGACATTTCATGCGCACGGGTTTGACCGGATGAGCGAAACCGAAACCGCGGCGGCCTGTGAGGCGATCTTCAGGGAGCCGCTGCAGGGCGCGAAGCTGATCTGCAACCGCTCTCTCTGGCGGCAGTTCCCGCGCCTGTGGTGTGAAAACTGGGTCAGTGGCAATCGGGTGATCCTGGGGGACGCGGCCCACACCGCACATTTCTCCATCGGTTCCGGCACCAGGCTGGCGATGGAGGACGCGATCGCACTGGTCAGGGCATTGCAGGCCGACAGCGACGTGGAGACAGCCCTGAACGCGTTTCAGGCCGCACGTCAGCCGGTCGCGAGGAAGATCGTGGATGCCGCCAATACCTCCGCCATCTGGTACGACCGGTTTCCCGAGAAGATGGACCTGGCACCGCTCGACTTCGCCTTTGACTACGTCACACGGTCGGGCCGGGTGGACATGGAACGGCTGCGCAAGCTGTCACCACAATTCATGGCCCGATACGAGGCGAGCAAGGGAGCAGGCGCATGAACGCACGCATCCCCGATCCGGTAGGTGAAACACCAGGCGCGGCGGAGATCGGCTTCGAGAAGTCGGCCCACCCCAACTGCAGCGCCATCCTGTTCGACAACCTGCCGGCCAATGCCGGACGGGTGGCTGTTACCGGCCCCGCGGGTACTCTGACATATGCCGAACTGTGCGCGGAGGCCGCGCGGTGGGGCAATGCGTTCACGGGATTCGGGCTGCGCCGTGGCGACCGCATTGCCTTCTTCCTGGATGACACACCGGTCTACCCGGCGGCATTCTTTGGTGCCGTCAGGGCCGGGTTCGTGCCGGTGCTGCTCAACACCCTGACCACGCCGGACCTGCTGCAGTTCTTCCTTGCCGACACCGACGCCCGGATTGCGGTGGCGGAGGCGGAGTTCACGGACCGCTTCAATGCCGAAACCATGACCGGCACGAAGCTGGAGCGCGTGGTGATTGCCAATGGCAGTGGCGATCTGCCCGCGAACAGCCAGCACGCAACGGACTTCGTCGCGGGCCAGCCTGACGAATTGCCGGTCGCGGATACCGGACCCGATGACATGGCCTTCTGGATGTATTCATCGGGGTCCACGGGACGACCGAAGGGGATTGTCCACCTGCACCATGACATGGCCTATACGCAGCAATCCTTTGCCGCGAATGTGCTGTACCTGCGGCCCGATGATCTCTGCTTCTCGGTGCCCAAGATCTTCTTCGCCTATGGTTTCGGCAATGCCTTCACATTTCCCTTCGCCGTCGGTGCGACCACGGTCCTGATGCCGGGCCGACCAGACCCGACTGCCGTACTGGATTGTATCGAGACCTTTCGCCCAACCGTGCTCTACGGCCTGCCGACGCTCTATACCGCGATCTGCCGGACACCGGGCGTGGCGGACCGTGACCTGTCATCGCTGCGGCTCGCCATGTCGGCGGCGGAGACCCTGTCGGAGGATATCTTCAACGCCTGGCGGGATCTGACGGGTCTATGCCCCATCGAGGGGCTGGGATCGACGGAGGTGCTGCATATCTACCTGTCCAACACGCAGGCCGAACAGCGGATCGGTGCCGCCGGTCGCCGCGTGCCCGGCTACGAGGTGGAACTGCGTGACCGTGACGGCAATCCCGCACCTGACGGGGAGGAGGGTATCATGTGGGTGCGCGGCACTTCCTCCGCGCCCTGCTACTGGAACCGCCCTGACAAGACAGCGGAAACCATGCGCGGCGACTGGATCAATACCGGCGACCGGTTCCTGGAGCAGGATGGCTATTACCACTTCCAGGGCCGTGCCGATGACCTGATCAAGGTCTCGGGCCAGTGGGTCTGGCCGCTGGAGGTGGAGCGTTGCCTGAACGAACATCCGCACGTGCATGAATGTGCCGTGCTGGCGCATCAGCTTCCTGACCGGCGGATGGCGCTGCGGGCCGTCGTCTGCCTGCGCGACGGACACGCGGGGGACGAAGCACAGGTCAAGCTGCTGCAGCAGCATGTGCGGGAAGCCTTGCTGCCGTTCAAGTATCCCCGCATCGTGGAGTTCGTGGACGAGATGCCGAAGACAGGAACCGGCAAGATCGACCGCCAGGCTCTTGTTTCAGGGGGGGAATAGTCTTGGAAATTCAGCCGCTTCATGCCGATTTCGGTGCCCGCATTACCGGTTTCGACCTCTCGGTGCCGCTTGATGAGCCCCGACGCAAGGCACTTCTGGATGCCATCGACCGCTGGTCGTTTCTCTGCTTTCCCGATCAGGCCCCGGGTGACGAACGCCACCTTGCCTTCACGCGCGAAATCGGCGAACCGGAACCCAACCATCTGCCGAAGGGGGAGGAGGGGCGCATCGATTTCTTCGGAACCATCGGTAACGTGCAGGAAGATGGCACCGCGCTTGGCAATGACCACAGGAAGACGATCTTCCTGACCGGCAACAACATGTGGCACACGGATGCCAGCTTCAAACCCGTGCCGGCCTTCCTTTCGATCAATGCCGCCTATGAAGTCCCGTCGGACGGAGGTGAAACACAGTTCATCAGCGCGCGCGCGGCCTATGACCGGCTGGATGAGCGACGCAAGGCCGAGGTCGATCCGCTGATCGTGGTGCATGATTATGTCTATTCACGCTCCAAGGTAGCGCCTGATGCCGTCTCGCCTGCATTGGCAAGGTCATTGCCCCCGGTTCGGCAACGGCTGGTGCGCCGCAACCCGGCAACGGGCCGGAAGAACCTGTTCATGGGGTCCCATGCCAGGGTCATCGAGGGCTGGAGCGACGAGGACAGCCGCCGCCTCATAGACGGCCTGATCGATGAGGCGGCGGCGGAACCGAACATCCTGACGCACAGATGGCAGGCAGGAGACCTTGCCATCTGGGACAACCGCTGCCTGTTGCACCGTGGTCTCGGCTACGACGCGGATCGCCACCGCCGCCTGATGCGCCAGACGCGCGTGCGCGGTGCGGGACCGACGCTTGAGGAGACGTTCTGAAGCTGCGGGCAGCGTGCGGTCGGTCGGCTCAGTCCGCGATGATTGCGTCGATGTGGTCCTGGAACCAGCGGAGCTGATGCTCGAAACGTCCAATCAGAAAACTGTCGTTGGCCCCGGACTTCAGTCCGGCCTGTACCCGTTCCGAGATGAACAGGTCCTCCTCGTAGAAGACGCCGCCATCTATCATGTCGAACGACCGCTCCCAGTGTCTGCTCTGCCGTTCATCCTGCGGCTCATGCGGCGTGCACATTGTGTGGATGAACAGGGATTCATCTGCCGCGACCGGAAAGATGCTGAGTATGCTGGTGTAGTCAGGGTGCCAGATGATGATGTTGTTGGGAAAGACGACGTGCGACAGGGTAACGTCCTGACGAAGATCCCATTCCTTGCCCGGTCTGGTTCGGGCGGCGGCCGTGGTGTCCCGGGCGACAACGAAACGGACATGTGGACCAACCGCTTCACCAGCTGACCGGGTGTCCACGAAGAACGGGCCTATCGTCTTCGCGTGAAGCCGCTTCAGGTGATAAACCTCCTGAAACGCATTCATGATGATTTTCCAGTTCGCCTTCGCATGGCGCACCTGCTGGCGATAGAAGCGTTGTGCACCCAGTCGCATGGCGGAAAGATCCTCTGCGATCCCATCCAGGAACTGCGCGACATCAACATCCTGCTGCGCCGGATCGACAATTGCCCAGATCAAGCCATCACGTACTTCCGATGGCAGGATGCGCAATCCGCGGTCTTCCTTGTCCAGCGAAGGAAACCCCGCTGCACCCGGAACGGCCCGCAGGCCGCCATCCAGGCCATAGGTCCAGGCATGATAGGGGCAAGTAAGGCGTGACTTGCTGCAGACCTTGCCATCGTCGCCGACGATCTTTGCACCGCGATGCCGGCAGACGTTCAGCATCACGCGTATCTCACCCTCCCGATCCCGCGTGACCAGTAACGGGATGCCCATCAGTTCGCGCGCCAGTACGCTTCCCGGCTCCCGTAACTGATCCTCATGACCGAGGCAAAGTGGCATGCGGCGGAACAGGCGTTCCACTTCACGGTCGAAGATCGCAGGATCTGTGTAGGCGGCGGCCGGGATCTCGGTTTCCGTCGTCTGCCATTCGACACTCTCCGGCTGTTCGAATTCATCGGATAGCCTCTGGCAAAGTGCGGCCAGCCGCTCCGTCATGGGCAAGGTGCCTGCTTCTGTGACGCTCATGCTGATGGGTCCTCCCCAGGACTGAATGGAACGACAGTTCCGTATTTGTCGCCAATCTGCGCAAGTGGATCGCTCGGCGATGTGCCGATTGCCCTGAGGCAGAACGTCACGATGGCATCGATCAGACGGCTTTCTTCCGTTGGCCTTGCCGCGCCAGGTGCCAGTGGTCCGATCAGCCCCTCGATCAGGGCACCGAAGAAGCAGGCGGCGGACGCGGCACTGTTCTGCGGCGGAAGATCCCCTGCGGCGATCCCTTCCTCGATGAGGTCACGGAACATGTCGCCGTAGGCGCGGCGATATTTCATGCGGGTAACATCGACCTCCGCATCAACAGGTTCCGCGATCATGGCCCAGGCCAGGCGCTTCACCCGCAGCGCGCGGCTGGCGAAGACGCGGATGGCGTCCTCGATCCGATCCACCGCAGGACCGTCGCTGTTGGCAATTGCCATCAGGATATCGAGTTCATACTGCGAGTTGACGCTTACCGCCTCCGCATAAAGCTCGGCCTTTGAGCCGAAGTGCCGATAGACGGTGCCGGTTGAAATGCCCGACGCAGCCACGACCATGGTGATCTGTGCGTCCCGGAATCCCACTTCCGCAACCACCTGACGGACTGCCTTGACGATCAGCCGACGCTTGTCGGCCAAGCGTTCTGCGACTGCCGCAGTCTGACGATAAGCCATGTCGTAACTCCCCAGTTGCTCAAAGAAGTGAATTCAATTTCCGTTCTTGAGTCAACTGGCTTCTTGATCCCGCATCAGAATCGTGTGGCGGCGTCAATCCGACGCTCAGGGCCCAAAGGAACAACCTGTCGAAAATGCACGTCTGAGGCGTTCCATCAAACGATGGAGTCGCAGTGACCCGCACCCCATCCAGCCACCCGCTGGGGCATCCCTGTTGGGCGTCCGGGTGGGGGCGGGCCGGTTCCGGAATCAGGCAGTGGAGAGGTCTAGCGTCCCTTGAATGCAGGCAGGCGCTTTTCCATGAATGCCGTACGGCCCTCGCGGAAATCGTCGCTTGCGAAGCAGGCTTCCACCGCGGCATCGCAGGCGGCGATGTCGCGGCGGTCAGGGTCCAGGGCCAGTTCATCGATGGTCATCTTGGCGGCCTGGATGGTCAGCGGTGCGTTGGCGGCAATGCGTGCGGCGTAGTCACGGGTATAGCTTTCCAGTTCCGCCGTCGGGACCATGCGATTGATCAGCCCCATCCGCTCCGCCTCCGGTGCATCGAATTGCCGGGCAGTGAAGAAGATCTCCTTGGCATAGGCCGGGCCGACGATGTCCAGCAGGCGTTTCGTGCCGCCGACACCATATCCCAGACCAAGCCGTGCCGCTGGCACCGCAAAGCGCGCATTCTCGGCGGCGATCCTGATGTCGGCCGACAGGGATACGGCGACGCCGCCACCGATGCAGAAGCCATTGATCATGGCGATCACCGGCTTCTTCACCTTCACCAGCGCCGCATGGGCCTTGCCTGCAACCGCGTCATAGACCTTGGTTGCTTCGGGCGAATTGCGCTTCTCGCCGAATTCGGAGATGTCGGCTCCGGCGATGAAGGCCTTGTCGCCTGCACCCTTCATGATGATCACGCGGATGTCCGGGTCGGCGGCGAAGTGATTGACGATCTCCGGCACGGCAGCCCACATGTCTACGGAAACTGCATTCCGCTTTTCCGGCTGGTTGAAGATGATCCAGCCGATGGCCCCGTCCTTTTCCGCCAGCATCCGTGTCGTTTCCAGTTTCATCGCGTCTTCCCCAGTCAGATGATGCCATCGGCGCGCAGCGCCGCGATCCGGTCAGCGTCGTAGCCGATCCCGGTCAGAATATCGTCGGTATGTTGACCCTTCGCCGCAATGCGGTTGCGCAGAACCGGGTCCTGGTCGCCCATCTGGATGGGCTGGCCCACAAGCGTGAGGTCCGGGCCGTCATCCGCCACCCGTCGCGCCAACCCCAGGTGCTGCACCTGCGGGTCTGCGAAGGTCTCGTCGATGCTGTTGATCGGTCCGCAGGGCACACCTGCCGCGTTCAGCAGGTCGATCCAGTCGGCGCTGTTGCGGGTCTTCAGGATGGTCGCGACCTTGCCGTTCAGCGCGGCGCGGTTGCGGTAGCGCTTGCCCCCGGTGACGTAGTCCGGGTCGTCCGCCAGTTCCGGCGCACCGATGCATTCACAGAACCGGCGATAGATCGTGTCGCCTACGGCGGCGACATTGATGTGGCCGTCGGCGGTGGCATAGGCGTTGGTGGGGACGGAGGTCGGGTGTTCATTGCCGACGCGCCCCGCCACCTCGCCATCCACCAGCCAGCGTGCGGCCTGGAAGTCCAGCATGAAGGTCTGGGCCTGCAGCAGCGACGTGCGCACCCACTGGCCCGCGCCGGTCTGTTCGCGGCCGATCAGCGCCATCAGGATCGCCTGTGCCGCCAGCAGGCCGGCCGTCAGGTCGGCGATCGGAATGCCAACCCGCATCGGCGGCCCGTCCGCGTCGCCTGTGATCGACATCAGGCCGCCCATGCCCTGCGCGATCTGGTCGACGCCAGGGCGCTTCCGGTAAGGGCCGTCCTGCCCGAAACCGGAGATGGAGGCCAGGATGATGCGTGGATTGATGCCCTTCAGCGCAGGCCAGTCGATGCCCAGCCGTTCCTTCACGTCGGGGCGGTAGTTCTCCACCACCACGTCAGCCTGGCGCACCAGATCGGCCATGACCTGCCGCCCCGCCTCCTGTTTCAGGTTCAGGGTCATGCTGCGCTTGTTTCGGTGCAGGTTCTGGAAGTCGGGGCCGTCGCGCGGCCCGCCGAGCCCGCCGTCACCGCCGGCGGCATCCGGCATCTCGATCTTGATCACGTCCGCGCCCCAGTCGGCCAGTTGCCGGACGGCTGTGGGCCCCGCGCGCACGCGTGTCAGGTCCAGTACGGTATAGGGCGCAAGGGGCAGGGGCATATCCTCTGAGACATTCATGCCGCCACGCCCTCCCGCGCTTCAAATATGGTCAGGAAAGCCTGTCTCAGAACCGCGTCCACTTCCGCCATGTTCGTGTCGATACCCAGATCGGCCAGCGACGTGACGCCATGTTCCTGAATGCCGCACGGCACGATACCGCTGAAATGGTCCAGGTCCGGGCTCACGTTGATCGAGATGCCATGAAAGCTGACCCATCGCCGGACACGGACGCCTATGGCGGCGATCTTGTCCTCCCGCCCGTCATCGCGGACCACCCAGACGCCAACACGGCCCTCGCGGCGCTCTCCGGTCACGCCAAAGGCGGCGAGGGTGGCAATGACCCAGGATTCCAGATCATGCACGAAGCGGCGGATGTCCTGACCGCGCTGCTTCAGATCCAGCATGACATAGCCGACCCGTTGCCCTGGCCCATGGTAGGTATATTCGCCGCCGCGCCCGCTCTGAAACACGGGGAAGCGGCCCGGTTGCAGCAGATCACCGGCATTGGCGGAGGTTCCGGCGGTGTAGAGCGGCGGATGCTCCAGCAGCCAGATGCAATCCGCAACGCCGTCACTGCGAATCTCCGCGACGCGTCGTTCCATCCAGTCCACGGCGTCGGGGTAGGGGACCGGACCGGTCGATATCCGCCATTCAGAATTCATCGGTTCTGTTTACCACCCGCTAACCACGTTGCGCGATACTACTGCCATCCATCAACCGATGGAATCGCGCCGGCTCGCTCTCCCACCCGGCCACCCACGGGATCATCCTGAATGGGTGGCCGAGTGGGAGAGCGAGCCGGCACAGTAACCGCGCACCAGCATAATCCAGCGCCAGATTCAGCAGGAGTGGACATGACCAAGCAGGATACGGCAACCGTCGAAATGGCGCTTAGCGATGTGGAGGTGGAAATCTCCGTCGTGCTCGGTCGTGCCCAGATGCCCATTCACCAGTTGCTGAAGATGGGTCGCGGCGCGGTCATCGAACTCGACGCCGATGTGGATGACCCGGCCTGGATCCTGGCCAACGACAAGGTGATCGCCCGGGGCGAGATCGTGGTCACCGGCGAACATGTCGGCATCTCCGTCCTCGACACCTTCCAGGACAGCAGCGGCGACTGATTTTCCGTTCAGTCGCCGCGCCCGTGCGGCGCGCTGAAGTCGATGTCCGGTCCGACGGAGACGATCCGGGTCGGGTTCACGTGCTCATGGCTTGCGTAATAGTGTGTGCGGATGTGGTCCATGTTGACCGTCTCCGCCACGCCGGGCCACTGGTAGAGTTCCCGCGTCCAGGCAAACAGGTTGGGGTAGTCCACCAGTCGCCGGATATTGCACTTGAAGTGCCCGTGATAGACGTGATCGAAGCGGATCATCGTCGGGAACAGGCGCCAGTCGGCCTCCGTGATGCGATCCCCCACCAGATACCGATGCTGGCCCAGCCGCTCCTCCAGCCAGTCCAGTGACCCGAACAGGGCATGGACAGCTTCCTCGTAGGCTTCCTGCTTCACTGCGAAGCCGCTGCGGTAGACCCCGTTGTTGACGGTCTCGTAGACTCGCGCGTTCACTGCATCGATCTCGTCGCGCAGCTCTTCCGGGTAGTAGTCGCCGGGCTTCGCAAAGGCATCGAACTCGCTGTTCAGCATCCGGATGATCTCGGACGACTCGTTGGAAACGATGGTCCGTCGCTGGGTGTCCCACAGCACCGGCACGCTGCTGCGGCCCGAATAGCGCGGGTTTGCGGTGGTGTAGAGCTGGTGCGAATAGGTGAAGCCGTTCACCCGGTCGCCGGTCGCGCCGGGGTATTCCGTGAACTCCCACCCATTCTCCATCATCAGCGGGCTGACGACGGAAAAGCCGATGACATCCTGCAAGCCCTTGATCGCACGATAGATCAGGGTGCGATGCGCCCAGGGGCAGGCGTAGGAGACATAGAGGTGATAGCGCCCGGCCTCCGCCGGAAAGTCGGTGCTGCCGTCTGCCCTGATCCAGTTGCGCATCTGCGCGTCGATGCGGACGAACTCGCCCTTTGCTGATGGCTTGCGCGGCACCGCGCGCCAGACACCGTCTTCGAGTTGCCCCATGGTTTCCGCCTCCCGTTGTGCTGTTTGGAAATATGGCGCGGTGCGGGCTGACAGGCCACCGCCGCCGTGGAACAATCCGGTTTCCAGATGGAAACAGGAACCCCGGATGCATGATCTCTCAGCCATGGCCGTCTTCGCCGCGATCGCGGAGGCGGGGAGCCTGACACTGGCCGCCGAACGGCTCTCCCTCTCCAAGTCGGCCGTCTCCAAGCAGCTCTCGCGGCTGGAGGAGCGGCTGGGCGCGCGTCTGGTCAATCGCAATACCCGCCAGGTCAGCCTGACGGAGGTGGGAACCGTCTACTTCGATTTCTGCGCCCGCATCCTGGAGGAGGCCGAGGCCGCAGAGGCCGCCGTGGCGAACCTGCAGGACGCGCCGCGCGGGCGGCTGCGGGTCAATGCGCCGATGAGCTTCGGCACCATGCATCTGGCCGAGGCGCTGACGGGCTTCGCGAAGGCCTATCCCGAAATCACGGTGGACCTGGAACTGACGGATGCCCTGGTTGATCTGGTGGACAGCGGCATCGACGTGGCGGTGCGGATCACGTCGATGCAGGACTCAACCCTGATCGCGCGCCAGCTCGCCCCGGCGCGGAGCATGCTGGCGGCCAGCCCGGACTATCTGGCCAGACACGGTATGCCGCAGCATCCGCGCGACCTTCGCAACCACAACTGCATGATCTACACGCTTGCACCGCATCCGGGCAGCTGGTCGTTCCGGGCGCCTGACGGCAGCAGCATTCCGGTTCAGGTCCGGGGAACGATGCGTTCCAACAATGGTGAGGTCTTGCGAGAGGCCGCGATCTCGGGCCTGGGCATCCTGCGGGACCCGACCTTCATTTCCTACCGCGCCATCCGTGACGGGCGGCTGGTACCACTGCTCAGCGACTTCGAACTGCCGCAGTTCGGCATCCACGCCGTCTACCCCAACCGCCGCCACCTCTCGCCCAAGGTGCGGGCCTTCATCGACTTCCTGGACAACCATTTCGGTGACCCGCCCTATTGGGACCGCCACATCCAGACCGTGCTGGAACGTTGACGCGGAGTTTCCGGGCCCGCCTGCAGCGGTCCACGGGCACGGGACGTCAGACGTGCTGGTCGATCAGAATCGGGTTGCCGTCGGGGTCGATGACGATGCAGTTGGCGGGGCCGGTGCTGTCCTCGTCCGCTTCGCTGACGAAGGTGACGCCGTCGGCCTTCAGGCGGCGCTGGATCTCGCGAATGTCGGTGAAGTCGTCCAGGGTGCGGCCCTGGGCGTCCCAGCCGGGATTGAAGGTCAGCGTGTTGCGTTCCAGCATGCCCTGAAACAGCCCGATGACGCAGGTGGGGCTGGTCATGATCAGCCAGCCCTGGTCGGCGCCGCCGCCAAAGGCCGTGAAACCGAGTTTCTCGTAGAAGGCGCGGGAGGCTTCGATGTCCTTTACCGCGAGGCTGAGAGAGAAGTTGCCGAGTTCCATCGTTGCTGCTCCACCGGGGGCTGTCTGCTCCGCTCAGGCAACGCTCACCGGATCGGCGCGTTTGCGGACAACGCCATAGTAGCGCCAAAGCAGCCGCGCGGCGACGCCCCGGTTTGGATGCCAGACTTGCGCGATCTCGCGCAGCCGCTTCTCGTCCGGGCGCTCGGGCAGGCGTTTCAGGTCCTGTACCGCCACCTGCAGTGCCAGATCGCCGGAGGGAAAGATGTCGGGACGGTTCAGGGCGAACAGCAGATAGACCTCCGCCGTCCAGCGCCCGATCCCGGTGACGGCGGTCAGCGCCGCCATGGCCTCGTCGTCGCTCATGTCAGGCAGCCGGTCGAGGGGCAGGGCGCCGGAGACGATATCGGTGCAGAGGGCGCGCATGTAGCGCATCTTCGGGCGGCTCAGACCCATGGCCTTCAGCGCATCCTCGTCATGGCGCAGGAAGTGCTCTGCCGTGATCGGCCGGGTCGCGGCCTCCACCCGCGCCCAGATGGCGGCGGCGGAGGCGAGGGAGACCTGCTGGTCCACGATCAGTTTCATCAGGGTCTTCAGACCGGGCGGGCGGCTGCGGTCGGGCAGTGCCCCGGCGACGGCGCGTGCCTGCCGCAGGTCAGGGTCAGCCTGGAACAGGGTTTCAAGGGCTGCCGCAAGTTCAGGCGACTCACCGGAGCGGAAGGGGGCAGGGGCGCTCACCGGCTCAGGGCTCGGTCTGCCCCATCTGACAGATCAGGTCCCAGGCATCCTTGGGGATCGGCATGACCGACAGACGGGACTGACGGATCAGCGGCAGTTCGGCCAGCCGTGGCTCCGCCTTCACATCCTCCAGCGTCACGGGGGTCGTGAAGGGGCGCACCGCCTTCACATCCACCATGCCGAAGCGTTCCTTAGGGTCGGTGTGGTCCGGATAATATTCCCGGATCACCTCCACGATGCCGACGATGCGCTTCTCGTTCACCGAGTGATAGAAGAAGCCACGGTCGCCCACCTTCATGGCCTTCATGTTGTTGGAGGCCTGATAGTTGCGGACACCGTCCCAGTGCTCGCCCTTTTCACCACGCGCCACCTGATCATCCCAGCCCCAGGTATTCGGCTCCGACTTGAACAGCCAGTAGTTCATGGTGTCAGGCCCCCTTGCGCGTCCAGGTTCACTTGCCGGTGTTCTGCCGGACCATGTTGATGATGCCGGAGAAATCCTTCGGCCCCTGCGCCATCTGCTCGGCATAGGTGCTGTAGAGCTTCTCGGCCTCCGCCCCCATGTGGGTGTCGGTGCCGGTGTCAGCAGCAGCGGCGGCGGCGAGGCGCAGATCCTTCAGCATGTTCTCCGCGGTGAAGCCCGCCTGATAGTCGCGGTTCGCCGGGCTGGCCGGTACGGGTCCCGGCACCGGGCAATAGGCATTGATGGACCAGCAATAGCCTGACGACGTGGACACGATGTCGAAGAAGGTCTGGTGATCAAGCCCCAGATTCTCCGCCAGCACGAAGGCTTCACTGGCTGCGGCCATCGAAATTCCCAGCACCATGTTGTTGCAGATCTTCGCGGCCTGACCGTTGCCCGAGCCGCCCGCATGGACGATCTTCGCGCCCATCTTCGACAGGATCGGTTCCGCCCGCGCGAAGCCGTCATCAGTTGCGCCGCACATGAAGGTCAATGTTCCGCCTTCCGCGCCACCGACGCCGCCTGAAACCGGCGCATCGACCATTTCCAGTCCCGACGCGGCGGCTGTCGCGGCGACTTCGCGCGCGGTCGAGACGTCAATCGTGGAACAGTCGATCAGCAGGGAACCCGACGCCTTGGCCGCCGCGATGACGCCATTGTCCCCCAGATAGGCGGCGCGGACGTGATCGCCCTTCGGCAGCATGGAAACCACCACCTCGCGGCCCGTTGCCGCCTCCTCGGCGCTGGCCGCGGCCTTGCCGCCTGCGTCGACCACGGCCTGTACCGCAGCCGCCGACAGGTCGAAGCAGGTGACGGCATGGCCTGCCTTCAGAAGGTTGCGGGCCATGGGGCCACCCATGTTGCCGACGCCGATGAAACCGATTTCCGCCATTTGCTCTTCCTCCCCGGAATGCTGTTCCCTTGCGCTCAATAAAGCGTTTCGCGATAGGCCTTCTCAAGCTGTTTTTCGGACGCTTCCACGTCAATCGTGGTGTTGGTCTGGTCCGCGATGATCTTCGACAGGGGCGGCAGGACCTTCCGGTCCTGCTGTACCGCGGGATCCCAGAGTTTCGAACGGATGAATGCCTTGGCGCAATGCAGATAGGCCTCATCCACCTGCACAACGATGGCTGATACCGCCGGCTTGCCGTTTACCGCCATGGATTGCAGCAGGGCCGGTTCCACAGAGACATGCGCGCGCCCGTTGACGCGCAGGGTCTCGCTGATCCCCGGGATCATGAAGATCACTGCCACATGCGGGTTTTCGACGATATTGGTCATGGAATCGATCCGCCGGTTGCCGGGGCGATCCGGAATGATCAGCGTATGCTCGTCCGGCACCTGCACGAAACCCGGCAGGTCACCCTTCGGCGAGACATCGGCAGGGCCGTCCTTGGCCGCACTGCCCATCACCAGGAAGGGCGAGAGTTCGATGAACCGCCGGCAATGCGGGTCCAGTGAGGGAATGGCCTTTATCGCGGCACGACCGGAAGCATGGCCATAGACTTCGCGCAATGCTGCCTCGGTCCTCAGGATGCTGTCTGTCATTCTCTTGCTCCCACTTCCTTCCGGCGCCCCCGCGTCCGTCCGACCGGACAATAGGTGCGTCGCTGGTGACGGTCCAATATCGAAAGCGTGACCCTGCTCAGTCCGGCTTGCCGGGGTTGCGGTGGGCGATCAGGTTCTTGCGCGCTTCCTCGTCCCAGTTGCCCGTCGGCTTGCCGAATTCCTGCCCCACGGCATAGCCGCGACGCAGGGCAGGGCGTTGCTGCAGCGCCTTGTACCAGCGCTTCACGTTGGGGAACTGGTCCAGATCGACTTCCTGGCGCTTGTAGGTGATGACCCAGGGCCAGCAGGCCATGTCCGCGATGGAATAGTCATCGCAGATGAATTCCCTTCCCTCCAGCCGCCGGTCCAGGACGCCGTAGAGGCGATGCATCTCGTTGTCATAGCGTTCCCTGGCATAGGGAATCGGTTCCGGCGCATAGAACCGGAAGTGACCGGCCTGGCCGAACATCGGGCCCATGCCGCCCATCTGCCACATCAGCCATTCCATCACGGTCTTGCGTCCGCGCAGGTCGGTGGGCAGGAACTTGCCGGATTTCTCGGCCAGATAGACCAGGATGGCCCCGGTCTCGAAGACCGGTACCGGTGCGCCACCGTCCTCAGGGTCATTGTCAACGATGGCGGGCATCCGGTTGTTCGGACTGATCTTCAGGAATTCGGGTTCGAACTGCGCACCCCGACCGATGTTGACCGGAATGACGTTGTAATCCAGCCCCATCTCCTCCAGGGCGATGGAAATCTTCCAGCCGTTCGGTGTCGGCCAGTAGTAGGCGTCGATCATGTTCTTGCTCCCCAGCGATCATCTGCCGCCCAAGGTAGAGCATTTGACCGCTTCTGGAAGACCGCAGCGCGTTTCCATTGTGAATGGCATCAGCTACGCTCTCCCGATGCGCCCGATCCGGTACTTTGATGATTATGTTGTGGGGGACAGGTTCGTCACGGACAGCGTGACGATCACGGAGGGCATGATCCTGCAGTTCGCCCGGATGTACGACACGCAAGTGTTTCACACCAATCTCGACCAGGCGGCACAGAGCAACTTCGGCGGGCTGATCGGCAGCGGGCTGCAGACGCTGAACTTCAGCTTCGCGCTGTTCTTCCGGCTGGAACTGGTGCAGCCGGTGGCGCTTGGCGGCCCGGGTCTGGACAACCTGCGCTGGACACGCCCGCTGCGCCCGGGAGACACCATCCACGTGGTTTGTGAGGTGACGCAGGCGCGGGCATCGCGCAGCAAGCCTGACCGGGGCATGCTGACCATGCGCCATGACACCTTCAATCAGGCTGATGAACTGATCCTGACCTTCGATTGCATGCACCTGTTGCGGCGGCGAGAAGCCGCATGAGCATCAGGGGGCTGGTAATCGGCGGGCTGTTCCTGCTGTTGGCGGCCTGTGGCGGGCGCAGCGAACTGCCGCCGCCGCTGATCGAGGATCCGCGCCTGTCGCGCACGGGCGAACTGACGGGGGTCGCCGGGCTGACGCAGGACGACTGGAATGTGCTGAACCGCGACCTGAAACGCGCCGTCTTCCGGCTGGGATTTCTTGAGCGGCTCGGCACGGAATGCACGGGCCTCTTCCCGGAACACGGTGACTTTCTGGGCGAGTTCGCCCTGCTGGTGGAGCGTGGGCTGACAAATGGCGTTCAACGCGCCATCGCCATCGAGACCGAACGTCTGCGCCTGGCCGGTGACGGCCGGGAACGGGCAGTGGTCGCCCTGCTGGCGATGCGCAGGGCGGCGATGGATGTACCCGGAATGATGGCCGACCAGATCAACGTGCTTGCCACCGCCCCGGTGAACGGTCACGACGCGGTGGTCAGCGGCTGCGGTCTGATCTTCGAGAAGGCGGGGCGGCGGGACCTGATGCGCACCGTGTCGGTGCCGCTGGAAGCCTATTACGCGACCATCGAATCCGAATATCCGGCACTGCATGGCGATGGCGAGAAGGTGACGCGGATCAGGCGCATTCTGGAACGTATCTGATCAGGCTTCCGGCACTTCCTTCCAGCGGTGCGCCAGTCCGCTGTCGATATCGAACAGGTCCAGCACCCGCCCGACGGTGTGGTCCACCATTTCCGCGAGGCTCGACGGTCGGGCATAGAAGGCCGGGACGGGGGGCATGATGATAGCGCCTGCTTCCGTTGCCTGGCTCATCAGCCGCAGGTGACCGGCGTGCAGCGGCGTTTCCCTGACCATCAGCACCAGCCGCCGCCGTTCCTTCAGCGTCACGTCCGCCGCACGGGCCAGCAGGTTTCCGGCGGCGCAGTTGGCAACCTCTGACAGGGTCTTGATGGAGCAGGGGGCGATGACCATCCCCCTTGTGCGGAACGATCCGCTGGCGATCCCGGCACCGACATCGCCAACCGGATAGCTGACATCAGCCAGCGCCCGCACCCCATCGACCGTCCGGTCGGTTTCGGCATGGATGGTCAGCGCCGCTGCCTTGCTCATCACCAGATGGGTTTCAACCGGGTGGTCGCGCAGGATCTCCAGCAGGCGGATGCCATAGGCCGCGCCGCTTGCCCCGGACATGCCAATGATCAGGCGTTCGGTCATCTGCTGCGCGGTTTCCTCAGACGGAGAAGATCTTGCCCGGATTCATGATGTTCTGCGGGTCCAGCGCCTGCTTGATCATGCGCATGTAGCTGATGGCATCGCCGTGCTCCGCCTGCAGGAACTTCATCTTTCCGGTTCCGACACCATGCTCACCCGTGCAGGTGCCGCCCATCGAAAGCGCCCGTTCCACCATGCGGTCGTTCAGGGCATCGGCGCGCTGGAACTCTTCCTCGTCACCATCTGCCAGAACGAAGGCGAGGTGGAAGTTGCCGTCCCCGACATGCCCGACGATGGGCGCAATCAGCTTCGACGCGACGATATCCTTCTTGGTTTCCAGAATGCATTCGGCCAGTCGGGAAATCGGCACGCAGACATCGGTCGCCCAGAGTACCGAGTTGTTGCGCAGCGCCTTGGCCGAATAGGCCGCATCGTGGCGCGCCTGCCAGAGTTTCGTGCGTTCCTCCGCCTTTGCAGTCCACTGGAAGTTGTTGCCGCCGAACTCGCCACAGATGTCGCCCATGGTGCTGGCCTGTTCGGCCACACTGGACTCCGAGCCATGGAACTCCAGAAACAATGTCGACATGACCGGATAATCGAACCCGGAATGGCGGTTGATTGCGTCCATCTGCACGTCGTCGAGCAGTTCGATTCGCGCGATGGGAATGCCGCACTGGATCGTCGCGATGACTGCATTCACCGCGCCTTCGAGTTCGGGGAAGGACACAACGGCGGAGGTAATGGCCTCCGGGATGCCATAGAGCTTCAGCGTCACTTCGGTGATGATGCCCAGCGTGCCTTCCGATCCGACCATGAGGCGCGTCAGGTCGTATCCGGCGGAGGACTTCCGGGCGCGGCGGTTGGTGCGGATGATGCGTCCGTCCGCCATGACACAGGTCAGGGCCAGCACATTCTCCCGCATCGTGCCGTAACGGACAGCATTCGTCCCGGATGCGCGGGTTGCCGCCATGCCGCCGAGCGAAGCGTCCGCACCGGGATCAATGGGAAAGAACAGGCCCGTGTCGCGCAGGTACTCGTTCAGCTGCTTGCGGCGGACACCGGCCTGCACGGTGCAGTCCAGATCCTCCGCATTGACCTCCACCACCGCATCCATCTGGCTCAGATCAACGGTCACGCCGCCACGGGTGGGGATGACGTGGCCCTCCAGCGAGGTGCCGGTGCCGTAGGCGATGATCGGTACGTCGTTGGCGGCGCAGATCTTCACGATCTCCGATACTTCCTCTGTCGTGTGCGCAAAGCAGACCGCGTCCGGCATCGCGCCGTGATGATAGCTCTCATCATGACCATGGTGCTCACGCACTGCGGTTGCGGTCGTCACCCGGTCGCCCAGCAGGTCCGTCAGTGCAGCCAGCGTGGTGTCCAGCGTCTTGCTGTCGGGTTTCAGGGCGGTGTCGGCCATGGCGTGAATCCTCCGTCCGGGCGCAGGTGCGCACCTCTTGTTGCCTGCACGTTATAGCAATTGCGAGGGCGATGAAACGTTCACCGCAACCATGGCGGCCTCTTGCAACGCAACCGCAAACCCGCCTTTATTGCGAACAGAGATCGCTGTGACCTGGGGAGGAGAAACACGATGGATGTCCGGACGCTGATGGCCCGCGCGGCAACCTTTTACGCGGAACGGGAAGCAGTGGTCTGGCGCGACCGCCGGCTGACCTTCGCCGAGGCCTGGGACCGCTCCGTTCGCCTGGCCAACGGCCTGATTGCCCTGGGTATCAAGCCCGGCGACCGTGTCGGCGTGCTGGAGGACAATTCCATCGAGGCGGCGGATTTCTTCGCTGGTGCCGCAATCGCCGGCATCGTGCGTGTCCCCCTCTACGCCCGTGACAAGCGGGAGATGCACCTGCACATGCTAGGGCACACCAACTGCAAGGCCGTGCTGGTGGCTGCGCACTACGCCAGCGACATGGATGGCTTCATCGACGAGTTGCCGGACCTGGAGCATGTCATCATCCGCGATGAAGGCTACGAGGACTGGCTGGCAGCGCAATCCAGCGTGATGCCGGATGTCGAGATCGGACCCGACGATATCTTCATCATCCGCCACACCGGTGGCACGACAGGCAAGCCCAAGGGCGTGGCCTATACCCATCGGGTGTGGCTGGCGGCGGGCCGTGACTGGTTCTACCTGTTCCCGCCGGTGGAACCGGGTGACAAGTGCCTGCATGTCGGCCCGATCAGCCATGGTTCCGGCTACCAGTATCTGCCGACCTTCCTGTCGGGCGGCTGCAACGTGCTGCTGGATCACTTCCATCCTGGCGAGACACTGGACCTGATCGCGGACGAAGGCATCGCTTACGGGTTCTTCGTGCCGACGATGCTGAACACCATGTTGCAGGACCCGAGAGCGCGGGACAGGGACTACTCCAGCCTCAAGTGCCTGCTGGTTGCGGCGGCGCCGATCTCCGATGCCACGGCGTACCAGGCACGGGATGTCTTTGGCGAGGATGTGATGTACCAGGGCTATGGCCAGACCGAGGTCCTGCCGGTCGCCATGATGGGTCCACGCCAATGGTTTGCCGAGATGGAGGGATCGAACCCGATCCGCGCCTGCGGCATGCCGTTGCCCTTCGCGGAGATAGAGATATGGGATGAGGACAACAATCCCGTCCCCGTCGGCGATCCGGGTGAGATCGTGGCCAAGACCGACGGCCAGATGGTCGGGTTCTGGAACAACCCGCAGGCAACAGCGGAGCGCATCGTGCGCGGCTGGGTGAAGACCGGTGACGTCGGGCGGCTGGACCGCAACGGCTACCTCTACATCCTGGACCGCTCCGACGACATGATCATCTCCGGTGGCTACAACATCTGGCCGCTGGAGCTGGAGAATGTCATCGCCGACCTGCCGGGCGTGGTCGAAGTCGCAGTGTTCGGTGTGCCGCACGAACGCTGGGGCGAGACACCGCTGGCTATCTGCGTGCTGGATGGCTCGGCAGAGGTGACGGAGGAAGACGTGATCCGCACCTGCGTCGAGCGGCTGGGGTCCTACAAGAAGCCATCGAAGGCCGTGTTCCAGAAGGATCCTCTGCCCAAGTCACCGGTCGGCAAGATCCGCCGCAAGGACCTGCGCGAACCCTATTGGGAAGGCATCGACCGGCGCGTGGCGGGCAGCTGACGGACCGGAGGCCATGGGGCAGGCGACCATCGAGTTCTGGTACGACTTCGCCAGCCCCTACGCCTGCATCGCCGCGGAGCGGATCATGGCCCTGCCGGATGCAGACCGGAACCGGTTTAGCTGGCGTCCGTTCCTGCTCGGTGCCGTGTTCGCCCACCACGACCCGGATGCGGGCAACCACCAGCGCATGAGCCCTGCCGCCCGCGCCAACAAGTGGCGTGACCTGGAACGGTTGTGCGCGAGGTACGCCATCGGCTGGTTCGGGGAGGGGCTGCGCGTCTATCCGCCGGACAGCCTGCGCGCCCTGCGCCTGGCCCTGCTGCTGGATAGGCCGACCTTCGCGCTGGCCGTCTTCCGTGCCGCCTTCGCCCGTGACCAGGACATCTCCGATCTGCAGGTGCTCGGTTCGCTGGCCGGAACCGATGCGGCATCGCTGCTCGCCGGGCCGGAGGGCGAGGAGGGGAAGCGGCAGCTTCGCCGCAATAGCGACGAGGCCATTGCCGCCGGCATCTTCGGTGCGCCGAGCTTCCTCGTCGGCGGGGAACTGTTCTTCGGCCAGGACAGGCTGGACGATGCGCTGCGCTGGGGTCAGTCCGCCTGATCGCCGAAGATCGCGTGTCGCACCCGGTCACCCACCGCGATGCCGGTCAGGCGGGCGACGCCGCCATTGATCTCCAACACCGCCGAGGCCGGCTTGCGCGACGGGATCGGGGTCTCGTCGTAGGGTACGGCGCGGTGGTGGATGTGGACGATAATGCCCTGGCGGTCGATGAAGATGATGTCCAGCGACAGCGGGGTGTTCTTCATCCAGAAGCTCTGCTGCCGCTCCCGTTCGAAATCGAACAGCATTCCATGATCCAGCGGCATCGATTCCCGGAACATCAGCCCGCGGCTGCGGGTTGCCGGATTGTCGGCCAGTTCCACGGCGAAGCGGCGCTCCCCGCCTGCGGTATCGACGGTCAGGCTGCTGAGGTCCTGCGCTGAAACGGATCCGACCGGAACAAGCACCAGCAACAAGAGCACCGGAAGATGGCGGAGAGTGATTCGCATGCTCAGGAGGGTTCCACTCCTGACATGGAGGTGGCAAGTGCCACCTGAGCATCCGGCCCCTCGCGCGCTTTGTCGGCCAGGGTCGTGAACCAGTGTTCCGGCGGGTTGCGGCCCGCCTGCCGGTGCCAGGTCAGGCCCCGCAGGATCTGCTCTGCGCCTGCGGGCAGGCGCGACGGTCGCGCGAATCCGGCGAGCGCGCCCCAGATGCCGGTCCAGCAGCGCGCCACGGACCAGGGATTGTAGCCGCCGCCGCCCAGCACGATCAGCCGCGGCGCGATGCGGTCGATGGAACGCACCGCGCGCCAGATCGCCCGGTTGGTGAGTTCCAGGCGGCTGAGCGGATCATCAGCCAGCGCGTCGGCGCCGCACTGCATGATCACCACGTCCGGTGCGAATGCCGACAGGCGGGGCAGCAGTTCCTGATCGAAGATGCTGCGGAACAGATTGTCACCGGATCCCCGGGGCAGGGGCCAGTTGCCGACTGTCGGGGTGTGGCGATGCGGTGTGTCCGCCCGATGTGGCCAACGCCCGTGTTCGTGGATGGAGAGCGTCAGGACCGACGGGTCATCGTGGGTCGCATCCTCCACCCCGTCGCAATGGTGCGCATCGACGTCCACATAGGCTATGCGGCTGACGCCATGGTCCTGCAGCCGCAGGATCGCCAGTACCGGATCGTTGAAGTAACAGAAACCGGAGGCGCGGTCGGGGCGCCCGTGATGGGTGCCACCTGCGGGTGTATAGACCCGTCTTGCCCTGTCGCTGGCGATCAGGTCGGCAGCGAGCAGGCTGGCACCGACAGCGGTTGCCGGACGGCGGAAGATCTCGCCGTAGACGGGGTTCTCCAGTTTGCCGATGTTGTGCTTCGCGATCAGTTCCGGCGTGGCCTTCTGCGTCCGCTCGGCCTGCATTACCGCCGCAACATAGGCAGGATCATGGAACCGGCAGAGCTCGTCCACCGTCGCCAGCGGGCTTTCGAGGTAACAACTTTCATCCAGCCAGCCGAGAGCGCGACAGAGGTCCATCACGGTGGAGACACGGGGGATGGCCAGCGGATGCCGCCGCCCGTAGCGGGAGGTCCGGTAGATTTCGCTGCCGATGAAGACCGTGTCTGCCCGCACGCCGTATCGCTCCACTCGACAGGATGACTTCTGCCTATATAGTGCGTCGAACCGGGGGAGCCGCAAGTGTGGCTGAGAGGTGCATGACGCACGACCCCTTGAACCTGATCCGGTTGGTACCGGCGTAGGGAGGGATCGTGGCCCATGGGCGTTCTGCCGGGCACATCACCTGAAACAACTGCCGACGCGGGCTTTGGCCTCGAACTGCGCGGTCTTTCCGTCGCCTATGGCGCGCGGACGATCCTGCGCGACCTGTCGCTGGATGTGCCGTCGGGCAGTACGACCTGTTTGCTGGGACCGAGCGGGATCGGCAAGTCCACCCTGCTGCGGCGGGTGGCCGGACTGATCGACGGACCCGGCACGGTAAGGGCAACCGATGGCCTGCCGCTGACGGGCCGCGCGGCGCTGATGGGGCAGGGGGACGGGTTGCTGCCCTGGCTGAGTGCGCTGGACAATGTCCTGCTCGGTTCACGGCTGCGCGGTGAGCGGGCGGACCGCGACCGGGGTCTCGCCATGCTCGCCCGCGTGGGGTTGGCGGAGGCAGCCGCTTCGCGACCGGCAACCCTGTCCGGTGGGATGCGCCAGCGTGTGGCACTGGCCCGCACGCTGATGGAGGATTGCCCGCTGGTCCTGATGGATGAACCCTTCTCCGCCGTGGATGCGCTTACCCGGCTCCGCTTGCAGGACCTGGCCGCCGAGATGCTGGCCGGTCACACGGTGCTGATGGTGACCCATGACCCGTGGGAGGCGATCCGCATCAGTCACGCGATCACGGTCATGACAGGCGATCCGGCGACGATCAGCCTGACCCTGAAACCGGACGGGGGCACGCCGCGCGCCATCGACACCGATACCGCCCGTGATCACTGGCGACAGCTGATGGACGCGCTTGGGGAAATGGCATGAGCCGTTTTCTGACCGCGACCGTCACCACCTGCGTGTTGCTGGGTCTCTGGCAGGGCTATGTCTGGGTCAGCGGGATCGAGCCATTCCTGCTGCCCGGCCCGATTGCCGTCTTCGAGACCCTGTTCGCACGCCATGAGCTGATCCTGCGTCACCTGGGCACCACGGCGCAGGAGATCGTGCTGGGACTGCTGATCGGCACCCTGCTGGGTGTGACCGCAGCCATCCTGATCCATGCCATTCCGGCCGCACGTCGCATTGGCTTGCCGTTGCTGGTCATCAGTCAGGCCGTGCCGGTCTTCGCGCTGGCACCATTGCTGGTGCTCTGGCTCGGTTACGGCCTCTGGTCAAAGGTCGCGATGGCGGTCCTGATCATCTTCTTCCCCGTGACCACGGCATTCCTCGACGGCCTGCGACGGACGGAGCCGGGGATGCTCGACCTGGCCAGCATCATGTCGGCAACCCTGTCGCCCTTCGGACGGACCGTCGCGCTGATGCTGCATGTCCGGATTCCGGCGGCCCTGCCAGCGTTGGCATCGGGGCTGCGTGTGGCAACCGGTGTTGCCCCCATCGGCGCGGTGGTGGGTGAATGGGTCGGGTCCAGTGCCGGGCTCGGCTATCTGATGCTGCATGCCAATGGCCGGATGCAGATCGACCTGCTGTTCGCTGCGCTCTTCGTCCTGGCGCTGTTTTCCGTGCTGCTCTGGCTCAGCGTTGATGCCCTGCTCAGGCGGGCATTGCCCTGGCAACCGGACAGCTTTGCCCGATGAGAAAATATCCCCATTTTTCAGAACATTGGAGTGAATATCTCATGAAAAGGATCTTGCCGCTGATGCTGTCGGCCCTGCTGCTGACCGCAACCGCATTGCCCGTCCGGGCGGCTGACAGGCTGACCGTCCTGCTGGACTGGTTCGTCAATCCCGACCACGGCCCCCTGTATGTCGCGCAACAGATCGGCGCTTTCGAACGGCGCGATCTGGAGGTGACCTTCATCGCCCCCGCCGACCCGAACGATCCGCCGAAACTGGTGGCGGCCAAACAGGCGGAACTGGCCATCTCCTACCAGCCGCAGCTGCATATCCAGGTGGCGCAGGGCCTGCCGCTCCGGCGCATCGGCACGTTGGTGGCGACACCGCTCAACAGTCTGGTGGTCCTGGCCGACGGGCCGATCAGGTCGCTGGCGGACCTGAAGGGCAAGCGTATCGGCTTCTCTGTTGGCGGGTTCGAGGACGCGATCCTGGGCGCGATGCTTGCGCCGCACGGGCTTTCGCTTTCGGATGTGGAATTGATCAATGTCAATTTCTCGCTCTCGCCCGCGCTCTATGCTGGGCAGGTCGATGCAGTGATCGGCGCGTTCCGCAATTTCGAGCTGAACCAGATGGACATTGTCGGCAAGCCGGGCCGGGCATTCTTTGTGGAGGCGGAGGGCGTGCCCGCATACGATGAACTGATCATTGTCTCGCACAGGGACACGGTCGATGACCCCCGTCATGTGCTTTTCCTGGCGGCGATCGAGGAAGCCGTGCAGTACATGGTCAATGATCCGAAGGGTGCGTGGGAAATGTTCCTGGCCGCCAACCCGGATCTGGACGATGAACTCAACCGTCGGGCATGGCGCGACACGCTGCCCCGCTTCGCATTGCGTCCGGCTGCGCTGGATCAGGGACGTTATGCCCGTTTCGCGGCATTCCTGGTGGAGCAGGGGCTGATCGAAAAAGCCGCTCCGGTGAGCGAATATGCGGTCGAAGCAGGTCGACAAGACGGGCGCTGAGGCAATATGTAATACGCAACAGACCGGCGGTCAGTTAACGTCGGTCTGTTGCGGCCAGCTTGGGGAGGACCATGGGCATGAACGTCAATGTTGCGGTTCAGCAGGAAACGGATCAGGCAGCGACGCATTTCGATGTGCTGATCGTCGGCGCCGGCATCTCCGGGATCGATGCCGCCTATCACCTGCAGCAACATTGCCCGGAACGCAGCTTTGCCCTGCTGGAGAATCAGGAGAGCTTTGGCGGCACCTGGCTGACCCATACCTATCCCGGTATCCGTTCCGACAGTGACCTGTTCACTTTCGGCTATGGCTGGAAGCCTTGGCACGGCAAGCCCATCGCACGGGCCGACAAGATCCTGAACTACCTGAACGAGGTGCTGGACGAGCAGGATATACGCCGCCACATCCGCTACCAGCGTCAGGTCAGGTCCGCGACATGGTCCAGTGAAACACAAACCTGGACCCTGGAGATCCTGCAGCGCGACACGGGCGAGACCGTGCAGATGACCTGCAATTTCCTCTGGATGTGTCAGGGCTACTACAAGCATCAGGAAGGTTACACGCCGGATTTCCCAGGCATGGCCGACTTCAAGGGACAGATCGTGCATCCGCAGCGCTGGCCCGAAGATCTGGACTACAAGGGCAAGAAGGTCGTCGTGATCGGCTCCGGAGCCACCGCCGCGACGCTGATCCCGGCCATGGCTGACGATTGCGCGCACATCACGATGCTGCAGCGGTCACCGACCTATTTCGCCGCCCGCCCCAACGTCAACGAACTGGCGGAGCAGTTGCGCAGCCTGGACATTCCGGAGGAGTGGACGCATGAGATCGTGCGCCGCAACATCCTGAAGGAACAGCAGATGATCACCGCCGCCGCAGTCCATACCCCGGATGCGGTGAAGCAGCAGTTGCTGACCATGGCGAAGGAATACCTGGGCGACGGCTTCGATATCGACAAGCATTTCACCCCGTCCTACCGCCCCTGGCAGCAGCGCCTCGCCCTGATCCCGGACGGCGATCTCTATCAGAAACTGAAGACCGGCAAGGCATCAGTGGTGACCGACCAGATCGAGACATTCACCGGGAGTGGTATCAGGCTGAAGTCCGGTGACGAGCTGGAGGCCGATATCATCGTCACCGCGACGGGCTTCAACATGGCGATCCTGGGTGATATCGCCTTCACCATCGACGGCAAGCCGATGAATTTCGCCGACCGGATCACCTGGCGCGGCTTCATGTATTCGGACTTTCCCAACATGGCCTGGGTCTTTGGCTACTTCAGGGCAAGCTGGACACTGCGTGCCGACCTGATCTCCGCCTTTGTCACGCGGTTGCTGAATCACATGGCACGGAAGGGTGTGAATTCCGTGACCCCGGAACTGCGGGAACAGGATCAGGGCATGAAGCTCGGCCCCTTCATCGACCCGGAGAACTTCAATCCCGGCTATGTAAGCCGCAGTCTGGACCGGATGCCGAAACAGGGCGACCATGAGCCGTGGCAGTTCGAGCATGACTATTTTGCCGAGAAGGACATCCTGCCGGTGGCCGATCTGGAAGACGGTTCCCTGGTCTATCGCTGAACCGCGTCCGGGTGCCGGTCAGTCGGGCGTATCGATGGGGACATTGTCGATCAGGCGGGCCTTGCCCAGGTAGACAGCCGCGAAGGCACGGGCAGGGCGCTTGGGCCGGTGGCTGAGTTCCAGCGTCTGCGCATCGCGCACCTCCAGGTAGTCCACCTGGCCAAACCCGGATTTTTCCAGGCGCTTCAGGCCCCTGTCGATGGTGCTGCGCACATCCTCACCGCGCCCTGCGGTCTCCGCAATATCAGTCAGGATGCCGAAGAGTTGCGGTGCAACCGCGCGCTCGGATTCCGTCAGATGCCAGTTTCGCGATGACATGGCGAGGCCGTCAGCCTCCCGCACCGTGTCGATACCCCGGATATCGACGGGAATGTTCAGGTCCGCCACCATGCGGCGAACCACCATGAGCTGCTGATAGTCCTTGCGTCCGAAATAGGCCCGGTCCGGCAGGCACTGCAGCAGCAATTTCGTGACGACCACCGCGACCCCGCCGAAATGTCCTGCCCTGGTGGCGCCGCAGAGGCAGTCCGTCAGACCGGCGACCTCGACACTGGTGGCGAAGCCGGATGGGTACATCTCCTCCGGCAAGGGCGACCAGATCGCATCAACGCCGGCCTTGGCCAGCATGGCCGCATCGCGGTCCATGTCGCGGGGATAGGCCTCCAGGTCCGATGCCCGATCGAACTGCTTCGGATTGACGAAGATGGAGACCACGGTCCGGTCGTTCTGTGCCCTGGAATTGCGGACCAGGGACATGTGTCCGTCGTGCAGGAAGCCCATGGTGGGCACCATGCCGACGCTCTCGCCTGACTGCCGCCACCCGCTGACCCGTTCCCGCAACGCGCGCACGGTTGTGATGATTTCTGGACTCTGGTTCATGGTTTCAGGTGCTGTTGCTTGCGGTCATCAGGAGGCGCTGGCGACCCGGTCACCGTCAATGCTGACAGGCTTCACCGTCGGAACAGGTTCCTGATCCGGCTTGGACCGCAGGATGGCCTTCAGCGGTTCATCCATCATGCCCTTGCCGTCCGACTTCCGCACCTGGCCCTCCAGGTGTGCGCCCGCCTCCATGGCGAGGGAGGTGTGCCAGATATCGCCGACAACCCGCGCCGTCCTGGCCAGGGTGACCACCTCACCGTGAATGCGTCCACTGACCTGGCCCCGAATGTCGACATGAC
This sequence comes from Minwuia sp., assembly GCA_029213165.1. Taxonomy (GTDB): domain Bacteria; phylum Pseudomonadota; class Alphaproteobacteria; order Minwuiales; family Minwuiaceae; genus Minwuia. The sequence continues at coordinate 54,203 of JARGNO010000008.1, forward strand.
TGGCCCGGACTTCACCCTCGACCGAAGCGCCGGTTCCGACAATCAGCTTGCCGCACTTGATGTCGCCGACAACCCGCCCATCGACATGCACCTCCCCATCGGTGGTCATGTCACCCGTGATCTCCAGGCCGCGACTGATGATGGAGGGCGGCGAGGGCTCGGTCTTGCGACCAGCCTCAGCCCTTGGCGTCTTCGACTTTGAAAACATTGCGTCCCGCCTTCAGGAATTGCTCCGGATCGACAAGTTCCCCCTGGAACTCGATCTCGTAGTGTACGTGGCTGCCGGTACTGCGACCGCTGGACCCCATTCTACCAACCTGATCGTGGAAAGCGACCCGGTCACCCACCTTGACGTCGATGGAGCGCAAGTGTCCGTAACGCGTGATGAATCCGGCACCGTGATCGACCTCGACCATCCGGCCATAGGCACCGTTCCAGTTCGCGAAGGTCACGATACCCGGTGCCGTGGCATGGATCGGGGTCCTGGGCGGCGCGGCAATGTCGATGCCCTTGTGGACGGAGCGGCGACCGTTGATGGGGTCCTTCCGCTTGCCGAACTTCGACGAGATGTAGCCAACCACTGTCGGACGGGCGAGGGGCACACGCTCCAGCAGCACCTGCATCGTTTCCCAGCGTGCGAGGTCCTGTTCCAGCGTGCCGACCACATGCTCGAAGCTGTCCTCCGGTGCGTCGATCGCGAGATCGATCTGTGGCCCGCCCTGTCCGGCGGTGTCCTCCCGCGCGGCGGCGAGCAGCCTGTCCAGCGGCAGGCCGGTTTGCTGCAGCGTCCGGGTCAGGGTGCCGATGTTGCGCCGTGCCCGCTCACCCACACCGCGCAGCAGCACAAGCTGGTTCTGCCGCACATCGTCCAGCCGCGATTCAAGATTGTCGACCAGTCCGGCCAGCGCGGAACCACGTTGCTCGGCAAGTACCTGACCCTGATGCGTGTCTGTCAGGGCGTCTGCGGTCGCAGCCAGTCGCCGACGCAGATCGGCATTGCTGCGACGGGTCTCGCCCAGATCGTTGCGCAGGACGCCAAGCTGAATGGCAAGCCTGCTGGCCTCCGACATGGCCAGATCCCGTGCATCGGCAGTGGAGGAAAGCTGACGACCACGATCCTTCAACTGCTGACGCAGGGCCAGCATGCCTTCGGTCGTCTCGTTGAGTGCCGCCTGCATGGCGCTGATCTGCTGCGCCTGCTCGCGCCGGACACCTGCCAGGGCCCGTTGGCCGTTGGATGCACCGGCCAACGCGGCAGACATCTCGACCAGGCGCTGCTCGACAAGCTGGGTCGACGCAAGGCGCTCCTTCAGCTGGCGGTTGAGACTCGCGACCTCATGATCAAGGTCAGCAGTTGCCGAGCGGGTGCGACGGTAGTCGTTCTCGACGGTCGCAAGGCGGATCTGAGCCTGTGTCAACTCACCCTCAAGCTCACTTCGTGTCGCAAGAAGTCGCCGCAACTCGCTGTACTGGCGTTCAATTTCTGTTGTCGCGTTGGAGTAATGTGCCTGCGTCGCGGCCAGCATGCCGTTCAGCCGCATACGCTGCCGCTCCAGATCGAGAATGGTCGATTGCTGGATCGCAATGACATCCGCCCGCCGCTCCCGATCGAATGTCGCGTACGACATCCAGCCGACAAGCGTCGCAAGCGCAACGAGTACACTGACCTGAAATCCGGTTCCGATGGTGAGGTAACGGACCCGCGCGTCCACCCTCACAATGACGTTGCGTTCAGGCAAAATGCGCTGAACGCGGTCCCACAACTGCGCCAACGCGCCAACCTCCTGCAAAGTTCGCCATCGGTTCCGGTCTGCAACGGTCCGATGATCAATCATGTTTATCCGGCCATGCCACCCTGACGCCGGAACGCGGTCGATAAAACGCAAATCAGCCGATCAGTTCAACGACAAAAATTTATTGACAGTGTCGATCATGCATCAATGCCGGGCAGGGGGTCTGCCAGGGGTTCATACATCCCCGGTTCCATTCCGGCTTCACGTCTTGCGGGCTCATTGAACGGACGCTTCAGCTTTCCGCGGAAACCGGCGCGCACAAGGTCATGCCAGTGACTTTCCAGTTCTGCCCCGCCCAGTCCGGTCAACTGGCCGAACCAGCGTGTCGCCGTGGCAACATGCGTGATCTCGTCACGGTAGATGACCGAGAGGACCTCTGCGGTTGCCTCGTCACCCAACCGTCGCATCCGTTCGATCATGGCAGGTGTCACATCAAGTCCGCGCGCCTCCAGCACCATATGGGCCACTGCCAGCCGGGCGGTCAGATCGTGGGCCGTTTCCATCGCCGCTTCCCAAAGCCCGTCATGCGCCGGCAGGTCCCCGTAGTCTGCGTCCAGGTCCCGCAGTCGCCGGCGCAGCATCAGGAAGTGCCGGGCCTCGTCATCCGCGACCCGCAGCCAGTCATCGAAGAACTGTTGCGGAAGGGTTGGCGAGGCGAACCGCGCCACCAGATCGACGGCCAGATCGATTGCATTGAGTTCGATATGGGCGATGGCATGGATCAGCGCGACACGCGTTGCGCGGGTTCCGCCCTTGCGCCGCCGCGGCATCTCGCGGGGCGGCAGCAATTCCGGGCGGGGCGGCCGCGCCGGGCGCACCGGTGCCGCCGGTTCCCCACGCAATCTGTAGCGGCCAGCCACCCAGTCTGCCTGCAGACGGCGCGTCGCCTCGGCCTTCTCCACCGCATTGGCAATGGAAAGGACCGACGACGCGGCCGCCGTCAGGGATTCTTCTGGCACGATGCGGGTCAAAGAGCCTTCACGGCCTCCAGCACTTCCTCTGCGTGCCCAGGCACCTTCACCTTGCGCCAGGTCCTGGCAATCTTGCCGTCCCGCCCGATCAGGAAGGTCGAACGTTCGATTCCCATCGACTTCTTGCCGT
>JARGNO010000008.1:57106-102961 GCA_029213165.1 Minwuia sp.
TTCTCGACCCAGACGCCGTAGGCCTCGCAGACCGATCCGTCCTCGTCAGCCGCCAGCACCACATCAAGCTCGTACTTGGCCTTGAACTTGTCATGCTTTGCGACGGTGTCCTTCGAGACGCCGATGACCTCGGCACCCGCTGCGCGGAAATCCCCGATCAGGCCGGTGAAGGCAATTGCTTCCTTGGTGCAGCCTGGTGTGTCGTCACGCGGATAGAAGTAGAGCACCACGGCCTTGCCGCCGAGCGCGCCGAGGCTGGTCGCGCCGCCGCTGTCGGTCGGCATGTTGAAGTCCGGCGCTGCATCGCCTGATTCAACCCTGTCTGTCATTTCCCTGATCCTTCCGTCATTGCAGCGGCGAAACAGCCGTCGCCGGTGCCTGAGTGCAAATCGGCAGGGCTCAGTCCCGACCGACAATCCGTTCATATACGTCACCGATCAGTCTCTGGGTTTCAACCAGCCTTTCACGCACGCCGTCGAATGACCCGGCCCCGGTGAGGCGGGCAAGCAGGGTGCGGAAGTCGGGTGAGGCGGCATCTTCGGTGAATTTGCCACTGAAACACAAACGCAGCAGCGACTGCGTGCCCTGCAGATCGGCATGTGCCTGGATCAGCGCGGCGGTATCGCTTCCTTGCAGCAGGTCATGCTCACCCAGCCGTTTCAGCGCAGTCGCGACATTTCCGCTGACGATCCCGGGGTGTCTGTGGGCATTGGCCAGGATCAGGTATTGCACCATGAACTCCAGATCCACGAGCCCGCCACGCACATGCTTCACGGCCCAGATATCGGCGGTGCCATGATGCGCCATGATCTTTGCCCGCATGTCCCGGACCCGGTTGCGCAACTCTTCCACATCCTGTTCGCGCGTCACGACCTCGTGCAGGACATGTTTCAGTTCATATGTCAGCGATTCAGGACCGGTGATCACCCGGGCCCGCGTCGCGGCCATCAGTTCCCATATCCATGCGTCCTGCCGCATGTAGCTGGCATAGGCGGACAAGGGCACGGCAACGGCCCCCGAGTTGCCGGACGGGCGCAGCCGCATGTCCACTTCGTAGAGCATACCCTCTGACGTCAGGCTGGAGATCGCGGTGATGTAGCGCTGGCTGACGCGGGTGAACCAGGGGCCGATGGACAAGGGGGCATCTCCATCAGAACTGTGCACGTCCTGTCCGTCGTCGTAGACGAACACCAGATCAAGGTCGGACCCGAACGCCAGTTCCTGGCCGCCCAGCTTGCCCATGGCGATGACTGCCATGCCTGCCGGTTCGACGGTGCCATGGCGTACGGCAACCTGACGGATGACACGGGGCAACAGGTCCTGCAGGACCGTGTCTGCCGTCAGGCTGAGTGCCTCCCCCGCCGCATGAGCGCCAATCCGCCCCTCCAGCAGATCGACCCCGATCCGGAACTTGCGCTCATTCGCGAAACGCCGGACAGCGTCCAGTTCGCCCTCATGATCCTCGGCATGGGACTGTTCGATGGCAATCCGCTCCAGCGCCGCCTGCGGATCAAGCAGGTCGTCGTCACCGGGTTCAAGCAGACAGTCGAGCAGGTGGACCTTGCGGCTCAATGTTTCAGCCAGCCCCGGCGCGGTTCCCATGATCCGCGCCAGCAGGCGCAGCAGGCCGGGATTTGCGTGAAGCAGCGACATGAACTGGATGCCGGCCGGCAATTGTTTCAGGAAACTGTCGAACCGCCGCAATGCCGCATCGGGATTGGCCGTGGCGGCTACCGCCTTCAGCAGTGCCGGTACCAGATCGTTCATCAACTGGCGGGCCCGCGAGGTCCGGGTGGCCCGGTATCGGCCTGCATGCCAGCCCTTGATTGTCTCGATGATGCCTTCTGGTGACTGGAATCCCATCTGTTTCAGGGTTTCCACCGTGCCCGGATCCGGGTCGGTGCCGGTGAAGACAAGGTTGCCGCGGTCTGCGGCGAGGCTCGGTGCCTCCGCGAACAGGTCGGCATAGTGATTGTGGACAAGTGTCAATCGCGTGGTCAGTGCCTCTGCAAACGCGTTCTCGTCAGGAAACCCCGAGAAGCAGGCCAGTCGCCGAAGTCCCTCATCGGTCTTCGGCAACACCTGTGTCTGACTGTCATCCAGCATCTGCAAGCGATGCTCGATCCTGCGCAGGAAGCGGTAGGCCTGCGTCATGTCCTCGGCCACATCGGGCGCCAGACGTTCTGCAGCCACCAGCAGATTCAGGGCTTCGATCGTGCGGCGGTTGCGCAGGCTGGGATCGCGTCCGCCGAAGATCAACTGCTGTGTCTGGGCGAAGAACTCTATCTCGCGGATGCCACCGCGCCCGACCTTGATGTCATGACCGGCGACGGTGATCCGGTCGTGCCCCTTGTGCGCGTGGATCTGGCGCTTGATGGACTGGATGTCGGCGATGGCGGCATAGTCGAGATTGCGGCGCCAGATGAAGGCGTCGATCTCTTCCATGAAACTCTCGCCCGCAACCAGATCTCCGGCGGCGACGCGGGCCTTGATCATTGCGGCCCGTTCCCAGTTCTGTGCGAGGTTCTCGTAGTAGAGCAGCGCCGCCTCCGACGAGAGTGCAACCGGCGATGATGCCGGATCAGGCCGCAATCGCAGGTCTGTGCGGAAGACGTACCCGTCCGGCGTCCGTTCCTGCATCAACTGGACCAGTTTCCGGATCATGCGCGGAAAGAATTCCCGGGGGGCGTCGATGGAACGCGCCAGCGCAGCGGGTTCGTCGAACAGGACAATCAGGTCGATATCGCTGGAGTAGTTGAGCTCGCCAGCACCCATCTTGCCCATCGCCAACACGAAAAGGCCCGAGCCTTCCGCAGGGTCGGCGGCATTGGCCAGCGTCATGTGACCATCGGTCTCGGCCTGCGCCAGCAGGAACCTGAGTGCGCTGCGCACCGCACCATCCGCGAAATCGCTGAGCGCCTGTGTCACCTGTTCGACCGTCCAGACGCCGCCTGTATCGGCCATCGCAATCAACAATGCGATCCGGCGCTTGATCCGGCGCAGGCTTCCCGCCATCTGACGGAATGAGGACGGGCCCGACCAGCAGCTCTCAAGCTGCTGCATCTCTGTTTCGATCAGGGCCTCGACCGGTGCCTGCAGCAGGGATACCGGCAGGTCTGCCTCGCGATGAACCAGGGCGGTCAGATAGGGGCTGTTGCCAAAGATGCCATTCAGCAGTTCACCCATATGCGGGTGCCCGACGACGTTCTGGCGATCCGTTGTCGTGATGCCGCGATCAGGGGTGTCGGCAGACAGCCACTTCTCGCGTGATCGTGCGACGGCGTCGGCATTGTCCACCAGTGGCTTTTCGATGATGCTGTCGGCAAAAGAGGTCAAGTCAGATTCCTGAGCTGGAACAAACGGGTCCACACGACCGTCCCACCAACCCTGAGCGCCACGCGCGGTCCGGTCAAGGTGGGCGTGCGCGCAAACGGGGCAACAGGAAACGCAGTCTCGCAGGCCGACTGGGCATGTTGCTCATGGCGTTTGTCGGGGCAATTTTTGCAGTCAGCACAACGGCGGGAATCCTCGCTGCCTGGCGGCTGTCCGAAGGGCCTGTCGCGCTGGGTTTCATGACCCCCTGGTTGCAGGAGCGCATTGGCGACCTGCCCAACGGGAAAACCCTGAGTTTCACCAGCGTGCAGGTCGTCTGGGACGGAGAGTCCGGTGCGCTGGATCTGGAGGTTCTGGATGCCAGCCTTGCATCGGCTGATGGCACCCAGGTGGCAAGTGTGCCGGAGGCGGCGCTGTCATTCGATGGCGCGTCACTGCTGGAGGGGCAGGTCAGACTTCGAACTGTCAAGCTGAAGGGCCTGAACCTGGATATCCGTCGCAATCCTGATGGTGGCCTTGAACTCGGACTGGCGGGTTCGGACGATGATGTCGGTTCAGCCGACAGCACGCTGCGTCCGCTGAACGAATTGCTGGACGAACTGTTTGCATCCGGTGACGACGATGACGGGCCATTGTCCCGGCTCAGTCGTATCGTTATCCGCGACAGCCAGATCGTCATGAACGATGTTGCGCGCGGTCGGTTTTTCCTGCTCTCGGTCGATCAGATTGCCGTCAGTGCGGCTTCCCGTTCGGTGCTGGTCGAGGGGGAGATGGTCCTGGATGCGGAGCAGCTGAAGCTGCCGCTCGACGTTGGCCTGGTCATCAACCGGGAGACCGGTTTCACACTCGCGAATATCGATTTCGAGCCCTTCCTGATCCCGGAAATGACCATGGCATTGTCCGGTCCCGATCAATTGCTTGGCTTTCAGTTTCCGGTATCGGGCCGAATTTCGGTGCAGTTGGACGCGCAGGGCACTGCCGAGAAGGTCCGGCTTGAGCTGAGTGCAAGGCGTGGCCAGATCGCCTTGCCCGGTATTCTCGCGGCACCGGTGCCAATAGTCAGCGCCGAGCTGAAAGGGACCTTCGATCCGGCCTCGTCGGTTCTCTCGGTAGACAGGCTCGATTATGACTCGGGTGTCGTGCAGGCGAGGGCCAGCGGGCGGGTCGAAATAACGGACGCCGGTCCCGACCTTGATATCGTGATCGAGGGCGATGACCTGCCGGTTGTACTGATACCGGCCTATTGGCCTGTGGATCGTGCTGCGGGTGTCCGGAACTGGATCGAGGCCCATCTGCTCGACGGGCGGGCCGATCAGGTCCGTGCGCGTCTGGACATGCGACCGGAGTTCTGGTCACTGAAAGTGCCGCCCGAGGCGTCGCTGGACGTGAGGCTCTCGTTTCATGACGCGCGCGTCCGCCTTTACGAACCTTACGACGACATCACGGGCGGGCAGGGCACCGTGGCGGTCACCGGCCGGACGCTGAACGTGTCGATGGATCAGGGTCGGAGTGCGGGACTGACGTTGTCGGATGGAGTCCTGAAGATTGACGACTTCGGGAAGGCCCGCCCACTGCTGACGACCGAGTTCGTGGGGGAGGGGACAATCGCCGCATCCGTTGCGGCCTCTGTCCGTGGCGCTCTCGCGCGTTCCGTGGGCGGCCCCCCCGATGTTTCAGGCATGAGTGGTGATGCTGCGACGCGGGTGCGACTGTCGCTGCCTGTTGCGTCAGATACCAGACTGGACGAAATCGATATCGCTGCCGCGTCTCATGTCAGGAATGTCACGGCACAGGGACTTTATGGCGGCATGAGCTTCACGGCTGAGGCGCTGGCGCTGCGCGTCGATGCGGAACGCCTGGCGGTGGAGGGAGCCGGCGAACTGAACAATGTGCCTATGGCGTTGCGCTGGATTCAGGAATTCCGGCCCGATGACGGCTTCGGCCAGCATTTCAGTGTTGGCGGGCGGGTGGATCCGGAGTCGCTCGCGCGCCTGGGCGTTGATGTCCCCGACTGGATAACGGGTGCGGTCGGGGTGCGGTCGGATATCCATGTCAAGGACGATGGTGTCGTTGCCGCGACCGTGGATCTGGATCTGACGCCAACCGGCCTTGAACCGCCGGGCGGGTTCTGGCTGAAAGTACCGGGCACCGCTGCCCGCGCGGGTTTTCAGGTGTTACGAACACCTTCGAACGTCCTGCGCCTCGATGGGCTGGAGATCGTTGCGCCGGATCTGATATTCCGGGGGGCGCTATCCGGGACCGTGGCGAACGGGCTGGAAAACATGGAGGTCGAACTGCTGCAGTTGGGGCAGGACCGACTGTCCGGCCAACTGCGGCGCCTTGATGGAGAGCGCTGGGGTCTTGATGTGGCGGCTGAATCTCTGAATGCGGAGCCATTGGTCGCCATCTTGCGGGAGTCGACTTCTGACGAACCCTCTCATCTGAACCTGGAAGCCGCTTTCACATTCGGCCAGCTGCGACTTGACCCGGCAGTCACCGTCGCCAACGCAAGTGGCCAACTGACCCTGATTGACGGCCAACTGGCTCGGCTTGAGACCACAGGACTGGTCGCAGGAACCGAACCACTGTCCATTTCCGTAAAGCCGCAGCAACCGGGCACCGCAGTCGGTGTCGGCACCAGGGACCTGCTGGTCGAAAGCGGTGATGCGGGCGCGATGCTTTCCGTGCTGGACCTCACCGATGCCTTGCAGGGGGGCAAGCTGATGATCACGGCCAGCATTGCACCCGACGGGCAGGCCACCGGACTGCTTGGCATCGACAACTTCCGTCTGACGGAGACGCCGACCGGGGCGCGGCTGCTTTCCCTCGCTTCCCTGACCGGGATAGGCCAGGCCATGTCAGGCGAGGGATTGGGATTTGTCCGTGCCGATATTCCGTTCGGTTACGACGGGACGCGGATGAATTTCAAGGGTGCGCGCGCCACCGGACCTGCCCTGGGAATCACGGCTGACGGCTACATTGACAGGGACCTGGAGGAAATTCGTCTGGTCGGCAACGTCATTCCGGCCTATTCGCTGACCAGGGTATTGGGTGCGATCCCGCTGATCGGGACCATTCTTGGCGGTGATGACGGCATTTTCGGCGTGACCTATCTGATCGAAGGCCCGGCGGCAAAACCGACCATCACCGTGAATCCGCTCTCGGCCCTGGCGCCAGGCATCCTGCGCCGCATGTTCCTGGAACCGGTCGATCCAAGTCAGCGGCCGGAAGTCTTCGCGCCGCCGGTCAACGACCGCTAGATCTGTCCGGTGTTCGCCGGATGGTGTCGCTGCCGGCCTGTGATGCACACCGGAAGCAGTGGACAATGTGCCAGCGGGGGCGAAGCCTCAAGGGCGGGACAGCGGCAGCCCGGTCATACGGCATACGGCCAATGTCAACTGGTCGATGATCGCGGCATCTTCGATCTGATAAGGACCGGGTCGGTTGATGATCGCGTTGTTCAGAGTGCCGATCACCATCTGCATTGCAAACTGATAGCTCCTTGGCGTTACGGCATCGCCAAATTCCGGGTTGCAGGCACACAATGCCTCATGGCTTACGCTCACCACGCGGGCGCCGGCCCGCTGCAATGGCGATATCGCGTCAGGCTGGCGCAGCTGACGGGCAATGATTGCGCGGAGCAGGCCCTGATTGGCCAGCAGAAAGCCGTGCGCTACCGAGACGACGTGCCAGATGCCGACCTGCGGGGACAGGCCCTTCAGGCGTGAGGGCGACAGCTCCTCAGTCACCAGGTCATCCAGTTCGGCGACGACTTCTTCCATGATGACGTCAAGCAGGGCGTCCTTGTCCTTGAAGCGTTGGTACAGCGTGCCGATCGAACAGCTTGCTTCGCGCGCGATCTGTTCCATGCGCAGGGTATCGTAAGGAATTTCCTGCAGCAGATTTCGTCCGGCACGAAGAATCGCCTGCTGACGCTGCATGGACCGTTGCTGGCGCACAGGCATGACACGGTCATCGTGCCTGTCCGGTTCAGTGATGCTCATGGTCCTCCACCGGGTTCATTGGTATCGACGCACCGCATTCTCCGCCCTCGCTCCCGGTTCGTCCAGCAGGATACACTTGACAAATGAACATGAATTCATGTTCATGTTTGCAAAACGAGAACAAGGGAGCACGCTGATGACCACTATCGACCGCTATGTCCTGCCGGTGGAGAGCACAGGCTGGAACTTCGACGGCAAGACCGAAATCGCATTTGTCTGGGAATATGATGACGAGCGCGAGAAACTGTTGCAGCTCTACGACAAGGGCAAGAAGCAGCAGTGGGACGCAGCGGAGCGCATCGACTGGTCGATTGACCTGGATCCCGAGAACCCGATGGAGATCGATGACCGGATCGTGCCGATCTTCGGTACCGACATCTGGAACCGGATGACGGACAAGGAAAAGACCCAGACCCGCATCCATCAGCAAGCTGCGCAGATCTCCCAGTTCCTGCATGGGGAGCAGGGTGCCCTGATCGCCACGGCCAAGATCGTGGCGACGGTGCCGCACCTGGATGCCAAGTTCTACGCCGCGACACAGGTGATGGACGAGGCCCGGCATGTGGAAGCATACAACCGGCTGCTGCACGAGAAGATGGAACTGGCCTATCCGATGACCCCGGGCCTGAAGACGCTGCTGGAACAGGGGCTGACCGACAGCCGCTGGGACATGACCTATCTGACCATGCAGGTTCTGATCGAAGGGCTGGCGCTGGCCGCGTTCCAGCGCATCCGGGACTATTCGACCAATCCGCTGGCCGCAGCCGTCAACGCCTATGTCATGCAGGATGAGGCGCGCCACGTCGCATTTGGCCGACTGTCGCTGCGGGACTTCTATCCCGAACTGACGCAGTCAGAGCGGGATGAGCGCGAGGAGTTCGTCGTCGAGGCCTGCTATCACATGCGCGACCGCTTCAATCAGATGGAAGTCTGGGAGCAGCTTGGCCTGCCGGCCAAGGAATGTGCCGCTGCGGTGATGGAATCACAGCACATGGCGCAGTTCCGCCAGCGCCTGTTCAGCCGTGTCGTGCCGATCGTGAAGGACATCGGCCTGTGGGGTCCGCGTGTCCAGAGCGCCTTCGCGGAGATGGGGGCAATCCAGTTCGCCGATGTGAATACCGAGGAGATGCTGGAGAACGACAGCAGGGTTGCCGACGAGCATGACCTGAAGATGTTTGTCGAAAGGGAAGCCGGGCCGTTGCCGGGCCAGGCTGCCGCAGGCTGACAATGCATCAGGTGCGGGCCGGAAGGTTGATGCCTCCGGCCCGCATCTGATCAGCTGCCCGTCCAGTTCGGCGGGCGTTTCTCCAGAAACGAGGCGACGCCTTCCTGGTAGTCGTTCGATGTCTGGCTGAGGGCGTATTGGTCCAGGTCCATGAAGCTGACCGCGTGGTTCAGCGCCTTGGCGGCCACATCCACGTCACGCTTGCACATGCGCACCTGCACCGGCGGCAGGGAGGCGATGCGTTCCGCCATTTCCATCGCCTTGGCCATTGCCCCGCCCTTTGGCGTGACTTCGTCCGCCAGGCCCCAGTCGAGCGCGCGTTCCGCCCCGACCCTCTCCGCCATGACAACCACACGTTTGGATTTCGCCGGTCCGCACAGGTTCACGAAGCGCGGCACCGAATTCCAGCTCATGTTCATGCCCCGCTCGATCTCCGACACGTAGAGGGTTGAGCCTTCAGCCATCACACGCAGATCCAGCGAAACGGCAAGGGCAACGCCGCCGCCGACGCACCAGCCCTCAATGGCGCAGATCGTCATCTGCTCCAGATCCTCCCAGGCCTTGCACATGCGCGGGCCGGTCTGCAGCAGTTTCCGCCGCTTCTGCAGCGGGGCGGTGCGCATGGCCAAGGAGCCGGGGTCCTTCAGGTCGAACCCCATGGAGAAATTGTCGGCCCGGCCGGTCAGCACGATGACGGAGGTCTCCAGATCCTCGTCGAAGTGCTTTGCGATCGCGGTCAGTTCCTGCATGGCCTCCAACGACAGCGGATTGGCCGCCAGGCCGCGGTCAAATCGGACAATCGCGATGCGGCCCACTTTCTCTATCGTCGAGAACTTCCATTCCATGGCTTCCTCCCCCATAACTGTCGGTCAGTAATCAGTGTGGAACAATTCACAGCAACCGGGGAGCCGAGTCCATGAGCGCATATGTGATCGCCAGGGTAAATGTCACCGATCCCGACAAGTACGAGAACTACAAGGCGCTCGCGCCGGCTACGATCGCAAAGTACCAGGGTGAGTATGTCGCCCGGGGCGGCGAGACCGTGACGTTCGAGGGACCGGCGGAATCCCATCGCGTGGTGGTGCTGCGCTTCGCATCGCTGGAGGCCGCGAAGACCTGGTACCACTCGCCCGAGTATCAGGCGGCCAAGAAGGAGCGCGAAGGCGCGGCGGACGGCTCCTTTATCGCGGTCGAGGGGCTCTGAGCCTGTCGCTCAATCTGACTTCTGGAGTTCACTGATGTTCTATGAATCCGGCGATGCGTTCCGTCGCGCGGCGCACAAGTCGATCACGCTTCTCGGCATGTCGGGCGTGGGCAAGACGATGCTGGCTGAACGTCTGCCGACGGATCTTTGGTTTCACTATTCGGCGGATTACCGGATCGGGACCAAGTATCTGGAAGAGGACATTCTGGACAACATCAAGCGTCAGGCGATGCAGGTCCCGTTCCTGCGCAACCTGCTGCTGTCGGATTCGATCTATATCTGCTCCAACATCACCGTACAGAATCTCGATCCGATCTCGACCTTTCTGGGCAAGATCGGACGACCGACCCCGGACGGCATGGAGGAGGGCGGACTGAGCTACGCCGACTTCCGCGAGCGCCAGGACCTGCATGAGCAGGGTGAGATCAGTTCCATGCATGATGTCGCGCGTTTCATGCGCAAGGCGCTGGACATCTACGGCTATCCGAACTTCATCAATGACGCTTCCGGCAGCATATGCGAGATCGTGGACCCGACCGGCGACGAAGAGGATCCGGTGTTGCATGCACTGGCCGAGCATACATTGCTGCTCTACATCCGCGCGGGCGAGGCAGACTACAACAGGATCCAGGCGGCGGCGATGCGCAATCCGAAACCACTGTTCTACCGCGATGATTTCCTGCGCTCGGTGATCCCGGAGTACCGGGTGGAGCAGGGGCTGTCCGCCGCGCCTGTCGAGGAGGTGGCGGACATTGACCCGGATGATTTCGTGAAATGGGTGTTTCCGAAGCTCTGGCAGCATCGCATCCCGCGCTACCAGGCCATCGCCGACCGCTATGGATATGTGGTCGAAGCGGCGGATGTCGCCGGGGTCCGTGACCATGACGATGTGATCAACCTGGTCGCGGAAGCGATTGACCGCCGTGTGCGGGCTGCGGCCTGATCCGGCGGGGAGCGTTTCGAAATGACACTTTTCCTGCCCGAAGGGTTGCCCTGTCTGTCGCAATTGCGTGACGAAGGGCTGAGCGTTGCCGAAGTTGCCTCACCGGATGAAGCGCTGGATGATGCCTTGCGGATCGGCATCCTCAACCTGATGCCGGACAAGATCGCGACCGAAGTGCAACTGATCAGGATGCTTGCCCATGACACCCATGATGTCGCGGTCGTGCTGTTCGCGACCAGTGCCTACATGGATCGCGTGCGGCAGCCCGATTACCGATCTGCAAACACGCCCGTCGAGCATCTTCGGAAGTTCTACCGCAGCTTCGAAGACGTGCGGGACTTCGAATTTGACGGATTGATCATCACCGGTGCGCCGGTCGAACAGGTCCCCTTTGAAGAGGTGCCTTACTGGTCCGAGATGGTACAGATCCTGGACTGGATCGGACAGCGCGGTCTCGGCGTCTTCAGCATCTGCTGGGGTGCGCAGGCGGCACTGAAGCACTATTATGAAATGCCGAAACATGTGTTGAGCGCCAAAAGGTTCGGGGTGTTTTCTCATGCAGTACTGGATAATGGAACCATGCTTGGGGGCGTGAGCAGACCCTTTGAAGTTCCGGTTTCACGACATTCCGAAACCCGTCGGGAGGATCTGCCCCGCGACACCGATCTGGTGGTCCTGGCGGAAAGCGCCGAGGCTGGAATCTGCCTGCTGGAGGACCCGGTGAAAGGTTGCGTCTACATGCTCAATCACTTCGAGTACGACGCGGACACCCTGAAGCGTGAATATGACCGGGACAAGAATTCAGGGGCACCGATCAACCTGCCGCTGAACTATTACCCGAACGATGATGACACCGCCGAACCGGTGGCGCGCTGGCAGCGGGATGGTCAGGCATTCTATGGCAATTGGCTCGACAGCATCGCAAGGCGTCGCGCCCGGCCTGTCTGAAGCCCGGACGCTGCGCCTGCAAAGCTGGGTGGTGTTGTTTTATTTCAACCACTTCCGGTACCAGTCACGTTAGCTTGCTGGTCATCAACTTGCATTACGTTGGGGTGCAATTGGTCTAATGTGCATTCTGCAACTTGCGGAAGAACCAGAGGTTTGACTTGCGTGTCTGATATGTCGGCGACTGGCGGTGGAACGGGAAGGGCGAGGACAGTGCTGTCCCGCGCCCTGCTTGTGCTTGCGCTGATCCTGTCGCCTGTCAGCAATGGTATTGGCCAATCGGCTGCTGTCGATGCGCCGCTGGTCCGCGTGCTGTCCGCCGACCTCGGCCCGATGGCGCGGCTGGAATTCTCCTGGCCCGGTCCATTCCATGCTGAAGTCAGCCGGAGCAGCCGCCAGTTGCTGCTGCAATTCGATCAGGAGTTCAACAGCCCGTTTGTCGGCGCGTTGCGCCAGCGGCTGGCAAACTGGGTTGTCGGCGTCGACAAGCGCGCGCGCTCCATCGCCATCACGACCCGCGAGGATGCCCAGTTTGCCGTTCAGATCGACGGCAACGTGCTGGCCGTGGAGATCACGGCCCAGCCTGCACGGCTCGATGGTGGTCCTGTCGGAGGCACGACGACGGCACTGACCCTGCAGCCACCATCTGCCGCCGCGCGGGGAAATGATCGCAGCCGAACCGTGCAGCTTGTACCACCAGGCAACAGTTCACATGCGCGGGCACCTGCCGTTCCGGCGCCGGCACCGGACCGCGACCCGTTGACGGAGCGGCGACTGGATGAAGCGGCAGAGCGTGCCCTGAGACAGCTTCGGCTGAAAGGGCCGAGTGTCCTGCCGGAAGTTTCCAGTGCCACCGTCGAGCAGGGCAGCACCACCGTGACGGAGCTTGTCCTGCAACCGCGTGTCGAGACTTCGTCCGACGCGACCGGCGCGGATATCATGTTCCATTGGCCGAAGTCGGTGACAATCGAGCCGGAGGCGAGTGCGCGCGAACTGCTGCTCAGGTTTGCGGAGCCGATCGACAGTGGCGTCGCCGATGGCATCGCCGAGCAACTGCCCGGCTGGCTCAGCAGTGTTTCCGTCGGCTATGACAGCATGCTCATTATTGCCACACGCCCGGTTAATTTCGGTTTGGGCCACGAAGGGTCCATCACGCGGATCACGCTGACAGGCTCGGGCGAGGAGGCCATCGACGGCAGGTCAGCGGAGGATCTGCGCCTGGATGTGCTGCGTGCGCGCCTGAAGGCACGACAGGGCAAGACAGATGCGGCGCGCTCCGACCTTCAGGACCTGCAGCAGACCGCGCCGGAGAATGCCGACGTGCTGGTCGAGCTTGCAACGCTGGAGGAGAGCGTCGGCTCATGGCGCCGCGCGGTCAGCCTGTATGACAGGGCACTGAACCTCGACCCGAACCGGCGCGAACTCGCTTCGGCCAGGCGTTCGCTGGACCGCGAGAACGGTTCACAGCTTCGCATCGACAGCGATATCCAGTTTGTCGAAGGCGGCGACACCCAGTGGATCACCGTGGGCAGCGGTCGGGTCATCACCTCGATGACCACGGAGTTCGGTGTCCGGGTCGAGAACCGGTGGCTGGATGATGATCAGGTGCTGCGGGTCAATGGTGTGACAGAGGCCGTCAGCGAGATGCATCAGCGTGGTGAGGTCTATGGCGCGGTCGAACTGGCGCCGGGCCACGATCTGGAGGGCACCCTGCTTGCCGGTGCCGGATCCCCCGGCGCAGCGCTGAGATACGATTACAGGACCCCGCAGACCCGGACCACCTTGCGCCTGACCCTGCATCGTTCGTACTGGGAACTGGTCGAGGGGATCGTGGATGGTGCGCTGCAGGACGCCATCGGCCTGCGCCACGAGCATCAGCTCAGCCGTCGCTGGTTCGCGGAGGCAGAAGCGAGCCTGAACCGGTTCGGCATCGACAACATCGAGACAGCCGCAACCTCCTTCGACCTTGGCGGCGCCCTGCGTTACCGCGTGCCCTGGGAAGCAGCCGACCTGACGGTGGGCTACACGCTTAGTGGCCGCTACGTCGGCGGTATCGAGACGCGGCGCGACGCGAATGGCAATGCCTTCAATCCCTTGCCCCTGACCGATACCGAATTCCATTCGCTGGATCTCTCCCTGGGTGACGCGATCGGTTCGGATTTCCGTTACAACACCTTCCTCAGCCTGTCGGTCGACCGCATCGGCGACGGAATTGGTCCCAGCATCGGCGGCGAACTGTTCTGGGAGATCACCGAGGACTCGCAACTCGGCCTGCGCGCCGGTCATTCCCGGGTTTCGGGGCGTGGTGATGATGCGGTCTTCACGCGTTTCGGCGGTCATCTGCTGGTCAGGTTCTGAACATGCAGTCCGAACAGGCCAGACAATTGCTCGGTTTCGGTGAGGAAGAAGCCTCACGCACGGTCGTGAAGCAGGAATCCCGCTTCCTGAAATCGGCACAGGGTGTCGCCTATCTCGAGATCACGCTGATCATGTTGCTGCTGGTCGGCATTGATTATCTGATCGGCGGCATTGACGGTTTTGCGACGGTCAATCCGAACCCCTACTGGATTCCGGTCATCCTCATTTCCGTCCAGTACGGCGTCTTCGAGGGGCTGGTTGCGGCCTTCCTTTCATCGCTGCTGTCTGTCGGGTCACGGCTGATCGGACCGATACTGGAAGACGCCATCGACAATGGCCTGGACGTGGCCATCAGCGATGCCATTGGCGGTGATTTCACATCCTTCAACAGCGAGGACTACCTGATCGCCTGGCAATATGCTGCTGAACCGCTGCTGTGGCTGATCGTTGCCCTGATGGTGGGCCTGCTGCGGGAAAGGTTGCGGCAGCGCAATCAGCAGCTTGCACACCAGTTGAGCGAGACGTCGGAGCGCGAGCAGGTCCTGACCACGGCCTACGAGCAGTTGCTGCATACCAAGGAGCATCTGGAGGTTCGCGTCGCCGGCCAGTTGAAGACCGTCTTCACGCTCTACCAGGCGGCAAAGGCCATCGAGAAGCTCGGCCCCGGTGAGGTGCTGATCGGCATTGCCGATCTTGTCCGCGCGGTCATGCAGCCGACGAAGTTCTCGCTCTATCTGCTGAATGGCAGCGTGCTTGAGGCCGTCACCAATGATGGCTGGGACGATGATGATACCTATGCACGGGTATTCGATTCCTCGACCGCGATCTTTCAGGAAGTGGTGGGACGGCGCCACATCATGTCCGTGGTCAACACGGCAGATGAACGGCTGCTGGCGGGGGAGGGCATCCTCGCGGGGCCCCTGACATCCGTCGATACCGGTGAAGTCGTCGGTATGTTGAAGATCGAGAAGCTCGGCTTCCTGGATCTGCATGTCTCGTCGCTGGAGAACTTCCGCATCCTGAGCGAATGGGTCGGTACGGCCTTCGCCAATGCCCGTCGGTTCCGCAAGGCGCAGGGCAACATGTACTTCAATGACGACCGGACCCTGTTGAGCGATACCGTTTATCGCCAGCACTCGCGCTTCATGAAGACGCTGGGCGAGAATCTGGGGATCGATGTCGCCGCGATCCAGTTGAAGGCAGAGGGGCTGGACGTACTGCACGAGAACCGCCGCCATGCGGTGATCAAGGCGCTGCGGGACGTGGTCGAACAGCACATGTCACCCATGGTGCAGGCTTTCGAATACAAGCAGAACGGCCGCGAGTTCGCCCTGATCCTGCCAACCGTCAATGCGGAAAGGGATGGCGCTTCGGTGGCCGACAGCATTGCCAAGGCCGTGATGCACTATCTGGAACTGGCAGAGGTGGAAGGGGTCAGGATCTCCGCAACCCCGAAGGCGATCCATTCCACCCCGATCGAGCAGGACACGGGAAGCAGCCCGAGCACGCCAATCCTTCGGGCAGGCCAGGGATGAGTGGTGCGGCACTTTCCGATGCAGCGCTTGCAGCGGAACTGGAACGGATCGAGGAGGAGCGGGAGCGTCGCAGGGCCACTGTCGGTGGCCGGGATCACGCCACGTTTTCCATCCTCGGGATCGCCATCTTCGCAACCCTCGCCGAAGCTGGTCTTCTGGTCCAACTGTACATGTCGTTCGGGCCAGCCTGGATCTCGGCGCTGATACATATCGTTGTGGTTGGCCTGCTGGGGCTCGGCGCGTGGCGAATTCGCCCCAATGGGGGGCATTCCCGTTATCTGGTCCTGCTGTCAGTGACCACAACATTCCTGGGCGTCTTCGGACCACTGGGGACGATGCTGGCAATGCTGTTGCACGTCTATTTCCGCAGGAACGCTACCCCGTTCGAGGAATGGTATGCGTCCCTGTTTCCCGATCACTTCGATGCACCGTCGGAGAGGCTCTACGAGATGCTGACCCGGGGCCTCGCCGACTCGGCGAAGCAGGAGAACGTGACGTCCTTCACGGATGTCCTCCAGTATGGCTCCATCGAGCAGAAGCGGGCCGTGATCTCCCTGCTGACCCGTGACTTCAAGCCGGAGTTCGCGCCAGCCCTGCAGTCCGCCCTCTCCGACGCCAATCCGGCGGTGCGGGTGCAGGCCGCAACGGCCGCCGCAAGCATCGAGAACGCATTTCTCGAACGGGCAATGGAGCTTGAGCAGGCGGCGAAGGCCGCGTCAGGTGATCATGAGGCCCAGCTTGAAGTTGCCCGCCATTTCGACAATTACGCCTTCAGCGGAATCCTTGATGGCGACCGCCAGTCGGAAAACCGGCGCAAGGCGGAGGAATCCTATCGGGCGGCACTGGGTCTGGAACCGACACTGGCCGATGCCCTGCTTGGCGTCGGTCGGCTGATGGTACGGACCGGGCGTCTGGAGGAGGCTGCGCGATGGTTCGAGGCCGGTTTCGCCAAGGGTATCCTGCGACCGAGCGAGCTTGCCTGGTACATGGAGGCAGTCTTCCGCCTGGGCGACTTTGACAGGCTGCGCTATGCCGTGGCCGGTTTCGGCGATGACCTGCTGGCCGACACCGCAATCAGTGACCGCCTGCGGGACGTGATCCTGGCCTGGCAGGGCGTGGATCCGACGCGGGATCTGGAAGAGGCCGAGCGACAGGCCGTTTCCCCGGCGGGGCATGTGACCGGCACGTCGCCGGACAATGTACCCGATGATGCAGGACTGACGCCGACGACAGGGGAGGCTCTGGTACCGAATGGCGCGCGTTGATCATTTCGAACCCGTTGATGTCTGCCTGGTCCTGGAGGGAACCTACCCCTATGTCGCCGGCGGTGTGTCGAGCTGGGTGCATGACCTGGTGGGCGCGCAGAGTGATCTGACCTTTCACATCGTCAGCCTGATGCCCGGCGAGAAACCGCCAGAGCGGCGTTATGAAGTGCCGGACAATGTAAGGGGCATCAACCATGTGTTCCTGCAGAAGATGCCTTCCGGCAAGGGCAGGGTGAAACGACTGAAGAAGCACCTGAGCGACATGGAACCGGCGCTGAAGTCCATGCAGGCATCGGGCGATCTCAGTGATGTTGCGCATCTGCTGCAGACACTCGCCCCCAATCGGGAAGCTTTCGGTCGCGAGTCACTGCTGAATTCCGAGCCTGCCTGGCAGATGCTGCTGCGGATGTACAAGGAGGACATGCCCGAAAGCTCCTTCCTCGACTATTTCTGGACCTGGCGTTCGCTGCTGGGGGGGCTGTTCAACATCCTGCTGTCACCGATGCCGGAGGCGAAGGTGTTCCATACCGTCTCGACCGGCTATGCAGGGCTGTTCGCGGCGCGGGCGAAGCTGGAGACCGGGCGACCGGTGCTGCTGACCGAGCATGGCATCTACACCAATGAACGCCGCATCGAGATCGCCATGGCCGACTGGCTCTACGAGGCACCGGGCGGCAGTCTGGGTCTGGAGAAGCCGAAGCGGGACCTGAAGGATCTCTGGATCGATACCTTCGTGGCCTACAGCCGCTGCTGCTATCAGGCCTGTGACCAGATCATCACCCTCTATACGGGCAATCAGGACCTGCAGCGGCGTGATGGCGCGGCGGAGGAACTGCTGCGCATCATCCCCAACGGCGTGGACTACGAGAAGTATTCGAAGGTCGAGCGGACACCGAACGACCGGCCGACGATTGCCCTTATCGGGCGCGTTGTTCCGATCAAGGACGTCAAGACCTACATCCGCGCCGTCGCCCTGCTGCGGCGGGACGTTCCCAACGTCAAGGCACTGATGATGGGCCCCACGGACGAGGACGAGGACTATTACCGCGAGTGCCTGCAGATGGTTGACCATCTGGATCTGAAGGAGAACTTCATCTTCACCGGTCGCGTTCAGTTGACCGAGTATCTGGGCCAGGTGGATGTCATGGTGCTGACCTCCATCTCGGAGGCGCAGCCGCTCGTCATCCTGGAAGGCGGTGCGGCAGGTATCCCGACCGTTTCGACCGATGTGGGCGCCTGTCGCGACATGCTGTTCGGCATGCCGCACGAGGATCCGCCGCTGGGCACGGGCGGTGCCATCACGCCGCTCTCCAACCCCGCCGAGACCGCGAAGGAACTCGCGGCGCTGATCAAGGATCCGGCCTACATGGCCAGCGCCAGGAAGGCGATCAAGGAACGCGTGCGCAAGTACTACAACAAGCTGGAGATCGACCGGATCTACCACGAACTCTACGTGACCTTCATTGCGCATGAGACAATGCCCGAGGAAGAACGCGTGAAACGCGCCGAGCAGGAGGCCGCCTGATGGCCGGTATCGGATTCGCGCTGCGCCGCCTGACGGATCGCGATGACCTGCTTGGTATCGTCCAGGGTTATGCGCATTCGACCATCGTCTCGTCGGGGCCGTGGCTGTTCACGATCCTTGCCGTCGGCTCGATCAACCTCTTCGGGATCTATTTCACGGACCTGGAAGAGCTGATCTCCTTCCGGATCGTGCTGATATACAATTTTGCCTTCAGTCTGGCTTTCTCCGGGCCGATCCTGCTGGTGGCTACCCGGTATCTGGCCGACATGATCTTCAAGAAGGCGGTGATCGAGGCACCGGGGATGCTGATCGCGGCCCTGTTCATGCTGCTCGGCACGCAGGCCTTCATTGTTGTGCCGTTCTATGTCTTCGTCGTCGATATTCCGCCGCTGATCATTGCGGGGGCGCTGGTGAACTACTTCCTGGTCACCGCCATCTGGATGGTGAACGTCTTCCTGACGGCGCTGAAGGATTATCGCTCCATTACCATGGCCTTCTTTTTCGGGATGGCTGCTGGCGGCGCGATGGGGCTGTTCCTGGCCGCGGATTTCGGCGCATTCGGTATTCTCATCGGCTTCAACTTCGGGCTTGGCCTGATCTTCTTCGCGCTGGTGGCCCGGGTCTTTGCGGAATACCCCTACCGCATCACGCGCCCGTTCGCGTTCCTGGCCTATTTTCGCAAGTACTGGGATTTGGCGCTGGCCGGACTGATCTACAATCTGGCGATCTGGGTCGACAAGTGGGTGATGTGGTGCGCGCCGGAGCGGGAGGTGCTGGAAAGCGGCTTCGTTTCCTACCCGATCTATGACGGCGCCATGTTCCTGGCCTATCTGACCATCGTGCCCGCAATGGCGGTGTTCATCGTCAACATCGAGACGCGCTTCTTCGAGCACTACCAGCGGTTCTATCGCGACATCGAGCATCACGCGAACTACGAGCGGATCGAGGAGAACCACCAGAACCTGATCGACGCCCTGCTGGCCGCGTCCCGCAACGTGATCGTGCTGCAGTTCTGTCTGTGTGTGACAGCCATTCTGGTGGCGGGCCCACTGTTCGAGGCCGTTGGCATTCCGGCACTGCAACTGGGCATCTTCCGCTTCGGCGTGCTGGGCGCCCTGTTCCATGTGCTGCTGATGTTCGTCGGGATCGTGCTGGCCTACTTCGACCTTCGCAAGGTGATGCTGGGAGTGCAGGTGCTCTATCTGCTGACCAATGGACTCTTCACCTGGATCACGATGGAACTGGGTTTCCCCTACTACGGCTACGGATATTTCATGGCCTCGCTGCTGACCTTCCTGATCGCTTATGGCGTCTGCGCCTGGCATGTCGGCCGGTTGCCGTTCCTGACCTTTGTCCGCAACAACGCGTCGGTGTAGGGGGAAGGGCAGTGACAATCGGGAGCGATCAGAAACATCTCGGCGGCTGTCTCTGCGGTGCTGTGCGCTACAGCGTGACGGGCGCACCGTTGATCGTGGCCCACTGTCACTGCCGGGACTGCCAGCGTGGCGGCGGGGCAGGGCATTCGACCGGCGCCATGTTCCCCGTGGATCGGTTCAGGATCAGCGGAGACCTGAGCGAATTCACACTCACGTCCGACAATGGGTCCCGCGTCATCCGGTCGTTCTGCCCGACCTGCGGCAGCGGGATTTTCGGGCGCAATGACGGCATGACCGGTCACGTCACCATCGCCCTGGGGACACTGGACGACCCGTCAGCCTTCACGCCCGAAGTCGTGGTCTTCGCCCGCTCCCGTCCCGTGTGGGACACGATGAACCCGGCCCTGCCGACCTTCGACGACCAGCCTGCCTGGAAGCCGGACGGGGAGGGATAGTCCCTCAACCCGTCGGCAACAGGCTGCCTACCGGCCCTTCCAGACCGGATCACGCTTTTCGATGAAGGCGCGGGGGCCTTCCTTGAAGTCCTCCGTCTCCGACATGGCCTTGCTGGCGGCGGCGCTCATCTTCCAGAGTTCGGCGTCGTCCAGCTTCAGGGCGTTGACGGCGATCTCGCGGCTGGCGCGAACCGCCAGCGGCGCATTGACCACGATGCGGTCGGCCAGATCGAGTGCAGCCTGCGCCAGACCGTCCAGCGGCACGACATGGTTCACCAGGCCAAGCTGGTAAGCACGGTCGGCGCTGATCGGATCGCCGGTCAGGATCATCTCCATCGCCGGTCCCATGCCGACCGCGCGGGGCAGGCGGAACAACCCGCCAGCGGCCGCGGCGAGGGAGCGTTTCACCTCCGGCAGGCCGAAACGCGCGCCCTCAGCCGCGATGACCATGTCGCAGGACAGCACGATCTCGCAGCCGCCTGCGACCGCCGCGCCATTGACGGCGGCGATCAGGGGCTTGGTACGCTCACGTTTCACCAGGCCTGCAAAGCCGCCGCGCTCCGTCGACAGGGCACGACCGTTTCCGGCGGATACTTCCTTTAGGTCAGCACCGGCACAGAAGACCGTGCCGCTGGACTGGATGATGCCAACCCAGAGCTCCGGATCATTCTCCAGCTTGTCGATGGCGGCTTCGATGCCGGATGCCACATCGCCGTTCACGGCATTGCGGGCTTCCGGTCGGTCCAGCGTGATGACGAGCACGCGGCCCTTTGCTTCTGTGTTTACGGCCATGGTCTGCCTCCCCTTGCATGACAATGCACATCATCCCTGAAGTTGGCAGCGAGAGTCCAATGCGAAGCGCAGGTCCGGCTATTCGCTGAACGAATGGAAGTTGAATGACTCCTGCAGAAACTGCTCCAGTGCGCTTGCACCGGGGGAGGGCAGCCGTGCCTGGCTGATTGCGAACACCATGCGCTGGACCGGCAGGTCCACTTCCTGCGTGAACAGGTGAAAGCGGGCGCGAAGCCTGCCGAACTGGGGATTCTGACTGATCAGCGGCGCACAGGCGTCCGTGTTGTCCACCAGGTCCTGGATGACGTCCATGTCGTCGCAGACATAGTGGGGATTCAGTGGCGGCAGTCCATTGCGCGCGTATAGCGTGGCGAGATCGGTCTGCAGCGGCTCCACAGTTGCCGGAATGATCATCGGGCAGGAAAGGATGTCCCGCTCGGTCACGATGGTACGATGGGTCAGCGGATGGTCCCGACGTACCGTGAAGGCGCTGTGAAACGAGGCGAGCGGTGTCAGCTTCAGGTCCGGCCAGCGCTTCAGCCAGCCACGGTGGCCAACAATTCCATCCAGATCCCCACTGGCCAGCCGGGGCACCAGGTCGTCTGTCGCTCCGGTCGTGATCTCGATCCGCAAACCCGGGCGTTCCGCCGCCAGGTTGGCGATGGCGTTCGCGATATAGCGCTGGTAGCCGGGTGGACAGACACCGATACGCAGCCGCCCGGCATGCAGGCCGCGATGATCCGCAACGTCCGCCAGCAGGTCGTCCACGTCACCAATGATCATCCGCGCGCGCTCGACAAAGCGCCGCCCCTGTTCCGTCACGCGCACTCCGCGCGGCAGGCGGACAAACAGCGGGGTGCCCAGTTCCGCCTCCACATCCGCCAGGCTGCGGGTCAGGGCGGACTGGGTGATGTACAGCGCCTCCGCCGCGCGGGTCACATTCTCGAACCGTGCCGTCTCCACGACGTGTCGCAATTTTCTCAGATCAATGGCGATGCCCGCACTCCATTCGTCAGGTGAATGGTTCTGATTTTCAAAGGAATTGGACTGAATTGCAAACACGCGCGACACTCGGCGGTGATCATTTGCTGGGGAGGGTCAGGATCATGCGGTCAGCCGTGACGGAAATGCTGGGAATCGAATTCCCGCTGATAGCGTTCTCGCATTGTCGCGACGTGGTGGCGGAAGTCTCGAAAGCCGGTGGTTTCGGCATTTTCGGCGCCGCCGGAATCGGACCGGGCAAGTTGGAGGCTGAACTCGCCTGGATTGATGATCATGTGGACGGCAAGCCCTATGGCGTCGATCTGATTGTTCCCATGCGCTACGAGTCCAAGGGGGCGAAGGTCACCCGCGATGATCAGGTTTCCAAGGTGCCGCAGACGCACCTCGACTTCGTCACCGGGGTGTTCAACCGCCATGGCATCGAAGGGGACGCGCTTGACCCCGACAGCCTGAAGCGTGGCACCCGCCTCGGGACGAATATTCGCGACGACGGTGCCAGTGCGCTGCTGGAAGTGGCCTTTGCGCACCCGATCAAGCTTATCGCCAATGCGCTGGGCACACCGCCTGCCTACATGATCGAGATGGCGCGGGCGCACGGTGTGCCCGTGGCGGCACTGGTCGGCGCGCGCGAACATGCAATCAAGCAGGTGCAGGCCGGTGTCGACATGATCGTGGCCTCCGGCGGGGAGGCTGGCGGTCATTGCGGTGAGGTTTCAACCATGATCCTGGTGCCGGAAGTCGTCCGCGCGGTACGCGAGATTTCGGACATTCCGGTCGTTGCCGCCGGCGGCATTGTGACGGGGGAGCAGATGGCCGCCTGCATGGCCATGGGGGCACAGGGCGTCTGGACCGGCTCGGTCTGGCTGACCACGGCGGAGGCGGAAACGTCACCCGTGGTGAAGGAGAAGATGCTGGCCGCCACCAGCCGCCAGACCATCCGGGCCAAGTCCCGTACCGGCAAGCCCTCACGCCAGTTGCGCTCCGCATGGACCGACGCATGGGAGGCACCGGACGCGCCGGAACCGCTGCCGATGCCGCTGCAGTCGATCATCGCCGAACCGGCCATGGCCCGCATCACGCGGCTGGCCGAGGGCGGGCACGAAGGCGCGCGCGACCTGGCGTCCTACTACGTGGGACAGGGCGTCGGGCTGATGAACACGGCACAGAGCGCCAAAGGCGTCGTCTATCAGTTCATGGAGGAGTTTCTGGACGCCTCCGAACGGCTGACCGGCCTGACCGCCCAGGACTGACACGATGACCCTGACCATCGGAGAGGTGCAGGAAGCGATAGCCGCAGCACTGCCGGAACGCGAGGCCATCGTGCATGGCGCGCGACGCATCAGCTATGCGGAGCTGACCGACAGGACGCGTCGGCTGGCCAACCTGTTCCTGGCCCATGGCATCAGCATTCACACTGAACGGGACAAGTTGCAGGGTTGGGAGTCCGGCCAGGACCACATCGCTGTCCTGATGCACAATTGCCCCGAGTACATCGAGACCCTGCTGGGGGCCTACAAGGCGCGCGCGGTGCCCTTCAACGTCAACTACCGCTATGTGGCGGAGGAGATGGCCTATCTGTTCCGCGATGCCGGGCCGAAGGCGATTGTCTATCAGGCGAAGTTCGCTGCAGTGCTGGCTGAGGTGCTGCCCCGGATCACGTCGCCGGTCCTGCTGTTGCAGGTGGCGGACGGCTCCGGCGCTGCTCTGTTGCCGGGCGCGTTCGACTATGAAGCCGCGCTTGCAGGCTCCAGCGCCACGAAGCCGGATGTGACGCCTTCGGCTGATGACCTCTATTGCATGTACACCGGCGGCACGACCGGGATGCCGAAGGGCGTGCTGTGGCGACAGGTTGACTGTCTCGCCGCCAATCTGGACGGGCGGGACCGGCATGGCGTGGCAATCCCGGATGTTGCCGCCTTTGTCGCGCGGGCGAGGAAGCGGACGCACAATATCGTGCTGCCCGCGCCGCCCTTCATGCATGGTGCGGGCTGTCAGACGGCGCTGTCGGCACTCTGCTCCGGCAATACGGTGGTCATTTCGAACGTGCCGGACAGGCTGGATACGGATGATCTGCTGGACACCATCGCGCGGGAGCGGATCACCATGCTGCTGCTGATCGGTGACGCCTATGGCCGCCCGCTGGCGCAGGCCGCAAGGGCCCGCGATCATGACTTCTCCAGTCTCAGCCTGATCGTGAACACGGGCGCGATCATGTCTCCGGCCACCAAGGCGGAACTGTTGCGTCTGGCCCCCGGCGCGCGGACGGTCGATGCCCTTGGTGCGTCGGAAAGCGGGCCGCAGGCGATACAGGTCACCGGGCCGGAAGACGGCACAGGCGCTGCGTCATTCCGGATCGCTGACGATGCCGTCGTCCTGAATGCCGACATGACCGAAGAACTGGCCCCGGGACACGATGGGCTTGGCTGGCTGGCGAAAAGCGGCGCTGTCCCGCTTGGCTATCTGAACGACCCGGAGAAGACGGCGAAGACGTTTCCGACAGTGAATGGCATCCGCTATGTCATTCCGGGTGACCGGGTGCGGCTGCTGGCGGGCGGAGTACTGGAATTCCACGGTCGCGAGTCCTTCACCATCAATTCCGGAGGAGAGAAGATCTTCGCCGAGGAGGTGGAGCAGGCCATCAAGCATCATCCGGGTGTTGCCGATGTCGTCGTCACTGGTCGGCCCAGCGAACGCTGGGGGCAGGAGGTCGTTGCCATCATCCAGCCTGCGAACGGAACCACGCCTGACCGTGCGGAGCTGCTGGCGGAGGCGGAACGGCACATCGCGCGCTACAAGTTGCCGAAGGCCTTCCTGTTTCTCGACGCCATCCAGCGTGGCCCAAGCGGCAAGACCGATGCGAAATGGGCGCGCGCCAGGGTAGGGGATGCAACATGATCCGTAACGACACGCCCATCCTGATCGGTGTTGGTCAGCTGACGGTTCGCGATGAGCCGCTGGACGCTCTCTCGACGCCGATGGACCTGATGGTCAGGGCGGCGATCCGTGCCGCTGACGATGCGCATGTGCTGCGCCGCACGCTGGCCAGTCTGGATGCCGTGGTGGTGGTGAAGAGCTTTCGTGAGCCGATGCGGAATTCGCCTGCGATCCTGGCCCGGAAGCTCGGCGCGATGCAGGCTGAGACATGGCTGACGCCGGATGGCGGTCAGGCGCCGCAGGCGCTGGCCAACCGCTTTGCCGCCGAGATCGCGGCGGGGCGCAAGCGCTTCGTTCTGCTGGCGGGGGCGGAGGCGATGGACAATGCGCGGCGCCTGATCAAGTCCGGCACCAAGCCGGACTGGAGCCAGCCTGCCGACAGGGATGCCGACCTGCTCTGGCCCGACAAGCCGATGGTGACGGCGCATGAACGTGCCCATGGCATCTGGGCCGCAACCAACAATTATGCGCTGCTGGAGAATGCCTGTCGCCATCATGCGGGCCGCAGCATCGACGAGCATCAGATGGCCATGGGCGAACTGTTTGCGGGCTTCACGGATGTCGCCGCGCAACAGGAACATGCCTGGTTCCCGATCCGCCGGACGGCGGCGGAGATCGCGCAGACCGGCCCGAAGAACCGCTTCGTCGCCTGGCCCTATACCAAGTTCATGAACGCCATGAACCAGATCAACCAGTCGGCGGCCCTGCTGATGACCTCGGTCGGTGAGGCGCGGCGGTTGGGTGTACCGCAGGACCGATGGCTGTTCCTGCACGGCTGCGCCGACACCACCGAACTCTGGTACATGCATGAACGGCAGAACTATTTCTCCTCCCCCGCCATGCGGCTGATGGCGGAGCGGGCCTTTGCCATGGCCGGGCGGAGCATCGACGAAATCGACCTGATCGACATCTATTCATGCTTCCCGAGCGCCGTGCAGATTGGCCGCGATGCGCTGGGGATCGCCCATGACGACCCGCGCCCTCTGACCGTGACCGGTGGCCTGCCGTACCATGGCGGTGCCGGAAACAATTATTCGATGAACGCGATCGCCAACATGGCGGACCGGCTTCGCGCCGCACCGGGCCGGTTCGGTCTGGTCACGGCCAATGGCGGCTATCTCAGCAAGCACGCCGCCGGGATCTGGTCCACGGACCCGGTTTCAGGCGAAGCACGCTGGCAACGGGCGGACCCTTCCGGCTATCAGCCGCTGATCGATGGCCTGCCCCGTCCACCCTTCACGGAGACGCCTTCCGGTACAGGGGAGGTCGAGACATGGACCGTCACTTTCGACCGCAATGGTGAGCCGACGGGGGCAGTCGTCGTTGGCAGGCTTGGTGCCCATGATGACCCGCAGGCAACACGTTTCATCGCCAATGTTGCGGATGACCGTGACCTGCTGCTTTCCATGACACAGGCTGATCTTGTCGGCCTTTCCGGCACGGTGGCGACCGATGACAAGCTGGGACGCAACATGTTTCAGGCTGCCTGAGAGCCTTCGGCTGCGCCGCCGCTTCCGGTCAGAAATCCAGCGTGTGCACTTCCGCGTTGTTCAGGAAGCGGTCGATAAGCATGTAGAAGAAGGTGCCGTGGCCGACCACGGCGATGTGCTCCTCCGGTCGGCTGGCGATCCAGCCGCGGAAACGTTTCACCCTGTCCATCAGCACGTCTTCCGGCTCCCGGATGAAGGGACCGTCGTGGCCGTCTTGCGTATGCCACCAGGGGTCATCCAGATGATCGAAGGTCAGGTGCGGGAAGTCGTCCACCAGTTCTGCGGGGGAACGGCCGACATCGCAACTGGCCGCCAGATGCTCGCGGTGAATGGCCTCCACCTGCACCGGCAGCTCACGCCCGCCGAAGGCGCCCATGCTGGTCTGGATCGCACGGGTGAAGGGGCTGGTGACCACCAGATCGACCGGCACATCGGCCATCTGACCACGCAGGCAGGCAACCTGTTCCTTGCCCAGATCCGACAGCGGCGCGTCGAACAGCATCGGATCGACCCCGGTCAGCGACATCTGCGCGTTGAAGGTCGATTGGCCATGGCGGATCAGGTGGACGGTACGGGCCACGCGGCGACTCCCGGATAGTTGTGCTGGTAACCGGCTTGGCGTTGGCGGGTCAGCCCCGGATCAGGCGACCCGGACGGTTGCCGGTCAGTTCACTGTTGTTCAGCGTCTCGATACCCGACACGAAGGTATGGCGATAGCCATTCGATCGCTGGATCAGGCGTTTTCCGCCAGCGGGCATGTCATAGACCACCTCCGGCTTCAGGGCGCGCAGGTTGTCGAAGTCGATGACGTTGATATCGGCCTTCATGCCCGGTGCCAGCAGGCCGCGGTCCGTCAGACCATAGGTGAGGGCGGTATCGCGCGTCTGCTTCTTCACCAGATGCGGCAGGGGAATGCCCTCGCCACGCTTGCGGTCGCGGCCCCAGAGCGTCATCAGCGTGGTCGGCGAACTTGAATCGCAGATCAGCCCCACATGCGCGCCGCCATCCGCCACGCCGCAGACCGTCTCCGGGTCCAGCAGCATTTCCCGGATCACGTCCAGGTTGCCCGCGTTGTAGTTCTCGAACGGGTACAGCATGATCGCCTTGCCGTCCTGTTCCATCAGCATTTCCAGCGCCTTGGCCCAGGGATCGACGCCTTCACGCTCCGCCAGTGCGGCAATGCTGTTCGTGAGGTCGGGTTCGTAGTCCAGCGGCTCCTGCAGACGGCAGGCGCGGGTCATGGCGAAACCCATCCACTTGGTGTGGCCGTTCTCCGGTCGCTCATTGATCAGGCGGTCCCGCAGGTCGGCATCGTTCTTCAGCCGCTGGTAGCGTTCCTCCGGCGTAAGGTCGGCGAGCGCACGCCAGGTCCGGTGGGTCATGAAGGGGTGCACGGAGGTCTCAAGCCCCATCAGAATACCGATCGGACGGCTGGCGACCTGGCCATTGACCTTCTGCCCTGCCGCATTGGCGGCGCGGATACCCGCACGGGTATCGAGCCAGCGATCCGGCGCATTGTCGACCTGGATCAGCAGCACGGAGAGGGGGCGCGAGGATTCGGCCGCCACCGCCCGCAGGGTCTCGAAGTCGCCCGGTTCGAAGTCCGAGTTCACCTGGATGATGCCGCGACCGGCGCGTTTCATCGCGTGGGCGAGTCCGACCAGTTCCGGCTCCCGCGCCGTCAGCGACGGGGTGAAACGTCCGTCCGCCGCCTTGTGCTTGATGGTGCGTGAGGTGGAGAAGCCCAGCGCACCGGCACCCAGCGCTTCCTCCAGCAGCAGGCCCATGCGCTTGATCTCGTCTTCCGTGGGCATGGACCCATGATCCGCCCCCCGGTCGCCCATGCAATAGAACCTGAGTGCTGCGTGCGGGACCTGGGCGCCGATATCCATGGTGCGGTCGGTTTCGGCCAGCACGTTCAGGAAGTCCGGAAAGCTTTCCCAGCGGAAATCGATGCCTTCGGACAGCACGATCTCGGGAATGTCCTCCACCCCCTCCATCAGGTTGATCAGATAGGGTTCCGCACCTGGTCGCACTGGCGCGAAGCCGACGCCGCAATTGCCGAAGACCGTTGTCGTGACGCCATGCCACGAACTGGGAGTCAGATCCGCATCCCAGGTCGCCTGACCGTCGTAGTGGGTGTGGATATCGACCCAGCCGGGTGTGACGAGCGCGCCATCCGCCTGGACTTCGCGAGTTGCCGGACCGGCCTTGCCCTCCACGGAGACAATCACCCCGTCCTTCACTGCCACATCCGCCGTGCGCGGCGCGCCACCACTGCCGTCGATGACCGTGCCGCCCCGAATGACCAGATCGTACATGTCTGCCTCCCCTGACAATTGCCGGGGATCATACGGTGCAGATGACGGCGGCTCAATCAGGCATGCAGTGGGATGGGCATGCGGTCGGGAGGAATGAAGGTGCTTCGCGCGGTATCGGAGAACAGGTTCTCGCGGCTGTAGTGGGTCAGCATGATGTCCTGCAGCAGCAGGCGCGGGTTGGCGTCGATGAAGGCGTCTGCCGACAGCGCCGGTATCGGATCACTGTGCATGAAGTGGTGCACGGCCAGTATCCAGGCACGGGTGACCGTCTCATGGTACTTGGCTGCAGGATCGACACCCAGGTGGGTCAACAGGCTGATGATGGCCGCTCTCATGCGGTTGCAGGCTTCGTCGGGACCCGTGGTGACCAGGTAGATATAGGCCAGCCGGATATGCTCCCGGTGATGGAAGTCACCGGGGGCAACGCGAAACGCCTCGAAATCGTCGCGCCAGGCCTTGTCCGCGTCGGATACCTGATGGGAGATACTGGCGGTCATCTGCTGATCCTCACCTTGCCCGGCACCGTTCGCACCTTGCGTGGTGCCGCGATCCAGATAGCAACCGCGGACACCACGGACAAGCCGATGGCCAGCAGGAACGCCATCCGATAGCTGCCGGTCGCGTCATAGATCATTCCGGTGACCCAGGGTCCGGCGGCGCCGCCACCGATCAGGGCGACCGAAAGGACACCGAAGATCGAGCCATAGTGCGGCCCCTCGAAGATCTCCGCCACCATCGGCCCCATCACCGAGGTCACGGCGTAGCCAAGGCAACCCTGCGCGATGACCATGACATAGAGCAGGATGTGCGATGGCTCGTTCTCCAGCGCGATCAGGGTCGCGAAGCAGATCAGGAAACCGAGGCAGCCAAGGCTCCACACGGCTTCCCGTCCGATCCTGTCAGACAGCGCACCCAGGCCGATCTGGCCGGGAATCGCGACGATGCTGACCAGGCCAAGCGCCCATCCGGCCAGGATGGGGTCGAAACCGGATTCGATCAGGTAGGTGGTCTGGTGCACCTGCACGGCATACCAGGTGTAGGTGCCCAGCGAGAAACCCAATGCCAGCCACCAGAAGCGCGCAGTGCGCAGCGCGCGCGCGAGCGTCCAGTCCTGCGCCGCCCATTCCCGGTCAACGATATTGTCGGTGGCCGTCTCGCCAGCCTTCGGGATCGGCAGCGGGATGCCGTCCGGCACCTGTCCGATATCCGCGGGCTTGTGGCGGACCAGCAGATTGAGGGGGGCGATCAGGCAGACCACCATCAGCCCCATGGCCCAGCAGGCTTCGCGCCAGCCAAGGTCGATGATGATCGTCTGCAGCAGTGGCAGGATGATGATCGCGCCGACACCCACACCTGAGAAGGCGATGGAGATGGCGAGCCCGCGACGACGGGCAAACCAGTTCGGCAGATAGAGCGACTGCGCGGTGAAGGTCATCATGTTGGCACCACCGCCGACCAGCACGCCGAGCGTGGCGTAGAGGTGCCAGGGGACTGTCATCATGGGTGCCAGAAACAGGCCTGCGGCCAGCAGCACCACCCCGCATTCGATGACCAGCCGCGGGCCATGACGGTCCATGGCGCGCCCGACGATGGGGCTGAGGATGGCCGAGACCAGGAACCCGAAGGAAAAGGCACCGGCAACCAGCCCGCGATCCCAGCCGAATTCCGCTGTCAGGGGCGGCAGCATCAGGGAAAAGCCGGTGCGCGCGCTGACGCCGATTGCCATGGTGACGAAGGCGACGCCAATGACGATCCAGCCGTAGAAGAACGGCAGACGGGCGGTCCAGTGAGGCGCGGGCGCGTTCACAGGGGGAGCGCGGGTGCAGCGCCGCTGCGCTGCACCCGTTCCTTGCGCATCAGCCGCTGACCGTCGAGAGACGGTTCACGGCGGAGACGATGGCCTTCAGGGAGGCGGTCGTCGTGTTCTCGTTGATACCGACGCCGAACCGCTGCTCACCATGGGCGTTCGCCAGACGAATGAAGCAGACGGCCCGGGTGCGGGATCCGCGTTCGCTGGCATGGATCGCGTGCTCGCGATAGTCGGTCAGGTTGGCGTTGACGCCGAACCGTTCCTTCAGCCCGGTGAAGAAGGCATTGATCGGGCCATTGCCCTCACCGGAAATCGCCACGGATTCGCCGCCGTGGCGAACGACTGCCGTGACAATGGAATTGCCGTCAACGGTGTCGGACGATGCGACCTTGTAGGATTCCAGTGTGAAGGGGGTATCGGACTCCAGATAGGTCTTCTCGAAGGTCTCGAAGATATCATCGCCGGACATTTCCTTGCCGGTGGTGTCCGTGATCTTCTGCACCACCTGACTGAACTCCACCTGCAACAGGCGCGGCAGTTCGATGCCGAAATCATTCTCCATGATATAGGCCACGCCACCCTTGCCGGACTGGCTGTTGACCCGGATGATCCCTTCATAGGCGCGACCCACGTCCATCGGATCGATGGGCAGGTAAGGCACTTCCCAGAGACCGTCGTTGGAACTGCGTACCGCCGTCATGCCCTTCTTGATCGCGTCCTGGTGCGAGCCGGAGAAGGCGGTGTAGGCCAGTTCGCCCGCATAGGGATGGCGCTGGTGCACTGGCAACTGGTTGCAGTGCTCGGCCACCGCGATGGACTCGGTGATGTTCGTGAAATCCAGTTCCGGATCAAGGCCCTGGGTGAACATGTTCAGCGCCAGGGTAACGAGATCGACGTTGCCCGTGCGCTCGCCATTGCCGAACAGGGTGCCTTCGATCCGGTCCGCACCGGCCATCACGCCCAGCTCCGTCGCCGCAACGGCGGTTCCACGGTCATTGTGCGGATGCAGGCTGAGGATCACCGAATCACGGTCGCGCAGGTTGCGGTGCATCCATTCGATCTGGTCGGCGTAGTAGTTGGGGGACGCCATCTCCACCGTAGCCGGCAGATTGATGATGATCGGGTTTTCCGGCGTCGGCTCGAAGACATCCATCACCGCATGGCAGACGTCGCGGGCGTATTCCAGTTCGGTACCGGTGAAGCTTTCCGGGCTGTACTCGATCCGCACGTTCTGGCCTTCCAGCGTCGGGATCAGACTCTTAACCTTCTTCGCGCCCTCGACCGCGATCTCGGTGATGCCGTCCTTCTCCAGACCGAAGACGACCTTGCGCTGCACGGTGGAGGTCGAGTTGTAGAGGTGGATGATGACGTTCTTCGCGCCCTTCACTGCCTCGAACGTACGCTCGATCAGGTGGTCACGGGCCTGCGTCAGCACCTGGATCGTGACGTCGTCCGGGATCAGGTCGTTGTCGATGATGTGGCGCACGAAATCGAAATCGGTGTCCGAAGCGGCAGGAAAGCCGACCTCGATCTCCTTGAAACCGACGGCGAGCAGGTGGCGGAAGAAACGCAGCTTCTTGTCGCCGTTCATCGGTTCGATCAGGGCCTGGTTGCCGTCGCGCAAGTCGACGGAGCACCAGATCGGTGCCTTGTCGATGGTCCGTGTCGGCCACTGCCGGTCAGGCAGGTCGATCTGCGGGAAGGCGCGGTACTTGTGGGTATTCGGCATGCTTGTCATTGGTTCGGTCTCCGGATGCTCGGCGCATGTTCAGGTCAGTTCCGGCTCAGGCGCGCCCGTAAAGCCTGTTGTGGCAGAGGGGCAGCCCGACAGGCGAGCCGGGATGTGTTCTGGTGAATCGCTTGAAGGAAATTCCGGGGTCCTGATCAACGGGACCCCACGCACGGGGGCTTTACCCGACTCTAGCTGAGAGCCGGGATACCTAGGTCGAGGCCAATTAGGCGAATGTGGACCGGTGCGTACATGCTGCGAACGTTAGCCACCGACTGGTTAACCGTCAATTACCAAAAGAACGATTGTCGCGGTCGCGGCTTGGCTTCATATCCGCGAACGACTATCAGGAATGCAGATCATGCAGGCGGAGACACCTTGACCACCTTGTCATTCCAGAACGTCAGTCACCGGTTCGGGGACTTCCAGGCCGTGGACTCGCTTTCGCTGGAAATGGCGGAGGGGGAGATTGTCTGCCTGCTTGGCCCGTCCGGCTGTGGCAAGACCACCAGCCTGCGTCTGGCAGCCGGGCTGGAGACCCTGCAGGAAGGCAGGATCGTGATCGACGGACAGGTGGTGGCGGAGGCCGGTTTCAGCGCACCGCCCGAAACCCGCCGCATCGGCATGGTGTTTCAGGACTATGCCCTGTTCCCGCACCTGAGTGTTGCCGGCAACGTCGGCTTTGGCCTGCCCGCCACGTCGCGAAACGAACGGGTCGGGGAAGTGCTGACCCGCGTCGGGTTGCAGGATCGCGCCGACGTCTTCCCGCACCAGTTGTCAGGCGGCGAGCAGCAGCGTGTGGCGCTGGCCCGTGCACTGGCACCGGCACCACGTCTGATGCTGATGGACGAACCCTTCGCCAACCTGGATGTGACTCTGCGCAATGCGGTGCGTGACGATACGCTGGCCTTGCTGAAACGCCTGGGCGCGACAGTCATGCTGGTGACCCATGACCCGGAAGAGGCCATGCGCATGGCAGACCGGATCGCAGTCATGCGGGCGGGCAAGCTGGTGCAGTTCGGTCCGGCGGCAGATGTCTACCTGAAGCCGGTGAACCGCTTCATGGCGACGTTCTTCGGTGCGGCGAACGATATCCCGGCGATGGCGGAGGGGGATCGGATCACCACCGCCTTTGGCACGCTGCCCCAACCGGAAGGCATGCGCTCCGGACCTGTCGAGATGCTGGTCAGGCCGGAAGGTGTCATGCTGGGCGGGCAGGGTGGCGAAGCCCTGTCGGCGGAGATGACGGTGGCCGACATCCGGCTGATCGGCCCCTATTGGCGGGTGCAGCTGACTGGCACCGGTCTGCCCACGTTGCGGGCGCGAACGATCAATCGCCCGCCGCCGCCAGGTGAGACGGTTCGCATCGCATTCGATCCCGAGCGCGTAATCCTTTTCCCATCTGGTACGGATGGCCTATAAGGACCACATGACAGGTTCCCCGGTCGCGCGGCGGGCGGGGGCAACAGAAAACTGATTTATGGGAGTTTCCCCTATGGGTTCATTCAGCATCTGGCACTGGGTCATCGTGCTGGCGGTCGTGCTGATCCTCTTCGGCGGCGGCGGCAAGATCTCTCGACTGGCCGGTGATCTGGCAGGCGGCATCAAGAGCTTTCGCAAGGGCATGAAGGATGAGGATGCCCCGGACGGCGGTGAGCAGCAGCATGCAAAGGTTTCCGAGGAAAAGGACAAGGCCGCACAGGGCTGATCCCGCACCTGGTCCCGCGACCCTGAACAGACGGCTGGGCAGCACACATGCTTGATCTCGGTTGGACGGAACTGCTGGTCATCGGCATTCTGACCATCCTCATCTTTGGTCCGAAGGAATTGCCGGTTGTCTTCCGCACGGTCACGCAGTGGCTCGGGAAGGCCCGTTCGGTTGCGCGCGAATTCCAGCGCACGGTGGACGACATGGCGCGCGAAACGGAACTCGACGAGATCCGGAAGGCGGCCAAGAACGCTGCTTCCGACATGAACACCATGGTCGACCCGACGGGCAGCATGGAAGGCCTGTTCGACGATCCGGACACGCAGAAATCGAAATCGAAATCCCAGCCCCAGTCGATGCCCCATACTCCCCGCCCGGAAACGGTCCGCAATCCGTCGGACGGGAATGATGGCCCGGCCGCATCGCAGGCACCTGCAGCACCAGCCAGCGCACCAGCCCCTGCGGAGCCGGAGAGTGGTTCCACGACCCCTGAGCAGAACAAGGGCGGACAGGCTTGATGTCGGAGAGCGCCAAGATTGGTGGGCCGGAGGATGACATTCTCGACGATGATGATCCGGAGGCTGGCAAGCAGCCACTGCTGCAGCATCTGATCGAGCTTCGCAATCGCCTGCTCTATTCGGTGGCGGCAATCTTCGTGGCGTTCGTCTTCTGCTTCATCTTCGCGGAGGACATCTACGCGGTGCTGATGCGCCCGCTGGTGGATGTGCTGGGGGAAGATTCGGGTCGGCGGATGATCTTCACCGCGCTGCACGAGGCCTTCTTCACCTACATCAAGGTGGCATTCTGGGCGGCATTCATCCTGGCGTTCCCGATCATCGCCTCGCAGATCTACATGTTCGTGGCACCGGGCCTCTACGACAATGAGAAGGGCGCCTTCCTGCCGTTTCTGGTGGCGACCCCGATCCTGTTCATCATTGGCGGCAGCATGGTCTATTTCCTGGTCATGCCGCTGGCCTGGGAATTCTTCCTCTCGTTCGAGGCACCCGGTGCACAGGGCGAACTGGCAATCCAGCTTGAACCGAAGGTGAACGAATACCTCAGTCTGGTGATGAAGCTGATCTTCGCCTTTGGACTCTGCTTCCAGTTGCCGGTGCTGCTGACCCTGCTTGCCAAGGTCGGACTTGCGTCATCCAGCGGGCTCAGGGCCAAGCGCAAATACGCGATCGTTGGTGTCTTCGTGGTGGCCGCCATCGTGACGCCGCCGGACCCGATCAGCCAGCTCACCCTGGCGATCCCGATCATCGTGCTCTACGAAATCTCGATCTTCTGCGCCATCTACGTCGAGAAGAAGCGCCGCGAGAAGGAAGCCGCGCTGGACGCCGAACAGGCCTGATGGGGAAGACTCCCGCAAGCGGCGGGGGGTGCCGGAGGGCAGGGCCGATTACAGACTGTCCCTGAATTTCTGCTTCTTGATCAGGACATGCAGGCTGCGCACGATTTCCTGACCGGTCGGGTCATCACTGCCCTTCACGTCGAAGCGCAGGATCGCGTGCAGGGCCTCGGTATGGGCCATCAGCACCGGAGCATCGTCCAGCGACAATTCATTCTGATTGTCGAGAAAATTGCAGAGGCTGTCGGCAACGGAAGTCAGCAGGGTGTAGCCAAAGGTGCTGCCCTGACCCTTCACATTGTGGGAGATGTCATAGATCTTCTCGCGCTTGTCCGCTATCTCGTGCGTGCCTGCGCTGCATTCGTTGAGGATGACACGAAGCTCGACCACATCCTCCATTGCCCAGGTACGGAAGTCTCCAGCCATCTCCTCGATGGCCTTTTCCGCCTCCCTGATGCGCGCGGGATCGACCCTTTCGCCGGGGCCGGTCTTGGCACGCAGCGTATTCGGCACATGTATGATCTGGTGTTCGCCCGCAACGAGCTCACCCATCGGATCGGCATCATCCAGATCAGTGTCGAGTAGGGAAACCGTCATCTTCTGCTCCGGCAGCGGGTTTTCGGGTTGGCACTTGCAGACCTTCTTAACCGTCGCCTGGTAAAGATTGTCATAATGGAAAACGGCAAGGTTGCTGGAGGAGAGGCGGCATGTACTGGTTGCGGACGAGGCTGCCTCTTATGGTGCTCGCGATGGGAATGGTAATGGCAAGTGGTACCGCGCGGGCTGACCTTTCGGGAGTGCGCCATTTCACCTATTGGCTGGCCAATCCCGGTCCGGCCCTGATAGCGGCCAGTGGTTTCGACATGGCCGTGGTCGATTATTCCCGCGACGGATCAGGCGCCGAGGCTTTCAGCCGTGACGACATTGCCCTGATGCAGCAGAAACCCGATGGCGAACGCCGGATCGTGCTGTCGTATCTGTCGGTAGGGGAGGCGGAGGATTACCGCTACTACTGGAAGCCGGAGTGGTCCAGCAAGGCACCTTCATGGCTGGAGGCGGTGAACCCTGACTGGCCGGGCAACTTCAAGGTCCGCTACTGGGATCCCAACTGGAAACGGATCATCTTCGGCAGCCCGGACGCATATCTGGACCGGATCATCGCCGCCGGATTCGATGGGGTCTACCTCGATATCATCGACGCCTACTGGTACTTTCAGGAGAAGGGGCGAAAGACCGCTGCAAAGGAAATGACGGATTTCGTCATGGAACTGGCCGCCTATGCCCGCAGGAAGGTGCCTGGCTTCCGCATCGTGCCGCAGAACGCCGAAGACCTGATGGTCGATCCCGCATATCTGGCCATGGTCGATGGTCTGGGGAAGGAAGACGCCTTCTTCGGCTGGGACGGCGATGGCGTGCCGAATGCCGATGAGTCCACCGCCTGGATCATGCAGCATCTCAAACTGATCACGGATGCTGGCAAGCCTGTCTTCCTGATCGAATATCCGTCCGATCCGGAACGTATTCGGGAAGCCTACCGGAAAGGCCGGGACGCGGGCCTGATTCCCTATTCCACGGTCAGGGCACTTGACCGCATGGTGGTCAATCCCGGGTTTGATCCGCAGGTGCCGGGTCTGTTGCAGCGTTAGCCGCTCCTGATACAGCTTCCAGCAGACCATCCAGCAGATCAGGCCGCTGAAACTCCAGATGGATATCCACAACCCTGAAGAGGTCCCGCGCCTCCGGGGGCAGGCGGACATGATCCTTGGCCGTGGTGACGGCAACGGCATCAAGGCTGCGGGCGCGATCCACGGCGCGCAGGATGTCGTCACCCGAGAAGACATGGTGATCCGGGTGGGCCAGCAGGTCCATCACCTGCGCCCGCATCTCCTGCAGGGTCTCGGCGAACTTTTCCGGTCGGCCAATGCCGGTCATGGCAACCACCCTCTGCCCTGAAAGGTCCATGGCGGTCCTGTCCGGGACGATATGGGCCTTCAGGACAGGCAGGCTGGTGCGCGTGATGGCGTCAGGAACCATCCCATTGCCGATGGCGATCACAGCATTGGCACGTGCCAGCCCTTCCGCAGCCGGTTCCCGCAGCGGGCCTGCCGGGATCACGCGCCCGTTGCCAAGGCCGAAACCCAGATCCACCACGATGATGGAAAGGTCCCTGGCAAGCGTGGGGTTCTGATGCCCGTCGTCCATCAGGATCAGGTCCGCACCTTCCGCCGCCAGTTTCGCCCCGGCAACCCGGTCCGCAGCTATGAAGGTCGGTGCAACGCGCGCATGCAGCAGCGCCTCGTCACCCACATCCGCGACACCGTGCCGGGCCGGATCGACCCGATGCGCACCACGGGAGGAAAGACTGCCGCCATGCCCGCGCAGCAGGATATGGACCGTCTTGCCACGCGTCTGGAACCAGTCTGCCAGTGCAGCAACGGTAGGTGTCTTGCCCGCACCACCAGCCGTCAGGTTGCCGACACAGATGACCGGAACGGCTGCGTGCCAGGCATTTGCCCTGCGTCGACGCAGGCGGGTTGCCGCTGACCAGAACCAGCTTGCCGGGGTCAGAACCGCTGCCATTGCGGACCGACGTCCACCACGCCAGAACGCCGGGGGCCGCATCAGGAAAGTTCCTGAGGCAGGTAAGGGGCGATCTCTGCCAGCACCCGCGGCAGGACACCGTCATGCGCAGCAGTTGCCTCAAGGCAGCGCAAACGGGCTTCAGCAAGCTCTTCGGGTGTTGTCAGCAACCGTTTGATCGTTCCTGGCAACATGGTCGCGCCATCGACCCGGATCATGGCCCCGGCGTCCTGCATCTCCTCCGCAACTGCCCGGAAATTCTCCATGGATGGGCCGCACAGGGGAACGACACCCAGACGTGCCGCCTCCAGCAGGTTCTGGCCACCGTGCGGGATGAAGGAACCGCCAATCACGGCAAGCGGCGCCAGCCGGTAGAACAGTCCCAGTTCCCCCATCGTGTCCGCGAAATGGACGCTGCATTCCGCGTCAGGGTCTTCGCCACGGCTGCGAAAGGTCACGGCCATCCCCTGACTGGTGAAGGCCCTGGCCATTTCGGCGGCGCGTGCGGGGTGACGCGGAACCGCGATCAGCAGCGCCCCCGCATGGCCCTGCAACAGGTGCCGGTGTGCGTCCGCCAGCGCCTGCTCCTCACCCGGATGCACACTTGCCGCCAACCAGACGGGCCGGTCACCGATGCAGCACTGCAGGCGCGCCAGTTCGGCATCATCCACCGTCAGGGCCACTGCTGCGTGCTTCAGGTTGCCTGCCTCCACAACATTCCCGGCACCGAGTGCCCTGAAACGTTCCGAATGCTCTGCCGATTGCGTCAGGATCAGGGCAAACCGGCGCAGCAGGGCGCTGATCACCGGGCGCGCCAGCTTCCAGCGTCCAAAGGATCGTGCGGACATGCGCCCGTTCAGCAGGATGAGTGGCTTGCCGGTCTCATCCATGGCGCGGATCAGGCCGGGCCAGAGCTCGCTTTCCACCCAGAAGGCTGCATCCGGGCGCCAGTGCGCAATGAAGCGTGCGGTTGCGGCCGGCAGGTCCAGCGGCACGAACTGGTGGAACGCGCCATCGGGCAGGCGGTCCTGCAACAGGTTGGCCGAGCTGACGGTCCCTGTGGTCACCAGAATGGAAATGTCAGGCCGCTCCGCCCGCAGCCGGGCGATCAGCGCGAGCACGGACTGGGCCTCCCCCACACTCGCACCATGGATCCAGATCAATGGTCCAGCGGGACGCGCCAGTCCGGGATGACCCAGCCGCTCACCGGTACGGGCGGGGTCTTCCTTGCCGTGTTTCAGACGATGCCGCAGCAGGGTGGGCGCGAGTGGCGCAAGCAGTGCGCCGACCCCGCCATAGACAGCCTGGCCAACCAAGCTCTCAGTCCGCGCCGACAGCCGCCGCCCCGGCGGGTGCAGGCATCTCGCCCGTGCTGTCAGCATAGAGTTCGGCATAGCGGCCGCCACGGGCAAGCAACTCACCATGGGTGCCACTTTCGGCAACCTGACCGTCCTCGATCACATAGATCCTGTCGGCGTTGACGACGGTGGTCAGGCGGTGGGCGACCATGATGGTGGAACGCCCCTTCGCCAGGCGGGCGAGCGCGGCCTGTACCTTGCGCTCCGATTCCGTGTCGAGGGCAGAGGTGGCTTCGTCCAGCAGCAGGATCGGCGCGTCCCGCAACATGGCGCGGGCAATGGCGATACGCTGGCGTTGCCCGCCACTCAACCGGAACCCGGCCGCCCCGACGACCGTTTCATAGCCCTGCGGCAGGTTCCGGATGAAGCCATGCGCATTGGCGGCAATCGCGGCCGCCTCGATCTGTTCGGATGTCGCCTCGGGTCTGCCATAGGCGATGTTGGCGCGAATCGTGTCATCGAACAGGGCGGTGTCCTGCCCGACAAATCCCATCGCGGCGCGCAGGCTGGCAGTGCTGACCTGATCCACCGCCTGGCCGTCAATCTCCACGGCGCCGGAACTGGCGTCATAGAAGCGGGCGGTCAGGTTCAGGATCGTCGACTTGCCGCCACCGGATCCACCGACCAGGGCAATGGTTTCACCCGGCTGGCAATTCAGGCTGACACCACGCAGCGCCGCAGTGCCGTCGGGATAGGCGAAATGCACATCGCGGAAACGCACCTCTCCGCGGTCCACCTTCAGTTCCCGGCCATTGGACCGGTCCTCGATCTCCGGCAGGCCGTCAATGGACTGGAACAGCCGGTCTGCAGCGGCGAGGCCCGACTGCAGGGCTGCGGTCAGCTTGCCCAGGCGGCGGATCGGCTGCGCC
Source organism: Minwuia sp. (assembly GCA_029213165.1). Lineage (GTDB taxonomy): Bacteria > Pseudomonadota > Alphaproteobacteria > Minwuiales > Minwuiaceae > Minwuia. The sequence goes on from JARGNO010000008.1 coordinate 97,219, forward strand.
ATCATCAGCAACGCGGTCAGAAAGGCGAAGAACTCCCCGGGCGTCATGTTGCCTGCAAGAACGCGATGACCGCCGAAATAGATGATCGCGGCAATCGCGATGCCGACGAAGACCTCGATCAGCGGCGTGATCAGGGACCGGGCGCGCAGGTTCTTGATGAACATGTTTTCCCGCGCGTCCATCACCTGTGAACCGCGCTCGACCTCATAGGCCTCCCGGCCATAGGCCTTCACCTGACGGACCCCCGACAGCGTGTCGTCGAGGAAGGAGGAGAGGGAACCGGAGGTCTGCTGTATGCCCTCCGACGATTTCCGCGACAGGCGTCCGATCCGCAGCATCGGCAGTGCGGTCGCGGGCAGGATCAGGGAGGCGATCAGCGCCATCTGCCAGTCCTTGGTGAACATCACCACGATCAGGAAGACGGCCGTCAGCATGTCCTTGCAGAGCGCGACCGTCGTTGTCGCCAGTGCTTCCCGCAACACCACGGTATCTGTCAGGAACCGGCTGATGAACTCCCCCACCGTCTCCAGATGGAAAAAGCGCAGGTCAGCCCGGATCAGACGCCGGTAGAGATGTTTCTGAATATCGGTCACGACCCGGAATCCGACGGCCCGGATCGTGAAGTGCTGCAGGTAGGTGGAAACCGCCAGGACGCAGAAAATGGCGATCATGATCAACGGGATGATCACCAGCTGGCTCTCGTCACCATTGATGAAGATATCGTCGATCACCGGCTCCAGCTGATGCACGATCAGCGCCGTGCAGCCAGCCACCAGGACAACCGCGATGATTCCGATGATCAGTTCGGTCAGGTACTGTGTCACGTACTCGGACCAGATACGCCGTATCAGTACACCTGTTGATGCGCGCGGACGCTTGCCCGGCGTCTGCGGCGCAGGTGGTGTGGGCGTCGCGTCATGCGCGTCACGGCTCTTGGTCTCGGTCAACGGAACGGGTTCCCTGAATTGTGTCGGGCGGCGAAACATAGCAGCATCAACCGCAGTCGTCCGCCCCACCATCGCGGCGACTGATCGCACCCGATGCGGCGGGTTCCACTTGGGCGCTGCCTTGGGTATGTACAAGAGGCCGGTCGTGCAAGTCATGTGGCTGCATGGCGCCCGCGCGACAAGGGATCGATGCGCATGAGCGAGCATATTGTAATCGTCGGGGCCGGCCATGCCGGGGGAACACTTGCGACCCAGCTTGCCCGCGCCGGTGACCGGTTTCGCGTCACCCTGATCGGCGCGGAAGCCTGGCCCCCCTATGAACGCCCGCCGTTGTCGAAGCAGTTGCTGATGGGTGAGGTGCCGACGGAGAAACTGTTCCTGCGGCCAGAGAGCTTCTACGCCGACAAGGGGATCGATCTCAGGCTCGGAACCGAAGTCATCTCGATCGACCGGGCGGCAAAGACGGTTGCGCTCGCAGGCGGCGAATCGCTCGCCTATGACCGGCTGGCGCTCTGCACGGGCACGGAAGTGCGCGAGATCCCGGTGGCCGGGCGTGATCTGCCGGGGGTGCACTACATTCGCACGATCGACGACACCCTCGCTGTCCGGGAGAAGGCGACACCCGGTGCCAGGGTGGTGATTGCCGGTGGTGGCTATATCGGGCTGGAGGCCGCGGCGGCGCTGCGCAAGCTGGGATGCAGCGTGACGGTCATCGAGATGATGGACAGGGTCATGGCCCGTGCCGTGGCCGAACCGGTATCGCGCTTCTACGAGCAGGCGCACCGGGCCGAAGGGGTGCGGATCCTGCTTGAGACCGGTGTCGCGGAGATTGGCGGCGATGGCCGCGCGGAGCATGTGGCCGACAGCCACGGTCATGTTCATCCCGCCGACATCTTTCTCGTCGGCATTGGCGTCGTTCCGGTTGTCGCGCTGGCGGCGGACGCCGGGCTTGCGGTTGACGACGGGATCGTCGTTGACGCACGGGCGCGGACATCCGATCCGGATATCTTTGCGGCCGGTGACTGTACCCGGCACCCGAACGCCCTGCTGGGGCAGACCGTGCGACTGGAGTCGGTCCAGAACGCCGTCGATCAGGCACGCTGCATTGCCAACGAGCTTTCCGGCAAGGGTGCGGACTATGCGGATGTGCCGTGGTTCTGGTCCGACCAGTATGACCTGAAGATGCAGATGGCCGGTCTGCCCGCCCCGGATGACGAAGTGGTTGTGCGTGGCGAACCGGCGAACCGGTCATTCTCCGTCTTCTATCTGCGTGACGGCAGGATCACCGGGGTGAATGCGATCAATGTCGGCGCCGACTACGTGCGCGGGCGCAAGTGGATCGGGGAGGGGCGTACAATCGACGCGACCCGTCTTGCCGATACCGAAATTCCGATCAAGGAAGTCTGATACTCAATCCAGGGAGGGCCCGGAGAGCATGCCGGTCATTCACATCACCAATCGCGCTGGCGCGGAATCGACGCTTGAGGCTGAAAGCGGCATTTCCATCATGGAGAACCTGCGCGACAACGACTACGAGATCGATGCGATCTGCGGCGGTTCCTGTGCCTGTGCCACCTGCCACATCTATGTCGATGCGTCATGGGCGGACAAGCTGCCGGCACAGGATGACGACGAGAAGGGACTTGTGGAGGACGAACCGACCTACAAGCCGAATTCCCGCCTGTCCTGCCAGATCGAGATGACCGATGCCCTGGACGGCCTGAAACTGACCATAGCGCCGGAAGCCTGAGCGGTCGCAGCCGTCAGACGGCGGACCCTGTCACAGGTCCTGCTTGCGCACGTTCACATAGAACGAACGCAACTTGGCCCGGTACACGCCGCAATCATGATACTTGTCGATGCGGGCGTTGCGGGAGAACGCCCCTTCGGCCCATGCCCTGACGTGGCGCCACGTGCGTTCGATGGCGCTGACGCCATGCAGGTTCCTGACGCCATGGAACTGTTCGTTCGGGCCTGGCGCGCAGATTGTCAGATAGCGCTGGTAGCCGTAGTGCCGGAACCTCTGGAGCCGGATCAGGAAATTCAGCGCCGGTTGCGACCAGCGCTGCCCGAACAGTTCCGGGATGCGCGCGATCACTTTCAGGATGTCGATGCCGAGGCTGGAAGGCGGGACATTCGGCACCGGATCAGCCCCGTTGACGACGCGGTAGATGGGCGTCCGGAAACGGCTTTCGAGGGCATCGTCGCCGACCCGTGGCGCACCGAAGGTGTAGCAGGCAGCAAGCGTCTCCCCATGGCAGTACCAGGTCGCGATCACCGCCAATGCACCGCCGAGCGAATGCCCCGTGATGAACAGCGGCAATCGCTTGTGCTTCATCAGGATGGGATTTATCTGATCGCGGACCGACATGAAGGCTGCGTGAAAGCCGCCGTGCATCTCGCCAAGCCTGGAAGTGCCGTCACGCGACAGCACAGGTGCCCGTTCGGTCACGTTCAGGTTGGTCAACCAGTCCCGGACCTGCTGCGTGCCCCGGAAAACAAGCACGATCATGCCCGGGTCCGTGGCCGACGCTTTCCGCCGCACGATGAAGCCCTGCGTATCGGTTACCGGTTCGTGGATCACATGCAGAAGCTCGAAATTCGCGACTTTCAGCACCTCGCGCAGGATGGCATTTGACTCCTGCTCCGATGCCTTCTGGCCCCTTGTCGATGCCGGCGGCCGCCGTGCAATGAGCCTTTCGGAGAGGTCTCGCAGCAGTTCGGCGATTTTCTGCTGGTCAGCCAACCGGGCCAGATCCGCCGCCAGGGAGAGCAACTCCTGCTCGCTTTCCTCATCAAACGGCAGATAAGCCAGTTGCGACAGGGATGCCATCATCCATGCCATGCGGTCACTGTATGCGGCGCGTTTGACGGGCTGCGGTGTCTGACTCAATGAAGTCAGGTCGGCCTTCACGGCGGAGTCGACGGACATGCGCGTTACCTCCCGAAGAAGTCCCGGATATCTCGCGCCAGGTGCAGTCCGGTATTCGTCGGAGTATCAGTGCTTCTGCAAGTCCCGGCAGTAGAGATACCGATCAGCGATACAACAACAGGATGCGGCAGCAGTCAGCGGATGCACAACCATTTATTGGTGCATCGGGAAGAGGATCATCAATGTCTGCCTGCCCGGTGCTGGGATGTCTCTCAGACCAGTTGGCCCCAGAGATCATAGTGATCTGCCTCGGTGATCTCGACACGCACCATGTCACCGGGTTCCAGTTCGGTCTCGCCATTGAGGAAGACGCATCCGTCGATGTCCGGGGCGTCGGCCTTGGATCGCGCGATGGCCCCGTCTTCGTCAACCTCGTCGACCAGCACCTCGTATTCCCAGCCGATCTTCTGTTTCATCCGCTGCTCGCTGATCGCCTGCTGGGCCTGCATGAAGCGGTGCCAGCGCTCTTCCTTCACTTCCTCCGGCACGTGGTCCGGCAGGTCGTTGGCGGCCGCTCCGGCGACGGGCTCGTAGCGGAAACAGCCGACACGATCCAGCTGGGCCTCTTGCAGCCAGTCCAGCAGGAACTGGAAATCTTCTTCGGTTTCACCCGGAAAGCCGACGATGAAAGTGGAACGCAGGGTCAGGTCCGGCACGTCGTGCCGCCAACTGCGGATGCGGTCCAGGGTCTTCTCCTGCGCTGCCGGGCGGCGCATGGCCTGCAGCACGGTCGGGCTGGCGTGCTGGAACGGAATATCGATGTAGGGAAGGATCTTTTCCTCCGCCATCAGCGGGATCAGCCGGTCCACGTGCGGGTAGGGGTAGACATAGTGCAGGCGTACCCAGACCCCGAAACGGCCCAGTGCTTCGGCCAGATCGAAGACATGGGCGTTGATCTGTTCACCGTGCCAGGGGGTGGACGCGTGGCGGATATCGACGCCATAGGCCGAGGTGTCCTGCGAGATCACCAGCAGTTCCTGAACGCCTGCCTCGACCAGTCGCTCCGCCTCGTAGAGCACCTTCGCGGCCGGACGGCTGACCAGCTTGCCACGCAGATCAGGGATGATGCAGAACTTGCAGGAATGATTGCAACCTTCTGAAATCTTGAGATAGGCATAGTGGCGGGGCGTCAGTTTCAGTCCCGCCTCCGGCACCAGGTTGAGCCAGGGTTCATGGGTCGGCGGGACATGCGCGTGCACGGCTTCGACAACCTGCTCGTACTGGTGTGGTCCGGTTACGGCCAGGACACCCGGATGACTCTGCCGTATCGCCGCCTCGTCCACCCCCATGCAGCCGGTGACGATGACCCGCCCGTTCTGCGCCATGGCCTCGCCGATGGCGTCCAGGCTTTCCGCCTTGGCGCTGTCGAGGAAGCCGCAGGTATTCACCACGACGGCGTCCGCGTCGGCATAATCCGGCGAAAGCTCATAGCCCTCCGCCCGCAGCGAAGTGATGATCCGCTCCGAATCCACCAGGGCCTTGGGGCAGCCCAGGGAAACGATACCGATCTTCGGCGCAGCGGAGCCGCTGCCGGAAGCTGTCTTGTCAGATATTGTTGTCATGCGCGCGCTTCTACGCGAGGTCGCGCGTCAGGGAAAGTGCCAGATCGCACGCCCGGGCCGCGGACGGAAAATGCAGGCTGCCTTCGCTGCCGCCGCGACGGCGGTTTCTGCCTTCACCGGGTGCTACCGCAGGGACCTTGCAGGCACCCGACGGTTGCACATCCGGCATGCCATGGACCATTGGCGGTACCCGTGATGACAGCGGAGCCGTGAGGGAACAGTCGCTCTTCATTCTGATAATCATTTTCAAATAAATGATGCGATTGATTATTAATAACTGAAGTATTCACAAAGTAGATTTC
>JARGNO010000083.1 GCA_029213165.1 Minwuia sp.
CAGATGGTTTCCGCGAAGATCTCCCGGGCCACGATCTCGCCGAGCAGCAGGATGCCCCCCAATGCGTCGGCCCCCGCCGCCACACACGACTCGACCTTCAGCAGAACCCGCAGGAATGCGGCCATGTCCTGTGCCCCCTGACCCGTGACCCGTCCCTTCGGTTCAGTTCAGATCAGGTGCAGGCTGCCTTGGCTTCCTGGATCTTGCCCCAGATCTCCGCTGCATCGCCGCCGATCTCCTCGACAAGCCGTTCGTTCGAACGGACGGAGGCAGCCTTCCAGGTCTCCAGATCCGCGCCTGTCGGACGGGTCACCGGCGCCCCGGCCTCCGCCGTCTTGCCAAGCAGGAATTCTTCCGTGCCGCGGATCGCCTTGCGCAGGTCGTTCACCCGCGCGTCGACCAGTCCCATCGCCGACTTCTGTGCGTCGGTCAGACCGTCCCAGACCCGCTTGGATACCGTCACGGTGCCGATGTCATGCGTCGCATGGAACACCAGTGTATGCGGCGCCAGCTTGGGCAGGCCGATCGCCAGACCATAGACCGTCGATGTGGCAATGGCATCGACCTGGCCGGTCTTCAGCCCCGGCACCATGTCGACGACACCCAGCGGCACACCGGCGGCACCAAGTTCGTCAAAATAGAGCGAGGTGGAGCGCGACGGCGGCACGCGAATCTTCACGCCCTTGATGTCTGCGGCAACCTTCAGCGGCATCTTGGAGGAAATGTAACTGTGGCCGACCTCGACCCAGGAAAGGGTGACAAGGCCGGAGTTCTGCATCCGGTCCTCGAAGATCGGACGGACGTGATTGTCGAACACACAGTCAGCCTGTGCGGTATCGCGGAACAGGTACGGCGCACCCAGCAGCGCGAACTCGGGCACGATCAGCGATGTCGCAACGCCGGACTGGCCGGACATGTCGATGCGCCCGCGCACGACCTGTCGCAGGGTCGTCTGTTCGTCACCGAGCTGCGAGGAGAAGAAAGGGATGATGTCCAGGCTGGGTTCAGCCGTCTCGATGTCCTTGATGGTGTCGTTCAGGAAAGTTCCCCAGGGGGTGTTCTCCGGCGCCGCAGTGGCGTAGCGCATTTCGACCTTGTCGGCGGCGGCGGCAGCGCCAGCGATCATGCAAAGCGCAGTGGTCGCGAAAGCGACGCGTTTCAGTCCATCACTCAACATCTGTTCTCTCCCTGTAGCAAGCCCCGGTCATTCACGCCGGTGGTCAATTATCTGTCTGGTCAATCTAGCGCCAGGTCGCACGGACTGAAAGCCTCATGTAGAGCACCCCTTTAAGATGTGAATGATAAGGATTTTCTCCTTTTTGGTGCGAATTCACTTGTTATTCGATCTTTGATCGGTATTTATACCGAATATACATGCATACACAACCGGACCGAAAGGAAAAGTCATGCCGGATATCCCCGCCTGGCTGCCGCTCTGCACCTTCATCACCGGCTTCATTCTCGGGGTGATTGTCGCGCGAACGATGGACACGCCCCATGCCTGAGGCAGAGATGGCAGCGTGCTTCGCCAGATGCTTTCGCGGCAAGGACGGAGAAAAGGCGCTGGCCCACTTGCGCCGCATGACCCTGGATATCGCAACCGGGCCCGACATCAGTGACGCACGCCTGCGGCACCTGGAGGGGCAGCGCTTCATCATCAGCCAGATCATCACCCTTGTTGAAAGAGGACGGAAATGACCGACAGCCTGATCGACTACGCCCCCGGTACAGATACCCCGGAAACGGACCCGGTGAACGCCACGCCGACAAGGACACCACCGAAGGGCGTGCATCACTACACGCTTGACGGTGTGACACACGAGATTCCGGAGAACTTCTGGGACCCCGAAACCAAGTCGGTCCGACTGGCTTCCCTGCTGAAGAGTCATGGTGATCTGCGATCCAGGATCGGCGAACGCCGGAAACCGCCCGAGGCCTATGAGATCCGTCTGCCGGAGGACCTGCAGTCCGCGATCAGCGCCGATCCCGACGACCCTCTCGCCCAGTCAGCCATGGACTGGGCCCGCCGGCACGAGCTCAGTCAGGAGGCCTTCGACGAACTGGCGGAAGCATTCTTCCGCAATGAGGTGCAGAGCCTCGACCCTGACTGCTATCGGGAAACACAGCTCAATGCCCTGAATGATGCCTTGGGAAGCGACGCGGAGAAGGTCCGGAAGGATGTTGGCCAATGGTTCGGCGCCCTGATGGGGCGGGATTTCGCGGACAACCCCGACCTGCTTGCAGCGGCGGAGGAACTCGCGACCGACGCGCGGGGTGTGCTGCTGCTGAAGACCCTGCGGGACCGGCTTGGCGAACATGGCGTTCCGGATCGCCGGTCAGAGACAGGTGCGGACAGCCCCATCGACGAGGCCACCATCAGGCAGACCCAAGCCTCGGAAGCCTACCGCAACAGCAACCATAGCGATCACGCGGCAACGCACAGGTGGGTCCGGAATGCCTGGCAGACGTTGGTCGAGAACGATCGCTGAACCGAACCGACTATTCCTTCGATGACAGCAGCACGGACCGCACACTGTCATCGAAGCCCTGCAGAACGTGGGGGCCGCGTGTGAAAACCGGCCGCCGAAGCAGCGCCGGATGCGCCAGCACCAGGTCGACGGTTCCCTCCTTCCCGTCGTCCCGGGCCTGGTCATCCTTTGCCAGCCCCCGCCAGGTGGTGCCGCGGCGATTGATCAGTCCCGATCCGATCTCCGCGGCCCATCGCACGACCTCTTCCCGCGACAGGCCATCGGCCCGAACGTCAACGAAACTGTGCGCGATCTCTTCCGCATCGAGCCATTTCCGCGCCTTGCGACAGGTGTCGCAGTTCTTCAGGCCATGAACCTTCCACATATCCGCCACTCTCCACCCCGGCTTTGCATCTGCGTGGCCATAGCCCACTATGCCCCCACGCAACAAGCCTTGGGGGAGGTCCGAAGCCATGACAATCCATGATCTGCGAATTCCGGTCGCCGATGACTGCGTCGTGCCCGCGATGCTGCGCCGCCGCGCGCAGGGCCAGCCGGACCAGACCTTCGTGATCTTCGAGGATGGCGAGACCTGGAGTTACGCCGAGACACTGCAGCGGGTGCTGCGCGCGGCCGCCGGATTCCGCGCGCTGGGCGTTGGCAAGGGCGATCACGTCCTGTCCTGGCAGCCCAACGGGCGGGAGGCTGTTCTGACATGGTTCGGCCTCAACATGCTGGGGGCGGTCTATGTGCCGGTGAACACCAGCTATCGGGGCGGGCTGCTGGCGCATGTTGTCAGCCTGTCCGATGCCAGACTGATGGTGGTCCACCCGCAACTGATGCCCCGCCTGGCCGACGTGGAGGCCGGCGTTCTGAGTGACCTGGTGGTCACCGGGGCGGAGTCCAAAATGCCGACGGTAACCGGCCTGCAGAACCATCCATTCAGCCTGCTCGAAAGCGCCGAACCGCTGGAAGAGGTGGTCGAGGTCGCGCCCTGGGACACGCAGTACATCATCTTCACGTCCGGCACGACCGGACCATCCAAGGCAGTACTCTCATCCTACATCCAGGCCCACAGCATGGCCTGCGAGGCCTATGATTTCCTGTCCGGCGACGACCGCGTGCTGGTGAACCTGCCGCTGTTCCATGTCGGCGGCACGATCTTTCTCTACGTCATGCTGGCCAAGGGCGGATCCTGCGTCGTCGAGGACAGCTTCCGCACCGATGGGTTCTGGGAATCGGTGCGCCGCAACGGTGTCACCAGCACCTGCCTTGTAGGGGCCATGACGCCTTTCCTGCTGAAACTGCCCGCAAGCAACCGCGACAGGGATCACCCGATGCGATCCATCGTCACCATTCCCTGGAACGAGGATTCGCTGGCGCTGGGGCAGCGGTACGGTATCGACATGTATACCGGATTCAACATGACCGAGATTTCCTCCCCCATCACATCCGAGGCCAATCCCCCGAAGATCGGCACCTGCGGCAAGGCGCGGGACGGCGTCGAGGTGCGCGTGGTGGACGAGAACGACTGCGAAGTCGCGCCCGGTGTTGTCGGTGAACTGATCGTCCGCACAGACCGTCCATGGGCCATGAACCACGGCTACCACAAGAACCCCGAGGCCACGGCGAAGGCCTGGCGCAATGGCTGGTTCCATACCGGCGATGGCTTCAGGTATGACGAACAGGGCTATTTCTACTTTGTCGACCGGATCAAGGATGCGATCCGCCGCCGGGGCGAGAACATCTCGTCTTTCGAGGTCGAGTCAGAGGTCACCCAGTTCCCTGCGGTACGCGAGGCAGCGGCCATCCCCGTGCCATCAGAACTCAATGAAGATGAAGTGATGGTCATCGTCGCCCCCTCGCCGGGGGAGACAATCGACCCGGAGGCACTGTTCCGCTTTCTGGAGCCGCGCATGGCGCACTTCATGCTGCCGCGTTACGTCCGCATCGTCGACGATTTGCCGAAGACGCCGACACAGAAGATCCAGAAGGTGAAACTGCGCGACGACGGCATCACCGCGGACACATGGGACCGCGAAGCCGCCGGCATCAAGGTGCGTCGGGAGAAGATCGGAACCTGAGACAGGGCACCGGAGGCGCTGCGCTCAGCTTTCCATCTGGCGCTGTGTCCGGTACTCGCTGGGTGACAGGCCGGTGACATTGCGGAACGCGCGGCTGAAGTGCGCCGGGTCGGAAAAACCCACAGAGAAGGCAATCGATGCGATTGAGAGTCCGCGGCGGGTCGGATCCAGCAAGCGACGCTGGGCCGTGGCAATGCGCCGGGCCCGAATGACACCGGACAGGGTCTCGCCGCGTTCGGCGAACATCTTCTGGATATAGCGTTCCGAAAGCCCCAGTTCGACGGCGAGGGAGCCTGGCCCCAGCGCCTCGTCATCCAGGCGGTTCTCGATCGCGCGCATGATGCGGCGCAGATGCGCCAGACGCACGGAACTCTCGTTGCTCTTCAGGGCATCGACCGGAACCGTCAGCGCCAGCGCCAGAAGGTCCAGCAGATGCGGCGCCATCGCAGCGGCCGAGTCGCCATCAAGCTCGTCACGCTGCCGGATCAGCGAGTGGGCAAAATCCACGAATACCCGCACAAGGGGTGCCCTGCCATCGCAGGGTTGCGCCACCAGGTCGTCGATCATCGGAATACGGTCCCGCATCATCGGACCGTCGACACGCAGGGTGATCAGGCTGTTCGGCGTTTCCTGCTGATACTGGTAGGTATCGGCGGTCGCGATCACTGTCAGGTCGCCGGGCGCCAGCGCCGCCTCCCGCCCTGCCTGGCGCAGGGCCACCGAATCACGCATCGGAATGGGCAGGAAATAGTAGTCCCCGCCCGGGCTGTTCAGATGCTCCCGCCTGCGGAACACATTCATCGCGTCACTGTCGATGGCCCCGAAACGGATGCCTGGAATATCGAAGAAGCCGAAACGGCCGTGTGCAAAGGTCTGGACCGGGTCCGTGAGGTCCAGCGCATACCAGTTCTCGTTCAGCGCATCAGTCCATGCACCCAGACGTTTCGAGTTCTCGACATCGGCAACATCGATGGTCCGGGGCTTCAGGACGACAGTGCTCATGAACCCAATACCTCTCGCGCACAAACGCACATAAAACCAGCAGATGGCCGGAAAGATCAAATTCTAACCACCGCCCCAACCAAAACTCCAGTGCAATCTTGTGGTTCAAGTCGTTAACACCGGGTTTCGACCGCCCCGGATGACACCTCCCGCTACCGATTCGGCCCGGGACTTCGTCATGGCATTCCCGACAAGGTTTCGGATGCCTGGTGGCCAGCCGGAGAGTCAATTGCCCCTGCACAGACATGCCCGCTCCGATACTGTTGGGTGAACTGTTCGCACAATCTGGGAGACGGCCCATGGACGCTGTCACGCTTGAGATCATGCACGGCAAGCTGCTGGCCACGGTCGACGAAATGGGCATGGTCCTGGCCCGGACCAGCATGAGCCCCGTGATCTACGAGGTGCTGGATTTTGCCTGCGGGATCTGTGACCCCGATGGCGACCTGGTGGCCCAGGCGAACGGACTGACACTGTTCACCGGCACCTTCGCTGCCCAGGTGCGCTTCATCATCGCGAAACACGGCGACCAGATGCAGCCAGGCGATGCCTTCATCACCAATGACCCGTTTCAGGGCGGCACCCACTGCTGTGACATGGCGGTCATCAAGCCGCTGTTCCATGATAGCCAGCGCATCGGCTTCGCGATCACGGTCGCCCATTGGCTTGACGTCGGTGGCGCGGTCGCAGGCAGCTTGCCCGCCGATGCCTCCGAGGTCTTTCAGGAGGGGCTGCGCCTGCCCGGTATCCGCCTGTGTCGCGACGGCAGGTTGCTTGAGGACGTGCGCGACATCATCGCCGCGAACTCCCGACTGCCGCAGATGGCGCTCGGCGACCTGAATGCGGAACTCGCAGCCGTCAACATAGCGGAGCGGCGGCTGGCGGAACTGGTTGGCCGCTATGGAGCGGACGGCCTTCAGGCCGCATTTGCCGAAATCCTGGATCATGGGGAACGGCAAGCGCGGCAGGCCGTGGCCGCCTTGCCTGATGGCACCTATTCCGCCGAAGACTGGATCGACGGCGACGGCGTCACGGACGACCGCATTCCCGTCCGGGTCAGTGTCCGTATCGAAGGCGACACGATCACTGCCGACTTCGACGGCTGCGCGCCTGCGCGACAGGGACCGATCAACTGCACCCGCGGCGCACTCCAGTCCGCCGTGAAATCCGTCTTCAAGGCACTCGTCGGCCCGCAGGAACCATCGAACGAGGGCTGGTTCCGCCCCGTGGGCATCGACATTCCGGAAGGCACTGTCTTCAGCGCCGTCTGCCCCTCCCCCATCGGCTGGTACTACGAAGGCGCGGCCCAGGCATCGGAACTGGTCTGGAAGGCGCTGGCCCCCATCGCCCCGGAGCGGTTCAGTGCCGGCAGCTACATGAGCCTCTGCGCCACCTACATCTGTGGTCGGGACAAGGCCGGGGAGATGTTCGTGCATATCGAACCGCAGCACGGCGGCTGGGGCGCCACGCCGGAGCGCGACGGGGCCAGCGGCCTGATCGCCATCACGGACGGTGACACCTGCAACCTGTCGGTCGAACTGCTGGAGGCGAAGTATCCACTGCGCATCAGCCGCTATGGCTTCAATACGGAGGAAGGCCCCGGCGCAGGCCGCCATCGCGGCGGCTTCGGGCTGGTGCGGGAGTATGAGGTGCTGACCGACGACGCCTTCACCTATGCCAGCTTCGGCCGGTCGGTGGAGCGGCCATGGGGCGCCGACGGCGGCCAGCCGGGCAGCCAGAACCACCTGACCATCCGGCGCAATGGCGAGACACTGCGCACTGCCCGCACCGCGCATGAAGCCCTGGCGCGCGGGGACCGTGTCGCCATCGTCACAGGTGGCGGTGGCGGCTGGGGCGATCCCGCCGAACGGACCGGTGAAGCGATTGCCGCAGACATTGCCGATGGCCTGCTGTCAGAGGATCAGGCGCGGGAGGTCTATGGTCGATGATGCGCGTGGCAACCGATGTGGGCGGCACCTTCACCGACCTTGTCGCATGGGATGAAACAGACGGCAGCCTGACCGTGGCCAAGGACCTGACCACCGTGCAGGACCAGTCCGGTGGTGTGCTGTCCACCATCGACCTCAGCGGCATCAGCCCGCAGAGCATCACCGAGTTCGTGCATGGTGGCACAACGGTCATCAACGCGATCACAGAACGCAAGGGCGTGCGCACGGCGCTGGTCACCACCCGCGGATTCCGCGATGTGCTGGCCATCGGGCGCGGCAACCGGCCCGACCTATACAATCTGCACTTCGATCCGCCGCACCCCTTCGTGCCCCGCAAGTGGCGCTTCGAGGTGACGGAGCGTCTGGATGCGGATGGCGAAGTGGTAACGCCGCTGGACGAGAGCGATATCGGGGCCATCGTCGCGGCCTGCAGGGCGGCGGAGATCGAAGCGATAGCCATCACCTTCCTGCACAGCTATCGCAATCCGGCCCATGAACAGGCCTGTGCCACGCTGCTTGCGGAGAACCTGCCCGGCGTCTCCATCACCCAATCGTCCGGCTTCACCAGGGAATGGCGGGAGTTCGAGCGGACGAGCACGGCGGTCCTGAATGCCTATGTGCAGCCCATCATCGACCGTTACTTCGACCGACTGGAGTCCCGCCTGCGCGACCGGGCCGTGACGGCCCCGCTGCAGGCCATGCAGTCGAACGGGGGCACCACCAGCTTTGCCAGTGCACGCACCCATCCACTGACCCTGGTCGAATCCGGGCCGGCAGCAGGTGTCAACGGGGCAGTCGTCGTCGGCCGGGCGGCAGACCTGCCCGATGTCATTGCCTTCGATGTCGGTGGCACGACCGCCAAGTGTTCCCTGATCCGCGGCGGCATGGCCACCGTGAACACGGATTACTGGATCGAGAAGACCCGGCATCATCCCGGCTATCCGGTGAAGGCCCCAGTGGTGGACATCGTGGAAGTGGGTGCAGGGGGTGGCTCCATCGCGCGCATTTCCGCCGATGGCCGTCTGCGTGTCGGGCCGCAGTCGGCGGGCGCGGAACCTGGCCCTGCCTGTTACGGTCGCGGCGGCACCGAACCGACCGTGACCGATGCGAAACTGCTGACCGGCGTCCTCGACACCAACCGTTTCTCCGGCGGTCGCCTGAGCCTCTCCACAGAGAAGGCCAGAATGGCCATGCAGCCGGTGGCGGACGCGCTGCGGGTCACGGTCGTCGAGGCCGCCGCCTCCGTGATCCGGCTGGCCGAAGCCAACATGATCAATGCACTGAAGCTTGTGTCCGTCCAGCGCGGGCATGATCCGCGTGATTTCGCCATGCTGGCCTATGGCGGTGGCGGGGCCATGCATGCCGCCCGGCTGTCGCGGGAACTGGGCACGAAGGAACTGGTCGTTCCGCTGTATCCAGGCCTCTTCTCGGCCTGGGGGATGCTGGCAACCGCGCCACGCGTTGACCTGGTGCGAACGGTTCCGCTGGACGGCGACACCGCAGGCGACAGCGACCTGCAGGCGGTTCTGGATGACATGGAGCGGGAAGCCACTGCCTATTTCGCCAGCGGCGGCAAGGCCGCACCGCTGGAACTGACGGCCCGGATCGAACTCCGCTATCACGGTCAGGAACATACGGTCCCGGTCCCGGTAAATGCGCGGCACGTCGATCTGAGCGCGCTGATCGAGTCCTTCCATGCCGCCCATGAGCGTGCCTATACCTTCCGGCTGGACGGCACTCGGGTCGAGATCATCCAGTTTCACCTGACAGCCGAACAGCAGACACGCCTGCCCGAATTCGTGCCGCTCGACGGAAGCGGACGCAGCCTCGACACCGCGACCGGCGGGCGGCGCGCGGTTCACTTCGGGGAAGAAGGAATGCGCGAGACCGCGATCTTGGACCGTGCATTGCTACCCCTGGAACAGGCTTTCGAAGGTCCTGCCGTGATCACTGAGCCGACCTCGACCACGCTGGTCCTGCCGGGACAACAGGTGCACGTGGACAGGCTGGGTTTCCTGCACATCCGCGAAGTGTAACCTGCCGTCGTGCGGTGAGACCCAAGCTTCCTGGAGATGCCCACATGGACCTGATGCACGACGGGGATCCGTCGCCGGCGGATATCGCGCGCCTTAACGACCGGCCGGGAAACTCCTGCCCCCTGACGCGCACCCATCCCTGAGACCAAGCGGCACTTCCCCCCGGGCAGCAGATCGCTATCCTGTCGCCGAAGACACGGCAGTGTCACAATTCCGGGGAGGAACAGAGCATATGCATCCTGGCGTACACGGGGCGGAGCGGCCCGAGAAACCGGCCTACATCATGGCATCCACCGGGGAGGTGGTGACCCATGGCGATCTGGACCGCCGGTCGAACATGGGGGCGCATTATTTCCGCTCGCTGGGTCTGCAGCACGGCGACGCCATCGCGATCTGCATGGAGAACAACCGCCACTTTCTGGAGATCTGCTGGGCCGCGCACCGTGCGGGACTCTACTACGCCTGCGCATCAAGCTATCTGACCGCCCCTGAAGTCGCCTATATCGTCAACGACTGCGAGGCGAAGCTGTTCATCTCCTCCGCCTACAAGTCGGACATGGCGAAGGACATGCCGTCGGAGGCTCCGCATGTGCAGCACATGCTGATGGTCGGCGACCCGATCGACGGTTACAGCAGTTGGGACGCGGCCATCGCCGACATGCCGCAGACACCGATTGCCGACGAATGGGAAGGGCACGACATGCTCTATTCCTCCGGCACCACCGGTCGGCCCAAGGGCATCAAGATCGACCTGGAGAACCGCAAGCTGGGCGAAGTCCGCCCAACGATGCAGGCGGTGCTGCAACTCTACGGCATGGATTCGGAGACGATCTACCTGTCTCCGGCGCCGCTCTATCACGCCGCGCCGCTGCGCTACAATCTGCTGATGAACCGGATCGGCGCGACGACGATCCTGATGGAACGCTTCGATCCGGAGCGGGCGCTGCAACTGATCGAGAAACATGGCTGCACCCACAGCCAGTGGGTGCCGACGATGTTCGTGCGCTTCCTGAAACTGCCGGAAGAGGTGCGGGCGAAGTACGATGTCTCATCGCTGAAGGTCGCCATCCATGCCGCCGCCCCCTGCCCCGTCGAGGTCAAGCAGCAGATGATGGATTGGTGGGGACCGGTGATCTACGAATACTATGCCGGAACCGAAGGCAACGGTTTCGTCGCCGCCAATCCGCATGAATGGCTGGCTCATCCCGGCACCGTTGGCCGCGCCATTGTCGGCGAACTGAAGATCACCGACATGGACAGCCCGGATCAGGAACTGCCGCAGGGCGAGATCGGCTCCGTCTTCTTCGCCGGTGGACCGGCATTCAACTACCACAACGACCCGAAGAAGACCGCCGAATCACAGAACACGAAGGGCTGGTCCACGCTGGGCGACGTTGGCTATCTGGACAAGGACGGTTTCCTGTTCCTGACCGACCGCAAGGCCTTCATGATCATTTCCGGCGGGGTGAACATCTACCCGCAGGAGATAGAGGACAGGCTGCTGCTGCACCCTGCCGTCATGGACGCCGCCGTGTTCGGTGTGCCGGACCCGGATCTGGGGGAGCAGGTGAAGGGTGTCGTGCAGCTGATCGACCATGCGAAGGCCGGGCCTGACATGGCCGAGCAACTGATCGCGTTCTGCCGTGAATCACTCAGCGGCATCAAGACACCAAAGTCCATCGACTTCGAAAAGGAACTGCCCCGCCACGCCAACGGCAAGCTCTACAAGCGCCTGCTGAAGGACCGCTACTGGGGCAACAAGAACAGCCGGATCATCTGACCGGCAGCAGCACTCACTGGCCTCGCGGGTCAAGTCCGGGCACGACATCGTCGGTGGGGTCGTGGTTGCAATGACTTGTGACCGGCTCCCCAACCCACGACGCTCTCGGGCTTGACCCGAGAGCCCGGCTTGAGGCGCCTGCGCGGCACCCCTGGATACCCGGGTCAAGCCCGGGCACGACGTGGGGAGAGATGGGGCGGTTGATATTTGCTCTCCCTCCTCCGACGCTCTCGGGCTTGACCCGAGAGCCCAGCTTGAGGCGCTCGTGCGGCACCTCTGGATACCCGGGTCAAGCCCGGGCACGACATCGTCGGTGGGG
>JARGNO010000084.1 GCA_029213165.1 Minwuia sp.
GGCCCGTGTCGCCTTCCTGGGGGTAGGCGCGCGGACGGCGCTGGCCGACCTCCACCAGCAGGGCTGCATGAAGGCCCGTCTGCCCAACAGCTATGCGGGTGACCCGAAGACGGCGGTGCTGATCAATACTGCCGGTGGCCTGACCGGCGGCGACAATGTATCGACCGAGGTGGCCTGGCACGGCACCGCGGTCGCCTGTGTCAGCACCCAGGCGGCGGAGCGGGTCTACCGCAGTTCCGGCGGCGATGCGCGGGTGCGCAACCGGCTGCTGGTGTCGAAGGATGCCCGTGCGGAATGGTTGCCGCAGGAGACGATCCTGTTCGATGGCGGACGGATGAACCGCTCAACCCAGGTTGATCTGGCGACCGGCGCACGCTTCCTGGCTGCGGAAACCGTCATTCTGGGCCGCAAGGCCATGGGCGAGACGGTGGTGGAAGGTGCGTTGCGCGATGACTGGCGGGTCCGGCGCGACGGACGGCTGATCCTGCATGACGCATTCGCACTTGGCGCGGCGATAGATACACAGCGCCAGCGGCCCGCCCTGCTGGATGGTGCGGCATCCTGGGCGAGCCTGATCCTGCAGGCCCCGGAGGTGATGACCGGGAAGTTGCTGGACCTGATTCGGGAGATCGGCGGCCCGACCGCAGGCGCGACACTGCGGCAGGGTCTGGTGCTGGGCCGTATTCTCGCGGCTGACGGTGACACCATGCGCGGCATTCTTGCCCGTTTGCTGCCGACGCTGCGACACGCAATCATGGGGCATCCGGAACGGCTGCCGACAGTATTCAGAATCTAGGCGTTTCACGACGACGCGAAGGGGGAGGCGACAGAGATGAACCTGACACCGAGGGAGAAGGACAAGCTGCTCATCTCCGTGGCCGCGATGGTTGCCCGGCGACGGCTGGAGCGCGGCGTGAAACTGAACTATCCGGAAGCAATCGCCCTGATTTCCGACTTCGTGGTAGAGGGCGCGCGGGACGGACGCTCCGTCGCCGACCTGATGTCGGCAGGCGCGACCGTGATCAGCCGCGATCAGGTCATGGAGGGCATCGCGGAGATGATCCATGACGTGCAGGTGGAAGCCACCTTCCCCGACGGGACCAAGCTGGTCACCGTCCACGAACCGATCCGTTGAGGGGGAGCAGATTGATGGCATTTCAGTGGATCGAAGCAAACCTCACCACGGCGCGCCGGGTGTCTGGTTTGGGGAGGGCAGCATGATACCGGGTGAGATCATCGCAGCGGAGGGCGAGATCGTCCTCAACGAAGGGGCCGAGACGGTGACGCTGACCGTGGCCAACACCGGCGACCGGCCGGTGCAGGTGGGCAGCCATTATCATTTCTTCGAGACCAATCCCGGCCTCGACTTCGACCGGGAGCAGGCGCGCGGCATGCGGCTCGACATTCCGGCGGGCACCGCCGTGCGGTTCGAACCGGGCCAGTCCCGCGACGTGACGCTTGTACCGCTGGCCGGTGACCGCCGGGTCTTCGGGTTCAATCAGAAGATCATGGGGGGGCTGGACTGATGGCCTACAGGATCAATCGCGCGGCCTATGCGGACATGTTCGGTCCCACCGTCGGGGACAAGGTACGGCTGGCGGACACGGAGCTGTTCGTCGAGGTGGAGGAAGACCGCACCATCTATGGCGAGGAAGTGAAGTTCGGCGGCGGCAAGGTGATCCGCGACGGCATGGGCCAGTCCCAGGTCTCCCGCGCCGGGGGGGCTGTCGATACGGTCATCACCAATGCGCTGATCGTCGATCATACCGGTATCATCAAGGCCGATATTGGTATCCGCGACGGGCGCATCGTGGGTGTGGGCAAGGCAGGCAATCCGGATACCCAGCCTGGCGTCGACATCATCGTCGGACCAGGGACGGAGGCCATCGCGGGTGAGGGCAAGATCATCACCGCCGGTGGCTTCGACGCCCATATCCACTTCATCTGCCCGCAACTGATCGAGGAGGCACTGACCAGCGGTGTCACCACCATGCTGGGCGGCGGCACGGGTCCGGCAACCGGCACCAATGCCACGACCTGCACGCCGGGGCCGTGGCACATCGGGCGGATGCTGCAGGCGTTCGACAGCTTCCCGGTGAACCTCGGCCTGTCGGGCAAGGGCAATGCCTCCACGCCGGAGGCGCTGCGCGAGCAGGTGCTGGCCGGTGCCTGCAGCATGAAACTGCATGAGGATTGGGGCACCACCCCCGCGACCATCGACTGCTGCCTCTCGGTGGCGGACGAGATGGACGTCCAGGTGATGATCCATACCGACACGCTGAACGAGTCGGGCTTCGTCGAGAATACCGTGGCCGCCTTCAAGGGGCGCACCATCCACGCCTTCCACACGGAGGGCGCGGGCGGCGGTCATGCCCCGGACATCATCAAGGTCTGTGGCGAGCCGAACGTCATCCCGTCGTCCACCAATCCGACACGCCCCTTCACGGTGAACACCATCGACGAGCATCTGGACATGCTGATGGTCTGCCATCACCTGGACAGCAACATCCCCGAAGACGTGGCCTTCGCGGAAAGCCGCATTCGCAGGGAGACCATCGCGGCGGAGGACATCCTGCACGACATGGGCGCGTTCTCCATCATCGCCTCCGACAGTCAGGCGATGGGCCGGGTGGGAGAGGTGATCATCCGCACCTGGCAGACGGCGGACAAGATGAAGCGCCAGCGTGGACGGCTGCCGGAGGAGACCGGCGACAACGACAATTTCCGGGTGCGCCGCTATATCGCCAAATACACGATCAACCCCGCCATCGCGCATGGCATGTCGAACCTGATCGGTTCCGTCGAGGTCGGCAAGCTGGCCGATCTGGTGGTCTGGTCGCCCGCGTTCTTCGGCGTGAAACCGGACCTGATCCTGAAGGGGGGCAGCATCGCCTCCGCCATGATGGGCGATCCGAATGCATCCATTCCGACGCCACAGCCGGTGCATTATCGCCCGATGTTCGCCAGCTTCGGCAAGGCGATGACCGCATCCTCCGTCACCTTCGTCTCTGCTGCGGCCCGGGACGCAGGTATCGGCGCCTCACTGGGGCTGGCGAAGGAATGTGTTGCCATCGAAAACGTGCGCGGCGGCATCAGCAAGGCCGCCATGGTGCTGAACGATACATTGCCTGATATCGAGGTGAATCCGGAAACCTATGAGGTCCGGGCGAACGGTGAACTGCTGACCTGCGAACCCGCCGACGTGCTGCCGATGGCACAGCGGTACTTCCTGTTCTGATGGGCTTGCGCGCGCACGAGGTACTGGAAGCGGGAACCTGGGACACCGCAGACGCGGTCGACCGTGTGGTGCTGGATATCGAGGACCGGCGGCGACGGCGCATGAAACTGGACGGCTGTGATGGCCTTTCCTTCGTGCTGGACCTGGCGCAGGTTCCCGATCTGAAGGATGGCGACGGGCTGCGGCTGAACGACGGCCGTATCGTGGCGGTGCTGCCCGCGCTGGAGCAACTGACGGAGATCACCGCCCCTGATGCTGACGCGCTGATGCGCATTGCCTGGCATCTTGGAAATCGGCACTTGCCGACGGAACTCGACGGCGACCGGCTGCGGATTCGCTCCGACCACGTGATCGAGGACATGGTTCGCGGACTGGGCGGTGAGACCAGGCATCTGTCTGCCGCCTTCACCCCGGAGGGTGGCGCCTATGGGCACGGCCCGGTGCATGGCCATGATCACGGGCACAGCCAAAGCCACAGCCAAAGCCACAGCCACAGCCACAGCCATGGGCACGGTCCTGCGCACGGCCACGATAAAGATCATCCGGAGGATGCCGGCGCGCTTCTGCCAGAGGACATTCCGAATGCCGTCTGACGCGGATCTGCCGAGGCTGCTGACCTGGCTTTCGCCCGCCTTTCCTGTCGGGGCCTATACCTACAGTCACGGGCTGGAGCGCGCGGTGGAACTGGAACGTATCCACGACCGTGCCACTGCCGGGGACTGGGTGCTGGACCTGCTGACGGACGGTGGCGGCAAGTCCGATGCGGTGCTGCTGGCCGAAGCCTGGCGGGCGGTCGAAGCCGGCGACGCATACCGGCTGGGGCAAGTGGCAGAGGAAGCCGTTGCCCGTACCGCCACAGCTGAACTCGCGCTGGAGACGGAGGCGCAGGGCAGGGCGTTCCTGACCGCCATCGCTGCGGCCTGGCCGACACCTGCCATCGAGGGGTTGAGGACCGGTGCCGCGCTTGCGCCGGTTCCCTATCCGGTGGCTGTCGGTGCCGCCGCCGCCGGTCATGGTCTGGCCTTGCGGCCTGTCATCGTCGGCTACCTGCACGCCTTCGCTGCCAATCTGATTTCCGCCATTGTCCGGCTGGTGCCGCTGGGACAGACCGACGGCCTGCATCTGCTGCGGCTGGTCGAACCACGGCTGGAACCGCTGGCTGACGCCGCGATGGCGACGACCCTGGACGAGATTGCAACCTGTTGTCTGGCTGCCGACATTGCGTCGATGCAGCATGAAACCCAACGCACAAGGCTTTTCCGATCATGACTGAACCCGCTTCACCCAATGGCCCGCTGCGTGTCGGCATCGGCGGCCCCGTCGGTTCCGGCAAGACCGCGCTGATGGAGCAATTGTCGAAGGAACTCAGTCGCTCGTTCTCCGTCGCGGCCATCACCAACGACATCTACACCAAGGAAGATGCCGAGATCCTGACCCGCACAGGGGCGCTGCCGCCGGAACGGATCATGGGGGTGGAGACCGGCGGCTGCCCGCATACGGCGATCCGCGAGGATGCCTCGATCAATCTCGCTGCCGTCGCCGACATGTGGGACCGTTTCCCCGATCTCGATGTCATCCTGATCGAGAGCGGTGGTGATAATCTGGCCGCCACTTTCAGCCCTGAACTGGCTGACATCACGCTCTATGTCATCGACGTTTCGGCGGGCGACAAGATTCCGGCGAAGGGTGGGCCGGGCATCACACGCTCCGACATGCTGATCATCAACAAGACGGACCTGGCGGAGCTTGTCGGGGCGGACCTTGGTCGTATGGACCGCGACGCGGCAGCCCAGCGTGGTGACCGCCCCTATGTCTTCGCGCGCGTGAAACATGGTGATGGTGTCGATACTATCCGCGACTTCGTCATCTCCCGCGGCGGCCTCTGAGGATTGTCCGCTGCCTGCTTCATCCTTCCTCCCCCCTTGTGGGGGAAGTGGCTGCGCAGCAGGCGAAGGGGCATTCGACGGTGCCGGACAGCTCTCCAGAAGTTCGGAACGACCTGCTCTCAGCCGCGTCCGACGAAGGGCATGTTGGTGGCCATGACGGTCATGAACAGCACATTCGCGTCCAGCGGCAGATTGGCCATGTGCAGCACGGCGTCGGCGACGTGGCGCACGTCCATCACCGGCTCCGGCGCCATGGAGCCGTCAGCCTGCGGCACGCCCTGCGGCATCCGCGCGGTCATCGGGGTCTCGGCATTGCCGATGTCGATCTGGCTGCAGGCAATGCTGTAGGCCCGGCCATCCAGGGAGGTGGATTTCGTCAGGCCCGTGATCGCATGCTTGGTGGAGGTATAGGGGGCCGAGAACGGGCGCGGGGTATGGGCTGAGATCGAGCCGTTGTTGATGATGCGCCCGCCCTGCGGCGACTGCGCCTTCATCAGCCGGAATGCCTGCTGCGTGCAGTAGAACGCGCCCGAAAGATTGGCGTTGACCACCGACTGCCAGCTTTCCACCGGAATATCCTCCAGCGGCATCGGCGGTGTCCCTGACCCGGCATTGTTGAACAGCACGTCCAGCCGCCCGAAGCGTGCGCTGGTGGCGTCGAACAGCGCCTTCACTGATCCCGGGTCACCGACATCGCATTGCACTGTCGCCACATCATCGGCTGCGGCCTTCGACAGATCGGCGGTTTCCTGCAGCGCATCCGCGCGTCGACCAGCCAGCGCGACCTTGTATCCATCACCCAGCAGAGACAGGGCGACAGCCCGCCCGATCCCGGAACCTGCGCCTGTGACGATTGCAACCCTGTCCGTCATGTCATTCCCCCCAATGGCTTTTCGCCGGTTTCCTGTCAGTCGTGAAACAGGTGAGCGAAAGCCGCCATCACCTGTGTGTAGCTCTCGCGCTTGAATGGAATCACCAGCTCGGTCAGATCCTCGAAAGGTGCCCAGCGCCAGGCGTCGAATTCCGGGTGTTCCGTCTCGATGTCGATCTCGCTGTCATCGCCGATGAAGCGCAGCGCGAACCATTTCTGCGTCTGGCCGCGATAGCGCCCCTTCCATACCTTGCCCACCAGTTCGTCCGGCAGGTCATAGTCGATCCAGTCCTCAGTGACCGCGATGATCTCCGCCCTGTCCGTTCCGATTTCTTCCTTCATCTCACGGAAGACCGCTGTCTCCGGGTCTTCACCGGCATCGATACCCCCCTGCGGCATCTGCCAGGCCTCCACCTGCTGGTCGATCCGGCGGGCGACGAAGACCTGATTGTCCCGGTTTACCAGCATGATGCCGACACACGGTCGATAGGGCAGATCGGACTTTTTCATGCTCTCGGCCTACTCGGGTTACTCGGTGCGCACAACGGCGGACACGGGCGCCAGGACAAATCCCCGGTCGGTCAGCCCCTCAATCCAGAACCGCAGCCGTTCGATCGCGACCGGATAGTCGGCGGCAAAGCCCACGGCGCTGCCACGGGCCAGGGCAAGCTGTTCAAGCTGGGCGAGGCGGTTGTCGATGGGCCCGCGCGCGGCCTCGGCATCGATGAAACGGTCGTTCGTGGCCGCTGGCAGGCCCATCTCCAGGGCCAGCTTGCCCGCGATGGAAGCGGGGCTTTCGCGTGAATCGATGTACAGCAGGCCACGTTGATCCATGGCCACCAGCACCGGCTGCATGTCCTTCGGCGAGACCGTGAAACGCGACCCCATCAGGTTTGTCAGGCCGACATATCCCTCTGCCCGGCTCAGCACCCATTCCATGCGGTCGAGGTTGAGTTCGGGGCTGTTGGCTGTCAGCAATGCCTTGTTGCCGGGATCATTGAATTCGGTACTGCGCGGCTCCATCGGCAATTGCAGCAGTACCTCATGGCCCGCCGCACGTGCGGCAGGAACCCATTCCCCCAGACGACTGGAATAGGGACTGAAGGCGAGCGTCACCTCCCCCGGCAGGTCCTGGATCGCGGCCAGTGTCGGCTGCTCGGCCAGGCCCATGTTGGTGACGACAATGGCG
The DNA here is from genome assembly GCA_029213165.1 of Minwuia sp. Lineage (GTDB taxonomy): Bacteria > Pseudomonadota > Alphaproteobacteria > Minwuiales > Minwuiaceae > Minwuia. Next base: position 7,185 of record JARGNO010000084.1, read on the forward strand.
ATGCGTGGTGTTCCGGTGGCCGCATCAAAGGGACGGGCATAGACCTTCCAGGGCAGCTTGCCCTCGGCGGAACGGATCGGCAGGGGACCATAGCGACCCTCGCTCGTGATCGCAGGATCAGGCGCAGGGGTCAGCGGAGCGCGATTGGGCGATACCACCACGGGTGGCGGTTTCGGTGCGGAACCGACATTGGGAACTGCGGCAGGTGCCATGGCCACACGTGGCGGCGCGGCGGCGAGTGAATCGTGACGGCCCTCAGAGGTGGGTTCGTGGACGGTCCCTGCGGCGTGCCCTGGCGTCTCGTGCGGGGTCGCCCCATGGCCTGACGCCGCAGGCGCAGGTTCGTCCGTCCGGGCGGCATGGTCAGATTGGGTGTCGGTGGCAGGAGCCTCATGTTGGGCCGGTTCAGCGCTTCCGTGCCCGTCGTTGCCCTGCTCCTGAGCATGGGCTGGTTGGTCATGCGTGGATGCACCTGCGGTGTCCTTGCCATGATCATTGTCCGCGCTGTGGGAAGCATTCTTCTCATGGGCATCAGCACCGGAGTGGTCCGTGACGGTGTCGCCATGGTCGGAATCACCTTGACCAGCCGCTGCATGACTTTCGCCCGAATGATCGGCCTCCGAATGACCGGCCTCCGAATGACCGGCCTCGCCATGATCATCCTTGCCGTGCTCGGACCCGGACTGATCGGATGCCACAGGCATCGCATTCCCGCCGGTGTCCGTCAGGGCGAGCCATCCGGCTGTCCCCCCGACAACACCCAGGAACACTGCGGTTGCTGCAAACAGCCCGATCTGTGCCAGCGGCATTCGGCCTGTTCGTGCTGCTCGATCAGCCATCTGGTGAGCCGCCTGCCGGACTATTTCAGGCTGGCGCGCGCAATGGTGATGGTGCGGATCGCGTCGAGTGCGCGTTGCAACTGGTAGTCCGTCTGCTGCGCGGGCTCGGCGACGGCGTCACCATCACTGTTCTCGGCGTCCGTATCATTTTCGAGGCGGTTGCGGAGATCCGCTTCGGACCTCTGGCTGGTCTCCAGCAATTCCAGCCGTGCCTGCGGCACGTCCACATCCGGGATGATGCCCCTGGCCTGGATCGAATTGCCGGACGGCGTGTAGTAACGCGCGGTCGTCAGCTTCAACTGGTTGCCGCCGCCGAGCTGCATGATCGACTGCACGGAGCCCTTGCCGAAGCTCTTGGTGCCCATCAGGATCGCGCGCTTGTGGTCCTGCAGGGCACCGGCAACGATTTCCGACGCACTGGCCGAACCGCCGTTGATCAGCACGATGACGGGCAGGCCGCTGGCCAGATCGCCCGGCTTGGCGTTGTAGCGTTCGATGGCCGAAACGTCACGGGCGCGGGTCGAGACGATCTCCCCCCGATCCAGGAACGCGTCAGATACCGCAATGGCCTGGTCCAGCAGGCCACCGGGATTGTTGCGCAGGTCCAGAATGACGCCCGCGATGTCGTCACCGATTTCTTCCTTCAGCTTCCGCATCGACTTGCGCAGCCCGGACTCGGTCTGTTCGGAGAAGCTGGAAATGCGGATATAGGCCACATTGCCCTCTGCCCGCGCGCGCACCGACTGCACCTTGATGACCGCACGGGTGATGGTGATCTCGAAGGGTTCCGCCACGCCATTGCGGTTGACCATCAGCAGGATATCGGTTCCGACCGCGCCGCGCATCTTCTTCACGGCCTCGGTCAGGCTGAGGCCCAGCACCGCCTCCCCGTCGATATGGGTGATCAGGTCGTTGGGCTGTACCCCGGCACGGGCTGCAGGTGTGTCATCGATGGGGGTGACGACCTTGACGTAGCCGTCTTCCATCGTGACCTCGATACCCAGGCCGCCGAACTCGCCCTTGATGCTCACCTGCATCTGCTTCACCTGCTCCGGCGGCAGGAAGGCCGAATGGGGGTCCAGGGACTTGAGCATCCCGTTGACCGCGGCCTCGATCAGCTTGGCGTCGTCCACGGGTTCAACGTAGCTGTCACGAATCTTTGCAATCGCGTCACCCAGCAGGGTCAGCAGGTCATAGTCATAGGTCTTGGTCTGCTGTGCCTGGGCCGTTGTGGTCAAGAGGCCAACAGGCCCCGCCAAGAGCGCGGACACCAGTGCCACGCGAATAATCCGCTTCATCATCAGCCGCTGCTCTTTCCCTTGCTCGGCGCCATCCATGGCAAGGGATCGACAGGCGATCCGTTGCGACGCAGTTCCAGATAAAGTTCGGGTCGCTTTCCGTCCGTAGTCCGCGTCATGCTGCCCATCGGTTCACCGGCGAGCAACCATTGACCTACTGTCACGTCGCTCTGCGCCAGCCCTGCGATCAGCAGATGATAGCCGTCGCCCAGATCCATGATCAACAACCGTCCATAGGATCGGAACGGCCCTGCAAAGCTTACCGTACCATCATGCGGTGCGGTGACCAAAGCACTGGAACGTGTCGAAATTGTGAGGCCTTGCACTTCTCCGGGCGCACCGGGGCGGTGATCGCCGAAGTGATGCACGACCGGGCCTTCGGCAGGGAATGGCAGGCGCCCCTTCAATGCCTCGACTCCCACCCGTCTGGCAGGCTTCGCGGGTATTGCAGCCAGGGTCGTGACAGGGGCCAGCCGGTCCATCAGGCTGTTCAGGTCGCGTGCCCGGGCAGCCAGCCGGGCCAGTCGCGTGCTCTCGATCTCCCGCGCGATGCTCAGGGCGCCCATCTGGTCCCTGCGCTGGCGCAGCAGCAGTTCCAGTTCATCCCGCTCCGACTGGAGGCGGGCAATGGTCCGGGTGGCGTGCTGGCGCGCGGTGACCTGGCGTTGCCTGAGTTGCTCCAGATCCAGAAGGGCCTGCTGCAGTCCAGCGACACGGCCCTGCAGCACCGGCGTGATTCCGGCGAGCGCGGAGGCGGTAAGCGCGTTCTCGGCCACCTGCCTAGGCTGGGCAACCACTGCCAGCGTCGGCATGCGGGCGAGACCGAGCAGGGCTGAGAGCGTTGCCGCGAGTTCCTTCCGGCGCTGGCTCAGCGCGACAGTCCGTGACTGAATCCGTGAATCGAGGTCCCCGACGGTCGCTTCCGCGCCACTGCTCTCCCGCTCTGCGTTTCGCACCGCTTCCGCCGCCGCCGCCAGCTTTTCGGAGAGGTCCCTGTTTTCCTCCGCGAAGCGCTTCGCGTCGCGTTGCAGTGCCTGCAGTCGTGCTTCGGTCTCACCGCGCGTCTGCTCCAGCACCTTCAACTGGGCATCCGGGTCGGTCGCCTTTTCCTGCGCAAGCGCGGGATGCGAAACAGCCAGAGCCATGGCCAGAGCCATGGCGGGCAACCTGGCAGGAGTCAGCCGGCCGACTGTTCCGTTCGAAAGGTCGTGGATCGGCTCAACTCGCCACACGGTGTTCCGTTTCCAGGGCATCGGCGGGTGCCAGCAGACATTTTCCGGTCATTGCCGCCGGTTGCGGCAGCCCCATCAGGTGCAGGATTGTCGGTGCCAGATCCGCCAGCCGCCCATGCTGCAGCACCATGCCTTCCGGCCCGTTGACCATGGTCAACGGCACCGGGTTGGTGGTGTGTGCGGTATGCGGCTGCCCGGTTGCGGGATCGCTCATCATCTCGAGATTGCCGTGATCAGCCGTGATCAGCAAGGTACCATCCGCATCCCTGATCGCATCGGCGAGCCTGCCGAGGCAGATGTCGATGGTCTCCACGGCCTGGATCGCAGCCGCAAGGTCGCCGGTATGCCCGACCATGTCCGGGTTGGCGAAATTGACCACGATCAGGTCCGTCTGGCCGTCACCGATTCTCTCCACCAGCCGGTCCGTGACCTCCTTCGCCGACATCTCCGGCTGCAGGTCATATGTCGCGACATCGGGGGAGGGGATCAGGATGCGGTCCTCACCCTCGTACTGCTGCTCCTGCCCGCCGTTCAGGAAGAACGTCACATGGGCATATTTCTCGGTCTCGGAGATGCGAAGCTGCTTGCGTCCGGCGCGGGCGACAACCTCGCCCAGCGTGTCCGGCAGATCTTCCGACGGGAACAGGGTCTGCAGGAACGGATTGAGGGCTTCGGAATACTCAGTCATGCCGATGGCCCCGCCAAACCGCATCGTGCGCTTGCGCTGGTCGCCATCGACATGCGGGTCCAGCA
>JARGNO010000085.1 GCA_029213165.1 Minwuia sp.
GCGATGTTCTGGTAGGCGGTGCCCTGGCCGATACCCTGTTCGGCGGCGACGGCAATGACACGGTCTTCGGCACCGCGCTGGATTCGCTGAATGGCGGCGCAGGCAATGACAGGCTGAACATCGACCTGTCCGCGCAGACGGAATCCATCTTCATAAGCAGTGGCACAACCACCCTGCTGGACGGCACCTCCTTCACTTCCTTCGAGCAGTTCGACATCCAGCTCGGGTCCGGCAATGATCAGGTCAGTCTGGCGGGTGCGCTGAACGACACCATCGACGGTGGCGCAGGCGACGACACCATCCAGGCAGGACGCGGCACCGACAGCCTGAGTGGTGGCGACGGCACTGATCTGCTGATCGTGGACTTCTCTGCGATCGGCAATGCGGTCACGACCAACCGGACCGGCGACGACATCAGCCTGGTGACATCCTTCGTGCAGTCCGGCGGGGGCACGATCACCATCGATGGTTTCGAGCGCGTTTCGATGATCGGCAGCAACAAGGCGGATGAACTGGTGGGCGGTGTCCTGTCCGATACCCTGTTGGGCGGCGACGGCAATGACACGGTCTTCGGCACCGCGCTGGACTCGCTGGATGGCGGCGCAGGCAATGACAGGCTGAACATCGATCTGTCTGCCCAGTCAGAGAACATCTCGATCAGCAGCGGCGGGTCCACCACCCTGCTGGACGGCACCGCGATCCTCTCCTTTGAGCAACTGGACATTCAGCTGGGGTCGGGCAACGATCAGATCAGCCTGACAGGTTCGCTGAACGACACGATCGACGGCGGCGCGGGTGACGACACCATCAGCGCCGGGGGCGGCAACGACAGTCTGAGTGGCGGGCTGGGGACCGATCTTCTTGTCGCCGACTTCTCCGCCAACGCGGTTGCGGTCACAGCCACTCGTTCCGGTGACGACATCAGTCTGGTAACGATTCTGGAACAGGCCTCCGTCAGCACGCTCACCATCGACGGGTTCGAACGGGCATTCCTGACCGGCAGCAACCAGGGCGATGTTCTGGTAGGCGGTGCCCTGGCCGATACCCTGTTCGGCGGCGACGGCAACGATACGTTGATCGCCAATGCCGGCGACGACAGTATCTCGGGCGGCTTTGGCAATGACTCCATCATTGCAGGTGACGGCACGAACACGATTGCCGGCGGCAACGGCACCGACACGGTGGATTTCAGCACCAGCACGAGTGCAATCAGCGTCAATCTCGCTGCAGGCACCGGCACCGATACATTGTCCGGCATCGAGGTCGTGATCGGAACGGACCAGTCCGACAGCATCGTCGGCGGCACCGTGGCGGAGACCCTGTCCGGCGGCAGTGGTGCAGACACGCTGGACGGCGGGGATGGGGCCGACTCGCTCAGCGGTGGCCAGGACGATGACCGCCTGATCGCCAGCAACGACAATGACACGCTGAACGGTGGCGTCGGGACGGATGTGGCCAGCTTCGCGGCGCTGGTTCTGGCGCTGAACCTGGACCTGTTTGTCGGGTCGGCGAATTCCGGCCAACTGGCTTTCACCATCAATGAAATCGAGAATGTCGAGGGCACAGCGTTCGACGACACCATCAGCGGCGACGGTGGCGACAACCTGATCATCGGTGATCTGGGCGAGGATCTGCTGTCCGGCAACGGGGGTGCGGACACGCTGCAGGGCGGTGATGGCAATGACACGCTGCTGGGCGATGACGGGGCGGACAGCCTGGTTGGCGGCGATGGCATCGACACGGCTGACTTCACCAATGATACCGACCTGGACGGCATCACCATTGATCTCGGTCTGGGGACGGCAATCACGAACTCCGGCACCGATGCGCTGGTGGGTATCGAGAATGTGCTGGCCAACGGCGGCAACGACACCATCCAGGGCGATTCCGGCGACAACATCCTGGACGGCGCGGACGGCAACGACCTGATCAGCGCCCGTGCAGGTGACGACCAGCTGATCGGTGGCGGCGGCAACGACACCCTGATCGGCGGCTCCGGTGGTGACTCACTGTTTGGGGGTGATGGCCAGGATTCCCTCGAAGGCGAGGCAGGTGACGACTTCCTGGACGGTGGCGAGGGCAGTGACATCCTGACCGGCGATGACGGCGGTCCGGTGACGATCGCATTCTCCGGCGGCGCATTCACCTACGCGACCGGCGCCAACCTGTTCTTCGACAATGGCTCTCGGTTGGTGCATGTCGCCGATGTGGCCAGCACCGAGGTTTCGGGCCTGACGCTGACAGTCGCGGATGATGGTGACCTCTCGGTCCTGAACAGTGGCGATCTGATCAGCTTCAGTTTCACTGACGAGAACGGCGCCACCGTGTCTGTCACCGATGCGGTGATCGGTCAGTCGGCCTTTGCGGCAAACCCGGACGAAGGCGTCCTGACGGCAACCGGTGTTGCCAGCGGCGGGCGTGCCGACGGCACCCAGATCGCGCTGATGATCGCCATGGACCAGCCGTTCGGATCAGGTGGCTTGACTGCGGGCAACCAGTTCATTGCCAACGACGCCGACGCCGATGCCGACTTTGGTACGCCGACCAGCGTCGTGCTGACCGCGCTGAATACAAACGACAGCCTGTCCGGTGGCGGTGACGACGACACACTGGATGGCGGTGCGGGCGATGACACGCTAGACGGCGGTGGTGGCGATGACACGCTCGACGGCGGTGGTGGCGGAGACAGTCTGAACGGCAACACCGGCACCGATACGGCAGACTACAGCCTCACCGGCGTGGGTATCAGCGCCGATCTGGTTTCCGGTTTCGTTGGCGAGGACAACGAGCAGACGGACACCCTGACCGGCATCGAGAACATCATCGGCTCGGCCTTTGACGACAATATCGACGGCGATGCAGAGGCCAATGCCTTCTTCGGTGGCGACAGCAGCGACGTGCTGTTCGGTGCAGAAGGCGACGATACGCTGGATGGCGGTGCGGGCGATGATCTGCTGTTCGGTGACGAAGGATCGGACTCACTTGTTGGCGGCGATGGCTCGGACACGGTGGACTATGCCAGCGAGGACGTGAACGCTGGCCTGACAGGTGGTCTGAGCACGGGCCTGATCACGGACGGCGTATCGACGGACACGCTGACAGGTGTCGAGAACATCACCGGCAGTGCCCTGGACGATGCGCTGGACGGGGATGCCGCAGCCAATATCATCGACGGCAGCAGCGGTGACGACACGATCAAGGGTGGCGCAGGCGCCGATTCCCTGTTCGGCGGTGAGGCAGGTGAGATCGGTGGCGATGTGGTCAGCTATGCGGATGATCCGGCAGGTGTTGCCGTCGATCTGACCAACACGACAGCAACGGACGGTTTCGCGAACACCGACTCGGTCGATTTCTTCGAGAACATCATCGGCAGCGGCTTCAATGACACCCTGACAGGCGACGCCGAAGCCAACCTGATCGAGGGCGGTGCCGGCAACGACACGCTCAGCGGCGCTGATGGTGACGACACGCTGGATGGTGGTGCGGGCAGCGACAGCATGGTCGGCGGTGCTGGTGAGGACACGTTCATCATCTCCGACGACAACGACACGGTTGACGGCAATGGCGGTTTCGACGCCGTGAGCTTTGCCAATGTCTCGTCCGGCGTAACTCTGGACCTGAATACCGCGATCGCCACGTCAGGCGCGAACACCATGCTGATCCAGAGTGTGGCCGACGTCATCGGCAGCAACTTCGACGACATCATCGCCGCAGACAACCAGGACAACCAGATAGACGGTGGCACGGGCGCCGACCTGCTCAATGGCCGCGAAGGTACGGATACGCTGGACGGCGGCGATGGAGACGACACGCTGGAAGGTGGCGATGGCGGAGACCTTCTGATCGGCGGAATCGGGGCCGACAGCATCACCACAGGTGCCGGGAGTGACGAACTGCTGGTGAACAGCACGGCGGACCTGACGGGTGTCGGTACGAATATCACCGTCACGGCATCTGGACTCGCGGTGGACGTTGTCACCGACTTCACTTCGGGTTCCGATGTGTTCAGTTTTGATGCTTTCGAATTCGGCGCGGCCAACCAGACCCTTGTCGAGATTGTCGGCGACTATGACGGCACCAATTCGGGCCAGGCCTCCGGCGACCACTTCATCTTTGACGGCACGCACCTGATCTATGACGAGGACGTGACCATCGCAGGCTATTCGGTTGTGGCGCGGGTCGAGGGCGATGGTGTTGGCCAGGGTGACCTGTTGTTCGGTCTCGGTGGACCCTCCTAGTGCCTGGCCACAGCGTCGGCATTCCCTGTCCCCGACTGGTCCTCGACCATCTTGCGATCACGGCCCGCACACTTGAGGAAGGTGTGGCCTGGGTCCGGGATTCGCTGGGCATCGAGATGCCGCCCGGCGGATCGCATCCCCGCATGGGGACGCACAACCGGCTGCTGAGCCTTGGAGCATCCGATTTTCTGGAGGTCATTGCGGTTGATCCGGACGCGCAGCCTCCGGCAGTCGGGCGCTGGTACGGGCTGGACAGCTTCGACGACAGTCCGCGCATCGGCACCTGGATCCTGGGCACCCCGGATATCGCGAACAGCCTTGCCCACGCCCATCCGGACAGCGGCCCGGCCATCGAAGCCGTTCGCGGTGATCTTGAATGGCTGATCTCGGTCCCTGCCGACGGGTCGATGCCGATGCAGGGTGCCTGGCCGACGCTGATCCAGTGGCCGTCCGGTCCCCTGCCCGTCACGCGGATGCAGCATCGGGGCTGCGCACTGCACAGCCTGACTGTCCGGCATCCGGAGGCCGGGAGCATTGCGACGTTGCTGCAGCCGCAGTTCAGCGATCCACGCATTGCCTTCGAGACCGGACCGCTGGCGCTGGAAGCGACCTTCGATACGCCATCAGGCAGACGCACACTCCGATAGATCACTCAGCGCAGAGCCCTTGCGTCTCGCAAGGCTCAGAACGCAAGAGGGCCGCCCGGCTGCACCGGACGGCCCTTCGCTGACAGAAGAAATCCGTACCCGTAATCAGGCGGCAATCATGCCTGACAGGCGGGCGCGGATCAGTTGATCGGCCTCCGCCATGATGCGGTCAACCAGTTCCTTGCAGGTCGGGACATCGTGGATCAGCCCAGCAACCATGCCGCAGCTCCAGGCACCGATATCCATGTCGCCTTCCATCATCACCTTCGGATAGACGCCTGCCACCAGTTCGCGAATGTCGTCGATGGCGATGTCGGCACCCTTCTCCCGCTCGATCTCCAGGATCCGCTCCACGGCAGGGTTGGTCAGCACCCGTTCCGTATTGCGCAGTCCCCGCATGACCAGACGCGTGTCGAGCTCCGATGCCGCCACGATGGCCTGCTTCACGTTCTCATGCACCGGTGCTTCCTTCGTGGCGATGAAGCGGGTGCCCATGTTCATGCCGTCGGCGCCCATCGCCAGCGCCGCCACCAGGCTGCGCGCATCGGCCATGCCGCCGGAGGCGACGAACGGGATCTTCAGTTCCTCGGCCGCGCGCGGCAGCAGGATCATGTTGGGAATGTCGTCCTCCCCCGGATGGCCACCGCATTCGAAGCCATCCACGCTGACCGCGTCGCAACCGATCTTCTCAGCCTTGAGGCTGTGGCGGACGGAGGTGCACTTGTGGATCACCTTGATCCCGGCTTCCTTCATCGCGGGCATGTAGGCCTCCGGCGAGCGGCCCGCAGTCTCCACGATCTTCACGCCACCTTCGATGATTGCGCGGATGTACTCGGGGTACGGCGGCGCCTCGAAGGTCGGCAGGAAGGTCAGGTTGACGCAGATCGGCTTGTCCGTCATCTCGCGGCACTTGGCGATTTCCTTCGCCAGTTTCTCCGGCGTCCCCTGGGTCAGGCCGGTGATGGTTCCCAGTCCACCCGCATTGGAGACAGCCGCAGCCAACTCCGCAAAGCCGACATAATGCATGCCCCCCTGGATGATCGGATGCTCGATTCCGAACAGTTCGGTGATACGTGTCTTCATGGTCCTGCAGCCTCCCCGGCCAATATGCTGAACGTGTCCATGGGCGATTGGGGCAAACGCCCCATCCCAGTCTGATCCGCACCATACCCCCAGTGTCACAACCCGCAAGCGTGTGCTTGCGACGCGCCTGGCCGATCACACAAGGCGGTGAGCGGCAGCCTGTTGAGGCTGCTCCGGACGCCTGGCGCTGATACCCTGCCCTCCGGCGTCAACTGCGCGCGCGCCGGACGATACCCCGCCTCTCTGGTCACGGAGGACGCCCATGCCCGATCAATTGAAGAGTATCGACGCCCTGCGCCATCCCGTCGGGACCCAACCCCGCCCCGTCACCCCGGCGGATACGGATGTCGGCACACTCGACTGGAGGGAAGTCTCCAGAATCGCTTGGCGCCCCGCCTGGTCGATCCGAAGTCGACGGGGCAGTATCGGTCCGTTCGTCGCGATGCTGCGGGATTGGCTGGGTCGCGACCGGTGACACGGTCCGCCGGACCGTTCCCGACAGCCTGTTTCAGTCGGACGGCGCGCAGACCTTGCAGAACGGCGTCTGCGGCAACAACGCGAGACGCGCATCGCTGATCGTGTCACCACAGGTGACACAGACCCCGAAAGTCCCATCCTCGAACCGCTTCAGGGCCGCATCGATAGCCGCCATCTCCCGTTGTCCGGAAAGGCCCAGGGTTTCCATCGGTTCATCGTCCTCCCGTTCCACGGACCTGTCCTCCACGTCCGGATCGGCAGGGGCATTCAGCTGTGTCTCGAACCTTTCCAGGCGGTCCCGCAAATCCTCGCGTCGCTGTACCAGACGCCAGCGCAGATCCTCGTAGTCCTTCATCCTGACTCCTTCCCCTGACCGGGTGCCGCGTTGGGGCAAAGTGCCTGCTCCGCTCACGCCAGCATTGCTGCGATCTGATCCTTCAGGTTCAGCCGTTCCTTGCGCATCCGCTCCTCGGTGAACTGATCCGTTGGTTCGACGTTGGTCTCGGCGCGGTGTATGTCACGATTGACGGTGTGATAGCGCTCTGACAGCTTCCGGAAATGCGCGTCGGACTCATTCAGGTCGTGCATCTTCTGAACCTTGTCCGGAAACTCCTCGGCCAGTTCGTGCGGTGTGTGGGACATGGGACCTCCTCCAGTGGACCAGACAGGCGATGACGTGTGCCTGACCGAAATCCTATGCAGGTGGACCACGGTCGCCTTGATCTCGGTCAAGTGTCCCGGATCAGAGTCCCTGTTCGGCCACTTTCTCGGCCAGAGTGGTGCGGATCAGTTCCTTCAACCAGACCAGTCCCGCATCCGCGTCATTACGATGATGCCATGTCATCTGAAAGTTGTGGGCATTCACAGGGACGGACAGTGGCAGAACCTGCAACTGGTCCCGCCATGGCGACGTTGCCACGTGCAGGCGGTTGGCATAACCGACCAGATCGCTGCCCGCGACGATCTCGAGGATCGACGTGGGTCGGTTGACCAGAACCACATCCCGCCGTTCCGGCCTGTTCACCATCCGGAAGAACTTCGAGTTGGCCAGCGCGCCGGGCGCCATATCCATGGAGACCTGTCCGGTGGCGACCAGTTGTTCCGGCGTCACGGAGCCATTGATCGTCGGGTGACCGCGCCGCGCGATCACACAGAGGTCCATGGGCATCAGTTCCTGCCAGCGCAGTTCAGGATGGTTTGTGGGCGGCACCCCGAGGGCCAGGTCAGCGTTGCCACTCTCCAACGCCTCGACGATCGGCACTTTCGGCGCCAGCAGCAGCCTCAAGGTGATACCCGGACAATACTGAATCCGGCGGACAAGGGCCGGTACCAGGATCGCCTCCAGCATGTCCAGCATGTGCAGCCGGAACTCCCGCACGTCGGTCTCCGGATCGAACGAGGCTTCGGGACGCACGATGGCATCCATTTCATGCAAGGCCCGGCGTACCCGCCCGATCAGTTCCTCCGCCCTCGCGCTGGGCAGAACACCCCGCGGCTGACGCAGGAACAGCGGATCGTCCAGCACCTCCCGCAACCGCGCGAGCAGATTGGACATGGTCGGCTGGGAGTAGCCAAGTGACTGGCCTGCACGGGAAATATTGCGCGTCGAGTAGATCGCCTCGAACGCCATCAGATGCTTGATTTCCAGTTGCCGAAGCGCCGCGTTGACGCCTCTGCCGATATTCCCAGGCTCATTCATAACAGATCCTGATATCTAGTTATTGGAATTTCCAACCTACTGGTTGCCAGCAATATTATGTATCTATCATCGGTATTCGACGGACGAAAGCGCGAATTCCTCCGGCGTCATATCCGGCATCACGGGCGGACTGCCCGCAACCGCCGACAGGAAGGGAGAGCCAGCATGCAACACGTATCTGCAACCCGTCCATTGACCAAGTACAGGCCGCCTGCAACGGGATTCAGGTGGGCCGGGCCGGGACTGGAGCGCGCGATGAATCGCGCGACCATTCGCTCGCCGTTCCTGCGGTGGATTCTCTCCTTCGTCTTTCTGCCGCTGGTCTGGCATCTCGGCCTGCGGATCAACTATGCGCCGGATGACTTCTTCGTCGAGGTGCCGCACCGACGGATCAACCGCAATTCCTACGGCACGGTTGGCGGGGCGGCCCTGCTGGCCAATCTGGAGCTTGCGGCAGGATGCTACCTGTTCATGCGTACCGATGGCGGTCATCGGATCGTCTGCCGCAACGCCAACTACCGTTTCATGCTGCCATCCACCAATGGCCTGCGGCTGGAAGTCGAGCCGCTGGACAGCGATCTGGAAGCCGCAATCCGCTCCGGCCAGCCGTTCAACACCAACCTGAAGGTGAATGTATTCTCGCGGGGCGATGCACCGGGCGAGCGCGGACGGCGCATCGGGCGCGGCGAGCTGAAGTTCCACCTCTGGCCAGTCACCACGGACGTGTGATGCGCAGCGTGCCCGCCGCCTTCTTCCTCGCCTGTTCCTGGTTCTGGTGCATCGGCGGCTTCTTCCCCATCCTGCTGCAACAGGAATTCGGGCGGATCGCGTTCCTGTTCTTCATGGTCTTCAACGTGGCCGGTGCGACCCTGTTCGGCCTCGTCTGGGATGACGCCACACGCCGCCGGTTCCTGTCACGCCAGAAGCTGCCGGCACAGGTTTTCTCCCTGCTGGTCATCGGCTATCACGCCATCTTCATGGCTTGGATATCGACCCTGCTGAACAGTCCGGCACCCCTGGTCGCCTTTGCCTGCGTCACAGCTGTCTGCCTGATGCTCAAGGGACAGCTGAACCGTGTGGCTGTCGGCCTGTTCGCCGTCACCATCGTCCTTTTCGTGACGGCCTGGGCAAGCATCGACCCGGGGGAAGCGGCGCAACCGGCGTTGCAGCCGTTCACCCATCAGATCCTGCCGCTCGCGCTCGGCTTCCTGCTCGCGCCCTGCTTCGACCTCACGTTTCATCGGACATATGCCGCCAGCGCAAATCCCCGGCAGACGTTCCTGCTTGGTTTCGGGGTGCTGTTCGCCGTGCTGCTGGCGGGCATGTATCTGGCGACACCGGTCTTTGCCCAATTGCTGACATCGCGCAGCCTCACCGGCCCTGGCCTGCAGGCCGTGGTGGCGATACTGGCCCTGCAGACAGGTTTCACCGTTGCCGCGCACCTGCGGGAGATCGGGGAGACACAATGGACCGGACGGCGCCGCGCTGTTCCGGTCATCGGCGCGGTGGTGGCCCTGTCGGGGTTGCACCTGGCCATCGGACTGCTGATGCCCGCGATGGCCTTTCCCGCCGGGGAGTTCATCTACCGGGGCTTCGTCTTCCTGATCGGTGTGCTGTTTCCGGTGATCCTGCTGTTTGGCGGACTGACACGCCCGGCGCTGCTGGTGATGGCTTTCCTGACACCGTGCTACACGCTCGGCTTCCTGATCGGCGGGGATCTTGCGCCCTTCCTGTCGGTGGCTGTCGCCGGGCTGGCGGTGGCGGTGTGGCTGCGATACCGGGCAGCACCTGCCGCACGGCGCTGGGCGGGCACCGCCCCCCAGCCGGAACGGGGGAACCGGCCTTGAACCGTGTCACCCTTCACCGCACCGACCCCCGCCGCAGCTTCTGGCCCATCGGCTTTCTCGCCCCCGCGATTGCGCCGCTGCTGCTGCTGGCGCAGGAACTGGGGGCGAACTCATGGCTGCTGGCCGCCCTGCCGCTGTTGCTGCTGTTCGGTGTTGCACCGGTCGCTGATCACCTGATCGGGCGTGACTATCGCAACCTGGCGCCGGATGCGGCACGCAAGCTGACGGCCGATCCCTACTACCGCCGCCTGATGCACGCCATCGTGCCGTCCTACGCCCTTGGCCTGTTGGCCGCCTGCGCCCTTTTCGCGCGGGCAGACTTCTCGCCGGTGCAGGGGCTGCTGTTCACGGTGGGTATTGCCTATGTGCATTCCCTGCTGGTGCTGGTGGCGCATGAACTCGGCCATGCCCGCGCGGGCCGCGACCGCCTGCTGGCCCGACTTGCCCTGGCCCTGATCGGCTACGGCCACTTCGGTGTCGAGCATAACGTCAACCACCACCTGAAGGTCGCCACACGCGACGACCCGGCCAGTTCCCGCTATGGGGAAAGCATCTACCGCTTTGCGCTGCGCGAGATCCCGGGCACCCTGCGCGGTGCCATCGCGGTGGAACGGCGGCGGTTGCAGCGGCGTGGTCAACGCTGGTGGAACACCGGCAACGAACTGCTCGGCAACTGGGCCATGACCCTGGTGCTCGTCACCGTGCTGGTGGTCCTGTTTGGCCCGGTCATCCTGCCCTTCTTTGTCCTGCATGGCCTCGTCGCCTGGTTCTCCATCACCATGGCCAACTATACCGCCCACTACGGGCTGCACCGGCGCATGACCGACGGAAAGCGGGAAGCCTGTGGCCCACAGCATTCCTGGAGCTCCGGCTTCCTTTTCTCCAACCTGCTGTTCTTCAACCTGCAGCGACACTCCGACCACCACGCCAACGCCCAGCGCCCGTTCCAGAGCCTGTCCTACATCGAGAACACGCCTGAACTCCCCGCCGGCATCCCCGGACTGTTCTGCATGATGCTGATCCCCCCGCTCTGGTTCCGCATCATGAACCCGCGTCTGCTGGCGGCTGTGGACCACGATCCGGCGCGGATCAATTTCAGCAATGCGAATGCCAGGAATGCCTTTGCCGTTCCCGAACAGGTCGCGACGCAACAACCGCCAGCGGCGCAGTAGTCCGTTCCACTATATGATTGCGGCACCGGCCCGCTCCCCCACCCGGCCACCCATCCAGCATGATCCTGTGG
>JARGNO010000086.1 GCA_029213165.1 Minwuia sp.
GTCGAAGACCAGCTCGTCCTGGCCACCGACCTGATTGAGATAGACCAGCGGCAGTTCGGTCTCGGTCACCCGCCCGACGACATGGTTCAGACGGACATCGACCTTGTCATCCTCGAAGGGTGATCCGTTCGGCACCAGCAGGATCTCCGCGCCGGTCTCCGCCAGGCATTCGACGACGTCGGGGGTCCAGATATCCTCGCAGATCGGCACGCCAAGCCGCACCCCACGGAAGTTGATCGGCCCCGGCAACGCGCCGGAGGCAAACAGGCGCTTCTCGTCGAACACGCCATAATTTGGCAGGTCATGTTTGAAGCGTGCGGCCTTGACCTCCCCTCCCTCCAGCAACAGGACGGCATTGTAGAGCTTGCCGTCCTCGCGCCAGCAGGTCGTCAGCAACATCGCCGGGCCGCCATCGGCAGTCTCCGCCGCCAGGGTCTCGGCGGCGGCGATGGCGTCATCCTGCAATGCCTGCTTCAGCACCAGATCCTCCGGCGGATAGCCGATCAGGAACAGTTCCGGAAACAGCACGAGGTCCGCACCAAGTGCTGCGGACTGGCTGCGGATTTCACGGGCAAGCGCAAGATTCCCCTGCACGTCGCCGACGGTCGGGTTGGCCTGCGCCAGCGCGATCTGAAGCTTGTCTGTCATGTGATTTCATTAGCCGCGCGCCGCCCCGCCTGCAAGCGGAGAGGGTGTCACACGGAAAAGGGGCGCCCCTCCGAGAGACGCCCCTTCGGTTGTGCGATGGCCGGGACCGGTCAGCCAACAGGCTTCCCGTCGTCCCTGCGTACAGCAATGACGGCGGAGCGGGGGACGCTCTGGCCACCGTCGGGGAAGTGGCTGTTGCCCTTCTCGCCCGGATGCTGGATGCCGACAAAGACCGTCCTGCGGTCCGTGGAGAAGGTGATGCCCGTGATCTCGCATTCCTTCGGCCCGACCAGAAAGCGTCGGATCTCGCCGCTGACCGGATCGGCAATCAGCATCTGGTTGTTGCCCTGACCGGCGAAATCCCCGGCGTTGGAGTAGTTGCCGTCGGTCTGGATCCACATCAGCCCCTTGCTGTCGAAGCCAAGACCGTCCGGCGAGTTGAAGGTATTCTCGACCGTCACATTGGCTGAACCGGCATGGGCATCATGATGTACGGTGGGATTGCCCGCCGTGACGAACAGGTCCCAGGCAAATCCGTCAGCCGTGTGGTCGCCATTGTCCGGCACCCAACGCACGATCTGGCCGTAGTTGTTCGCCGCACGCGGGTTCGGTCCGCCAACCGGCGTCGCGTCGCCACCGGCGTTCGGCTTCCTGCCCCGGTTCTTGTTGTTGGTCAGGCAGCAATAGGCCTCGACCCGATGCGGGTTGGCGGCAACCCATTCCGGACGGTCCATCGTGGTTGCGCCAACCGCCGAAGCGGCCTGGCGGGTATGGATGCGGATCTCCGCGTCGCTGGCCATGCCGGTCGCAGCGGGGGTCAGTTCCACCCACGCGCCGCGCATGTCGTCAGCAAACTTCGCGACATACAGCCTGCCGCTGTCCAGCAGGTCGCTGTTGTCGCCGCCGAGCGCATAGGTACCGGCAGAGACAAAGCGGTAGAGGAACTCGCCGCGTTCGTCGTCGCCCAGGTAGACCACCACATGACCGCTTGCCGCCATGACGACTTCCGCATTCTCGTGCTTGAAGCGGCCAAGTGCTGTGCGCTTCTTCGGCGTCGAGGTCGGGTTTGTCGGGTCGATCTCGACGATGTAGCCCGCCCGGTTCGGCTCGTTCGGGTGCTTCGAGATGTCGAACCGTTCATCCGTCGTGGCCCAGGCATAACCCCAGTCCTTCAGGCCGACACCATAACGGCCGAGTTCGGCAGCAGGCTGCAGGTCCGGATCGCTGGAGGAGAAGTAGCCGTTGAAGTTCTCCTCGCAGGTCAGATAGGTGCCCCAGGGTGTTCGGCCGTTGCCGCAATTGTTCCATGTGCCCAGAGAGCGGGTGCCGGTCGGATCGAACGCGGTCTTCATCAGATCGTGGCCGCGCGCCGGACCGGTGATCTCGACCGGCGTATCGGCGGTGATGCGGCGGTTGTACGGCGAGTCCCTGATGACGCGCCAGAACCCGCTCTGCTCGGAAACCTCGACGATGCTGACGCCATGTGCCGCCTTGCCCTTCCGGACATCGTCGGCGTTCTCCGGCAGGCCGGAGTCCCGGTTGCCATACATGATGTTGCGGTTGGCGTATTCGTTGTTCACCACCAGAATGGTGCGCCCCTGATGGCTGAACAGGGCCATGCCGTCGTTGTTGTCGCCGAACGCGCGTTCCTGGCTTGCGCCGGTGCCGCGCGTTGCCTGATCGAACTCCGGCACGCCGGAGAACATCGGATCGCCCCAGCGGGTCACGATGTGCCAATTGAAACCATCAGGCACCGTGACCGTGTCCAGACTGTTCGCGGCCACCGCATCGAAGCCGAGACGGCTTGTTGCGGCATGTGCCGCTGCGCGGGTTTCCACCGGAGCAAGCGCGGTGGTGCCCGTCACGAAGGCGCTGGCGCCGAAGGCGATTGATCCTCCCAGGAAGCGGCGGCGAGACATGGCACGTTCCACGACCGCATCGAATTCGGTGGTCGCCGGGGGTGGATTGCGGATCTCGTCGAATGCGTCGAACGAGAGTTCTTCTGTGGAAGTCGGAACGGAATCTGGCATCTGATCTCACCTGCATGATTGCGCGACCGGTCCCCGCCGGCCGCATGTGATGCATCTGCCAGAAGCATCTTTCAGCACCGTGACAGGGCTGCCGGGCGTGGATGCCGTCGCCCCTGATCAGTCCAGCCGGTTCGCCAGCGCGACACCTGCCGTGCGCATGTCTTCGGTGGCCCTTGCCAATGAGGCGTCCTGGTCGATGGCGCGGCACCCGGGCAGGATCACCGTGACATCGAGCCCGAGCCTGCGGGCGTCCAGCGCCGACCAGGCGACACAGAAGTCCGTCGCCAGTCCGGCCATGACCACATGCGTGAAGCCCCGGTCACGGACATAGCCCGCAAGTCCGGTCGGGGTCGTGCCGTCGTTCTCGAAGAAGGCCGAGTAGCTGTCGAGTTCAGGCCGGAACCCCTTGCGGATGACAAGTTCGGCGTGGTCGGCATCCAGGTCCGGGTGGAACGCAGCGCCTTGCGTGCTCCGGACACAGTGGTCGGGCCAGAGCGTCTGTGGTCCATGACCGGTTTCAACGGTCGAGAAGGCCTCCGCGCCACTGTGGCAGGAGGCAAAGGATGAATGCCCTGGCGGATGCCAGTCCTGTGTCAGCGCGACGTGGCTGAAACGGCTGATCAACGTGTTGGCGACCGGGACCACCGCATCGCCATCTGCGACCGCCAACGCGCCGCCAGGGCAGAAATCGTTCTGGATATCGATCAGCAGCAGCAGGTCACGGGCCGGGTCGGTCGCAGGCATCGGTCAGGAGAAGGCCTTGAAGGTGATGGTGGTGAAGGTGTCCTTGACGCCTGGAAGCATCTGGATCTCCTCGTTCACGAAATGCCCGATGTCCTGCGTGTCGGTCAGGTAGCATTTCATCAGCAGGTCCCATTCGCCGGAAACCGAATGGACCTCGGATACCTGTTCGACATTCTCGACGGCCTCGTCGGCGACCTTGTAGGCCTGGCCCAACTGGCACTTCACCCAGATGAAGATGGTCTGCATGGTGGCGTTCCTTTCGCTGACGGCTGGCCGCAGTCTGTCTGATCGGTTCCTGTTACGCCAGTTGCAGGGCGTCCACCAGCAGCGTTTCCGCGCGCTCCACCCGCTCGGCGTCCGCACCATACAATCTGGCGACCGGCTTGCGCGGACTGGTGGTGCCGCCGATGGGCATGATGCGCCCGATGGCCCCGCCGCCGCCCAGCGCCAGCAGTGCGGCCCGCATCGGCCCGGTCTTCCAGCCGGAGACCGTGCCGCGGCGTGGTGCGATGACGTCGCGACGCGTTCCGGCGAGCGGGGCGAGCAACCCGGGCTCGCTCATCACTTCCTGTCCGAACATCGCCGCGAAACGTTCCGCCGCCGTGCCGGACTTCAATGCGCCGTCGATGGCGTAGCCCGCGCTGGTCTGGTCGAAGATGCGCATGCCGGACAGGATGAAGGCACCGGTCTCCAGCACCGCACGATGCAGGGCGCCGCCGCTCGTGCGACCGTTCAGCAGACCCACCACCTCGTGAAACCGGGCCTTGCCCAGGGTCCGTCCGACCGGCAGATCGCGAGTGAACGGAGGCTCCCCGATCCAGAACACACGCTCCGCCGGAATTCGCTCGGCCATGGCCGCGCCGGAACCGGGCATCAGCATCAGGCCTGCCGTGGACCGGCGGTCGATGTCGAAGGCCAGAAAGTCATCCAGCGCCGCCACCACCTGCACGCCGGACGCGGCCAGCACCGGCGCAAGTGCCAGGACCAGCGCGGTCGGCGGTTGCTCCGTCGATAGAAGGCCGATCGTGGCAGGCATTGCTGGGGGGTCCGTTCCGGGCTGGGAATCTGAGGCAATTCTTGATGATGTCATGTCCGGCCTGATTCGTTCAGGCCGCTTCATCTTTCCTTGATGGCCTTGTCGGGCCAAGGCCCCGACGCGATATGCTGTGGGGTCGTGAACAGCCGCCAAGGACCGGACCCATGCCCCTTCGCCGCCCCAGCCTGCTGGTTCTTCTCATCCTTGGTTTCCTGCCGTTCGCCGCGAGTTCCGCCCCCTGGGAGCGCCTGTTTGCACCGGATGCGGAGCTCTGGGAAATCTGGACTCCCTACACGCCGGACTCGGGCGCACGTGTCGATCATGGCGACTGGGAGGCATTGCTGAAGGCTCATCTGGTGCGTGGCCCGAACGGCGTGATGCGCGCTGATTATGCCGGTTTCGCCCGCGACCGGGCCGTGCTGGATGGCTACGTCGCACGACTGGCCGCGACGGAGGTCCGGGATCTGGACCGTCCGGACCAGTTCGCCTACTGGATCAATCTGTACAATGCACTGACCGTGCGCGTGGTGCTGGATCATCCGGAGGTGGAGAGCATTCGCGACATCGACATCTCGCCCGGCCTGTTTGCCTCCGGCCCCTGGGGGGCTGAACTGGTGACTGTCCAGGGCCAGCCCCTGACCCTGAACGATATCGAACACCGTATCCTGCGCCCGATCTTCGCTGATCCACGCATCCACTATGCGGTCAATTGCGCCTCCATCGGCTGCCCCGACCTGCGGCCAGAGGCCTATGAATCCGACAGGCTGGAAACGCAGCTGGATGATCAGGCCAGCCGTTATGTCAATCACAGCCGGGGCGCGCGGATCGACAGCGAAGGTGGCCTTCATGTCTCCTCCGTATACGTCTGGTTCCGGGAAGATTTCGGTGGCACGGAGAAGGGGGTGATCGAACACATGCTGCGCTATGCCGAAGGCACCCTGCGCAACCACCTGATCACGACCAGCGAGATAGCGGGCGATGCCTATGACTGGCAGTTGAATGGCATCGTGCTCGACAAGACGGACTGATCCGGCCGTTCAGAGTCCGCTTGACCTTCCAGTCGCTGGAAGCAGCATTGGTGGCGCTGTATTTCGCGAACGGGAACCCGCCAGATGACCACCTTATCGGGCCAGGCCGGACAGACGGTATCTGCCGACATTCTTCAGGACGCGACCACGCCGGTTGACGGTGCGGTGAAGGACCCGGTCTGCGGGATGACGGTGCCTCTTGGTGCAGGCAAGCCGACCCTGTCGCTCAAGGGCCGGGATTTCCACTTCTGTGGCAAGGGCTGCCACACGAAGTTCGGCAATGACCCCTGGTTCTTTCTCTCCGGCAACAAGGCGCGCAAGCAGCAGGCTGCGCCGAAGGATGCCACCTATACCTGTCCCATGGACCCCGAAGTCGTGCAGCAGGGGCCGGGCACCTGCCCTGTCTGCGGCATGGCGCTGGAACCGATGGACGGCATCGCGGACGGCCCCAATCACGAACTGATCGACTTCACCCGGCGGCTCTGGATCAGCCTGGCCATGGCGGTGCCGCTGCTGATCCTCACCATGGCACCAATGGTCGGCATTCCTGCGCGCGGCTGGATTGGCGAGCCGCTGGCAACCTGGCTGGAAAGCCTGCTGGCGACCGTGGTCATGATCTGGGTGGCGCGGCCATTCTTCCATCGGGGCTGGACCTCTGTCAGGACCGGCAATCTGAACATGTGGACGCTGATCATGATCGGTGTCGGAACAGCCTATCTGTATTCGATGACCGCCGCCTATCTGCCGCAGCTCTTTCCCGGGTCGCTGCGCGATGCGGGGGGGCAACTGCCGGTCTACTTCGAGGCCTCGGTGGTGATCGTGACGCTCGTTCTCGTGGGCCAGGTGATGGAACTGCGGGCGCGGGAACGGACAGGGGACGCCATTCGGGCCTTGCTGGACCTGGCACCGAAGACAGCCCGACGGGTGCTGCCTGACGGCGACGAATACGACGCCCCGCTGGAGAACATCATTGCAGGCGATACCCTGCGGGTGCGGCCCGGCGATGCGGTTCCGGTCGATGCGGTGGTGCTGGAGGGCCGGTCCACGGTCGATGAGAGCATGTTGACCGGTGAGTCCCTGCCCGTGACCAAGGGCGACGGGGACATGGTGACGGGCGGTACCATGAACGGTGACGGCAGTCTGCTGATCAGGGCGGAGAAGGTCGGTGATGACGCGATGCTGGCCCGTATCGTGGCGATGGTCGCGGCAGCGCAGCGGTCGCGGGCGCCGATGCAGCGGCTGGCCGACCGGGTCGCGTCCTGGTTCGTGCCGGCCGTTGTCCTGTCCGCGCTGGCGGCATTCCTGGCCTGGCTGGTGCTGGGACCGGAACCGGCGCTGGCCCATGCGATCATCGCGGCGGTGTCGGTGCTGATCATGGCCTGCCCCTGTGCGCTGGGGCTGGCAACGCCCATGTCGGTGATGCTCGCCACGGGGCGCGGCGCTCAGGCCGGTGTGCTGGTCAGGGATGCGGAGGCGCTGGAGCATCTGGCGCATGTGGATGCCATCATCGTCGACAAGACCGGAACCCTGACGATGGGCCGACCGACCCTGGCTGAAGTGGTTGTCACGGGCACGCTGCATGAAGGGGCGATGCTGGCCATCGCGCGGGGGCTGGAGAGTGGATCGGGGCATCCACTGGCCAGCGCCATTGTCGATGGTATCGCGGGTCGGGACATCAGTGCCGCCAGGGTCATCGGGTTCGTTTCCGTGTCCGGCAAGGGGGTCAGGGGAGCCGCCGCCGGGGTACCGGTCGCGCTCGGCAATGCTGCGATGATGCAGGATCTCGATATCGACATTTCCACGAATGAGGCGCGGGCGGATGCACTGCGCGACCGGGGCTGCACGGTCATGCATGTGGCTGTGGACGGGCAGGCTGCGGGCATGTTGGCCGTCACCGACCCTGTTCGGCCTGGTGCGGCGCAGGCCGTCGATGCCCTGCGGGCTGCCGGGCTGCGGATCGTCATGGCGACAGGCGACAACCTCCGGACTGCGAAGGCCGTGGCCAGCCAGCTTGGAATCGATGATGTCCGCGCCGGCATGTTGCCGGAAGACAAGAAGGCGCTGGTGGAGGAACTGCAGGCGGCGGGGCATCGTGTCGCGATGGCCGGCGACGGTGTCAATGATGCCCCGGCGCTTGCCACGGCAGAGGTCGGGCTGGCCATGGGAACCGGCGCTGACGTGGCACTGGAGAGTGCCGGCATCACCCTGCTGAAAGGCGACCTGCAGGGCGTGCTGCGCGCGCGGCGGCTGTCGCAGGCCACCCTGCGCAACATCCGCCAGAACCTTTTCTTCGCCTTCGCCTACAACAGCGTCGGCGTGCCGGTCGCAGCGGGTGTGCTCTATCCGCTGACCGGCGCACTGCTTTCGCCGATGCTGGCGGCCGCGGCCATGAGCCTCTCGTCCGTATCCGTGATCGGCAACGCCCTGCGCCTTCGGGCACTGCAACTGGACCGTGACTGAACTATATGTCGAGACAGGTATCGGGCGCGGATCAGGAGGCCGGGGATGCAGGATTTCGATGCGATCTACAATATCGCTGCCGGGCGGCAGGGCGGCGCCGACAGGCTTGAGGCCCGGCTGTCGCATCCGCTTCCTGCGGCGGAACTGGCGGCGATCCCGGCGGACCGCTGGCTGGCAGCAATGGCGAAATGCCTGTTCCAGGCGGGCTTCAACTGGTCGGTGATCGAGAAGAAGTGGCAGGGCTTCGAAGCGGCCTTCGACGGATTCGACGTGGCCCGTGTCGCCTTCTTTCACGACGCCGACATGGACCGGCTGCTGGCTGACAAGGGGATCGTACGGAATGCCGCGAAGATCAGGGCGGTGATCGAAAACGCCTGCTTCCTCCAGGACCTCGCCGGGGAGCATGGCAGTGCCGGAGCAGCCTTTGCCAACTGGCCGAACGAGGACTACGTGGATCTGCTGCACCTGATTGCGAAGCGTGGCAGCCGTCTGGGGGCCGTGACGGGCCAGCGCATGCTGCGCAACATGGGCCGCGACAGCTTCATTCTCTCGGCTGACGTCACCGCGCGCCTGATTGCGGAGGGGGTGATCACCCGCGCACCAACCGCACAGCGCGACATGCGTGCCGTGCAGGACGCCTTCAACACATGGTCAGCACAGTCCGGTCGCGGCCTGACCGCCATCAGCCAGACCCTTGCGCTCAGCATCGACCACGGATCAGTTTGAGCATCGCCGAATCCTGACCGCATCTGTCCTGCCGGAAGTGAACCGGTCCGGACAGACGGTTGCGAGCTGTCAGAGACTCTTCTTGAGGAAAAACTGAAACAGATCTTCGCATTCGGCCAGCGCATCGCCGTGAAACTGTTCCAGTCGGGCCTTTATTTCAGCCTTGCTCGAATTGCGGACGTCATTTGGACGATGTATCCAATTGTTCATACCTTGATCTGTTCGGGTCAGGGCAAGCCTGTCGATCTCCTTGAAACAGAATTCCTGAATTTTTTCATGGAACTCTTCTCGGAATTCCAGGCCGGTTTGAGTGGAAATGCAGTTGAAAGATTTGGGTGTATCTTTGGTGAAGGTGTCGAAATTCAGGATGTTCAAACGATCTGCATAAGGGCGTGAAAGCCGATAATAGCATTTGTAGTGATCGATACACCTGAGATCATCCCAGCCAGTGAGCTGGCTCAGGGACACAATCGATGAAACAGGATCGCGTATGGGCATGACTACCGGAATATTTTTCCGAAGGGCATGAAAGAAAATTGCCGGTGTATGGATATGGGAAAATACGTTGCCCTTGAATTTCTTGTATTCGTTCAGGGATACTGAGAGGTACGTATTTCCACTGCGTGGAAACCCTTGAACAACCAGACTTGTATTGTCAAGGTCAATATCAAATCCTCTGGCCTTGAGATATGTCAAATGCAGTATTGGCGAAGACCAGAATACACGTCGATAAATCTTGTGCAGGAGAGATTTTGATACGATTGCCATATTGGTATCACCGAAAACGCGTCAAATGAGGGCAGTAAATGCAGGTTTCTGCTTGCAATACAGTGTATTTCGTCCCGAGATAACCGTTCGTCAAAAGAAGTCGAATGTTCCACGGATTGCTGCCGCGTATATCAATCAAACCGGTCCATGCCAGTCAACACATACATGTGATGCACTTGGCCGGACCCCCGACCACCGAAACCGTTTCGGCAAAGGCAATGACGAGTGTCAGCGTCGGCAATTGGACAGCGACAATGGCTGAGGCTAGAAACTGGCTTTTCCTTCTGATTGACTGATCTGGTGAATAGCTGTGCCGGACTACCCGAACAAGAGCATTTCCGTCGCGCCGATGATGGACTGGACCGACCGGCATGACCGTTACCTGCTGCGCCTGATTTCGCGGCGGGTGCGGCTCTATACGGAGATGGCGACCACGGGCGCGCTGATACACGGGCCGAGGGAACGGCTGCTGCGCTTTGATCCGTCCGAGCATCCGGTGGCGTTGCAGCTTGGGGGTTCCGATGCCGCCGATCTGGCCGACTGCGCGGCGATGGGGGCGGATGCAGGTTACGACGAGATCAACCTGAACTGTGGCTGTCCCTCCGACCGGGTGCAGAATGGAGCTTTCGGCGCGATCCTGATGCGAAATGCGAAACATGTCGCCGAATGTGTGTCGGCGATGAAGACCCGTGTAGCAGTTCCGGTCACCGTGAAATGCCGGATCGGTGTCGATGAGCAGGAGCCGGAGACGGTGCTGCCGGATTTCGTGCGGCAGGTCGCGGATGCCGGTGCCGATGCGGTGATCGTACATGCCCGCAAGGCTTGGCTCTCGGGTCTCAGCCCGAAGGAGAACCGCGATGTGCCGCCGCTGGACTACGGCCTGGTGCACCGGCTCAAGGAAAGCTTTCCCGGGCTTCCGCTCATCCTGAACGGCGGACTTGAAACGCTGGATGCCGCAGCTGTCCACCTGGACAGGCTGGATGGGGTCATGCTGGGACGGGCCGCGTACCACAGGCCCATGCTGCTGGCGGATGTGGACCGGCGCTTCTTTGCCGAGCAGGCCCCGCCGCCTGATCTGGCGGCGGTCATCGAAGGCTATCTGGATCATGTCGAGCGCGAGATGTCCGCCGGAACTCCACTGCCCCACATGACCCGGCACATGCTGGGGCTGGCCCATGGGTTGCCCGGCGCGCGCAGCTTTCGCCGGATCCTGGGGGAAGAGGCGCGCCAGACCGGAGCAGGACCGGAAACGATCCGCCGGGCGCTGGCTGCCGTAGATGTTTCTGCGGCCCCGGTTGCGGCCTGATCAAGGTTGGCCTTTCCGAACAGTCACGGGCAAGGCAAAGTGGCCCGCGTCTTGCCTAGCGTTATGGTGCACGGAAGTCTCCGGAGGGACGACAGGACATGTCAGCACTGAACGACACATCAACGGTAGGGGTCCGCCGCAGCCTGAACACGCCGCCCGCCGGCGGGGTTC
>JARGNO010000009.1:0-38417 GCA_029213165.1 Minwuia sp.
TCACCAACGTCTTGCCCGGGCCTGATCCGGGCATCCAGGAGTGCTGCTCAGGCGCGGGTGACCGGGCTCGCGGATCAAGTCCGCGAGCGGCGTCAACGAGTGAATCGGTGCAGTTGAGTCAAGCCGCCACCGCCTCACCAACGTCTTGCCCGGACCTGATCCGGGCATCCAGGAGTGCCGCTCAGGCGTGGTGACTGGGCTCGCGGACCAGGCCTGCGAGCGGGCGTCACTCCGCCCGGGAAGCCTGTCAGCACGTTACTCCCCGTCTCCGAAATGCTCCTCCCGCGCCGTTCCGGCGATGCGGATCTGCTGCGCGGCTTCGTTGAACAGTTGGGCAAGTTGTTCGAACCGTTCCGCCTCCTTCTGCCGGTCGTCGGTGAAGGCGGGGTTGTCGATGCGATGGGTCAGCATCTCCCGTCCCATCCATGAAACGTGGCGGGCATATTCCTCCGTCACCACATGATGCGGATCGGCGAGGTAGAGCTGGTCGTAGCGGGTGAAGTCGGGGAAGCCGATCTCCGCCGGGACGTAGCCGTTCACCATCGTGCTCCGCTCCGCCACCTCCCGCAGGCCCTTGGCCCGGTGTACAACCATGTTGCCCTGCTGCAGCACGGCGTAGCCGGGACCGGGCAGGGCGGGTGAGACCATGCGATCCGCCGGGATCGGCTGTCCCGCCTCTGCCAGGGCCTTCATCTCATGCTTCGTGCCATGGAAGTACTGGAATTCCCCACCCTGTACCGCGCGCGGATCAGTCACGAACATCACGTAGTCGATACGCAGCGTGTCGGTGTGCCACTTGTCCACATTCCGCCCGACCTCCGTCGGATTGAAATTCAGATGGCCAAGCTGGTGCGGGATGGTGTGGGGCAGCAGTGGGGCGCCGAAGACCTCCGACATGAAGGCGTTCACATCCGGCGACTGGCAGAGGTCACGCAGGAAGCGTGAACGGTAGGTACCGCCCCGGACCATCCGCTCGATCCTCTCGACAGATGTTGCAAAGGGGGCCAGATGCCGGGCCACTTCCAGAAGACAGGCCGCGCCCTCGTCACTCAAAACCCTGAACGGAGATGTGATGGCCAGGTCTGCGGGGCAGCTTTCAATCTCGGCGGCTGAATAGCCAAGCTCCGCGAGACTGATCCGGGAGTCCGGCTGTTCCAGTGCCAGATGCCGTGCGGGATCGAACACCGGATCGCTGGGCAGATGTTCATAGCCCGCTGGCAGGCGGTCGGGGAAGGACAGGGCGTTGGCGATGGGCATGGCAGGGTTCCTGTGCAGGCGATTGCCAGACACTAACCCCGCGATGCACAGTCCGGGAAGTGACTGATGGGGAGAGAGCACATGAAGATTGGCGGCATGGTCGCGACCAAGATCGACGACTGGCAGATTTTCCCGGAGATGGAGAATCTCGGGTTCGATCACGGCTGGGCACCGGACAGCCAGATGATCTGGTCAGATGCCTATGCCACGCTGGCACTCGCGGCGCACCACACCAGCCGCATCCGGCTCGGCACCGGCGTCGCCATTGCGGGCACGCGCCTGGCGCCTGTGACCGCCCACTCCATCGCCTCCATCAACAGGCTCGCGCCCGGACGTACCTTTCTCGGCATCGGGACCGGTCATACGGCGATGCGGGTCATGGGGGCGCGGCCGGTGAAGGCGAAGGCGTTCCGTGACTACCTGCGGGTCGTGCGCGGCCTGTTGCAGGGGGAAGAGGTAGAGCACGAGCTGAACGGCGAGACCCGGCCGATCCGCTTTCTGGACCGGGAACTGGAATGCCTGAACCTGGATGATCCGGTGCCGATCTATGTCGGTGCCAATGGGCCGAAGGCACTGAAGGCTGCCGGGGCCTATGGCGACGGACGGATCTGCGCGGGCAATGAACCGCTCGGCGTGCTGGCGCGCAACCTCGACACGATCCGTGAGGGCGCGTCGGAGGTCGGGCGGGAGGTCACGGATGACTTCCACGTCGCGGCGCTGACCTTCTCCTGTGTCCTGAAACCCGGTGAAACGCTGGAAAGCGAGCGGGTGATCGACCACGTGGATTCCGCCGTCGTCTCGACCTTGCACTACTGGTACGAGCTCTATCAGGAATGGGGCCGGGATGATTTCGTTTCGTCGCGGGTACGCGGCGTCTGGGAGGATTATCGCAGCTATGTCGAGACCAGCATGCCTGCCGAACGCCGCCACCAGATGCTGCATCGCGGCCATTGCGCATTCTGTCCGCCGGAGGAACGGCGCTTCATCACGCCTGACATGATCCGCATCGCGGGTGGCCTGGTCGGCGAACCCGACGAGATCGTCGAACGGATCGGGCAGTTGCGGGCGGCGGGGCTGAAGGAAGTCACCCTGTTGCCGCCACGCGCCTTCATGCGGGAGAACTTTCGCGAGTTCGCCGAGCAGATCATGCCCAGACTCTGAAGGTCGGTCAGTTCAGATAACGCGCCTGCAGATGCGTGCGGAAGGCATCGGCGGCCAGCGGCGCCCCTGTCGCGTCCTGGATGATCTCACCCGTGGTCGCATCCAGACCGCGGGTGTGGACGTGCCCGCGCAGCCAACCAAGCAATTGCGCGAAGTCGCCTGCACGCACCTGGCTGTCCAGATCGGGCAGGTCGGCCCGCATCGCCGCCATCAGCTGGGCTGCGGCCAGTGCGCCCAGCGTGTAGGTCGGGAAGTAGCCGATGGCCCCGTCCATCCAGTGGATGTCCTGCAGGCAACCATTGCGGTCGTCGGTGGGTCTGATGCCGACGATGTCGGCCATACCGTCGTTCCAAGCGCCGGGAAGGTCGGCAATCGCGAGGTCGCCTGACAACAGCGCCTTCTCGATACCGTGCCGCAGGATGATGTGCAGGGGATAGGTTGCCTCATCCGCGTCAACGCGGATCAGACCCCGCGCGACGCGTGTCGTCAGCCTGTTGAAGTTGGCAGATTCCAGCGCGGGCTGGTCGCCGAAAGCGCGGCGGATCAGGGGCAGGGCATGATCCAGGAATGCTGGCCCCCGGCAAAGCTGCATTTCGATGATCAGGGACTGGCTCTCGTGCAGCGCCATGCCGCCTGAACGACCGACCATCCGGTGGCGGTTTTCGGTCGGCAGTCCCTGTTCATAGAGCGCATGGCCGGTCTCATGCAGAATGCCCATCATCGCTTCGGCGAAGCCGTCGGTGGCATAGCGTGTGGTCAGGCGGCTGTCGTCGGGAATGCCGCCGGTGAAGGGATGCAGGCTCTCGTCCAGGCGACCGCGCGAGAAATCGAAACCCAGCGCCCGCATGAAGCCTTCGCCCAGTTCCTTCTGGATCCGGACAGGAAATTCTCCGGTCGGTTCCGTCGGTGAGGGCGCACGTGCCTGGCTGTCGAGAATCTGCTGCACAATATCAGGCAACCAGGATCTCAGATCAGCAAAGACCGGTGCGACGTCTGCATCACGCAAGCCGGGTTCGAACAGTTCAAGCTGTGCGTCATAGGGGCTGAGACCCATGGCCGCGCCGCGTACCTGAGCTGTCTCCTGCGTCAGGCGAACGACCTCCTGCAGGAACGGTTGCTGGGCGGCGTAGTCGTTGGCCGCCCTGTTCTGCCGCCATGCCATCTCGGAGCGTGCGCCGGCACGCTGGGCTGCCTCGACCAGGTCGGCCGGAACAGCCGTTTCGAGCAGGAATGCGCGCCGCATCAGATGCAGGTCACGCAGGTCGAGCGGCGTCAGGTTCTGTGCAGCCTGCTCCGCTGTATCGAGCAGGTCGGATGTCTCGGCGGCGACCAGTATCTCGCGTGCCATGCGGGTCAGTTCGGCGATCTGGTCCGTGCGGGCGTCTGCGGCACCCTCGGGCATCAGGGTGGAGCGGTCCCAGTACAGCATGGCCAGCGCATCCTCGATCAGGCTGCGGCGGCGAAAGCGGTCCTTCAGGCGGTCCAGGGCATCGGTCTGCGCGGTCATCACTGTTTTCTCTCCCGCCCGCGCGCGAAACCCATCATCGCGTAGATGACGGTCATGATCACGGCCAGGCTGTACCAGGTGAAGGCATATTCCAGGTGGTTGTTGCGCAGGCTGAACGAGGGCGGGGCGGCGTCCGGCCATGTCAGGTCGCTGCTGCTCTGGACCAGCCAGACCTGTTGCAGGGGGACACCAGCCTGTCTCTGCAGCGCTTCCATGTCGACAAAGAACCAGGTGTTCGTCTGCAGGTCGTTGTCCGGCACGAACATCGTCTGCTCGCCCTTCAGGCGGACAATGCCTGTCAGCGTCACTTCACCTTCGACCTGACCGGCCTGTCTGGTGGCGGGGTCCTTCAGGTGCTTCGGAATCCAGCCCCGATCGACGATGACGGCTGTACCATTGTCGCGCAGCAGCGGTGTGAGGACCTGATAGCCATTGGTGCCCTGGCGTGGCTTGGCGACACGATGTGCTTCCGCCTCATGCAGGAAGCGACCACTGACGCTGACCGACCTGAAGCGCCATGCGAGCGGGTCCTGAATAATCTCGGGCAAGGCCACCGGCGCTTCCTGCATACGGGCATCGACGTCGCGTATCAGGTCCAGTTTCCACGCGCGCCGCTCCAACTGCCAGGTACCGAGACCCAGCAGGATGATCAGTGACGGAAACCAGGCCAGGGTAAGCCAGATGGAGGGTCGGAAGGATCGCAATTGCAGGGTTCCGTGACAGGTGTTGAGGTGATGACGGCTGGCTCAGCCGGACTGGAGACCGCGCCACGAGAGCAGCAGGAAGAGCCACAGGATCGTGAGGAACAGCCAGTAGCATGTCAGCCCCCATGCGGCGATGCGGCTACCGGGCGCGGCTGCGAAGCGTGGCACACCAAGCAGCGATGTCAGGATGCCGAGCGGCAGCGCCAGCAACATGCCGAGGCCGTGCCAACCCTCCGCCTGATAGATCAACTGGGTCGCGATACCTGAGTGGATGAACATGCTTTCCCCGTGCCGCACGACCTGCAGCGCGGTGAAGAGAACGGCAAGCACGGAAGTGCCGATACAGGCATAGAGCCATCTGTCGACTTCCGTGCGCGTCAGCAGCACGAACGACAGCAGTGCTGTCCCCATGACCGGAATCAGCGTGAGCAGTCCCAGGCGCGGCCAGTCGAGAACCAGTGACTGCACGGATGGTCCGGCCTCGGCCAGACTGATCCAGTATTCGATCAGCGCAGGCAAGGTCAGCAGGGATGTGGCAAGCGCTGCGGCAATGCCCAGCGCGACGCTGACCAGTGGCAGTCCGCCAAGTCGCCTGTTACTCGACATCGACATCCTGCGAAGCCGCATACTTGAACTGCAACGCGATCATCGTGGCCTTGAACGGGCGCAGCAGCGCAAGCGACCCACCAAGGATGAAGGGTCCCCAAAGCACGACATGGACCCACAACGGCGGCGTGAACCAGACCTCCACCAACAGGGCGAGGGTGACTGTGACCGCGCCCATGATCAGGATGATGAAGACTGCAGGGCCGTCACCTGAATTCACGTGCGAATAGTCCAGATCGCAGACATCGCAGCCGCTGGCGACTTCCAGATACCCGCTGAACAAACGGCCTTCACCACACCGTGGGCAGCGGGCTGTCAGTCCGGCGCGAAGGGGGGAGATGTAGGATTCGTTCATGACCGGACCTGTTTCGGGTTGCGGGGCAGGGGGCTATGGGTTCGCGGGACGGGGCTTTGAAAGACAAGGGGCCGCGCCGACATGTTCGCCGACGCGGCCCCGTGATCGTCAGAAGAAAGACGGATCAGCCGTGGTGGATGACACCACCGGAACCGCCCCACCAGTAGATGCAGCAGAACAGGAACAGCCAGACCGCATCAACGAAGTGCCAGTACCAGGCCGCGGCCTCGAACCCGAAGTGGTGGTCGGTCTTGAAGTGACCACGCATGGCGCGGATCAGGCAGACCAGCAGGAAGATCGTGCCGACAAGCACATGGAAACCGTGGAAGCCGGTGGCCATGTAGAAGGTCGAGCCATAGATCCCACCGCTGAAGCTGAACGGTGCGTGGGCATATTCGTAAGCCTGAACACAGCTGAACAGCGCGCCCAGGATCACGGTGCAGATCAGGCCATTGACCAGACCCTTGCGATCACCGGACACCAGGGCGTGATGCGCCCAGGTCACGGTGGTGCCGGACAGCAGCAGGATGACCGTGTTCAGGAACGGCAGGTGCCAGGGGTCAAAGACCTCGATCCCCTCCGGCGGCCAGTGTCCGCCCATGGCTTCGGTCGGGAACAGGCTGGCGTTGAAGAAGGCCCAGAACCAGGCAACGAAGAACATGACCTCCGATGCGATGAACAGGACCATGCCATAGCGATGATGCAGCTGCACCACCGGCGTGTGGTCGCCCTTGTGCTCCGCCTCCGAGATGACATCGCGCCACCATACGAACATGGTGTACAGGATGCCGAGGAAGCCAACCCAGAAGACGATCCCCTCCAGCATCCCTTCGCCATCTGCGGCGTGCATGGACGTGATGGCACCAACGGCCATGATGAAGGCCGAGATCGACCCCACAATTGGCCACGGACTTGGATCTACCAGATGGTAGTCATGATTCTTGGCGTGTGCGTCTGCCATTTTCCAGCTCCCTAACCCTCGCCATTCATTGCTGAACGGCACTCACCTGGATCGTTGACGATTCGGCCTGCTCAGGCGGCCTTTCGAAGAATGTGTAGGACAGGGTGATCAGTTTCACCTCGTCCGCGTTGCTGTCGTCTTCCATCTCCGGGTCCACGAAGAACTGGACCGGCATGTCGACGGTCTGCCCCGGTGCAAGCACCTGTTCGGTGAAGCAGAAGCAGTCGATCTTGTTGAAATAGTACCCGACCTTCAGCGGTGTCACGTTGAACGTGGCGGTGCCGATGACGGTGCGGTCGGTGTTGTTGGTGGCGCGATAGTATGCGATGGCCGTTTCGCCCGTGCGCAGCTTCAGCTCCCGCTGGGCGGGTCTGAAATCCCACGGCATCCCGCGCGCCACATTGGCATCGAACTGCACGGTGACCATGCGCTTGCCCAGATGATCGGCGCCGCTGTCGGCCTGCTGTGTGGTGCCACCGTATCCGGTCACCCGGCAGAACAGGTCATACAGGGGCACGGAGGCGTAGGACGCGCCAAGCATCAATCCGACCATGCCGGCGCAGACAAGGACGAGCCTGCGGTTGCGGGAACGGGCGTTGGTGCTGTTCGCCTGGTCGCTCATCGGCCGATCTCCACGTCCATCTGCGGGATGACGCCATTGGTCATCTTCACGACGGAACCGACAAAGATCAGGATGACGAATGCGGCCAGTGCCAGGGCAATGGCGCGATTGCGACCGTGGCGGCGCTTCTCGTCTTCGGGGGTCATGGCCATGGTGCTCATGCCGCCTGCATCAGGGCAGGGCCGAACGGCAGCAGGGCGAACAGCGCGAACAGGTAGAAGATCGAAAATCCGAACAGCCGACCGGCCCAGCGATAGGTGCCTTCCTGCTCCCGCAGCAACATGAAGGCGATGAACAGGAAGCCTGCGCCCAGAAGGACCGCACCAGCCAGATAGGCAATGCCCCCGATACCGAAGAACAACGGTGCGAAGGAGGCGGCGAGCATCAGGAAGCTGTAACCGACGATCTGGCGGCGGGTGGATTTCTCACCGCGGACCACCGGAAGCATGGGCACACCGGCCTGCGCATAGTCGCCACTGCGGAACAGGGCCAGCGCCCAGAAGTGCGGCGGGGTCCAGAGGAAGATTAGCAGGAACATGGTCCAAGCAGGCAGTTCGAGACCGCCGGTGACCGCAGCCCAGCCGATGACCGGCGGAAACGCGCCGGCGGCACCGCCGATGACGATGTTCTGCACCGTCAGGCGCTTCAGCCACATCGTGTAGACGACGACGTAGAAGAAGATCGTGAAGGCAAGCAGTCCTGCAGCGGCAAGATTGACCAGCAGTCCCATCGTGAAGACCGAGGCTGCCGACAGGAACAGGCCGAACGTCAGTGCTTCATGCGGGGCGATACGGCCTTCGGGTATCGGGCGCTGCCGCGTCCGCTCCATCACCGCATCGATATCCGCATCGAACCACATGTTCATGGCACCGGACGCGCCTGCACCGACGGCGATGCAGATCAGCGCGATGACCGCCATCGCGGGATGAATTCCGCCGGGCGCGACGACCACACCAATCAGCCCGGTGAAGAGAACGAGCGACATCACCCGGGGCTTCAGCAGGGCGAAATAGTCGCCCGCACTGGCCTGCCGTGAGGCAGCGAGGCTGCCTTCATCGGATGAATAGGTGATGTCGCTCATCATGCTCTACCGATACCTGTCGGATGGTTGGGTCTGATCAGCCCTGCTGGCGCTCGCGCACCACGGGAAGATCCTCGTACTGATGGAACGGCGGCGGGGAGGGAAGCGTCCACTCCAGCGTCGTCGCGCCTTCGCCCCACGGGTTGTTGCCGACCTTGCGCTTGGCCATGAAGGCTTCCGCGACACCGAACAGGAACACCAGCACACCGAAACCGGCCAGGTAAGCACCGTAGGATGAAATCTCGTTCCAGCCCGAATAGGCATCCGGATAGTCCGGGATACGGCGCGGCATGCCGGCCAGACCCAGGAAATGCTGCGGGAAGAACAGGATGTTCACGCCGATGAAGGTCACCCAGAAGTGGGCCTTGCCCCAGAATTCCGAGTACATGTAGCCGGACATCTTCGGGAACCAGTAGTACCAGGCGGCGAAGATCGCGAACACGGCACCCATCGACAGCACATAGTGGAAGTGGGCGACGACGTAGTAGGTGTCATGCATCGCATTGTCGATACCGGCATTGGCCAGCACCACACCGGTCACACCGCCGAGGGTAAACAGGAAGATGAAGCCGATGGCCCAGACCATGGGCGTGCGGAACGAGATGGAACCGCCCCACATCGTGGCAATCCAGCTGAAGATCTTCACACCCGTCGGCACTGCGATGACCATGGTCGCCGCAGTGAAATAGGCCCGCGTGTCAACGTCCAGCCCAACCGTGTACATGTGATGCGCCCAGACGACGAAGCCAACCACGCCGATCGCGAGCATGGCGTAGGCCATGCCGAGATAGCCGAAGACAGGCTTCTTCGAGAACGTCGAGACGATGTGGCTGATGATGCCGAAACCGGGAAGGATCAGGATGTAGACTTCCGGGTGGCCGAAGAACCAGAACAGATGCTGGAACAGGATCGGGTCACCGCCCATTTCGGCCACGAAGAAGCCGGTGCCGAAATTACGGTCGGTCAGCAGCATCGTGATGGCACCGGCCAGAACCGGCAGGGACAGCAGCAGCAGGAACGCCGTGATCAGCACCGACCAGGCGAACAGCGGCATCCGGTGCAGGGTCATGCCCGGCGCACGCATGTTGAAGATGGTCGTGATGAAGTTGATCGCACCCAGAATGGACGAGGCACCGGCGACATGCAGCGCAAGGATGGCGAAATCCATGGCCGGACCGGGATGTCCGAGACCCGAACTGAGCGGCGGATAGATCACCCAGCCGGCCCCGACACCGTCACCGCTGGCGGAACCAGGCACCAGGGTCGATATGACCAGCAGCGCCAGAGCGACCGGCAGCAGCCAGAAGGAAATGTTGTTCATGCGCGGGAAAGCCATGTCCGGCGCCCCGATCATCAGCGGCACGAACCAGTTGCCGAAGCCGCCGATCAGTGCCGGCATGACCATGAAGAAGATCATGATCAGGCCATGGGCCGTGATCAGCACGTTGAACAGGTGATGGTCACCACCCAGAATCCCGTCACCAGGGGACTGCAGTTCCATGCGCATGGCCATGGACATGCCACCACCGATGATCCCCGCGATGATCGCGAAGATCAGGTACATCGTGCCGATGTCCTTGTGGTTGGTGGAGTAGACGAACCGCTTCCAACCGCGCGGATTGCCGTGGCTGTCGACGGATTTGCCGATGTAGCTCATCTTTCGGCCCTTTCTCTAACTAGGTTTCCGTTCGCGGCGGATCAGTCTGTGGTGACGCGGGCTACATCAACGGACTTGTCCGTGATGCCCATGTCTGCCTGCTGGGTCTGCACCCAGGCGTCGAATTCTTCCTTCGTCACGGCCTTCACCATGATCGGCATGAAGCCGTGGTTGCGACCGCAAAGCTCCGAACACTGGCCGTAGTACATCCCAGGCTCCTCGATATAGAGGGGCAGGTGGTTGATGCGGCCCGGCCAGGCGTCAGTCTTGTGGCCGTTGGCAGGCAGTGCCCAGGCATGGCCGACATCAGCAGATGTCACGAGCACCTGGATGTTGGTCTTCACCGGAATGACAACGGGGGTATCGGTCGTCAGCAGGCGCGGTTCGCCGGGCTGCAGTTCCTCGTCAGGCTTCAGATAGGCCTCGAAGGCGATGCCACCCTGGTCGGGATATTCGTAACCCCAGTACCACTGGTAACCGGTAACCTTCAGCGTCATTTCCGACTCGGTCACGTCATCGGACTGGTAGAGCAACTGGAACGACGGAATGGCGATGATCACCAGGATCAGCACCGGCACGACGGTCCAGACGACCTCGATCAGCGTGTTGTGTGATGTCTTCGACGGTACCGGGTTCGCCTTTTCGTTGAACCGCACCATGACCCAGATCAGCAATGCCAGCACGAACAGGGTGATCAGCGTGATCACCACCAGCAGGATGTCGTGAAAATCGATCACGCTCTGCATCAGCGGCGATGCAGCTTCCTGCAGGTTGAGCTGCCACGGCTCCGCCTTGCCCATCTCGGCCATTGCCTGTCCCGTCATTGCGAACAGACCCACCATCATCAGAAAGAAACGTTTCACGCGTTTCGCTCCCTCAATCCATTTGGCATTGGGACCCCGACCCTTCCGGTATCCCGACCGGCTGCGCACCACCCCAAGCGGTTCGTCAGCCAGCAAAAAAGCACAGCAAACTATAGACGGGCCGGACCTTAGTCCCGAGTCACGCGGCACCACAGGGGCGATATGTCGCATAATCCTGAGGGGGGCTGAACCCCGCAGAAACCCTCGCTTCAGGCCCTGTTTCAGGCGGTCAATCCGGGGGGTGTCGGACCCCTCAGATAGGCACCGAATTCCTGGTCCAGATGGGCCGCCATCAGCCGCACCGGCAGGCTGTTGCGCATGTCCCCGTGCATCGCCCTCCAGACCTCCAGCCGGAAGTTCAGCACCTCAGGCAGCACCCGCACCAGAGCCGGGTCCTGTGCAGCCAGTGGCACCTGGCAGCCGCCGATACCGAATCCCGCACGTATCAGCGCCACCTGAACCGATTCGACATCCACCCGTATCGCGAAGTCCTCACGCTCCACCTTCAGCCCCAAATGGCGTATGGCCCGTTCCAGGTAAGGGGTGGCGTCATAACCGATCACCCGGTGCTGCTTCAGTGCCTCGTAGCTGGTCGGCATGCCGAATCTGTCGAGGTAGTCCTGATGCGCAAACAGCCCAATCTCCACGGTCCCGATCATGCGTGCCACCACACCGGCCTGCTCTGGCCGGGCCATGCGGATCGCGATATCCGCTTCCCGTGTCAGCAGGTTCAGGGGCGCATCGGAAAGTACCAGTTCGATGTCGATTTCCGGAGGCCTGTCCCTGAACCGGGCAAGTATCCTCGGCATGATCTCGGATCCGACGAACTGGCTGACTGTCAAGCGGACCGTGCCCCTGGCTTCACCTTCCGCGCCGCTGCTGGCGCGTATCATGGCGGCAGCAGCGGCTTCCATCGCCTCGGCATGCGCCCGCAGTGCAAGCGCCGTCGCGGTCGGTGTCAGACCATTCCTGGCGCGGCTGAACAGCGTGGTGCCAATGGTCGCCTCCATCTGGTCGACATGTCGGCCCACTGTCGGCTGGGTGAGCCCAAGCTGCCGTGCAGCGGCCGAGAGTGACCCCGTGCGCATGACCGCAAGAAAGCTCCGGCAGGTGTCCCAGGCAAGTTCCATACATTAATGTATGGATAGAATATGCAATTAGGCAATTATCTTATGGACTGGCAGGTCCCATCCTTCGCTCATCAAGTGACACAGCGAGAGGGAAGCACTGCAAATGACCCGGAAGATACTGATCATCGGCGCCACAGGCGGTTCGGGTGCGGCATTGGCAACAGCCTGCATTCGTCAGGGCTGGGACGTGACCGCACTGACACGCAGATATGTTGACGACCGCCCCAATCGCCCGGCAATCCGCTGGGTCCAGGGCGATGCGATGGAGGCGGCGGATGTGCTGCGCGCGGCCCGGGGCGTTGCGGCGATCTTTCACGGTGCCAACCCTCCCGGCTATCGCAATTGGGCAACGACGGCGCCCGCCATGCTGGCGAACAGCATTGCCGCCGCACGCGCGGTGGGTGCCCGTCTGATCCTGCCCGGCAATATCTACAACTTCGGACCGGATGCCTTTCCCCTGCTGCATGAAGGTGTGGCCCAGAACCCTGTCAGCGTGAAGGGCGAGGTACGCAGGCAGATGGAACAGATGATCGGAGATGCCTGTCAGCAGGGCTTGCGGGCAATCGTGTTGCGCGCCGGAGATTTCTTCGGTCCGCACGCTCCGGCATCCTGGTTGTCGAATGGCATGATCCGGCCCGGGCGGACCGTGAAGACCGTGCGCGATCCGGGCAGTGACAGTGCCGGCCATGCATGGGTCTACCTGCCTGACTTCGCGGAGACCGTGGTGCGTCTGCTGCAGGTCCGGGAGCAGTTGAAGGACATGGAAGTGGTCCACATGGCAGGCCACTGGTTCGAAAGGGGCCGCGACTTTGCGCGGGCAGTGGCCGAAACGGGCGGCGTGCCCGGCGCGAAGGTGAAACCGCTGCCCTGGTGGGGGATCTCCGCCCTTTCGCCCATCGTGCCCCTGTGTCGTGAATTGCGGGAGATGCGTTACCTCTGGCAGACGTCCATCGCACTGGACAACACACGGCTGCAGGACCTGATCGGGCCGGAACCGCATACCCCGCTGGACGCGGCATTGCGGGAGACCTTGCGCGGCCTGGGCTGCATTGCGGTGCCGGATCAGCCGCGCAGCACCGCCTCCACGCCTGCTGCCACCTGAAACAGAACCCTGTCGTGGTTCTGTAGACCGGTCAGCATCAGGCCGACCGGTGCCTCATCCGGATGGTGACAGGGCAGGCTGATTGACGGGCAATTGAGGAAGTTGCCGACACTCGGGTTGCGCAGGCAGAGCAGGTTCCGGGTCGTATAGGCATCATCATCGCCGTCGAATGTGT
This sequence comes from Minwuia sp., assembly GCA_029213165.1. Classification (GTDB taxonomy): domain Bacteria; phylum Pseudomonadota; class Alphaproteobacteria; order Minwuiales; family Minwuiaceae; genus Minwuia. Next base: position 13,182 of record JARGNO010000009.1, read on the forward strand.
GCAGCGCAGGCGGCACGACAGGCACGGTCGGAGTCAGCATGGCGTCGTAGCCGCGCATGGCCAGTGCCACGGATTGCATCATCGCCTGCCGCGCCTGCATCAGGTCGATGTAGTCTGCGGCACTGATCGCGGCGCCGCGCTGAATGCGCCCGATCACCCTCGGGTCATAGGTCTCCCCGCGCCGCGCGATCAGATCCCGATGCCATGCAAAGGAGTCCGCCGCCGCGAATCCGCCGGCTGCATTGATGCCGGGCAGTTCATCAAGTTCGGGCAGATGGGTATCGACAATCCGTACGCCTGCTGCGGTCAACCGTTGCCTGGCGGCATCCATCGCGGCGGCCACGGTGTCGTCCATGCCATCCAGCATGGAGTTTGTCGGGGCCAGGAAGGTCATGCTGCGCGGGTCGCGCGGCAGCTCCGACTGGCCGATACCGCCGGCCAGGATGTCGTCCAAGGTGGCGCAGCAATCGACACCCCACGCCAGGGGGCCGATGGAATCGAGCGAGTGCGAAAGCGGTGTGGCGCCAGTCAGCGGCACCCGTGCCTGTGTCGGCTTGAACCCTGTCAGCCCGCAGAAAGCGGCAGGAATTCGGCAAGAGCCGCCGGTATCGGTGCCCAGCGTTGCCGCCGCCATGCCGTCCGCGACGCTGACCGCACCACCGGAGGTGGAGCCGCCGGGAATGCGCCCCGTCTGCCGGTCCCATGGTGACAGCGGGGTGCCGTAGTGGGGGTTCAGGCCAAGGCCGGAATAGGCGAACTCCGTCATCACGGTCCGACCGATGATCACCAGTCCGGCCCGGCGTAGCCGTGCCACGGCCGGCGCATCCGCAGCGGCAGGCGCGGTATCGCTCAATGCCTTCGAACCTGCTGTGGTGACGTGTCCCTGTTCGTCGAACAGGTCCTTGATCGTGAACGGGATACCGGCGAGGGGCCGTGCTTCCCGCCCCGCCTTGCGCATTGCGTCGATCGCTTCGGCTTCCGCCCGCGCACGCCCTGCATGCAGGGTCATGATCGCGGTCGGCCCCTGGTCCCGCGTGGCGGCATCGAGACTGCTCTCGACCAGTTCGGCTGCTGTCGTCTTCCCCGCAGCCAGTGCTGCCGCAATCGCGCCCAGTCCCTGATCAAGCATTCCCGCATCCCCATGAGTCATGTCCGGCCATGATCATGCATGGCCTTAACCGGTTCTCAACTGCTGTGTGTCAGGCTGTGCGCATGTCCAGTTCTCCAGAGCTTCAGGTCCTGATTGCCCGAACGGCGGAAGAAGTGCGTGCCATTCAGGAATTGCGCTATCGCGTGCTGGTCGAAAGCATGGGGCGCAACGTGGCCTTCGCTGACCATGAGGCGAAGCGTGTCGACGACCCCAATGATCGCGGGGCGTTGCACATCTATCTGACCCACGCCGGGCGCACGGCAGCCGCCGTCCGCGTGATTGCCGGGCCAATGTCCGCGATGCCGGAGCTGGCGCGGGAGCGTCTGTCGATGGGGGCCTTCTCGTCGCTGGTCAATCCGGTCGTTTCGCTGACCGAGCATCTGGTCGTCGATCCGGAAGTGCCGGACAGCCGCATGACCCGTTTGCTGATGTCCGCCGCCTACAAGATCGCCACTGCGAAGAAGAGCATCTTCGACTTCACCCACGCCACCGCCTCCGAGATCGCATTGCTGGAGCGGCTGGGGTATCGCCGCCTGGGCAACAGTTTCGAGGATGAATCGGGGGGGATGCGGGCACCGATGGTCCTTCCCACCGGCGACCTGGGACACATGGCGCAGGTCAAGTCACCGTTTCAGTCCATTGCCCGCACCCTGGACCATGACGCGGAAGCCGTGAACTGGTTCCGTCGCACGTTCCCGGAGGCTGCGGACAGCGCCCACCCGGCATCGATGGACGAGGAAGCCTTCTGGTCGATGCTGACCCGGAAACTCAACCAGGTGCCGCACCATGGCGTGCCGCTGCTGGTGGGGCTGGAGTTTCGCGATGCCTGCAGCTTCCTGAAACTGGCCACGGTTGTCGGTTGTGCCGAGAGGGAAAAGATCGTTGCCAAGGGTGATGTCGGCAATGAACTCTATGTGCTGCTTTCCGGTGCCGTCGAGGTGCGGGACGGCAGTCGTCGGGTCGCATCCTTCGGGCGTGGCGCGATCTTCGGGGAAATGGCCTATCTGAACGCCGCGCCCCGGACGGCAGATGTGATCGCGACCGAGCCTTCAGAGCTGTTGATCCTGACCCAGGACACCATGCAGAAGGCCATGGACAGGATGCCCGCCGTTGCGGCCCGCATCCTGCACAATCTCTCGCTGATCCTGGTGGAGCGCCTGCACGAGACCACCACGCGCTATGTGAAGAGCAGCAACCGCCAGGCTGCAGCCTGACCTGCATCAGGCTTGACCCTGCACGTCGCCTGAAACGCTTGGGCACCTGACCCATTCCTGCCTATGATTCCCGCAACAACAGGCTTGCGCCTTTGGGGAGGGACAGAATGAGCAACTGGCGAGACACCGCGCCGGACTGGTTTCGTGCGGCCGTGGAAAGCCCGTGGGAACAGCGGTTCGTCGAAAGCGGAGGCGCGAAGGTCCATTACAGGCTGCGCGGCGCGGCGGGTGCGCCGGGAATTGTCCTTTGCCACGGCAATGCGGCGCATTCCGGCTGGTGGGACTTCATTGCACCGGCCATCGCCGAGACCCATCGGGTCGCCGCGATGGACTTTGCCGGGATGGGAGATTCGGAGGAGCGACGGAACGCAACGCCGGAAGGCTTTGCCGAGGACATTGCCAGCGTCATCGCTGATGCAGGATTCGAGGAACCGCCGCTGCTGATCGGCCACAGCTTTGGTGGGGGCATGTCCATGTTCCTGGCAGAGACCCGGCCGGAACTGATCCGCGGACTGGTGATGATGGATTCGCCGATCTATCCGCCCCCGGAAATCGCCGGGGCACGCCCGGCACCGCCGAAGATCGCCCCGCGCCGCTACCCGAAGCGGGAGATCGCGCTGGAACGGTTTCGCCTGATCCCGGATCAGCCTGTCGTCAATGAATGGGCCGTGAACTACATCGCCGATACCGGCATCATGGAGACCCCGCGTGGCTGGATCTGGAAGGCCCGGACCAACATCTTCGGCCATCCAGCCTTTGGCGAGAGCTACTGGCAGGACCAGCGTGACCGTTTCCCGCGTGTGACCGTGCCGCTGCATGTCGTCTGGGGCACGCTCAGCGCGCTCTGCACGCCTGACACAATGGCCTACATGCGCTCCGTTGCCCCCACCGGGACCAGCTTCGTCGAGATGCCGGACGCCTATCACCATGTCCTGCTCGACCAGCCGGAGGAAACCATCCGCATCATCCGCGAGATCGCGGCAGCATGACAGGCCTGCACGGTGCCCTGTTGACCGGGCAGACGTGCCTGCTAGCGTTCAGGTGCTCTCCATCGGGAGGGCGATGAGTCGAAATTTGGCTTGATCTCAGGGCAGGGTGAAAATCCCGACCGGCGGTAAGTGCCGGGTTCAGCAATGGACCGGCACAAAGCCCGCGAGCGCCCGGACAGGGACCGCAGTCTTCTGTGGTTCGGGTCCGGGGTCAGCAGACCCGGTGTGATTCCGGGGCCGACGGTAACAGTCCGGATGGGAGAGATGCAGCCAGCGTGTGTCGGGGTGAGGTGCGTCCGTGCGCCTGATCATCGGCCATGTGTCGCCATGTGGTGTCCGTATCCCGTATCGGGTGCGGCGTCGTCGCGACCTGTTGCCCTGAGTCCGGCCGTTACGCCAGGAGGAGGGCAACGTGCAGACACTGGGTTATCAATCATTGCTGGATCAGTTCGGGACCGCCGTCGCGCGCGTCGATGCGGCCATTGCGGCGCTGGGGCAGGGGTGCGGCATCCTGATCGTCGATGACGAGGATCGGGAGAACGAGGGCGATCTGGTCTTCGCGGCGGAAACCGTCAGCGAACATCAGATGGCCATGCTGATCCGCGAATGCAGCGGCATCGTCTGCCTGCCGATGCGCGGGCATCTGATCGACCACCTGGGTCTGGCCCCGATGGTGACCCGCAATACCTCACGCATGGGCACGGCCTTCACCGTATCGATCGAGGCGAAGGAGGGCGTGACCACCGGCGTCTCGGCGGCGGACCGTGTCACCACCGTCCGGACCGCAATCGCCCCGCAGGCGCGGGCGACGGATCTCGCCAGCCCGGGCCATGTCTTTCCGCTGCGCGCCGCTGACGGTGGTGTCCGCGTCCGGCGCGGGCATACCGAAGCCTCCGTCGATCTGGCGGAACTGGCCGGGTTCAAGCCTGCTGCCGTGCTGTGTGAACTGGCCAACCCCGACGGCAGCATGGCGCGCCTGCCCGAAATCACCGAATTCGCCCGCAAGCATGACATGCCGGTTGTCGCCATCGAGGACATGATCCAGTGGATGGATCTGCGGGATGTGCAGGCGAAGGCGTGAAGGGCAGATTCCTCAGCCTGTTGGCGCGCGCTGCCGCCCCTCGACCACGAACACGAGGGCGGCGGCGAGCGTCATGGCCAGCATGACCACGGGATAGGTCAGGATCGGTGCCTGTTCCTGATACAGGCCCACCAGCGCGCTGCCGGCGGCGGCCCCGCCCATCTGCAGGAAACCCATCATGGCGGACGCCGTTCCCGCGCGCTCAGGGAATGCCTGCAGGGCGTTGGCCATGGCTGTGGGCAGGAAGATGCCGAGGCCTGAGACGAAGATCACGATGGCGAGGTTGAATCCATGCTTGTGGACGATACCCGCCAGCGGCAGCGCGACACTGACCGCTGTCCCGACAATCAGCACCGCGAGGCCCAGATTGCAGATCGTCACACTGCTGACCCGTCCGGTGAGCTTGCTGACCGTGATGCCGCCGATGAGGAAACCGACCGAGGCCAGGGGCGGATAGAAACCGAACTCCTTCGGTGTCACGCCCAGCACTTCGATATACAGCTTCGGGGAGCCACCGAAGAAGGCGAACATGGCACCGAAGATGAAGGCATTCGCGAAGGCGTAGCGCCGGAAATGGGCGGATCGCAGAACCACGCCGTAACTCACGAAAACCGACGTCAGATCAAGGCGCGGCAAGGGGGTCTTCAGTGTCTCGGGAATGCGCCGCACCATCCAGACGAAGACGATCACACCAGCGATACCGGTTAGGACGAAGATCCAGCGCCAGCCCGCATACTCCTCGATGATGCCACCGATGAAGGGGGACATGCCGGGAACCAGTGCGAAGAACATGCTGACCAGCGCCATCACCCGCTGCAACTGGTCGCCGTCGAAGCTGTCACGCACCACCGCCCGTGCCACCACCAGGCTGGCCGCAGCGCCGACCGCCTGGGTCACCCGTCCGGCAATCAGGATCTCCATGCTGGGGGCCAGGACGCAGACCAGGCTGCCCAGTGTGAATACGACAGTGCCATAGATCAGCAGCGGGCGACGGCCAAAGCGGTCCGAAATCGGACCATAGAAGAGCTGCATGACCGCGAAACCGACCAGATAGGCGGTCAGGGTAAGCTGCGCCATCGTGTCGTTGGACGCGAACTGGTCACGGATCGCCGGCAGGGAAGGCAGATAGACATTGGTCGCGAACTGGCCGAGTGCCATCAGCGCGGCAAGCAGGGCGATCATCATTGCCGTCGCCTCGATCTTGCCCGGTCGGGCGGCGGTATTGGTCATGGAGGTTCCTTCCCGGGGGGGCGGGACCGGTGCGGCAACAGTTCGCCACACCGTCTGGCCCGCGCCTCACATGTCGCGTTCCATGAACGGGGTCAAGCACATGGCAGTCACGAAACTCCCCGGAGAGGTGAACGTGGGCGCCTATTCACGGATGATCTTGATCCGTTGTCCCGCCTGCAGGCCTTCATCGGGGCCGAGCGCGTTGATGGCCCGGAACCGTTCCTCGTCGAAGCGGTCGATGTTCATGCGTGACGCAAGTCCGGAAACCGTGTCTCCACGCTGTACGGTATAGGCGTAGACGCGCAGGGGCTTGTACTCGGCGGCCTGCTCCGGCGTCAGTGATCGGAAGCTGTAGATGGCATCGTCGAATGCCTTCGCATAGCGTCCGGCGACCTGCGTCGGCGCAGCCATCAGGAAGCGGAAGATCTGGGTGTCGGAGAAACGGATCGCTGCGATCCTGGCCTCGAACTGCTGGCCGTTCTGCGCGGTCATGAACACGGTCGCGGTTGCCGCCGGAAACCCGCCTATCTGCGTGCTGCGCAGGTCGCGGCCCCGCGCGCCCCGCGCCCACTTGCGGCTGATGTAGTTCGCCATGTCCCGATACTGGGCAACAGCATTGCGATCCGTCTCCCGATCGAAGGCAATCCGGGTGCCATCAGGACCGGCAGCCAGAACGGCGTCGGGCAGATTGTCCAGCTTGAAGCCATCAGGCACATCGAAGGCGAACCGCATGTTCGGATGCACGAAACGGGTGCCGCGCGCGAACCCCTGCGCGGGACTGTCGCCGTAGATCATGCCGGAGATGGAGGTGAGATACTGGTCGCGACCTGTTACCGGGTTCTGGACGGTGGGCCCGACCTTTGCCAGTTGCACGGTATTGGCAACCCTTTCCGGCGTCTGCGGATGGGTCTGGAAGAAGTTGAAGCCCTGCGCCTCGGCACCGCTGACCTTTGCCAACAGGTCGCTGTGGCGGCCGATCGCCTCCAGCGAATGCGCCATGCCGAGCGTGCTGTAGCCGGTGCGACCGAGATAGCGGACACCCAGTTGATCCGCCTCCCGCTCGTTGTCGCGGCTGTAGCTGGCCAGGAAGCCCTGCGCTGCCACCTGGCCGAGCTGGGCGACCTGCCGGTTGCCGGTCAGGATGCCGACCCCGGTGGCCAGGATGTTGGCAATGGTCCCCCGGGTCTGGCGGCGTGCGCCATGCCGGGCCGTGACGTGTCCGATCTCGTGTCCCATGACGCCTGCGAGCTCCGACTCATCGCTCAGCAGTGTCAGCAGACCGCGGGTGACATAGACATAGCCGCCCGGCAGCGCGAAGGCATTGACAACAGGTGAGTCGAGCAGGGTGAAGGTGAAGGTATCAGCAGGAAGTTCGGCATTCTTCGCAAGGCTTTGTCCAATGGAGTTGACGTAGCTTTTCAACTCTGCATCGCCATACTCGCCGCCGAATTCGGCGACGACCTTGGGATGCTCCTGCGCACCTATGGCCCGTTCCTGCGCAGGCGTGACGGTGGTCAGTTCGCTCTCGCCGGTTGCCGGATTGGTGACTGTCGTGCAGGCGGCTGCAAGGACCATGACCGCCATCGGCAGCCATGTCGCAAGGGGCTTCCAGATACGCATTCTCACGCCACTACTCTCGTTCGGTTTCAACTGTGTCGTCCAGCAGTTCGATCTGCTGCGGATGAGTTGCCTCTATCATAGGTCCGTTGCGGGACCGGAGCCAGCCACGGACACGCACCTTTGTTCCCGACCAGGTCGCCGGGTCCAGACCGGCGGCCAGAAAGGCCTTCATGGCGCGACGGTCGATCATGGTGGTGAAGTCCGTTCGCCAGTCTTCGCCATGGTTCAGGTAGACCGTGCCCCGAACATCTGCTGCGTCGAGGATGCGGCCTTCGACAAGCTGGAATGTCCCGATGAGTTCGGAGAGCTCTGCCGGATCGGCCGCGCGCAGCGCATAGAACGGGTGGCTCCAGATGCCGAAGCGGGCATCCCGTGCCGCCCGCTCCAGCGTCAGCATCTCCTCGACCAGTGCCGTGTTGTCGGGAAAGGAATAGACGCGGGCGAGACCCAGCCGCAGCATTTCCCCCTGCAGCCAGATCCCGCCATCCGAGACCAGATGGGCCAGCGCCCGGCCATGCCGGTCCATCTGGCGTCCGCCGAAATGTGGGGTGAAGCGCCGGTTCGCCACCAGGGTTTCCAGCGTCACCTTCGCCTCCTCCGCCAGCGGCCAGCTTCGGAAACCGCGTCGCCCGAGTGGCAGTTTCGGCGCCTGGATACCGACCATGCGCACTTCCATGCCCGTATCGAGCACCACGGTGTCCCCATCAACGACCGCCACCACCATTCCGGGGTCGCCCGCGGGCAAGGTGTCCGGCACCGCGGCGCGTGCAGGCGTCATGGCGGCAGCCAGCCCGGTCGTCGTCAGGATCACCAGGACCGACGCGATTACCTTACGGCACGATTGCCTGAACCGGTCTTTGCCCTTACCACTGACAGCGGACGCTTTGGGGACGAGGGGAATCATCATGTCTGGCATTCAACTGCTTCGGTCGGTTGGGTTCGCGTTGATTGTCGCGCTTTTCGCCGGTCCTGCAAATGCGGGTGATCCGTCGGAGGATGGACCGCTCTACAGCCTTTCCATCGGCTTCTTCGACGCACTCCAGCGCGAGGACGAGGGGCTGGCCGCACGGATGGAATATCATCACGACAAGGGGCTGAGCATCCTGAAGCCGTTCGGCGGCTTCATGGTGAACGATGCGGAGGCGGCGCATGTCTATGCCGGTGTGCTGATCGACTGGTTCCCGTCGGACAACTTTGTCATCACCCCAAGCTTCGCCCCCGGTATCTACATGAAGGGCAACAGCAAGGATCTCGGCTATCTGCTGCAGTTCCGTTCCCAGATCGAGTTTTCCTGGCGCTTCGACGGCGGCACGCGGCTCGGGCTGAGCCTGAACCATATTTCCAACGCCGGGCTGGGTACCCAGAACCCCGGTTCGGAGACGGTTGCACTCAGCCTGATCATGCCGGTGAAGAACTGGTGGTGATGCCTATCGGCTGATGCCCCCTGGCGCACGGTTCTGGACTGCGTAGCCGTAGACCAGCCCGCAGAACAGTCCGCCCAGATGTGCCTCCCAGGCCACGCCGGTGCCGCCGGAGAAGGCCATCAGCAGGTTCATGACCACGACGATGCAGACCATGACCATCATCATCCGTGCCCGCGGATCGCTGTCGCGGTTGCGGTAGAGCAGCGCTGCGGCGGCACCCATCAGCCCATCGACACCACCCGATGCGCCCAGCATCACGCCATGGCCGCTGAGCAGCCAGAACGCCAGCGCGCCACCTATGGCACAGAGGCTGAAGATCAGCAGGAACAGCGCCCCGCCCACCGTTCGCTCGACGTAGCTGCCAAGTGCCAGCAGCAGCGCGGCATTGAAGCCGACATGGACCACATCCGCATGGACGAGAGCATAGGTAAGCAGCGTCCAGTAATAGGGGACGCCTGCATCCAGCGCTGCCGGGACAAAGACCAGCAGCGATCCGATCGTGTTGGCCAGATCGTCGGGCATCACGAAGAAGGCGAGGTGGATCAGCAGCAGCAGCCCCGCCAGTCGCAGGGACCACGGCGGCGCATTGAACATCGGTTGGCGTCCGGGTTTTGTCATGGCCCCGATATGGCCGCGATCGCTTCGGAATAGAAGGAAAATGTTTCTTGCCGGCTTCCGTGGGGCTGGCTGTCGCGGCAATCCCTGTGCAAACTGCCGCGCTGAATGAAACTTGGACCCGGGGAGGGGTGCGGATGCGCGGTGGTGTGATCCGGTTTTCGGAAATGGAACAGGTCATCTTTGGCCAGGCGGCAGCAGACGCGGTGAAGGCGGAGGCGCAGCGGCTGGACAAGAAGAAGGTGTTCCTGCTGGTCGGCAAGACCATGAACGACACGACCGACGAGGTGGATCAGGTCGCCAGTGCGCTGGGTGACCGCTACGCCGGACGCTATGCCGGCATTCCGCCGCATACACCGCGCGACAAGGTGGTGGAGGCCGCGAATGCCGCGCGGGAGGCCGGGGCGGACCTGCTGGTCACCTTCGGTGGCGGTTCCGTCACCGACGCCGGCAAGGTCATGCAGGTCTGCCTGGAACATGGCGTCACCGACATGGCGGAACTGGACGATTACTGCATAGGCACGACAGCCGACGGCAAGGTGACGATGCCGACGCTGCGCCCTGCCACCGTACGCCAGATCTCCGTGCCGACGACGCTGTCGGGCGGCGAGTTCAACCCGCTGGGCGGCTGCACGGACCCGCGGATCAAGGTGAAGCAGGGCTATCGCCATCCTTCGCTGGTGCCGCTGTCTGTCATCCTGGATCCCGCGCCGACCGTCCACACGCCCGAGTGGGTCTGGCTCTCCACCGGCATCCGGGCGGTTGACCATGCGGTGGAAGCCATCTGCAGCCCGGAGACCAATGCCTATTGCGATGGGGCATCACTGCATGCGCTGCGACTGCTGTCGTCGGGGCTGGCACGCGTGAAGGCGGATCCGTCCGACATGGCGGGGCGGCTGGAATGCCTGCAGGGCGCCTGGTTGTCCATGACTGCTGTGACTGCGGGCGTGCCCATGGGCGCAAGCCACGCCATCGGCCATATCCTGGGTGGCACCTGCGACGTGCCGCACGGCTATACCAGTTGCATCATGTTGCCCACGGTCCTGCGCTGGAACGCGGAGGAGGACGTCCACCGGGAGCGGCAGAAGATCATTGCCGAGGCACTTGGGAAGCCCGGCGCGGCGGCAGGCGATGTGCTGCACGAACTGATCGACGGACTGGGCCTGCCGCGCAGCCTGTCAGCGGTCGGTGTCGGGCCGGACCAGTTCGATATCGTGGCGAAGAACAGCCTGCATGATCGCTGGCTGCACACCAATCCGCGCAAGGTCAACGGACTGGACGATGTCATGACGTTGCTCAACATGGCGGCGTGAGGTCGCGGCGACAGGGCCGAAACTGATCTGTATTGCGTATTGTCAGCAACGCATACTTTTCGGAATCGGACCTGATCGCCCATGGCGGATGAAAGCCCTCTCGGTCGGAACCTCGAGTTCCTGATCAGCGATGTTGCCCGACTGATGACGCGGGAATACGACCGCAAGGTCAGGGACCTGAACCTCACCCGGTCGCAATGGTGGGTGCTGGTCTTCCTGATCCGCTATGACGGGCACAACCAGACCGAACTGGCGGATGTGCTGGATATCGGCAAGGTGGCGCTTGGCGGCCTGCTGGACAGGCTGGAGGCCAAGGGCTGGGTCGAACGCAGGCCGGACCCGACCGACCGGCGCGCCAAACGTGTCTTTCTGACGGAACACGTGAAACCACTGATCCGGGATATGCAGGAACGCGGCAGGGAAGTGCATCGTCAATTGACCAGCGGCATGGCGAAGGATGACCAGGATCGTCTGGTCGCGTTGCTGCAGGATGCGAAGGCGAACCTGGCATCATCGTCCTGAGTCCTCTGCCCTGACGGGGCTGCCCATGAAAATGTGATCCGCCCGACACCGCCGAACGTCTATCATTCAGGACTGCCCTGAGGAGGATGACATGCGCTCTCTGGCTCTTTCATTCGTGTTGCTGATGATTGTGGCGCTTCCCGTCCAGGTAAAGGCTGACGCGGATGCCGATGCCATACGCGATGTGATCAATCAGCAGATCGAGGCTTTTCGGGCCGATGACGGGGAGCGTGCCTTCTCCTTCGCCGCGCCCATCATCCGTTCCAAGTTCGGCTCGGCTGACAACTTCATGACCATGGTCCGAACCGGGTACCCGGACGTCTATCGACCGAAGGCCGTGGAATTCCGGGACATGAAACGCGATGGTGAGCGACTGGTGCAGGATGTCTGGTTTCTGGGCACTGGAGGAGACTCGACCATCGGCACCTATTTCATGGAACGCCAGGATGACGGCTCCTGGAAGATCGCCGGTGTCTACATGCGCAAGGCCCCGTCGCTCGGCGCCTGAACGTCTGACAGGCGGTCCGAATGGTCGCCATGCCGAACACGGCACTGGACCGTGCACACTTCCCCTGCTGTCATGCAAGCAGCATTGGGGGAGAGAATCATGCGACTTCAGAAGGCACGCGTCGAGCCACTTCAGGACAGCGAGTTCACCGAGGAACAGCGTGATGCGCTGGATTATTTCATCCGTGAAGGGTGGGTGCTCAACATCTTCCGCACGCTGGCGCGGGCGCCCAAGGCGCTGAAGCGCTTCAACCTCTGGGGCGGTTACGTGCTGTCGTCACGCAATGACCTCAGCCCGCGTGACCGGGAACTTGTGATCCTGCGTACCGGCTTCATGTGCAAGGCGGGCTACGAGTGGGCGCAGCATGTGGTGATCGGCAAGGACTGTGGGCTGACCGATGACGAGATCGCCCGCATCAAGCGTGGCCCGGAAGACGCGGCGTGGAGTGATCTGGATCGCGCCATGCTACAGGCCACCGATGAACTGGTGACGGATCACTTCATCAGCGAGTCGACGTGGAAGGCCCTGTCCGGGCTGACCGACAAGCAGCGCATGGATATCGTCTTCACTGTGGGTCAGTACACGCAGGTTTCGATGATCCTCAATACCTTCGGCGTCCAGCTTGATGAAGGACTTGAATTGGATCCGGACCTGAAACGATGAGCGTTGCGGGTCGGCTTGAGGGAAAGGTCGCCCTGATCTGTGGCGCAGGACAGACGCCGGGGGAGACAACCGGCAACGGGCGCGCCATGGCACTGCTGTTCGCGCGGGCTGGTGCGCGTGTCGTTGCCGCGGACCGGGACCTTGGCAGGGCGGAGGAAACCGTCGCCATGATCGGAGCAGAGGGGGGACACGCCTCCGCCGTGCGTTGCGATGTGACGCAGACCTTCGACTGCGTCGGCCTGGTGCAGCAGACCATGGGCGCGGAGGGGCGGATTGACGTTCTGGTCAACAATGTCGGCATTGGCGGTGGCGGCGACGGACCGGCGCATCGGGCATCGGAGGAGGCGCTGGAACGCATCCTGGATGTGAACACGACGGGCGCCTGGCGGATGATCCGCGCAATCCTGCCCGAAATGCGCAATCAGGGTTCCGGCAATATCGTCAACATCTCTTCTCTCGCAGCGTTCGGCGGCGGCAACATGGTTGCCTACGAGATGTCGAAGGCGGCAATGAACCGGCTGACCACCAGTGTGGCCATCGCCAATGCGAAGTACGGCGTGCGCTGCAACGCCATTGCACCAGGACTGATGGATACGCCCATGGCGGTCAGTGGCGGTGCTGCGGCCCGCGGGTTGGACACGGAGACCGTGCGGCAGGAGAGGAACCGGCTGGTCCCCCTGCGTGGCCAGATGGGTACCGCGTGGGACACGGCCCACGCGGCACTGTTTCTGGCGTCAGACGAAGCCCGCTTCATCACCGGTGCGATCCTGCCTGTCGATGGTGGGGCAGGGGTCAGGGTCGGCTGAGAGTTCCAGTCGCCTCTGCGACCTTCACCGTTCAGGGCGGATCCGCATGTGCGGTGTTCCGTCAGAACGCTTCTGTGGCGAAATGCCGTCGGGGCCGATCTGGCTGGTGACCCGCTTCCGCCAGGACGAGAAGCTCTCGAACGAGACGACATCGACGGCCGCGTCGAACTCGACGCTGATCCGTGTCAGACGATCCTTCGAGATGACGTTCACCGAACGCACCTCTCCACGGAACGGCTGTCCCAGATACTCTCCCGCGACCCGGTCACCGGGCATCAGACGCATCGCGTTGGGTTTGGTCGGGGTTGCAGGCACATGCGCCGCCGCCGTGTTCCAGTCCCGGAACCCGTGCTGGCGTGCCACGGCCTCCAGCGCCTGGGCATGGCTGATGGTCTGGCCGGAACCGGCCAGCGTCGTGCGCAGGCGTCTTGCCTGCTGTTTCAGATTGTCGGCATGGGTCTGGATGTCTTCAGACATGGCTCGTCTCCGATCATGCACACCTGCTCTGACGAAGTAGTGGGGCCCGTATTGCCACCGTTCAGGGCGTGCTGAATGGCAGACGTTCCAAATTCCGGCTTCACCAATGCTTTGCGCAAACGGGCGGCAGGTGCCGGAGACCTGAGCCGCTATATGTTGGCAACGGGCCGCCGCGTCAAGTCCGCCAGTCATCGGCGTAGCGCACGGAACCAACCTTCACGAAGCGTCGGATGCGATCCAGCTCCGCCTCCAGCCGTGCATCGCGCCCCGCGGAAGCGCGGACGCCTGGCTCCCACCACAATTTCCGGACGACCAGCGCGTCCTCGTCGGTCTGGCGTTTCATGTCGATCCGCCCGACCAGCTGATCCCCCTCCAGCAGCGGGAAGACGTAGTAGCCGTACTGTCGCTTCTCGGCCGGTGTGAATATCTCGATGCGATAGTCGAAATCGAACAGCCGCAGGCAGCGTTTCCGGTCGCGGATCAGGGGATCGAACGGGCTGAGCACTCTCATGCGCGGCGGCACGGCGATGTCGTCGTGATGCTGCTCCAGTACTGCGGGTTCGGCCAGCGCGGTCCTGGGGCGCTGATCCGGCACACTGCCGACCGTGACGCGCGGGAATTCGGCTCCCGACCGGCCTTCGCTCCACGACTTCGCTTCTGCTGGTGTGATGATCCCCCAGAAACCGGCAATCTCGCCGGTCGTGGCGATCCCCAGCCGGTGCAGCGCCGAACGGCAGGCCCAGTCGATGAAGGCTTCTTCCTCCGGTGGTTCGGAAAGGTGTTCGGACTGCATGACGCGTTCGGTCAGGTCATAGACCTTCTCGAACCCCTCCCTGTGGCAGACGGAAAGCGCACCAGTGCGCCAGTGAAATTCCAGTGCCGTCTTGGAGGGGTGCCAGTCCCACCAGCCGCCGGTCGGGCGACCGCCAGGGGCCATGTCGCGTGCCTTCACCGGACCATTCTCGCGCACATGGCGCAGCACATCGTCGAACTGCCGCTCGAAGCCCGCTTCGCGCCACTTTCGCCAGCGCGCCAGGATGGCTGGCCCGTCCCGCAGGAACCTCCGACGCCAGTAGGGAAAGAACCGCGAGGGAATCACTGACGCATCATGCGTCCAGTTCTCGAACAGGCTTCGGTCACGCTCCAGCATCCGCTGCAGCATTTCCGGGCGATAGGTGCTGTTGCGCGCGAACAGGATCATGTGATGCGCGCGTTCAACTGTGGAGATGCTGTCAACCTGCACGAAGCCCAGACGTTCGATCAGGTCCAGCAGGCCATCCCGGTCCATCGCTGTCCTTGGATTGTCCGCAAGCTGCTGTCGTTGCAACAGAATTTTGCGCGCCATGGGGGCGTCGATATGGTTCATGGCAGTGTAATCCTGCTTCCGCCTGCCCGGAATCGAGCGACCGGGCGCTTCACTCACGCTCAGGGTTCTCGACTGTCCGCCAAGCAGGCGCAAGCCCAAAATGTGAACATATGGAAAACTTTCTGTTGTCCGGCCAAGGGTGATTGGCGGGTGTCTAATAAGATGAACACGGCATGGTTGATGATTTGAAGAAAAATTCTTGACAGGGAGAGTAATGCATTATGATTTCCAGTGTTTCTGCCCGGCCCGGCAGGATAGGGACATCAGGGGTACACGGTGAGCAGGGTTTTGACATCACTGGATTCGATACGTTCGGAGCTCTTCGGGGATCTTCGGAGTGCCGATCTGCCGCCACCCTTTGCCGAGAAGTACCAGGACTGGATGGATGCCCATGAACGGGTGGGTCTGCCACCACGGTCCATGATCGACCCATCCTGGCTCGGCCGACTGGTGAGTTCTTCAGTCGTCTTTCAGGTCGAGGGCGATGATCTGCGTCACCGGATCTGCGGGGAGGCATTCCTGAACAGGAACGGGCGGTTCGACCCCACGGGCACTACAGTGGGGGATCTCGCCCGGACCCGTCCGGTCGCCCGTCTGCTGTTGCCTCTCTATCAGCGTGTCATCCGTGATGGGGTGCCGGCAGTGATCGGTTTGCGCTACCTGACCGTGAAGGAACACCTGCGCAATTGCGACCTGCTGGTCCTGCCGTTCGGCTCCCGCGAACCAGGCGAGGCCATGGTCGGGCATGTCCTGACCCTCTACGATTTCCTGCCGGTCTCCGGCGCCCCGGAGTAGCACACAGGTGGCCCGATGTCAGACGTGCTGACCGCCGTTGATGTGCACTTCGGCACCCGTGACATAGCTCGCCTGGGCGGAGCACAGGAAATAGATCGTTGAAGCCACCTCTTCCGGCGTACCCAGCCGATGCAGCGGTATGTCCTCCAGCATCATCTCCGTACCCGGCGACAGGATCGGCGTATCGATCTCTCCCGGTGCGATCGCGTTGACGCGGACACCGTGGGGGCCCAGGTCGGCGGCCATCTCCCGCGTCAGCGCGGCAAGTGCAGCCTTCGAACTGGCATAGGCGGAACCGGCGAAGGGATGAACCCGGCTGCCGGCGATGGAGGTGACATTGACGATGCAGCCCTTTGCCGCCTTCAGTTCATGAAACAGTCCGCGCGCCAGCAGAACCGGTGCGAACAGGTTCACGTTGAACACATGGTGCCAGTCATCGGCTTCCGTGTTCAGGGTGCTGAGTCGCCCGCCATCATCTGCTTTCGGTGAAATACCGGCATTGTTGATCAGCGCATCAAGGCGGCCGTTGTCGAGTTTCGATCGCAGCAGTTCAATGCCTTGCCGGATACCATCGACGTTGGAGAGGTCGAGCTGGACATGATTGTCCAACCCGCCATCCCAGGGACAGTCCTCCGAGAATGCGTGACGGGAAACAGTGATGATCCGCCAACCCGCGGCGCCGAAACGTTTCACGGTTGCATGGCCGATACCGCGACTGGCGCCGGTCAGGATGAGTGTCTTGCCACGTTCTGTCATGATCGCATCGTATCCTGTTGTCCGGCATCGGGGGAGGGTGGATCGTTCTTTCCTTCAGCATTGCTGCTACCCACCAGTTCGGCAGAGGTGACACGTTCCATCGAGTCCGCAAAATCCTCGACGCCAGCCGGGTCGAGATGAACGAAGACTTCGGTTCCCGGATGGATCAACTGCACCTCGGCCTCCACCAGGTCGGCAATCACATGCGCGTGGAACAGGCGCATCCCGCCGTCCAGCTCCACATGGATCTGTACGAAGGTATCAATGCCGGACTGTCGCGTGCGCAGGTCATGCACCGCGCGCACGCCATCAACAGCGACAGCGGCGGCATAGATGCGGTCACGCTCCTCCACCGGCAGTTCCCTGTCCATGAGCTGGTCGAAAGCGGCCATCGCGATCCGCCAGGCTCCGCGCAGCAGCCAGGCGGCGATCAGCAGACCGATGATCGGGTCCGCGACATGCCAGCCGAAGACACCGGAAAGCACCAGCGCAACGATGACACCGGCGTTCATCGCCAGGTCGCCTGCGTAATGCAGCAGGTCGGCTCCGATGGCGACGGATCCGGAGCGGGCCACAACGAAACGCTGGAAACTCACCAGCGCGAATGTCAGGGCGATGGAGACCAGCATGACGATGATACCGACATTGCCTGCAGTCACCGGGGCTGGATTGGCCAGGTTGGAGACGCTCTCCCAGGCCAGGAAGACTGCGGAACCCGCGATCAGGGCACCCTGACCCAGCGCACCCAGGGATTCGGCCTTGCCGTGCCCGAAGCGGTGTTCGGCGTCCGCTGCCTGCAGGCTGTAGCGTACGGCGAACAGATTGATCAGCGACGCTGCGAGATCGAGCGCGGAATCGAGCAGGGACCCGAGCATGGCCGTTGACCCGGTCATCGCGAAGGCGAAGACCTTGATCACGATCAGCACGCCCGCCGTGGAGGCGGAGGCATATGTCGCCAGACGCATCAGGCGTCCGGAGCTGCTCTGCTGGCCAGTCATTGAATCCTGCTGTGCGGTCGCTTGGCTAGGGTATCAGGGGTAGAGAATTTCCCTCTTCCAGTCTTCAGTGCCGATGCGGCGATAGATATTGCGTTCATGCAGCCGGAAAGGCTTGTCACGCCAGAACTCGAAACGGGTTGGCACGACACGGAACCCGGACCAGTGTGGCGGGCGCGGCACCTCGCCAATGGCGTACTTCGCGGCAAATTTCGCGATCTTCTTCTCGAACTCGAAGCGTCCCGCCATCGGGCGGCTCTGGTCGGACGCCCAGGCGCCGATGCGGCTGTCACGGGGCCGCGACGCGAAATAGGCATCGGCCTCCGCGTCATCGACCACTTCGACCGGACCCTGGACACGGACCTGACGGCGCAGCGACTTCCAGTGGAAGCACAACGCGGCCTTCCGCGCGAACAGGATCTCCTGTCCCTTCTGGCTCTCGAAGTTGGTGTAGAACGTGAAACCCCGCTGATCCGCGCCTTTCAGCAGCACCATGCGCACGTTGGGCATTCCGGTTTCATCGACCGTCGCCACGGACATGGCGTTCGGGTCGTTGGGTTCGCTTTCGCTGGCCTCCTTCAGCCATGTCTGGAACAGGTCGAAGGGATCTTCGGTATCCGTCATTGCGTCAGCCTCGGCATCGGAATGTGTGGACGCGAACATAGTGCAATTCACGGCATTCTGTACCCCCCGCGACCAGGCTGCACAGCATTTCGTTTGCGATTGCGAAAGGAATATGCTCTAAGCCTTCGCAGATGCACTGTGCGTAGAGGGCGATTCTGTTCGCTTGCAGTGCATGACTGCACGATTTTCTTCGTGAGATCGTTGCCTTGAAGCGGCGCCAAGCGCGCCAGACATCGGCGGCTGATCTACGCAAGCTCTTCCGAACAATGTGTACCGGGACGGTCCGGGGCAACAGGCCCCGACGTTTGAACCCGGTTGATATGTGCCTGACCTGAGGGTCGGGTCACAGGAAAGTACCGACTTGACAAAATTTGATGAACTCGGCCTCGCCGAACCCCTGCTGCGTGCCCTCAATGGCGAAGGTTATTCAACGCCGACGCCGATCCAGCAGAAGGTGATTCCGATCATGCTGGACGACCGTGATGTACTGGGCACGGCCCAGACCGGTACCGGCAAGACCGCAGCCTTCGTGCTGCCGCTGCTGCAGCGTCTGATCACCCATCCCGTTCAGCGCACGCCGCGGCATTGCGGTGCGCTGATCCTGGCACCGACGCGCGAACTGGCGGCTCAGATCCGTGACAGCATCCGCGTCTACGGCCGCCATACCCGCCCCTCGGTCGCGCTGGTCGTAGGCGGCGTGAAGCCGTTCCCGCAGATCAAGGCGCTGAAGCCCGGTGTCGACATCGTCGTCGCCACGCCGGGACGGCTGCTGGATCACATGAACACCGGCGCGATCAAGCTGGACATGGTCGAGACCGTGATCCTGGACGAAGCCGATCACATGCTGGATCTCGGCTTCATCCCTGCGATCCGCCGCATCATGCAGGCGGTGCCGACCGACCGTCAGACCGCGCTGCTGTCCGCGACCATGCCGACGCCGATCCGTGCCCTGGCCAAGGATTTCCTTGATCGACCGGTCGAGGTTGCCGTGGCACCGGTGGCCCAGCCGATCGAGCTGATCTCGCAGCGGGTCATGATGATCCCGGCAGGGGACAAGAAGCGGGTGCTGGTCGACGTGCTGAAGTCCGAGGAGGCCGCGCGCACGATCGTCTTCAGCCGGACCAAGCATGGCGCCGACAAGATCACCAAGCATCTGGAACGCGAAGGCATCCAGGCCGTGGCGATCCACGGCAACAAGAACCAGTCCCAGCGTGACCGCGCCCTGGGCCAGTTCAAGGACGGGCGTGTCAGCGTTCTGGTCGCCACGGATGTTGCGGCACGCGGCATCGACATTGATGGCGTGACCCACGTGATCAATTTCGAGCTGCCGAATGTGCCGGAATCCTACGTTCATCGCATTGGCCGGACGGCCCGCGCAGGCAAGAGCGGTGTCGCCATCGCTTTCTGTGACAGCGAGGAACGGGGACTGCTGCGCGATATCGAGCGGCTGATCGCCATGGACCTGAAGAAGACCGACGAAGACGGTGAGCCCGTGATCCTGCCGGCCCATGTGCCGCAGAAGAAGGGTGGCGGTGGCCGTGGCCGCAAGCCGGGCGGCAACAGCAACTCCACGCGTCCGTGGAAGCGCAATGCCGAAGGCGGTCGCGACAGCCGTGGCCGCAATGGCGCGCCTGGTGGCAACCGGGACGGCGGTCGTCCGGCCGCGAAGCCCGGCAACCGCAAGCCGCGCCGTCAGCCGGCACGCGCCGCAAGCTGAACACGCGCCGACCCGCCCATATCGTGGTGTCTGGGCGCAAGTCCCGGGCACCGCGTCTGTGGGGGGTAGTGGTTTGTCGTCAACACGACCACGCCGCTCCCGGGCTTGACCCGGGAGCCCAGTCTCCCACGCCTGCGCGGCACTCCTGGGTGCCCGGGTCAAGCCCGAGCACGACGTCGGTGGGGTGGTGGGGGAAGTGACGTGTGATCGTCCGCCAACCTCACGAAGCTCTCGGGCTTGACCCGGGAGCCCAGTCTCCCGCGCCTGCGCGGCACCCCTGAGTACCCGGATCCCGGGGAGCTGCAGGCCGGGTCAGTCGGCGGCGTCGGAAATGACCCCGCGCGGGTCGCCGAAGCGGTCACGCATCACATCCGCAAGACCTGTACCTTCCGGTGAGATCGCCCCGCCACTGCGCGTGGTGTAGGCGCAGGGTGTCCGGGCGGCCAGCGGTCGTTCACCGGCTGCCAGATTGCGCGCAAGCCCCATGATCAGCTTGCGGAACCGCACCACGCCCTCATCGGAGGGTGTCAGGGTCTCGCGGGTCCTGTCTGCAATGCGTCCCTGGCTGTCCTGTACACATGCATCCTGCTCCGACAGGCCCGTGATGCCGGTGAATGACACGGTCTTCTGCGCCTGGCGATCAATCATGTAGTCATTGGCGCGACGGCGCAGCGGCACGTAATTCTCGTCCACTTCCGCATGAACGCTGCGTCCGGAATTGTAGCGGAACAGCTCTTCCTCGTTCAGGGGACGCTCCGGGTTCCAGGCGGTGGTGAAGATCCAGCAGTTCTCCTCATCCACCGGCACCCATGTCTGCGCCGTGTAGGTCTCGCCCGGCATCGCGTTCGGCGCGGTCGCGTGATTGGGCACCATGTATTGACTGATCCGCCAGTAGGTCTCGCCGGGATCACCGCGCCGTGCACCACCGAGCACCAGACCCGCATCATGCTCCAGAACCTCGTAGTATGGTGCCCCGTCAGCATCGATCCAGGCCACACGCTTGTCGGCATAGACAGACAGATGGGTTGGCGGTGGCGTCAGGTTGCGATGCACGAAGGTGAAATGCGCGGTGTCGATGGCACCCTCCAGCGCCTGCGCCCAGTTGCATTCCTGCAGCTTCTTCGAGACGTAGCGGTGGGAATCCGGGACCAGGGCCCATTCGACCCGGGGCAGGTCCACGGCCATCGCCGGATCTCCCATCCACGCCCAGACCATGCCGCCCCATTCACGCACCGGATAGCTGCGGATGCGCACGGTCTTCAGGAAATTGTCGCGCAGCTTGCCGGGAACCATGTTGGGGATGTCGGTGCAGGTGCCGTCCACATCGAACTTCCAGCCGTGATAGATGCAGCGCAGCCCGCAATCCTCGTTCCGGCCCCAGAACAGGTCCGCGCCGCGATGCGGGCAGCGGGGTTCGACCAGGCCAAGACGGCCATCGGTCTGCCGGAACAGCAACATGTCCTCCCCCAGGATCTTCAGCCGCTTCGGTGCTGCGTCCACTTCCGCGACTTCCGCCAGCAATGCCACCGGATGCCAGAATTCCCTGAACAGGTTACCCATTACCGTTCCGGGTCCGGTCAGTGTCAGCAGTTCGTTGTCAGCCATGCTCAGCATTTCCAGTCCTCCCCTGTCATGCACGGGACAGCATATCGGAGCGCCGGGGCGCGGCAAATCTGCTATTCAGCGGGGGTAGGCAGGTGACGATTCGGTGGCACCTGCGGGCGCTGGGAACATTGGGCGGAACGGACATGATCGCGCGGCTGAAAGGCAGGGTGGACCGGTTGGGCGACGAACACGCCATCATCGATGTCGGTGGTGTCGGCTATCTCGTCTTCTGTTCGGGCCGGACGCTGCAACAGCTTGGTCAGGTTGGTGATGCCGCGACCCTGGAGATCGAGACCCACGTGCGGGAGGATCACATCCACCTTTACGGCTTTGCCGAGCTGGCGGAGCGGGATCTGTTCCTGGTCCTGCAGACTGTCCAGGGCGTGGGCGCAAAGGTGGCGCTGGCCATCCTGTCGGCCCTGACAGTCACGGATGTGCAGAACGCGATCAGTACCGGCGATGTGGCCCTGCTGACCCGGGCGCAGGGTGTCGGCAAGCGTCTGGCGCAAAGGCTGGCGAGCGAGCTCAAGGAGAAGATGGGCGGTATCGCGCCAGTTGCGGGTGGCGCTGTCCTGACTGCACCGGCCGGGCCTGTCGGTGCGGCGGCGGACGCTGTCTCCGCACTCGTCAACCTTGGTTACCGCAAGGCGGAGGCGGAGGTGGCCGTGCGTCGGGCAAAGGCTGCGGTCGGGGATGATGCGGATGCGTCAGCCCTGATCACCGCCGGTCTGAAGGCACTGGCGACATGAGCGAGGAACGGCTGATCACCGGGGAGCGGCGCGACGAGGACATGGGGGAAGCGACCATGCGGCCCCAGGTCCTGAACGACTTCATTGGCCAGCAGAAGGTCCGGGAGAACCTGGACGTCTTCATCTCCGCCGCACGGGGCCGGGCGGAGGCGATGGATCACGTCCTGTTCTTTGGCCCGCCGGGGTTGGGCAAGACCACACTGGCGCAGATCGTGGCGCGGGAACTGGGGGTCAACTTCCGCGCAACTTCCGGTCCGGTTATCGCGCGGGCAGGGGACCTGGCGGCGATCCTGACCAATCTGGAAGAGCGCGATGTGTTGTTCATTGACGAGATTCATCGCCTTAATCCTGCCGTAGAAGAGATTCTATATCCGGCCATGGAAGATTTTCAGCTTGACCTGATCATCGGGGAGGGACCGGCGGCGCGATCCGTGAAGATCGATCTGCCACCATTCACGCTGGTCGCCGCGACGACGCGGTCGGGTCTGCTGACGACACCGTTGCGGGACCGGTTCGGCATTCCCTGTCGGCTGGAATTCTACAAGCCGGCAGAACTGGAACGCATTGTCCGCCGTGGTGCGGATGTGCTGGGCCTGAATCTGACCGAAGACGGCTGCGCCGAGATCGCCAAGCGGGCGCGGGGGACGCCACGTGTGGCAGGTCGCCTGCTGCGCCGGGTACGGGACTTCGCGACCGTCGCCGGGGCAGAGAAGGTGGATCGGGTAAAGGCGGACGCCGCGCTGACACGGCTGGAGGTTGATGGTCTGGGTCTCGACGGCATGGACCGGCGCTATCTCACCTGCATGGCCCGGTCCTATGGTGGCGGGCCCGTGGGGGTCGACAATCTCGCCGCCGCCCTGTCGGAACCGCGCGACGCCATCGAGGATATCATCGAACCCTACCTGATGCAGCTTGCCCTGATTGTCCGGACACCGCGTGGCCGCATGATGACCCCTGCCGCCTGGCAGCACCTCGGTCTCAGTGCCCCGGCCCCGACTGCTGGGCAGGACGACGGACAGTCGCTGCTCGATCTGCCCGGCGGCGATGATGTCTGATCCGGCGGATGCCAGGGGCAGTATCAGCGGGGATGCGCACCTGATGCCGGTGCGTGTCTATTGGGAAGACACGGATGCGGGTGCCATCGTCTACTACGCGAACTACCTCAAGTTCACTGAACGTGCACGGTCGGACATGCTGCGTTTGCTGGGGATCGACCAGCGGGCGATGATGGAGCGGGATTCTGGCGCAATGTTTGCTGTCCGCGATGTCACGGCCAGCTATCTGGCTCCGGCGCGGCTTGACGACGATTTGGTGGTCGAAACGCGATTGACTGAAATGAAGGGGGCAACACTGTCCCTGTCGCAGAACGTGATGCGGCAGGACGAGACGCTGGTGCAAACGCAGGTGCGCGCCGCATTCATCGGGCTGGACGGACGGCCGAGGCGGATACCCGCCGAGGTGCGTGACCGGCTGACAGCGCTGACAAAACGAGGCGGAGAAGAAGAACAATGAATCAGGAAGTAGTTGCAGCCGGCATTGAGGGACTCAATGCCGCCGACCTGTCCATGTGGGCGCTGTTCCTGCGTTCGGACATCGTGGTGCAGCTTGTGATGCTGGTGTTGCTTGGTGCCTCCATCTGGTGCTGGTCGATCATCTTCGAGAAATGGGTGCGCTATCGCCGTGTCTGGCGTCAGGCGGACAGTTTCGAGAAGGAGTTCTGGTCCGGCGGCAGCCTGGAGGCGCTGTATGACGAGATCGGGGCCAAGGCCAATCATCCCATGGCGGTGCTGTTTGCCGGTGCCATGCGCGAATGGCGACGCACCGCGGAGCGTGGGCTGACCGGCAAGGATCATCTGCGCGCCGGCCTGCAGGACCGCATCGGTCAGGTCATGCGCATCAGCATTGATCGGGAGGTCGAGCGGCTGGAACGTTACCTGGGGGTGCTTGCAACGGTTGGATCGACCGCGCCGTTCGTCGGTCTGTTCGGCACCGTCTGGGGCATCATGGACAGCTTCCAGGCCATCGCGGCCACCAAGAACACGTCCCTTGCCGTCGTCGCGCCTGGCATTGCGGAGGCACTTTTTGCAACCGCGCTGGGCCTGGTCGCCGCAATTCCGGCAACCATCGCCTACAACAAGTTCTCCAACGACCTTGGGCGCTACGCCACGCGGCTGGAAGGCTTCGCGGGCGAATTCTCCGCGATCATGTCGCGGCAACTCGATGAAGGGGACAACAACTGATGGGCGCTCAGATGCAGGGCGGACGGTTCCGCCGCAAGCGCTATGAGCCGATGTCCCAGATCAACGTGACGCCCTTTGTCGATGTCATGCTGGTCCTGCTGGTGGTCTTCATGATCGCGGCCCCTCTGCTGTCCGTCGGTGTGCCGGTTGAACTGCCGAAGGCGGTGGCTCCGACGCTTCAGGGTCTGGATGAACCCCTTGCGATAACCATCGACAAGGACGGCCGTATCTTCCTGCAGGAAAAGGAGGTTCAGCTTGGCGATCTGGTGCCGAAGCTGACCGCCATTACCGATGCCGCGCAGGACCGGAGAATCTTCGTGCGCGGTGACCGGACCATCGACTACGGGCGGGTGATGGAGGTCATGGGCACCATCAATGCCGCCGGCTTCACCCGCGTGGCGCTGGTGGCGCAAGCGCCCGGTCGCGTCGACGCGCAATAGGCATTTCGGGTCCGGGGTGGACCCGCAACCGGACAGGGACAGGTAACCAGAGCAGTGATCCGCTCCGCCACCATATCGGTCGTCTTTCACCTGGCTGTTGCCGGGGCTCTGGCGCTCGACCTGCCCTCGTTCAGTGACACCGAGCCTGTCAATGCGGAGACCATTGTCACGGTCTCCTATGAAACGGTTGGGCCGGAGACCAATCTGAAGACAGCGGGTGAACCGGACGAACCGGCACCCGACGCGCCGATCAGCGCGCCGGACCAGCAACGCCAGCCACCACCGGAAACCGCGCCTCCGCCTCCGCCGCCGCCTGTGGAGACCGAGACGGCAGAGG
>JARGNO010000009.1:38427-94539 GCA_029213165.1 Minwuia sp.
GGAACCGGCACCCGTACCGCCACCCCTGCCTGAACCGGAAGCAGTAGCTCCCCCGCCGCCTGCGCCACGTCAGACAGTGGAGCTTGATCCGGACGGAACCCTGACGCCACGCAAGGAGATCGAGGAGAAGGTGGAGAAGCTGGCGAAACTGGAACCGTTGCCGGTTCCCGAACCGAAGCCGGTCGAGAAGGCGCCGCCCAAGCCTCTGCCTGAAATTCCGAAACCACGCCCCGAACAGGTCGCCAAGGCAACCACGCCGGTTCCCGAGGCACGACCGAAGAAGGAACCTGAGAAGCAGGAGGCCCTGTTCGACAGGCTGTCGGCAAAGCTGGATCGGTTGAACAAGGAAAAGCCGACACCGCCCGTGGAAAAGAAACAGACGCGCATTTCCGACATCCGGATCGGGGAAGGGGGGACCGCGCGCAACCGCATCGATGCGGTCCTGACCGTCTCGGAGCGGGACCTGCTGCGCAGCCACATGGCACGGAACTGGAGCCCGAACCACGGCGCACCGGGCATTCACGAGATGCGTGTGGATGTGCACCTTTTCCTGAACAAGGACGGCACTCTGGCGCGGGAACCCGAATTGGTCGACGTGGACGATGCCGGCCAGGCCAGTCGTGTCGTGCGCGCCTTTACCGACAGTGCGGTGCGCGCGGTCTACAAGGCCCAGCCGCTGCCCATGCCGCCGGACAAGTTCGAACAGTGGCGCGAGATGGTCTTCACCTTCTCGCTCAGGGAGGTCTACGGGCAGTGAGAAGGGAGAAGGGAACCATGAACAGGTTGGCTGCATTTCTTGCAGTTTCGGCACTGGCTGTCTTCACATCCACTGCGGCACTGGCTGAACCGTCCGAGCTTGGTGCGACGCTGAAACGGCACCTGATCGACAACTGGGCAATCGACGACCTGTTCGGCAATGCGGAACTGATCCATGTCACTGCCGTATTGCAGATGAATCCGGATGGCACGGTGAATGGCCCGGTGGAAGTGAACGTGACGGATGACGGCGGTCAAACTGACGCCACAGTTCAGTCCTATGTCGAGAGCGTGCGCGCAGCCATTGCCAGGAGCCAGCCTTTTCCGCTGCCTGCAGACCAGTATGACGTCTGGCGCACCATCGAGATCAGTTTCAACCTGAAGGAAGAATCCGGGAAATGAAGCTTCTGAATGCGGCAACCCTCGTGATGCTGTGCATTGGCGCCCTTGGCGCCACACTCAATCCAGCGGCAGCGCAGTTGCGGATCGACATCACCAGTGCGTCCGTTGATCCACTGCCGGTCGCGGTCACCGACCTGCATGGTGAGACAGCAACGACACGGGAGCTTGGCCGCGAGATCGCTGAGGTCGTTCGGGGCAATCTCTCGCGCACCAGCATCTTTCGTCTGATCAATCCGGCGGCCTATCTGGAAACGCCGGAGGACGTGCTGGTTCGCCCGAACTTCACAAACTGGCGTCCGCTGGATGCACAGGCACTGGCCACCGGCAGCGTGCGGATTGAAAGTGATGGGCAGTTGCGGACGGAATTCCGCCTCTGGGATGTGTTCGGGGCCAGTCAACTCACCGGCCTTGTCTTCCGCACCACGCCCGAGAACGCCCGGCGCATTGGTCACATCATCTCGGATGCCATCTACAAGCGTCTGACAGGGGAAGAAGGCTACTTCGATACGCGCATTGTCTACGTTGCTGAATCCGGACCGCCTGACCGGCGGGTGAAGCGTCTGGCGATCATGGACCAGGATTCCGCGAACCACAGGTATCTGACCGATGGGGCGAACCTTGTCCTGACACCGCGTTTCTCGCCAACGCAGCAGGTCGTCACCTACATGTCCTATGTCGGCAACCAGCCAAGGGTCTACCTGTACGACATCGATACGGGGCAGCAGGAGATCCTGGGTGAGTTTCCGGGCATGACCTATGCGCCGCGCTTCTCGCCCGACGGGGAGAAGGTGGTGATCTCCATGGCCCGCAGCGGCAATTCCGATATCTACGTCATGGATCTGCGGACCCGCGTCACGGCGCGGCTGACCCGGCACCTGGCCATCGATACCTCGCCCAGCTTTGCCCCTGATGGCGACCGGCTGACATTCAACTCCGACCGGTCAGGCACGCAGCAGATCTATGTCATGAACACCGACGGATCCGATGTGCAGCGCATCAGCTTTGGCGAGGGGCGCTACGCCACACCGGTCTGGTCACCACGCGGCGACCTGATTGCCTTCACCAAGCTGCTCAACCGTCGCTTCTATATCGGTGTGATCCGCCCCGATGGCACCGGCGAACGCATTCTGACCGAGAGCTTTCTGGATGAGGGACCGACCTGGTCACCCAATGGTCGCGTGCTGATGTTCTTCCGACAGGAGCCGGGGGACGACAGCGGACGCGGTGGCAGTGTCCGGCTCTGGTCCGTCGATCTGACCGGGCAGAACCTGCGGGAGGTGGCGACACCGATTGATGCTTCCGATCCCGCCTGGTCGCCCCTGACCCCGCTGGAGGAATGAGAGCACCGGATTTTGATGCTCACCTGTTGACAATCAAGTCAACTGGTCACGCCGATGACACAAAGTCCGGTTCCGATTCACCGGACTTGGTGGTAATACCGGGATCAATGGTTGTCGGGGGGCGCCTGCATGTGCCATCCGTGTACGCCGTGATTTGAACATTGTCCGGGCCGCAACGGTCGTGACGCAGCAGGGAGCTGAATTCATCATGCCTCATGGTTTTCTGATCAAGGCTGGCAGCATGGTTGCCGCACTGGTTATTCTCGCCGCCTGTGCGGATGAACCGCCGGCAACGGATGCATCTGATGCGGGTTCGGGCGGCGCGACGCAGACCGCAGCACCCGCACCGGCACCTGCGCCCGCACCGAAGGTCGTGACCCAGCCGTCTGGCCCGAAGGAAGGTTCGCAGGAACATTTCGTGCTGAACGTCGGCGACCGCGTGTTCTTCGCGTTCGACAGCCATGAACTGAACCGCGATGCACAGGATGTGCTGCGCCGCCAGGCGGCCTATCTGGCCCGCTTCCCGGCCAAGCGCATCGTTCTGGAAGGCCATGCCGATGAGCGCGGCACCCGTGAGTACAACCTCGGTCTGGGCGAGCGTCGTGCAAATGCGGCGAAGGAATACCTGGCCAGCCTGGGTATCGCGCCGTCCCGCGTGACCACGATTTCCTACGGCAAGGAGCGTCCGGTGGCGCTGGGCCATAACGAGAGCGCCTGGGCCCAGAACCGCCGCTCGGTCACGGTCATCTCCAACTGATGCTGTAAGGTGCCACCTTCGGGTGGCAGTCGGTGCTTCTCGCCCGCCGTTGCCGCGCGCAACGGCGGGCGATTTGCGTCTCGGGACCGCGCTTCGCAATTTCGTCGCAATTCTGCGCCAATGAAGATGCATTCACGCCGATGACGGGTCATTCTTGTCCGTGAAGAGGAGAATCCGATGATGAAAGTGTCTGGTCGTGGACGGCTTGCGTCCCTTGTTGTCGCGTTTGGCCTGGCGGCATCCCTGACGACAACTGCGGTTGCGCAGGACCTTGCCCCGCTGAATGACCGCGTTCAGCGGCTGGAACGCTCTGTCACGGACCTGAAGGCGCACCTGCTGGGGGGGCGAAACCTGCCCGTATCGCCAACTGCGGAGAGCGGCGGCGGGGCACCCTCCACGGTCTCTGAACGGGCCGATGCTGCGGGACTGACCCTGAAGCTCAATGCCCTGGAAGAGGAAATGCAGAACCTCACCAACCGCATCGAGGAAGTCGATTTCAAGCTGCGGCGGATCGACAGTCGCATGACGAAGCTGGTCGAGGACGTGGACTTCCGCCTGACCGCAATCGAACGGAACATGGCCGCAGCACCCGCCCCCGCCCCATCAGCGAACCTGGCCGCAGGCAGCAATGCGGAGCCTGTCGCCGGCGCGGCGCAGGGCACGCAGGTTCTGGGACAGGTGACGCCGGAGGAAGTGGCCAGGCTGCCCCAGGGCAATGCCCCGGCCGGCACCGGCGTTCAGGTTGACACAGCACACGACGCGGGCGAGCAGTCGAACCGGGAAAGCCGATCAACCAGGCCCTGCCGGAGGGCGAGCCGAAGGATCAGTACATCCACGCCTTTGGCCTGTTGCAGGCCAAGCGGTTCGCGGAGTCCGAAGAGGCCTTCAGGGCGTTCCTGGAACTGCACCCGGAGCACGAACTGGCCGGCAATGCCCAGTACTGGCTGGGGGAAAGCCACTACGTGCGCCAGGACTATGAGGCCGCAGCATCGGCCTTCCTGACCGGTTACCAGAAATACCGCACCAGCACCAAGGCACCGGACAATCTGCTGAAGCTTGGCATCACACTGGTCGTGCTGGAGCAGAAGCAGGACGCCTGCGCCGTCTTCAACGAACTCTCCGACCGCTATCCCACCGCGTCGAGCAGCATCAAGCGCAGGATGCAGCGGGAGAAGCAGAAGGCCGGATGCGCCTGATCCGATGACCGGGGTGGAACAGCGTTTTCGGACTGCGATGGCGGAGCTGCCTGATCCCGGTCGTTCAATCGCCGTTGCCGTTTCCGGCGGCCCTGACAGCCTGGCGCTTGCCGTTCTTCTGCGTGACTGGGCGCGATCGGAGGGGCGGAAGCTTGTTGCGCTGATTGTCGATCATGGCCTCAGGCCCGGGTCGGATGTCGAGGCTGATCTGGTCTCCGCGCGACTTTCCGATGCATCGATCACGAACAGGATTCTGCGCTGGGATGGCACGAAACCTTCCGCAGGGCTGCAGGCCCGGGCGCGGGAGGCACGGTACGGGCTGATGCTCGACTGGTGCCGGGGGCAGGGTGTCGGCAGCCTGTTCGTCGGGCATCACGCTGATGACCAGGCGGCGACAGTCGCCATGCGGATCGCGCGCGGCAGCGGTATCGACGGAATTGGTGCCATGCGGCCTGTCGTGGACCTTGGCGGCGTGCGCATCTGCCGCCCACTGCTTTCGGTGGCAAAGTCCGAACTCGTTGCAATGCTTCGTGATCAGGACCTGACATGGGTCGAGGATCCGACCAACGACGACCCGCGGCATGAACGCAACCGGATCGACCGGGAACTGGCTGAGCATCCGGGGGGCGGGCAGCATCGGGCACGGCTCAACCGGTTGGCAACCCGCGCGGCACGAGCATCCGACGCCCTGCAGCTCTGGACCGACCGGATCTGGGCGGATGCGGCCGTTTCAGGGGTCGCAGGCGATGTTTCGCTGGACCTCGCCGTGTTTCGGTCCGTTCCTGAAGAGATCAGGCTGCGGCTGCTGCTGAGGGCCGCAACCCAGGCCGGAGGTATCCTGCCGGGGCTGGAGAAGGTGGAACGGGCTGTCGCGCGCCTGGATCGGCAGGATGTCCCTCGGACCTTGACCCTTGGACATGCCATCGTGCGCCTGTCCCGCAGGCATCTGCGGGTGCAGCGCGAACAACGGAACCTGCCCCTTGATGACTGGCTGCCCGGCGCGGCCCCAAGCCTGCTCTGGGATGGCCGGTTTCGCCTGGACGCTTCGGCACCGCTGACCGGTCCGGTCACGGTCGGGCCCGGCGTTTCGGATGCTTCGCTGTTGCCCTGCATCTACCGGCAGCGCGAAGCCCTTGGCTGCCCGCTCACGGAAGCTGTCAGGCTACCCGGTGATGTGCTGGTGCGCGCCACGCCCCTGTTCATGACTGCGCCCTGAAACATGTTTCAAGGCTCCGGCTTGTGTGCTGCGCAAACGGAACTATCTGAAACAGGTACGAAGTCCTGATTGCAGTGGAGTCCACCTGCCGCTAGGGGTATCGTATTCGCATGTTTCGTATCTGCTAAAGCAGGTCACCCTGAGTTCAAGGACATCTGACAGTTGGCACCTTTCGGCAGGAATATCGCGTTCTGGATTATCATTGTGGTTCTGGCGCTTGCGCTGGTGAACCTGTTCCAGACCCCTTCGGTGAAGGAGTCGGGTTCCAGCCTCAGCTACTCCGAGTTCATGAACCGGGTGGATGAAGGCTCTGTCCGCAACGTCACGATCGAGGGGCGTTCGATCACCGGCAATCTCTCCGGTGGGCAGGCATTCCGCACCTATGCGCCGTCGGACCCGAACCTGATCCAGAGCCTGCGGGAACGTGGCGTCGATATCGATGCCAAGCCGCAGGAGGAAGGCAACGGCCTGTTCACGATCTTCGTGTCCTGGTTCCCGATGCTGCTGCTGATCGCTGTCTGGATTTTCTTCATGCGCCAGATGCAGGGTGGTGGCGGCAAGGCCATGGGCTTCGGCAAGTCCAAGGCCCGGCTGATGACCGAACGTCAGGGCCGTGTGACGTTCGAGGATGTGGCCGGTGTTGACGAAGCCAAGGAGGAACTGCACGAGATCGTGGAGTTCCTGCGTGACCCGCAGAAGTTCCAGCGGCTCGGCGGCCGCATTCCGAAGGGCTGTCTTCTGGTCGGCTCCCCCGGCACGGGCAAGACGCTGATCGCGCGCGCTGTTGCGGGTGAGGCCAATGTGCCGTTCTTCACCATTTCCGGTTCCGACTTCGTCGAGATGTTCGTTGGTGTCGGTGCCAGCCGGGTGCGCGACATGTTCGAACAGGGCAAGAAGAACGCGCCCTGCATCATCTTCATCGACGAGATCGATGCCGTTGGCCGTCATCGCGGTGCCGGTCTCGGCGGCGGCAATGACGAGCGCGAGCAGACGCTGAACCAGTTGCTGGTTGAGATGGATGGTTTCGAGGCCAATGAGGGCGTCATCCTGATCGCCGCCACCAACCGCCCCGACGTGCTGGACCCGGCGCTGCTGCGTCCCGGTCGTTTCGACCGCCAGGTGGTGGTGCCGCTGCCCGATATTCTGGGCCGCGAGAAGATCCTGAAGGTACACATGCGCAAGGTGCCACTGGGGCCGAATGTCGATGCCCGCGTCATTGCGCGTGGCACCCCGGGCTTCTCCGGTGCCGATCTGCAGAACCTGGTGAACGAGGCTGCGCTGCTCGCCGCACGGAAGAACAACCGCCTTGTCACCATGGCGGAGTTCGAGGACGCCAAGGACAAGGTCATGATGGGCGCCGAGCGACGCTCCATGGTGATGGACGAGGATGAGAAGAAGCTGACGGCCTATCACGAGGGCGGCCACGCCATCGTCTCCATGTTCATGCCGGCTTCCGACCCGATCCACAACGCACCGATCATTCCGCGCGGGCGGGCGCTAGGCATGGTGATGCGCCTGCCTGAGAAGGATCAGCTCTCAATGCGCTATGAGCAGCTGATCTCCCACCTGGGTGTCGCCATGGGCGGCCGCATCGCGGAGGAGCTGATCTTCGGCAAGGACCAGATCACCACCGGTGCTGCCAGCGACATCTCGCAGGCAACCAGTCTGGCGCGGCGGATGATCACGGAATGGGGCTACTCCGACAAGCTGGGCCAGGTCCGTTATTCCGCGAACGAGGAAGAAGTCTTCCTGGGTCACTCCGTGACGCAGCAGAAGAACATCTCCGAGAACACGGCACAGCTCATCGATGCGGAGATCCGTCGGCTGGTTGACGATGCCATGGAAACGGCCCGCCGTATCCTGACGGAGAACATCGATCTGCTGCACAAACTGGCCAAGGCGCTTCTGGAGTACGAGACGCTGACGGGTGAGGAGATCATGGCGCTGAAGCGCGGTGAGGAACTGAACCGTCCCGACGAGAACGCGGAGGGCCGTGGTGACAGTGCCGGTCCGTCTTCCGCGGTGCCGGAGACGGATGGCCATGGCGAGGAGAAGCCGAAAGGCGGCGGCATGGAACCCGAACCGCAGCCTGGAAGCTGACACAACCCAGCAAACCGTGTCCGGCCGGCCTTCGGGCTGCCGGACAGGAGGATGGACCGAAGGTTCCATGAAACGCGATCTGCAACAGGGCAAGGGCGTAGCGGGCGACGTTGATGCCTTTCTGGCACAGGTCGCGGCAACCCCTGCGCCCGGGACCGGTGGCAGCCGCCGGGGACGTCTGTTGTTCGGCATGGATGCCACAGCGAGTCGTCAGCGAAGCTGGGACCACGCATTGCACATCCAGTCGGAGATGTTCGAGACGACGCGCGGACTTGGCGGTCTGGACGTGCAACTGGTGTTCTACCGCGGCTTTGGTGAGTGCAAGGCCAGCAAATGGTTCAGCGATGCGACGGCGTTGCGCAATGCGATGCTGAAGGTGCAATGCCTTGGCGGACGGACCCAGATTGGCCGGGTACTGGCCCGCGCGCTGAAGGAAACCCGTGACACGCCGGTGCAGGCAGTGGTCTTCGTTGGCGACAGCATGGAGGAGGATGCCGACGCACTCTGCCATCAGGCTGGGCAGCTCGGCTTGCTGAAGGTGCCGCTGTTCCTGTTCCAGGAAGGCCACGATGCCGACGCCACAACGGTGTTCCGGCAGATGGCGCGCCTGTCGGGTGGGGCCTGGTGCCCCTTCGATGCGTCAAGTGCGAACCGGCTGAAGGAATTGCTGGCGGCGGTGGCGGTATATGCCGCAGGTGGCCGCAAGGCGCTTGCCGACCACGGGCAGGGCAGGGGCGGTGACATTGCCGGGCTGCTGGAACAGATCAGGTAAGGGCGGTAAGGGCGGGCGGAATTCGACCATCACCGCCACAGGGCTTTCGTTCCGGCGATGGCTCGTGTAAGAGACGGCGACACTCAGAAGGGCTGAACGGCAACACCCATGATCATCATCGTACTTGTCATCCATGTATTGATCGCAATCGCGCTGACCGGCGTGATCCTGATGCAGCGTTCCGAAGGCGGCGCGCTTGGCATCGGCGGCGGCGGTGGTGTGATGTCTACCCGGGGGGCAGGCAACCTGCTCAGCCGTTCGACGGCGATGCTTGCCGTGGCCTTCTTCGCGACCTCGATCCTGCTGGCCATTCTGACCGGCAATCACGGCGAGCCCGAATCGATCATCACCGCTCCGGCGAACGAAGCACCTGCCGAACCGAGCGGACCGGTCGTTCCTCTGGCAGACTGACTCCAGCAGAATCAACGCTTACCGCCGATTACCAAATCGGCGCTTTTGTGCGTGCGCGCTTTCGACTAAAGGGAAGGTCCATGACGCGGTTCATCTTCATCACCGGCGGCGTGGTCTCCTCACTTGGCAAGGGCCTGGCATCCGCATCACTGGCGGCGCTGTTGCAGGCACGCGGCTACAAGGTCCGTCTGCGCAAGCTGGACCCCTACATCAATGTCGATCCGGGAACGATGAGTCCGTATCAGCATGGTGAGGTCTATGTGACGGAGGACGGGGCCGAGACGGACCTCGACCTTGGCCACTATGAGCGCTTTTCCGGCGTTGCGGCCAACAAGGGGGACAATGTCACCACAGGCCGCATCTACCAGACCGTGATCGAGCGGGAACGGCGCGGCGACTATCTGGGTGCGACCGTCCAGGTCATTCCGCATATCACCGACGCCATCAAGGAATTCATCAGGGCAGGCACGGACGGGCACGACTTCGTGCTGGTGGAGATCGGCGGCACGGTCGGCGATATCGAAAGCCTGCCGTTCCTGGAGGCGATCAGGCAGTTGGGACAGGAACTGGGCCGCGACAATGCCCTTTTCATGCATCTGACCCTCGTGCCCTATATCGCCGCTGCCGGCGAGTTGAAGACCAAGCCGACGCAGCATTCGGTCAAGGAACTGCGGTCCATCGGTATCCAGCCCGATATCCTGATTTGTCGCTGCGAGCATTCAGTGCCGGAGAGCGAACGCAGGAAGATCGCCCAGTTCTGCAACGTCCGCCCGGATTCGGTCATTCAGGCGCCGGACGTGGAAAGCATCTATGCCGCGCCGATCATGTTCCATTCGGAAGGGCTGGACGTGGAGGTGATGCGCCACTTCCGCCTCGACGTCTCGCTGGAGCCGGAACTGAGCCGCTGGATGCGTATTCTGGAGCGGGTGCGCAATCCGGAAGGCACAGTGCGCATCGGCATCGTCGGCAAGTACATCGAACTGCCGGATGCCTACAAGTCGCTGGCCGAGGCCCTGCGTCACGGCGGCATCGCCAATCATGTGAACGTTGATATCGACTGGGTCGATTCGGCGATCTTTGAGGAAGATGGCAGCGCCCTGCACAGGCTGGAGAATGTGCACGCGATTCTGGTCCCAGGCGGCTTCGGGGAGCGTGGGTCGGAGGGCAAGATCCGCGCTGCGGGCTTCGCACGGACCCACAACATTCCCTATCTCGGAATCTGCTTCGGCATGCAGATGGCGGTGATCGAGGCCTGTCGCAGCCTGATCGGCCTGAACGGCGCCGGCTCCACGGAGTTCAATCCCGATTGCAGCGAGCCGGTGGTCGGCCTGATGACGGACTGGGAGGGGGAGGGCGGACAGCGTGAGACCCGCACCGACCGGTCCAACATGGGCGGCACGCTGCGCCTGGGTGCCTATCCGGCGGAACTGAAGCCCGGAAGTCACGTGGCGGAAGTCTATGGTTCCGAACGCATCAGCGAGCGTCACAGGCATCGCTATGAGGTAAACATCAACTACCGTGAGCAACTCGAAGCCGCAGGCATGGTCTTCTCCGGTGTTTCACCGGACGGTCGTCTGCCGGAGATTGTCGAGATCACGGATCATCCCTGGTTCATCGGCGTGCAGTTCCATCCGGAGTTGAAATCGCGCCCGTTCGAGCCACATCCCCTGTTCGCCAGTTTCGTCGAGGCCGCCATTCGCCAGTCGCGTCTGGTATAGTTGCCTCTGCTGGCCGTCTTCGACGGTCGAACCAGACAGGAAAGTACCGCACATGGCCGATACCGTGAGAGGCGCTGCGCCGGGCGTCATGACCGTCGGCGACATTCGCATCGGCAACGATCTGCCACTTGTGCTGATTGCCGGGCCTTGCCAGATGGAAAGCCGTGAACACGCGCTGGAGATGGCACACTCGATCCGGGAGATCGCTGACCGCGTCGGTATCCGTGCGATCTACAAGTCCAGCTTTGACAAGGCCAACCGCACGAGTGTCGGCGGCAAGCGGGGACTTGGGCTGGAGAAGTCCCTGTCCGTCTTTGCCGAGGTGCGGGAGAAGACCGGACTGCCCGTGCTGACGGACGTCCATACGGCGGAACAGTGCCCCACCGTCGCCGAGGCGGTGGACGTGATGCAGATTCCGGCGTTCCTTTGTCGGCAGACCGATCTGCTGCTGGCTGCGGGTCAGACAGGCTGCGCCATCAACGTCAAGAAGGGCCAGTTCCTCGCCCCCTGGGACATGAAGAACGTTGTCGACAAGTTGCGCAGCACCGGGAACAACAACATTTCGGTCTGCGAGCGCGGTGCCAGCTTTGGCTACAACACCCTGGTGACCGATTTCCGGGGCCTGCCGATCATGGCGGAACAGACCGGCTGTCCGGTGGTCTTCGATGCCACCCACTCGGTGCAGCAGCCGGGTGGACAGGGGGGCAGTTCCGGTGGTCAGCGCGAGTTCGTGCCGGTGCTGGCGCGTGCCGCGGTGGCCGTTGGTGTTGCCGCTGTCTTCATGGAAACCCACGAAGATCCGGACACCGCCCCCTCGGATGGCCCCAACATGGTACCCGTTAACGAACTTGAGGCGCTGCTGCGTCGCCTGATGGCCTTCGACGCCGTCGCCAAGGACACTTCCGGGGCCTGAACCTCCAGATTTGTTGCGCGAAAGTGGCCCGGCGCGGGAATCACCTTTGTGATTTGTCCGTTTGTGGTCTACCTGTTGCCAGCATCACTGAGACCTATGCAACGGAGGGCGCCGATGACCGCCATCATCGACATTGTTGGACGTGAAATTCTGGACAGCCGGGGCAACCCGACGGTGGAGGTCGACATGCTGCTGGACAGCGGCGCCTTCGGTCGTGCCGCTGTTCCGTCCGGTGCTTCCACGGGTTCCTATGAGGCGGTCGAGAAACGCGACAATGACGACCGTTACGGTGGCAAGGGCGTGCAGCAGGCCGTCGAGGCGGTGAATGGCGAGATCTTCCAGGCGCTGTCTGGCATGGATGCCAGCGACCAGCTTGCCATCGACCGGATGCTGATCGAACTGGACGGAACGCCGAACAAGGCGCGTCTGGGGGCCAATGCGATCCTTGGCGTCAGCCTGGCGGCGGCCAAGGCGTCGGCGGATGCGCTGGAACAGCCGCTCTGGCGCTATGTCGGCGGCGTGTCTGCCCGCACCCTGCCAGTGCCGATGATGAACATCATCAACGGCGGGGCCCACGCGGACAACCCGATCGACATCCAGGAATTCATGATCATGCCGGTTGGCGCGTCCAGTTTCGCCGAGGCCTTGCGGTGTGGTGCGGAGGTCTTTCAGGCGCTGAAGAAGCGGCTGCAGGAAGCTGGTCACAACACCAATGTCGGTGACGAGGGTGGCTTTGCCCCTTCACTGGGCAGTGCCGAGGAAGCACTGGAATTCATCATGACAGCCATTGCCAAGGCCGGATATCTGCCGGGTGAGGACGTCTTCGTGGCCCTGGATGCGGCCTCGACCGAGTTCTTCCGCAAGGGTAAGTACGAACTGGAAGGCGAGGGCAAGTCACTCGATCAGGGCCAGATCGTCGATTACTACGCCAACCTGTGTGCACGGTTCCCGATCATTTCCATCGAGGACGGGTGCGCCGAGGATGACTGGGAAGGCTGGGCCATGCTGACGGAGCGGCTGGGCGACAAGGTGCAGCTCGTCGGCGATGACCTGTTTGTCACCAACCCGGCACGACTGGCAGACGGTATCGCGCGCGGCGTCGCCAACTCCATTCTGGTGAAGGTCAACCAGATCGGCACCCTGAGCGAGACGCTGGAGGCCGTGGACATGGCGCATCGCGCTTCCTACACAGCCGTCATGTCGCATCGTTCGGGCGAGACCGAGGATTCGACCATCGCGGACCTGGCAGTGGCGACCAACTGCGGACAGATCAAGACCGGTTCGCTGGCCCGCTCCGACCGCACGGCGAAGTACAACCAGCTGCTGCGTATCGAGGACATGCTGGGCCCGGATGCGCTCTACGCCGGGCGTTCGGTCCTGCCGGAATAACGCAGTCCTGCGCTGGGCAGGAATGTCCACGTGCCGGAATACCCCCGCCCGCTTCTGTTTCCGGAGACGCGGCGGGGATATTCCCAGTTCAGTGTTCAGGTGATCACTGTTGCCAGAATTCGTTCAGCCGCGGCACCACGCAGGCGCCGCTTGACGTCCGCCACACCGTACGGATCCAGGCTTTTCATGCTTTCTGCAGCGGTAGCGAGCGCATCCTCGAAGTTGCCGGGAACCGCGACCTGATCCAGGTAACCGACCTCCACCGCCTTTTCGGGCGAATAGAGCTGTGCGCCGATGGTCGCCATGGTCAGCGCCCGTCGGTCCAGGCGTGCCTCCGTCAGCGCGATGGCAAAGTCGGGCAGGCTGAGACCGATCGCGGTTTCGTTCAGACCAATGCGGAAGTCGCCGTCGATCCCGATGCGATAGTCTGCCGTCAGCACCAGCAATGCCCCCGCGGCCACAGCATGACCGGTAACCCCGATCAGCAATGGCTGCGGATGCAGCCACGCCTTCATCAGCAGTTCCTGACCTGCCGTGACCAGGGCCGGGACATCGGCGGGGTCGCCGCGGATGACCTTCAGGTCAAAACCACCGCAAAGCACACCATCGCGGCCCCGGATGACGGTGATGCTGGCCTCCCCGGCCGCACGGTCGAGTGCTGCCGAGAGAGCCTGCATCATCGAATGGCTGAACGCATTCGCCTTGCCGTCGTCCATGCGCAAGGTCGCAATGCCGTCCTGCAGACTGTAGTGAACCAGATCACCCACTGAACTGTTCCACCAGCGCCATCAGGTTCCGCGCCTGCTTCAGATGCGGCATGTCCAGCATCTTGCCGTCCAGACCGACGGTGCCGAGTCCGGGATTGTCCTCGAACACCGCAATGACCCGTTTCGCGTGAGCCACCTCGTCATCGGTCGGCGTGAAGGCGCGATTGATGACCTCCGACTGCGCGGGATGGATGGCAATCTTGCCGATGAAGCCGGAATGGCGGTCGCGCTGGCACTCCTTCTCCAGTCCTTCCAGATCGCGGAAGTCGACAAAGACCACACCGACAGGCTGCGCATCTATGGCGCGGGCTGTGGTCAGGCAGAGGGTCTTCGCCAGTTGGAACGGCGTGTCGTAGTCACCGGTGTCGGGGTGACGGTTGGTGCTGGCCCCCAGGGCAGCCGCCAGATCCTCCCCGCCCCAGGTCAGGGCCGTCAGCCGCGATGAGACGTTGTCCAGATAGGTATGGAACGTCAGCAATGACTGCGCCGTTTCCGTGGCCACACACAGGATACGGGTCGAACCGAGTTCCAGACCCTCCCGCGTTTCCAGTGCCGAGAGCATGGTGGCGAGGCTGTTCACATCGGCAGCGGAATAGACCTTCGGCAACACGATACCATCGGGCGCGCCCGGCATGACCGCAACCAGATCGGGCAGGGACAGTGGCGTATCGAGCGGGTTTATGCGCACCCAAAGTTCCTGCCGCGAACGGTCGGGATGGGCCTTCAGGAAGTCGCGCGTCATCTCCCGCGCGATCTCCTGCCTGTCATCCGATACGGCATCCTCCAGATCGAGGATCAGCGCATCGGCAGGGTTGTCCGGCCCCTTGGCGAGCTTGCGCTCGCTGTCACCGGGGACGAACAGCCAGGAACGGTTCAGCCTCATGCGGCGCGCTTCTTCATGAAGGCGGTGCGGACGCAATAGGCCACTTCCTCATCGCGCTGGTTGTAGCCGAAGTGCTCGAACACGACCATGCCGGCATTGGGGCGCGACTTGCTCTCCCTCATGCTCTTCACCTTCGTGACCGCGCGCACGGTGTCGCCGTGAAACACCGGCTTGGCGAAGCGTACATCCGTCATCCCCAGATTGGCGATGGTGGTGCCGAGTGTCGTGTCGCCCACGGTCACGCCGATCACCAGGCCCAGCGTGAACAGGCTGTTGACGATGCGCTGTCCGAACTCCGTGCCCTTGGAGAATTCCTCGTCCAGGTGCAGCGGCTGCGGATTGTGGGTCATGGCGCAGAACATGACGTTGTCCATCTCGGTGATGGTCCGGGTCAGGGAATGCTTGAACTCCATCCCGACTTCGAATTCCTCGTAGTACAAACCAGACATTGCTTGATCCTCCCCATTGCATGTTGGTCAACCGTCATCATTCGACGGATCGGCTCAGTTTTCCAGCGCTGCCTTGATGTGCGCGGCGTCATACCCCTGTTCGCCGAGTATCTCCGCCCCGTGCTGGCCAAGTCGCGGGGCCGGGCTGGACGATACGGGCTGGGTTTCGGACCAGGTGGCCGGGTATGCCATCTGCCGAATCAATCCTTCACTCGGATGTTCGACCTCCCGGAAGAATCCGACGTCCGCCAGGTGCGGGTCCGCGATCAGATCATCCAGATCGTTCAGTGGACCGGCTGGAACGTCGAGACGCTCGAAGGTTTCCAGCCACTCGGCGGTGGTGCGTGTCAGCAGCAGCTCGGCCAGTTCGCCGTAGAGGCTGCCGATGTTCTCGGTCCTGCTGGTCATGGAGCGATAGCGCGGATCATTGTTGAATGCGTCCTCCTGACCCATATCGCGCATGAAGTCGCGCCAGTGCCTGTCGGTATAGAGCATGACGCAGACATGGCCGTCCTTCGTCGGGAAGGGGCGGCGATCCGGAACCAGCAGCCGGGGATAGCCGCTCGGCCCCAGATCGGGACTGAAGGTCGCGCCACCCATGTGATCGCCCAGGACGAAGCTGGCCATCATCTCGAACATGGGCATGTCGATGCGCTGGCCCTTTCCGGTGCGAAGCTGGTGCACCAGTGCCGCGTTGATCTGGCCCACGGCCCAG
The DNA here is from genome assembly GCA_029213165.1 of Minwuia sp. Taxonomy (GTDB): domain Bacteria; phylum Pseudomonadota; class Alphaproteobacteria; order Minwuiales; family Minwuiaceae; genus Minwuia. The sequence continues at coordinate 54,212 of JARGNO010000009.1, forward strand.
AGTGCCACCCCGCGATCCACAAGCGGCGTCGGGGCGTAGGCGGGCGGGTGCCCGCTGGCCCGATGGGACAGGGCAGGGATCGCCACGCCGCCCTGGATCAGGTCGTCGAAGGCGGGCTTGGCCGCATTGCGTCCGTCCTGGCCATAGCCGAACAGACCGGCGTAGATCAGGCGCGCATTCATTTCATGAACCCGCTCCCAGCCCAGTCCCAGCCGCGCCATCACCTGCGGACGGCGGTTGTAGATCAGCACATCCGCATCGCGCAGCAGGTCGAGCATGGCTGCATGGGCAGCAGGTCGTTTCAGGTCGAGAACGATGCTGCGCTTGCTGCGGTTCACGTTCAGGAAGATCGAGCCCATGCCGGGATTGCGCATCGGGCCGATGCCACGTACCGGATCGCCCCCCGGCGCCTCCACCTTGATCACATCCGCGCCCATGTCGCCGAGGATCTGGCTGGTGTAGGGGGCCATGAGCATGTTCGTCAGATCGATCACCCGGATGCCAGCCAGCGGTCGCAGGCCTGTCTCCGGCAGCTTCGAGCTTGCTGTCATGGTCAATAGGACTTCGGCAGGCCCAGCACCCGCTCCGCCACGTAGCAGAGGATCAGGTGCGGAGTGATCGGGGCAATGCGATGGATCAGCGCCTCCCTCAGATAGCGTTCCACGTGATATTCCTTCGCGTAGCCCATGCCGCCATGGGTCAGGATGGCGGCGTTGCAGGCCTTGAAGGTGGCTTCGCCCGCCAGGTACTTCGCGGCATTGGCGAAGGAGCCGCTGTCCTCCCCCCTGTCGTAGAGCTGCGCGGCCCGGAAGACCATCAGGTTTGCGGCCTCGAGTTCCATCCAGTTCTCCGCCAGCGGATGCTGGATGGCCTGGTTCATGCCGATGGGACGGCCGAAGACCTCGCGTTCCTTGGCATAGTTCGTGGCGCGTCGCAGGGCGGCACGGCCCAGTCCCACCAGTCCGGCGGCAATCAGGATCCGCTCCGGGTTGATGCCATGCAGCAGATAGCGGAATCCCTTGCCCTCATCCACGATCCGATTCTCTACCGGACTTTCCAGTCCATCAATGAAAACCTGATTGGAATCAACGCACTTCCTGCCCATCTTGTCGATCTGCCTGATCTCCACCTTCGACCTGTCCAGATCGGTGAAGAACAGGCTGAGTCCATCTATCGGCTTCTCCGTATCCGCTTCGTCAGTCGTGCGGGCTATCAGCATGATCTTGTTGGCAACCTGCGCGGTGCTGATCCATGTCTTCTGGCCATGCACGATGTAGCGGTCGCCCTTCCGCACCGCCCGCGTCTTCAGCCGTGTAGTGTCGAGGCCGGTATTCGGTTCCGTGACGCCGAAGCAGGCAATGTCGTCGCGTTTGATGACCGGCGGCAGCATCCGCCGCTTCTGCTCTTCAGTACCGTAGCGGACGACCGGATTCAGACCGAAGATGCCGAGGCTGACGGAGGATACGCCGCCGTTGCCTGCGCCGGACTGGGAGATGGCCTGCATCAGGATCGCCGCCTCCGTGATGCCGAGGCCCGATCCGCCATATTCCTCCGGCATTGCGATGCCCATGAAGCCCTGATCCGCGATGGCGCGGCAGAAGTCTTCCGGGAACTGTCCGTCCGTGTCCCGCGCCAGCCAGTAGTCATCATCGAAGTTGCTGCACAGGCGTTCCACGCTGTCGCGGATCTGCAGTTGCTCCGGTGTGAAGTCGATGCTCATGAATTCTCCCTCCCCAGGGCTGTCTCACGTACGTCTGTCTGACCCGGCACGAATCCGAAAGCCTCGCAGCGCCCGGCGGCTCGGCGCATCGCCGCTTCATGCTGTACCGCAGACAGCCTCATGCGTTCGCTCGGTCCAGCGATCAGGACGGTTGCCGCCACATCTCCGTCAGGGCCGAACACGGGGACCGCGAGTCCGCTGGCACCGGCGATACGCTCATCCGAGGTGCGCGACAGTCCGTCCTCGCGGATCCGATTCAGTTCCGTCAGCAGCTTTCGCCGGTCTGTGATGGTGGTCGGCGTAAAGCGCGTGCGATGGACACTGTCCAGGTACCTGTCCAGGTGTGATGGTTCCATGTAGGCCAGCAGCAACTTGCCGCCTGCAGTGCAGTGCAACTCTCGCTGATCGCCGGGGCCGACCGTATAGCGAATGGGATTCAGGCACTCCACCCGGTCGAGATAGGTAATCATCTGCTGGTCTGCGGAAAGTATGCCCAGTACGGCGGTCTCGCCTGTTTCGGTCATCAGTTCGGAAAGCACGGGGCGCAGGATGTCCACCATCTGCTCCCCGAACACAGCATGTGTCGCCAGACGCAGGAACCGAAGGCCAAGGGAATAGGTCCCGTCGGGTTCCCGATGCACGCATCCCTCATCCAGCAGCCCCTGCAGCAATCCCAGCAGGCTGGACTTGGGGGCGCCTGTCGCGTCGGCAATGTCATTCAGGCTGACACTGCCCCTGTCACCGCCGCGCGCAGCGACCAGCCGTTCCAGGATCAGCAACATGCGCCCGATGGACTGCGGGGCAGGGCGTCTGGCGGGGATGTCGCTTGGTTCAGGATCAGCATTTGTGCGCATAAACGAATGTTATGCGCATATGCGAACACAATTCAAGGCCTGCTGCGTGGTGCCATTCCGACAGCGGCCTTCTTCCGTGCCAGCTGGGCCTCCCGCCGTGTCGTGTAGACCGTGGCGATGAAGATGATCGCTGCGCCAGCCCACATCCATGGATCGGGAACCTCGGCGAAAGCCCACCAGGCCAGTCCGACGGACAGTGGCAGACGCACGAAATCAAAGACCTGCGCCAGACTGGCATCGCCAGCAGAGATCGCGCGCTGGATGCCGTACATGTTCATGTTCGCCGCGATGCCGAGGCCGATGATCCACAGCCATTCCTCACCCTGCGGCACCTGCCAGAAGATCACGGCGGGGACGAAGGAAATCGGCAGGTTGAAGATCGAAAGCATCAGGATGACGAGTTCCGGCCCCTCCGAGGCGGAGAGGCGCTTGCCGAAGATCACGACAAAGCCGAACAGGATCGACGAGGCGATGGCCAGGATCGCGCCCAGGCTGATGGCTTCCTGACCTGGTCGCAACATGACCAGTACACCCAGAAAGCCGACGGCCAGTGCGGCAACCCGTCTGGGTCCGACCTTTTCCTTCAGCATCACCGCTGCCAGCAGGGTGGTGAAGAGTGGCGCGGTGAAGGTGATGGCTGTCGCCTCACCTATCGGGATCAGTACCGCCGACCAGAGCAGCATGAGTGACGAGGCCACCATCACCACCGACCGCAATGCGAACAGCGGCAGCCGCTTCGTGCGCATCGCACCGAAGCCGACGCGCATGATCCACGGCGCGAACATCAGGATGGAGAAGATGCTGCGCCAGAAGTTCAGCACGAACGGATCAAGGCTGGCCGACAGGTGCCGGACAATGACCATGATCAGGGCAAAGCCGACCGCCCCGAAGAGCATCCAGGCGGCAACGATCAGGGGACGTGGCATGATCTGGCGGTCAGTCGGTCAGTAGGCGTTTTCGTGGAACACGCGACGCAGGTCGCCATTCCATTCGCCGTTGAACTTCGCCAGCAGATCCTCTGCCGGGGTCATGCCGGTTTCGACGATGCGTTTCAGGGTGCCGATGAAGTGGCGTTCATCCTGCCCCATGCCATCCTCACGATGGCGATTGATCAGTCCGCGTTCGGCGATTGCCACCGATTCCCGTGCCACATCCAGTACGGTCCGCCCGCCGGGGGCAGGGGCCTTCAGCCCATGTGTCGGTACGGCATTGCGCATGGCATCGACGTCGTCGGCCGTCCAGTTGCGGATCAGTGCGGCAGCTTCGCCGCGTGAGGTGTCATCGTACAGCAACCCGACCCAGAAGGCGGGCAAGGCGCAAATGCTGCGCCACGGGCCGCCGTCGGCACCGCGCATTTCCAGAAACCGCTTCATGCGGACTTCGGGAAACAGTGTGGTCAGATGGTTGTCCCAGTCCTTGATCGTCGGCTTCTCCCCCGGCAGGGCGGGCAGCTTGCCAGCCAGGAAATCCCGGAAAGATTGGCCCGCAGCCTCGACGTACTTGCCATCACGGAAGACGAAGTACATCGGCACATCAAGGGCGTAGTCGGCATACTGCTCGAACCCGAAGCCGTCATCGAAGATGAAGGGCAGGTTGCCGCTGCGGTCCGGGTCAGTGTCCGTCCAGACGTGACTGCGGCTGCTGAGCATGCCCGTCGGCTGTCCCTCCCTGAACGGGGAGTTGGCGAACAGCGCGGTCGCGATCGGCTGCAAGGCCATGCCGATGCGGAATTTCTCCACCATGTCGGCTTCGGATGCGAAGTCGAGGTTCACCTGGATGGTGCAGGTCCGGTACATCATGTCGAGGCCGAGGTTGCCCTTGGTCTGCATGTAGCGGGTCATGATGTCGTAGCGGGCTTTCGGCATCATGGATATCTCGTCCCGGCGCGCCAGCGGATGATGCCCAAGCCCGATGAAACCGATCCCGAGTTCGCTGGAGACGGCTTTCACCTGATCCAGGTGTGTGTTCACCTCACCACAGGTCTGGTGCAGCGTGGAAAGCGGCGCCCCTGAAAGTTCGAGTTGTCCACCCGGTTCCAGGCTGATGGCCTGACCGTCCATGGACATGGCGATGGCGTAACCACCCTCGATGACAGGTTCCCAGCCGAAACGCTCCAGCCCCTTGAACAGCGCCTTGATACCGGCGGGACCGTCATAGGGAATGGGTTTCAGGGTCTCCAGATCGAAGCCGAACTTCTCGTGCTCAGTCCCGATGACCCAGCGGTCAGCCGGCTTGCAGCCGGAGGCGAGGAAGTCGATCAGCTGCGTGCGATTCTCGACAATCGTTGACGAGTGCGCGCGGGCTTCCTCGCTATCCAGCATGGTCGACATGGGCGATTCACTCCGAAGCGTTTTCTTGTTCCGGGAACTTAGGGCGCGGGGCAGACGGATGGAAGGGCAAGCGGTCAGTTAGTGGCCATGCGCCTCAATCCCGCCAGCCTGCGTCGCCGCCGCGCCAGTCACCCAGATGCGCCTGCCACATCGTCAGCATCGCAAAGACTGCCGTGTCCGCGCGCAGCAGGCGTGGCCCCAGACTGACGGGCACGCAGTCGGCCAGGGCACGCGCCCTGACCTTCTCCGCCTCCTCGAAGCCGCCCTCCGGTCCGATCAGAACTGCCGCAGGCCGACCCCTGTCCACCTGCTTCGCCTCCTTCGCCAGTGCCTCTGCTATCGGTGTGGCGTCGGCGCGTTCGTCGGCGAGATAGAGGCGGCGACCCGTCGGCCATTCATCCAGCACGGCGGCAAGGTCGCGGGGTTCGGCGACTTCCGGCACGGTCAGCCGTTCACATTGTTCAGCGGCCTCCATGGCGTTGGCCTGCAGACGCTCCGTATTGACACGGCTGACAACGGTACGGCGGGTGATGACAGGCAGGACGCGGGAGACACCGAGTTCCCCCGCCTTCTCCGCAATGGCATCGACACGCTTGCCCTTGATGGGCGCGAACAGCAGCCAGAGGTCAGGTTCTGCCACCTGCGTTCGCAATTGCTCCGTCAGCGCGATCTCGGCGCCCTGGCGGCTCATGTGATCGATCACGCCCCGCCACTCGCCATCGCAGCCATTGAACAGCTTCACCGTCGCGCCGGCCCCCAGCCGCAGCACCTTGCCCAGGTAGTGATGCTGATTGCCGGTCAGGGTCAGGGCCTGATCCGGTTTCAGGTCTGCATCGATGAACAGTCGCGGTTCGGTCACGTCACGCATCCCCTGCATGGGCAGTTTGATCGGACAGGCGGTTCAAGGCGCTGCCGCTTTGCTGATAGTATCCGACATACAGGTGACAGACAGGGTGGGGAGAGTGCAATGCCATACGCGACAGGTCGACTGTTTCACGACGCGGACGCGCATATCATGGAGACGGCGGACTGGCTGCGCGACTATGCGGCGCCGAAGTTCCGTGACCAGTTGCCGGATATCTTCACGGGCGCCCTGGCGCCGGGAGAGCATGAGCGGGTCAGTGAGGACATCGCCCTGCACAGCGACGAGAGCTACCGCGCGCAGGATGAGGCCGAACTGATGAACCGCAAGAACTGGCGGGCCATCGGTGCGACGCTGAAGCAGGACCGCCCAAAGGCGCTGGACCTGCTTGGTTTCTCCTCCCAGCTTGTCTTCAACACCTTCACCAACAAGCCGATGCAGGAAGCGGAACACGGCACCGACGCAGACTACGCCTATGCCATGGCTGACGCGCACAATCGTGGCATGTTCGATTTCTGCGGCGTGGACCGGCGCCTGCTGTCAACCGCCTATGTACCGCTGATGGACCTGGAACGTGCGCCGCAGGTAGCGAAGTCCCTGATACGCGATGGCGCGAATTCCCTGATGGTTGCCGCCGCCTGTCCGAAGGACCACAGCCCCAGCCACATCGCCCTGGATGCCGTCTGGGCGCAAGCGGAGGAGGCCGGGGTGCCCATTGTCTTTCATGTCGGGTCCGGCGGCGCCTTCTTCGACCGCACCTACTTCAGGAATGGCCTGCCGATGGAGAAGGATTTCCATGGTGGTGCCGAGAATTTCCGCTCCATCGACTACATGGCGATCCCCAATCCGGTGATGCAGACCCTGGCGACCATGATCCTGGATGGCGTCATGGAACGCTTTCCGCGACTGAAGTTCGGGGTGATCGAGATGGGGGCAAGCTGGGTGCCGAGCTGGATGCGCTATCTCGACAGCGCCTATGACGCTTTCCTGCGGCACGAGAACCGTCTGCAGAAGCTGTCGATGCGGCCTTCCGAATATGTGAAGCGCCAGATCAGGGTCACGCCTTACCCGACGGAGGATGTCGGCTGGATCTCGTCGCAGGCGGGTGACGAGGTCTGCCTGTTCTCCTCCGACTATCCGCATGTAGAGGGTGGACGGAACCCGCTGGGCCGGTTCGAGGCGTCGCTTGCCAACGCCAGTGACACAACGCGGGACCATTTCTTTGCCGGCAACTTTGCTGACATGATGGGACCATCGCTGCAACGGGCGCTGAACTGACCGCTGTGAACCCGATTGCCTGGGGAGGTTGACATGACCGCTGAGAATGCTGCTTCGAGAGATGTGACCGCGAACGAGGACCTGTTGCTGCGGGACGACCGTGGCCCGGTCACATGGCTGACACTGAACCGGCCAGACGCCTTCAACAGTCTGTCGACGGGGCTGATGACACGGATCCAGCAGGAACTGGATGCGCTGGCCGAGGATCCCGCGTGCCGGGTCATCGTCATTGCCGGGGCAGGGCGCGGTTTCTGTGCCGGGCATGACCTGCGGGAGGTCCGTGGCAACCAGCAGGATGGCCCATTCATCAAGGCGTTGCTGCAGCAGTGTTCGACGATGATGCAGACCATCGTCAATCATCCGAAGCCTGTCATCGCACGTGTGCACGGGATCGCCACGGCCGCCGGCTGCCAGCTTGTCGCCAGTGCCGATCTGGCCATTGCTGCGGAAGACGCGAAGTTCGCGACGCCGGGGGTCAACATCGGGCTGTTCTGTCATACGCCGATGGTGGCTCTGGGACGCAACGTCAGCCGCAAGCACGCCATGGAGATGCTGCTGACCGGGGAGCTGATGAGCGCCGGGGATGCGGTGCGCTTCGGCCTGATCAACCGGACGGCACCGGCTGGGGAACTGGATGAAGCGGTGACCGCGATGGCGGAGCGGATCGCGTCGAAATCGTCCTACACGCTGAAAGTCGGCAAGCAGGCGTTCTATCGCCAGTTGGAGGCACCGGACCTGAATGCCGCCTATGACTATGCCTCCGGCGTGATGATGGAAAACATGGTTGCCCGCGACGCCAACGAAGGCATCCAGGCCTTCATCGACAAGCGCCCTCCGGTCTGGGAGGACCGCTGACCATGACCGCTGTGGGCGCGGCAGAGGTGGATCATGACAGCTACAGCGATGCCTATATCCGCGAAATCCTGCAGACCGTGAAGGTCGTGGCGATGGTCGGGGCCAGCGCAAACTGGAACCGCCCCAGCTACTTCGCCATGAAGTACATGCAGGAAAAGGGCTATCGGGTGATCCCGGTGAACCCGAAGGAGGCCGCGGCTGGCACGGTCATTCTGGGCGAACCGGCGGTGGCGACGCTGGATGACATCGATGTTGCCGTGGACATGGTGGACTGCTTCCGCAACTCCGATGCCATACCACCCATTGCCGATGACGCGATCCGCATCGGGGCGAAGGTGCTCTGGCTGCAGCTTGGGGTAAGAAATGATGCGGCGGCGGCAAAGGCGGAGGCCGCTGGCCTGAAGGTCGTCATGAACCGTTGCCCCAAGATCGAATACGGTCGCCTGTCAGGGGAAATCGGTTGGTTCGGCGTCAATACTGGCGTCATCTCGTCCCGTCGCAAGCGCGTGGTCTGACAGGGCCGGTGCGACTCCATCATTCGATGGAACGACGCTTACATCATACTCTTCAGCGAGACGCTCGCCGGTCTCCCGATAACGGCAATGCCATTTGATGGCCGCCGAGATACCCAACCTGAAGCGCCACGCCGCCTCTCGCGCCGAAACATCTTCTTCCGCAAGGATTGAGGCCATTCTTGCATTTTCGGGCATAGCCTGTTGCCCGCGCCAATCCGACGAGTCGAGCGTGATGCAGACGCTTGTGTTTCCTATGGCGTCTGCCTAAGCAAGCCGATGCCGGGGCCATCGATGCCCGGCAATGCGAAGAGGATCTGCAGTTTGGAATTCGCCGGAAAGTTTCCGCTTCTGTTCGGTGCCGACATGCTGGCTGCCGTGGCATTTGCCGTCACCGGGGCACTTGTCGCCTCTCGCAAGGGCCTCGACATGATCGGCTTCATGTGGCTGGCGATCCTGACCGGCGTGGGCGGGGGCACATTGCGGGACCTCGTGCTTGATGTCCCGGTCTTCTGGGTTGTCGAACCGGCCCATATCGTGGCCTGCCTGTTGACAGCCGTTGTCATGTTCCAAGTCGCGCCCAAGGTCGAGTCGCGGTATCGGCTCGTGCTGTGGTTCGACGCCCTGGGGCTTGCGTTCGTGACCGTGGCCGGAACGATGAAGGGACTCGACCATGGTGCCGGACCGCTCATTGCCGTCGTCATGGGTGTTGTCACAGCTTCCTTCGGGGGGATCGTCCGCGATGTTGTCGGAAATGAGCAATCCGTCATCCTGCGCCGCGAAATCTACGTGCTGGCCGCGCTGCTGGGGGGATCGACCTATGTCATTCTGTCGTCCCTTGCCCTCGAACGATTCGAGGCAGCGATCTGCGCCTTTGTGGTCACCTTCGTCGTGCGTGGTCTGGCCATCGTGTTCGGCTGGTCGCTGCCGAGCTATTATCGGGAACCGCGCCCGATCGATGTTTCCACGCGTCGGGACAAGAAGTGAGGCTTTCCACTCGGGAAGCGCGCCCTATTGATGTGACCCCAGCTTCCTACCAGCCGGGATTGGAACCCCAGCGAACTTGTTGCGCATGAGCGCGGTTGTGGCGATGGCCTTCGTAGCGGAGACCGCAGGGCACGGCGAAGCAGGCCATTGCCTATCCAGTCCGGCGGCGAATGCCGCCGGTGTTGCGTATCCAAGGGAAGAGTGCGGCCGTTACCGGTTGTAATCCTCCGCCCAGGCCGCGATCTCGACGCGGGCATGGTCAACGCTGCGGAAAAGCGTCTCGTAGAGCCGTTCGTCTCGCATGTGTCCGTTGAAGCTCTAGTCGTCCAGGATCGTGATGAAGTCGATGGCCACCAGAACCTGATCAACACAGGTGCCCTCGGCAGACAGGGGCAGGGCAACGAGTTCGCAGCGCTTGAAGTCCTGATGCGGACCGACATAGGGCATCGGTCGTGTGCATGGCAGGCCCCGCTCGGCGACCTGGCGCAGCATTTCCCAATACTCTCCGGGACCCGCCTGATGCGGCAACTCACTGACCCGGCAGCCCTTCAGTGGTCCCTTCATGTTTTCGTCGATCAGCGTTCCGGTCAGCCGATAGACGAAATCAAGCGGGTCGCGCTCCACGCCCAGTATCATCACGTTCGGCAGATGCTCGACGATATCCATCGGATTGAGATCGCGTCTGAGCGGCCAGATTCGCTCCCCGCGAATGAACTCCCAATACCGGAGTGTCTCGAGTGTGACGGTGGAGGAAAGCTGTCCGCAGACTTCACTCACCGCGTCCCTGATCTCTGGCTCGCGTGCCTTGGTCAACATTTCTTGCCCGGTCATTGGTGGTCATTACCGGGGCCAAAACTTTCGGTCCCGGTATTGCAACACCCCTGCAAAGGGAATTATTCAAACAAATTGTGATGAGGGTCATGTTTTTCTGATGGCGAACCGGAATTGCCGATCAGATGGCAGGATATGCCGTCCATGTTGACGATTGATTAACACTCATCTGTTGCACTGCGATGATGCAACCGAATCGTTTCGACACCAGAGGCCCGATTTCATGATCGGCGCGCTGCAAGCAGGCCGCGCAGATGGTCTTGCCCTGGTATCGCGATCCCAGCCGTCGCCCGGACGCGGTGCAGAGACACGTGAAACCGGGCGGGATGCCGCGCAGCAGTCCCCGGGCTTTCGCGAAGCGCGTGGGTCAGTGGTTGCCGGGGGCACCCTTATCGCGGCCCAGATTGCGGCAAGCGAGGAATCGCGGACATCCGAGAGGCCCGGCACTGATCCGAAACAATCCGCCACGACAGGCACGGAACTGACGGAGCAGGAGCGCGAGCAGGTCAAGGAACTGCAGGCACGCGACCGTGAGGTCCGGACCCACGAGCAGGCGCATGCGATTGCTGGTGGCCAGTACGCCGGATCGCCCGAATACGAAATGGAGAAAGGCCCGGATGGCCGGAGCTACGCTGTTGGCGGACATGTTTCCATCAGTACCAGCCCCGTTGCCGGTGACCCGGAAGCGACCATCGCCAAGATGGAGGTCGTGAAGCGCGCCGCGCTGGCTCCGGCGGAACCATCAGGGGCCGACCGCAGTGTTGCCGCCGATGCGGAGAGCAAGCGCGCTGATGCCCGAAGCGAACTCAACAGTATCCGTGCCGAGGAGCGCAAGGCGGCGCTGGAGGAATCCCGCGACAAGTCTGATGCGGAGGATGAAGCCATCCGCGAAGACGACGGCGCCAGGGCAAATGAGCAGAAGCCGGTCGATGCTGCCGCAGTTCCCGGCTTCGGCCCAGCCCGGTCGGAGGACCGCGAAGCAGGTGACCGCCAAACATTTGGTGACGGGAATGAACAGGCTATCTCCGACAGGTCAGCACGGACCGACCGGAGAGAGGACGATGCCACCGCCCGCGACTTCGCCGCATTCCTGAGCCAGAGCGGTACGGACCGTACCCGCGCGGACCTGCAGCCCGGCCTGTCGGCCCAACGCCAGAGCATTGATATCCGGCTCTGAGAAGCTGATTCCTGACTGGCACTATTGAATTGCTTCAACAGGTAACGAGAATTTCGCGAGAATTTGCTTCAACCTGGAAGCCAGCAGTTCACTGTCGCCCGCCGCATCCCGTGAGGCAATACAGACCATGCCAACGTCCGATCCTGGAGGCGCGGGCGTGACTTCAGCACGGCTGCCGACGATCTGAACGAGCATCAGGCCGGCGCGGAAATCCTGCACGACCCCCTTGGCTCTCAGCAGTCCCAGATCCGGCGCAATCAGCCTGTCCGCAATGGCCTGTGCATCCACAGGCCCTTCCGGAACCGCCGACGCCGAGACCAGTTGATGATGATCGCCGTGCAGCGGTCCCGGTTGCCCTGTCGCTGCTTCCCGGGCCTCGCGGAAGCCGAGCAGGATCTCTGGGGGAAGCTGACCTCTCTCCGTGCTGACCTGGCGGGCGGCGGGATATTCGCTGATCAGCCAGTCCCTGACTGCCTCCCGTTCCGAAGGCGGCACCAGGTCGGTCCGGTTCAACACGATGATGTCAGCCTGCGCGAACTGCTGCCGGACCGTGTCGCCGAGATACCGGTCACCTGCACGCTGCCGCGCGGTTTCCGCGTCAGCCATGACCACAACACCGGCAAGTTCATAGTCGGGCAGAATACCGACGGTCGCGGCAATGGCACCGGGCAGGGCAACGCCGCTGGCTTCCAGCAGCACATGGTCCGGGCGGGGTATCATCTTCGTCAGGTCCAGCATGGCCAGGACCAGATCGTTGCCATAGCTGCAACAGACACAACCGCCGGCGATCGCGATCAGATTGTCGTCCTCCGCCTCGATCAGATCGGCATCGATCGGCAGGTCACCGAATTCATTGACCAGCACAGCCAGCCGACGGCCTGCCGCGTGGCGCAGCAGGTGGTTGACCAGCGTCGTCTTGCCCGCACCCAGGTAGCCGCCGATCACGGTGACCGGCAGGGGGGCGGTGCTGCTGTCCGTCGTGCTCATATCCCGGCGGCTGGGAATATCCGTCCGCCGAGAACCGTGCCCCAGACACCGACGTCTTTCAGCTTCTCTGCCCCGATCTCCCTCGGGTCATCCTCCAGCACGGCGAAGTCCGCCCGCTTGCCGGTCTCGATGGAGCCGATCTCGCCATCCAGCTTCAGCGTATAGGCGGCGCCAAGCGTGATGGCGCGCAACGCCGTATCCACATCGATACGTTCGTTCTCGCCCAGCGTGCGGCCGGAGGCTGTCTGGCGGTTCACCGCACACCAGGCGGTGAACAGCGGTCCCAGTGGCGTTACCGGCGCATCGGAATGGATGGCCATGGGCACACCGGTTGCGACGGCGGTGGCGCAGGCGTTCATGCGTTCCGCCCGTTCCGGTCCCACCGTCATCGCAAAATGCTGGTCGCCCCAGTAGAAATGGTGGTTCGGAAAAAGGTTCACGCACATGCCCAGTGCCTTCATGCGACGGAACTGCGCCGCGTCGGCAAGCTGGCAGTGCTGCAGCGTGAAACGGTGGTCGGGGGCAGGGTGACGCCGCAGGGCTTCCTCCAGGCACTCCATCACAAGCTCGGTTGCTTCGTCTCCATTGGTGTGGGTGTGGACCTGTACACCCTTTTCCAGGGCCAGGGCGAACATCTCCCGCAATTGCTCCGGCGGAACATACCAGAGGCCGTTCGGGGCGCCGTTGTAATAGCCGGGCCAGCGCAGGCGTGCCGAAAAGCCCTGGATCGAGCCATCGGAGACCACCTTGATGATGCCGAGACGCAGCTTCTCGGTGCTCATGCCGCGCAGTTCCAGGGCACGATCAACGATTTCCGGCACCGTCATGTTCTGCAGCCGCCGAAGGGAGACGATGCGCGCCGGATAGTCGGCCTCCCCCGTCACCCGGAGCATCATCGAAACCGCATCGGGGGGCAGCAGGTTTGCCAGATCGGCCGCTGTGGTGACACCGGCGCGCACGCAGAGGCGGGCAAACTGGCGAAGTCCCGACTCATCGCAGGCCAGCAGGTCCCGGTCGAAGCCCACATGGATGCCGACCGGAGTCATCGCGTCCGGTCCCTTCAGTTCGCCGGTTGGCAGGCCGTCGCTGCCCAGCGGAATGCCCGGATGATTGATGCCGGTCCGCAGCAATCCCGCCAGTTCCAATGCCCTGGTATTGACGTTCAGGATGTGGCCGGACGCATTCAGGACGCCGACCGGGCGGTCCGAAGCGACCTTGTCCAGATCATGGCGATCAACCCGCCGGTCGCCGTAGTAGATCGCATCCAGCGACCAGCCGGCGAGGGGGGTGTCCGGCCCGTCCAGTTTCGCTGCAGCATCCTGCAGTCGCTCGACCACTGCCTCGATGGATCGCGCGCCCTCCCAGATGTGGCCATCAGGATCCATGCGATCGAAGTAACCGCAATAGATGTAGCGCCAGAAAGTGCCCTCCATCGTATGGCTGTGACCCTCCACCAGGCCCGGCATCAGGATCTTGTCGGCGAACCGCTCATCCAGTTCGTGTGCGCCCCAGCCCACCAGTTCTTCCAGGGTGCCTGCGCCCAGAATGCGACCGTCGCGGACTGCCACGTGAGTGGCTTCCGGACGGTTGGGGTTCATCGTGATGATCTTTCGGGCGCTGTAGATCGTGAAACTCATGCCTCGATGGCCTCCATGTGCGGTGCCTTTCCATCATCGCTGACAAGATGGCAGGCGACCAGATGACCGGGGCGGATCGCGCGCAACGGCGGGTCGCTCTGCCGACAGCGATCCTCGGCAAAGGGGCAGCGACCGGCAAAGCGACAGCCGGGCGGCAGGTCGATGGGACTTGGCGGATCACCCTGCAGGCGGACACGGTTCTGACCGCCCTTCGCGGAAGGCGCAGCCGATGGCACGGCTGACAGCAGCGCCCAAGTGTAGGGGTGCAGGGGCTGGCGGAACAGCGAGATACGGTCCGCGCGCTCGACGATCTGACCGAGATACATGACCGCGATCTCGTCGCACATGTGCTGCACGACACCAAGGTCATGGCTGATGAACAGATAGGTCAGCCCCAGTTCCGACTGCAGTCTGCGCAGCAGGTTGAGAATCTGGGCCTGGATCGCGACATCGAGTGCTGAGACCGGTTCGTCACAGACGATGACTTCGGGGTTGGTTGCCAGGGCGCGCGCAATACCGATCCGCTGTCGCTGCCCACCGGAGAACTGGTGCGGAAACAGCGCCCGCTGCTCCGGCCTCAACCCGACCAGCCGGAAGAGTTCCGCAACCCTTTCATCCCATTCGGCCGGACTGCCGACATCCAGCAGTTCCAGCGGTTCGCGCACGATGGCACCGGCGCGGACACGCGGGTTGAGTGATGAATAGGGGTCCTGAAAGATGATCTGCATCCGCCGCCGCGCCATGCGCAGCGCCTCGCCCTGCAATTGCAGCACATCCGTACCACCCAGCATGACCGAACCGCCCGTCGCCTCCACCAGGCGCATCACGGCCAGTGCGGAGGTGGTCTTGCCGGAGCCGGATTCGCCGACGATGCCGAATGTCGTGCCCGGTGCCACATCAAAGCTGACACCATCGACGGCATGGACGAAGGAGGGTTCGCCGAACAATCCCCGCTTGCCAAGCTTGAAGTGCACCTTCAGATCCCGGACCTGCAGCAGCGGCTCTTCCGTCATGACGCAGCCTCCGAGACGGCCCAGCAGGCAACGCTGTGATCGCCGGGACCGGCCTTTTCGACCGGCATCATGTTGCAGTCCGGACGGCTCTCACTGCACCGGGGCGAGAAAGGGCAGCCGACACCGCCAAGCTGGCTGAGGCCCGGCACGACCCCCGGAATTTCCATCAGTTCGCGGCGCTCCACTGGCGGATCAGCCTCCAGATGCGGCACGCAGCGGATCAGCCCCTTCGTGTAGGGGTGCAGCGGTTGGCCGAGGATTTCGCCCACGGGGCCATCCTCCACTTTCCTGCCCGCATACATGACGATGACGCGCTCCGCGAGTTCCGCAATGGCACCCATGTCATGTGTGATCAGGATGATTGCCGTACCGGTCTCGGCCTGCAGGTCCTGCAGCAGATCGAAGATCTGTGCCTGCACGGTGACGTCCAGCGCGGTTGTCGGTTCGTCGGCAATCAGCACCCGGGGCCGACACGCCAGCGCCATCGCGATCATCACCCGTTGACGCATCCCACCGGAAAGCTGGTGCGGATATTCATGCACGCGTTTCTCCGGCGCGGGAATGCCGACGGCACGCAGCATCTCGATGGCCCGGTTCACTGCCTCGCGACGGCTCAGGCCCTGATGCAGCCTGACGGTCTCGCCGATCTGGTCACCGACCGTGAACACGGGATTGAGGGATGTCATGGGTTCCTGGAACACCATCGAGATCTCGTTGCCCCGCACCTGGCGCAGCCGTTGTTCACCGGCTGCAACCAGATCCTCGCCATCCAGACGGATTGATCCACCGGCGATACGGCCCATTGGCCCGGGGACAAGCCCCATGACAGCAAGTGCCGTCATCGACTTGCCGCAGCCGGATTCTCCGACGATGCCCAGCGTCCCGCCCGCATGAAGATCGAAGCTGAGGTTCTGGATGACCGGTATGATGCCATCCCGGGTATCGAACTCGACCCGCAGGTCACGGACGGAAAGGAGAGGGGGCGCCATCAGCGTCGCCTCAGTTTGGGATTGAGCGCGTCGTTCAGCCCGTCACCGATCAGGCTCACGGCCAGCACGGTCAGGAAGATCGCGACCCCGGGGAAGGTCACCGGCCACCATGCGGCCAGGATGGCCGGGCGGTTATCGCCGATCAGCTTGCCCCAGCTCATCACATTTGCATCGGACAGGCCCAGGAAGCTCAGGCCCGCCTCGAACAGGATTGCGGTGCCGACGGAGAGTGCCGCCGAGACAATCAGCGGCGGCGCGGCATTGGGCAGGATCACGCGCCAGATGATGCGGGCGTTGGAGGCGCTGATGGATCGCGCTGCCTTCACATACTCCAGCTCGCGGATGCGCATGAACTCCGCCCGGGTCAGCCGGGCGGCGCTGGTCCATGAGACAATGCCAATGGCAAAGGCGATGGTTGTCAGCGACGGTTCGAACAGCATGACCAGCACCATGGCCAGCAGCAGTGGTGGCAGAACCTGGAAGAATTCGGTGACGCGCATCAGGGCCTCGTCCACCCAGCCGCGGTAATAGCCTGCCAGGGCACCGACGGTGATGCCGATCGTGATGGTGATGACCGCAGCCGCCGCGCCGACTGCCAGAGTCGACTGGCCGCCGATCAGCAGTCCTGCCACCAGATCGCGGCCCAGGTAATCGGTGCCCAGCAACCAGCCTTCCTCCCCCGGCGGGGTGAGGGGGGCCCAGACAAGCTCGAACGGATCGACGGTATAGACCAGCGGTCCGACGAATGTGGTCAGGATGATCAGGGTGAAGATCGCCAGTCCGACAATGGCGGAATTGTTGGAGATGAACATCCGCCAGGCTTCGCGCGCCGGGCTTTCGACGCGCAGTTCCTGTTCGAATTCGCGGGCGGCGTCACTCATCTGGCACCACTCCGGATCCGGGGGTCGATCAGCCGGTAGGCGATGTCGGTCAGCAGGTTCGCGATGATCACGACCATCGACGAGAAGAACAGGATGCCCAGCAGGGTCGGTGTGTCGCGGCGCAACAGGCTCTCGAACGCCAGCGTGCCGAGGCCGGGCCAGCTGTAGACCGCTTCCACCAGCACGGCACCGGACATGAGCTGCGCGAACTGCAGCCCGGCGAATGTGACAACCGGCAGCACCGCGTTGCGCAGGGCGTGCTTGTAGACCACCACGACCTCCGCCAGACCCTTGGCGCGGGCGGTGCGGATGTAGTCGGAGCCCAGCACATCCAGCATGCTTGCCCGTGCCAACCGGCTGTAGAAGGCCAGATAGATCGTCGACAGCGTGATCACAGGCAGCACCATGTGGTGCGCGATGTCGAGGGCGCGGCTGATCGGATCATCCGGGCCGGTGATATCGTACATGCCACCCGACGCAGGAAAGATCGGAATGACGCTGGCAAACAGGATCAGCAGGATG
This sequence comes from Minwuia sp., assembly GCA_029213165.1. GTDB lineage: Bacteria > Pseudomonadota > Alphaproteobacteria > Minwuiales > Minwuiaceae > Minwuia. Next base: position 71,647 of record JARGNO010000009.1, read on the forward strand.
ATCGCGGTCCAGAAGACCGGTGCCGCATAGCCGAACAGGGCGAGCACGGTGACGAAGTGGCTGATCAGGCCGTTCGGATTGCGCGCCGCAACGACCCCGAGGAAGGTTCCCAGGAAGATCGCCAGCAGAAGCGCGGAAATCACCAGAAGCAGCGTGGCACCCAACCGTTCGACAATCAGGTCCGTGACCGGTTGGTTGAAATAGAAGGAATAGCCGAGGTCACCCTGCGCGACATTGCCGAGATAACTCAGCAACTGGACATGAAACGGCCGGTCGAGACCATACAGCGCGCGGATTTCCGCCATCATCTCCTCGGTCGCGCCGCCCATCTCGCCCGCGATGACCTCAGCAGGGTCGCCCGGGGCGAGGTGGATCAGGGTGAAACAGAGGATAAGCACGGCGGCCAGCAAGCCAGCCGCGTTCAGAATGCGTCTGATCAGTACAGATGCGATGTGCATGTGTCAGTCACCCAACCGGAAACGGCGGGAAATCCCGGCGACCGAAAGGTGGCCGCCGGGGATGGAGACAGGCTTCACTCTGCGAAGCCGACCTTGTCGAGCGGATGCATGTCGGCCCAGATGCCAAGCGGCGGGTTCACCAGCTTCTTCGAGTGCACATTCGTGTAGGGCACGATGTCGAGCCAGTAGATCGGCAGGTCCTGCGCGACCGTCTTCTGGAACTCCGCATAGAGTGCCTTGCGCTTCGCCAGGTCCGGTTCCTTGCCAGCCATCGTCAACGTCTCGTCGACCTTCGGGTTGCAGTATTGCTGTGTGTTCGACCAGATCACGCCCTTGACGATGTTGTCACAGATATAGGTGCGGTGAACGCCGATGACCGGATCACCCCAGTTGAACACCAGATCCATGGTCATGTCGAAGTCATGCCCTGAAACACGTTTCGCCCAGGTCGGGAAATCAGGTGCATTGCGCACCGTCACGTCGATGCCGATCTTCTTCAACTGCGGCTTCAGGTACTCGGCGATGTTCTTCTGCTGCTCCGGCAGGGCAGGCAGATAGTCGATGCTGGCGGCAAACCGGATGCCGTCGCCGTCCGGCTTCAGACCGGCTTCGTCCAGCAGTGCCTTTGCCTTGTCCAGATCCAGGTCATAGGTCTCGACATCGGGTGTGTAGTAGGGGCTGGAAGGCGCGATCGGGCCGGTTGCGGCCTTCGAGACACCGCGCTGCAACGCCTTGATGATGAAGTTGCGGTCAACCGCATAGGCGATCGCCTGGCGCACCTTCGGATTGTCGAAGGGCGCACGTTTGGTATTGAAGGCCAGCCAGGTGATCGGGCCAATGGCCTCGCCACCATGATCGGAAACAACCAGGTTCTCGGCCTTCTGCAGGCGGCGGATGTTGATCGATTCGACCTCGGTATAGAAGTCGGCTTCACCCTGCTCCATCGTGATCACGCGCTGGCTGGAATCCCGCACGATCTTGTAGACGATGCGGTCCAGGTAGGGCAGGCCGGGCAGGAAGTAGTCGTCGTTGCGTTCCAGGACGATGTATTCGCCCTGCTTGTACTCGACGAACTTGAACGGACCGGAACCGACGGGTGTTGCGTTCATCGGGTGGTTCTTGGCGGTCTGGCCCTCTTCCAGCTTCGAATAGACATGCTCCGGAATGATCGGCAGCAACGCCGACGACATGGCCAGTTCCAGCGCAGGATGCGTCTGGCTCAGCTTGATCACGGCGGTCAGGTCGTCGGGGGTCTCCACCGATGCGACGGCGCCGAACATGGTCTTGAACGGATGGTTCGCCTTCACCGTCTCGATGGAGAAGCGCACGTCCTTCGACGTGATCGGGTGACCGTCATGGAACCGCGCACCCGCGCGCAGTTTCACGGTCATGGACAGATTGTCATCGGACCAAGACCAGCTTTCCGCCAGATAGGGCTGGGGTTCCCAACCTTCGTCAAAGCGAAGGAGTGTTGCGAAAATCTGCGTGCCGGGGCGCCCCGTTGCCGTGCCTGACTGCACTGCGGGATTGAAGTGCCTGGGTACCTGGCTGGTCAGAAGGGTCAGCGTACCACCCTTCTTCGGCTCGGCGGCTTGAGCCTGCCATGCCATCCCGAGTGCCAGCGCCGCAGCGGTCGTCGCCCTGGCGAACTTTATGAAAGATGTCATGCGCAATCCCCTTCTGTATGGCCTCCGCCCGTTACGACCAGGCTGCATTGGTATGCTTGGGGGAATTAAGCCATACGATCCTGTTGCAGCGCAACAAGGGGTTTGCCGTGCGGGCGTTCCGGATCAGGCTGCCCCGGCGAGGGCCGCGTCCCGCACCTGGCAGCGCCACATCACCCTGCGGGCGCTGGCGTCAAAGGCCTCCCGCCGGTGAATCGTCGACCGGTTGTCCCAGACCAGCAGGTCATTCGGACGCCATTCATGGGCATAGAGGAACTCGTCGCGGGTACACCAGGCCCAGAGGTCGTCGAGCAAAGCCTCGCTCTCGGCGACATCCATGCCCACAACCCAGCCGTTGGTTCGGCGGCCAAGGAAGAGTGCGTCTCGCGCAGTCACCGAATGCGGTCGGATGGCGGGGTGGCGCGCGCCCGGGGCGGCACTGACATCGGTTACCGCCTGCATCCCCTTTCGCAGGTCGCCCGCAGAGGTATAGCTGGAATCATGGTTGATGGTCCGGCCCTCCATCCGCTGCCGCAGCGCGGGCGGCATCGACTCGACGGCAGCCATCATGTTGCCGAACCAGGTGCGACCACCCTCAGTCACCACTTCGCGCCCGTAGAGCACGGAGGCCGAGGGCGGGGCAGGGATATAGGACATGTCCGTGTGCCATTCGGCCTCGCCGTTGCCCAGGGCACCGATGGCCTTGCCGTTCTCCACGACATTGGAGATCACCCACATCTCCGCTGCTTCCTCGTCGCGGCGGCGGGCCTCGCTGGCGGGCGGCGGTTCCAGTTCACCGAAACGGCGGCTGAAGGCGCACAGTTCCGCCGGGGTCAGATGCTGGTCGCGGATGACGATCAGGCAGCGCCGAAGCCAGAGATCCTCGATCTTCGCAAACGCCGCATCATCCAGCTCGCGAACATCGACACCGACGATCTCTGTCCCGGTGGTGGGTGTGAGGTCCCTGACTTTCATGTTCCCCTCCGCTCTCAGCCCGGTTCCGGTAACGGCGGGCCCTCTCCGGATCATAATCCGAAGCCGCGCACGGGTGTTAGCGGTGTCTCTCCTTCATTTCGCCCTCAGCCGACCAGCGACGGCAAGTAGAGGATGATGTCCGGCACGGCGATGAGTGCGATGATGATGAACAGGTCGGCGACCAGGAACCAGGCGATGCCACGGAAGATCACGCCCGTCGATGCCAGGTCTCCGACCACTCCCTTGATGACGAAGACATTCAGTCCGATGGGCGGCGTGATCATCCCGATCTCCAGGAACTTGGTCAGCAGGACACCGAACCAGATCAGGCTGAACCCTGCGGTATCGATGATCGGCAGCAGGATCGGAAGCGTCAGAAGCATGGCCCCGATGGGTTCCAGGAACATGCCCAGCAGCAGGTAGATCAGCGATATGCCGATCAGCAGCAGCAGCGGATCTGCCCCCATTGCGGTAACCGCGTCCGACAGGTAGTCACCCGCACCGCTGAATGCCAGGAACCGGGTCAGCATGCTGGCGCCGATGGCAATGATGAACAGCGAGGCTGAGGTCAGCAGCGTCTCCGAAAGCGCGTCCCGGAAACTGACCCAGGTGAGCGAACCCTTCAGCGCGGCAATGATGGTGGCGATGGCGGCACCAACCGCACCGGCCTCCGTCGGTGTGAAGGCCCCGGAGAACAGACCGCCGAAGACGCCCAGCATCAGCAGCAGCACCGGCCAGGTGTCCTTCAGCGCCGCCAGCTTGTCGGCCAGCGAGACATCCTCGTGCAGTTGCGGTGCAAGTTCGGGCTTCAGTTTCACCCGGATCATGACCACCGCGACATAGCTGAAAGTCGTGAGCAGTCCGGCACCGACGCCGCCCAGGAACAGGGCGCTGATCGGTACTTCGGCAATGATGCCATAGAGGATCATCAGGATGGAGGGCGGGATCAGGGCGCCGATGGTGCCTGCCGCGGCCACGGTGCCCGTCGCCAGGGAGGCATCGTAGCGGTGGCGCATCATCTCCGGCACCGCGATGCGACCCATGGCGGCGGCACAGGCGACCGACGAACCGGTGACGGCAGCAAAGCCGGCGGCACCGAAGATCGTGGCAATGGCGAGGCCACCGGGCAGCCGCGACATCCACATGCGGGCAGCGTCGAACATGCCCTTCGTCAGTCCCGCGTGATAGCAGAGAAAGCCCATCAGCAGGAACATGGGGACCGAACTGAGCTGCCATGTCGCCGCGAAGCTGTAAGGGATGACACCAATGGAACCCCAGGCGGCACGTTCGCCGACCAGTGCCCAGATGCCGACGAATGAAACACCGATCAGACAAACGCCAATGGGCACACGCAACGCGATGAGGGCCAGCAGGATGCCGATCCCAGCAAAGCCTATCTGTACGTCGGACAGGTCGGCCTCCTATTCAACGATATGGCCAGGCGTGCCCGGTTGGGGGCGCCCGGAGATGTAGGAAACGAATTTGAACAGCAGCACCAGCACCATCAGTGAGGCCCCGATCGGCAGCAGGTAATGCCCCGGCCAGATCAGCACCTTGGTGCTCTGTTCCATGATGAAGGAACCCATGTCCTGCTTGTTGTAGGCGTCGCCGAAGCCCCGCCAGGCCAGCAGTCCGAAGACCGCGCCGGAAAGCAGGTAGGTCAGACCATTGATGTGATGCTGCACGCGGCTCGGAAACAGCTCCGTCAGGACCTCGACCGAGATATGCGCGTTGCGCCGCTCTGCCAGAGCGAGCGGCAGGAAGGCAACCACGACCATGTAGTAGTTGGAGACCATGGTGATGGTCGCCGGCACAGGTGAGAAGAAGACGAACTTGCCTACGACGTCCGCGGTGATATGCACCATCATCAGGCCGACCGCGATCGAGCCGATGATACTGGTCAGGTTCACGGCCCGCCCGAGCCAGCGATCAAGAAAATCCATGGAATCCTGCTTTGTCTGGTGAGATCGGACAAGCGTTGGATGCGGCAGCCCGCGTGACTGGTCAGACGGACCGCCGCATCCGGTTTGCCAGGTCAGTTCCGGCCGTAGGTCGACAGGTCAACCTTCGACATGATCTCGTCCCAATAGAGCTGGGCCAGCGCCTCGGCATCGTCTTCCATGCCGGCTGTCAGCGTCTTGTACTTCTCGATCAGCTCCGAGATCTTCGCGATCTTGGCGTCCACGTTCGACAGGCCATAGTCCTTGGTGAACTGCTGCGAGATGACGGCGAGGTCGGACTTCACGAAATCTTCCGACATCTTCACCATCTCAGCCGTCGGCTCGATGATCTCGATGCCCTTGCCCGGCGCGTCGTCCAGGTTGCGCTTGGCGTCGGCATAGTACTTCCAGGTCACGTCAGCCGAGGACCGGGCGGAAGCCTTGAAGATCGCCTCCCGCTGCGCGTCGTTCAGGTCGGCCCACACATCACGATTGATGCTGTTGGTGGCAACACCGGCAAAGACACCGCCGGGGATCTTCGTGGTGATGTACTTGGTGACATCGAACAGCTGCAGGTTCGTCAGCTCGGTGGCGGAGAACATGCCGCAATCCACGACACCCTGTGCCATGGCCTCATAGATATCGTTGCCCGGCACGGACACCTTGGTGCCACCGACAGCCTCTGCCCAGCGCCCGAAGTTCGCGGCGCCCGAGCGGTACTTCTTGCCCTTCAGGTCGGCCATCGTGCGGATCGGCGTGGTGCAGTGCAGGATATAGGTCGGGCTCGTTCCGGTGCCGAGGTAGACTTGGTTCTGACGCTTCTGCTCCGTCAGGCATTCCGGACAGTGCAGGAACACATACTCGGTCATGGCCGCACCCATAGCGGCGCCGGGGCTCTCGACCTGCTTCCCCGTGGTCGACAGCATCGAAAGGTTGGCCGCCAGATTGATCTCGGCGAACTCCGCCGGATAGTACGGGGGCAGCACGAAGCCCATGTCGGCAATGCCGTCGCGGATGCCCGGCGGGGTTTCCTTCAGGTTCAGCAGTGACAGCGAGAAGACCTTCACCTTCAGGTCGCTTGTCGCCTCGACATTCTTCGCGAAATTTTCCAGGCCATAAACAGCAGCACTGCCCGTCGGAAAGCCGACGGCGACCTTCAGCGTTTCGGCCTGTGCGGCACCTGCCGTCGCAAGCATCGCGGCACCGGCTGCCGCAAAAACCATCTTCCTCGAAAACATGATGTCTCCTCCCTGTAGTGCCCGTTCGGGCGTTTGCCTGAATAGTGCTCAGGACGTGATGCTTCTCGTCAGTTCTTCAGAAATTCCATGAACTCGACGACCACGCCGTCAGGGTCCTTCGCGCAGAAGAATTTCTGGCGCGATCCCCCCATTTCGATCAGGACCGGCTCCGTGAAGGGTGCCGCCCCGGCGTCTGTCAGTTGCTGCCAGGCATCGGCCACATTGCCGACCCTGAAGCAGATGCGGGCGATACCCACATGGGCCAGATGGGGATAGGCAGCGCCCTCCGCCTTTGGTTCGATCCATTCGATGAGGTCAAGTCGCGCGGAACGCGGGTTGTCACCCAGCATCAGCATTCGTGCCCGGGCCCGCGCGTTGCTCGGCATGCCGAGGGCAGGACCGAGAACAGGATCACCCAGAACATCGGAAACTTCCGGGCCACCACCATCGGAATTGAAATTGATGACTTCACGAAACCCCAGCAGACGATAGAACGCCAGGGACCGGTCCAGGTCGGTGCAGTTGATATTGATGTGGAACACTTGCGAAGTGTCGAGCACGCCATTTTCCTCCCCAGGATGCGACCCGGCTTCAAGATACTCATGCGTAGGAAAATATGCAAAGCGGTAAGTTGACCGCAATTTCCGTAGGGTAACCCTGATTGCGCACCGTGTCACCCACACCTTTGTACGTCCGGCCAGCCGTCGATGACGCGATGACCGCCATGCGCAGCCTCGTCGTTGCGCCGTTGATGCGGCAAACGTTAGGTTGGACCGGAATTCGGCCCATCCAGACCTGATCCCGCGCCGCTGTGCGCAATGCCGACTTGCCCGTCCTGCTTGCTTGCATGACCGGTCGGGTCAGGGGTGATGGGTTACGTTTGCCCGGTGGCCGCTATGGCTTCCGGATTGGATCGAGTTGTGCGGGGAGGCATGGCTATGACGAAGGTTGATTGCGATGTGGTCGTGGTGGGCGCCGGTTTCGCCGGCATCTACGCGTTGTGGAAAGCGGAGCAGCAGGGGCTGAGCGTTCGGGGTTTCGAGCGCGCATCGGATGTTGGCGGTACCTGGTACTGGAACGCCTACCCTGGCGCCCGCTGCGATGTCGCCAGCTACAACTACGCCTACTTCTTCAACAGCGATGTGGTGCGGGAATGGGACTGGTCGGATGTCTGCTCACGCCAGGGCGAGATTCAGCAGTATCTCAGCTTCGTCGCCGACGAGTGTGACGTCACCCGACTGATCACCTTCGATACCAGGGTTCTGACGACGACCTGGTCGGAGGAAGCCGGGGTGTGGACGGTGGAGACCTCCGGTGGCGAGACCGTGTCCTGCCGTTATCTGGTTCTGGCCGTGGGGGCCCTTTCGGAGCCGAAGGCCCCCGATATTCCCGGCGTCGGCAGCTTCGAGGGCGAAGCCTGGTTCACGTCGAGCTGGCCCCGGGATCGCGATGTGGATCTGCAGGGCAAGCGGGTCGGCATCATCGGAACCGGGTCGTCTGGCGTTCAATGCGTTCCGGAGGTCGCGAAGGTTGCGCGTGAGGTTGTCGTGTTTCAGCGCACGGCGAACTTCGTGACACCGACCCTGTCAGGGCCGATGGACCCGGACCTTGTCGCGGAATTGAGGGCCGACCCGGAGGCTGTCCGGAACGGGCTGCGCAAGACCTACGGCGGCAACCAGCCACTGTATATCGGCCCCGACCGCTACAGCGAACTCGACGAGGAAGGGCGCGAGAAGGCGCTCTGGCATGCCTGGGAACAGCGGGAAGTCGCGCTGGCGTTCTGGGATTCGCATCTGCCCGAAGCCAATGCCGCCATTTCGGAGTTCATTCGCCAGCGGATGCATGAGGTGGTCGATGACCCGTGGACCGCTGATCACCTGGTGCCCTGGGATCACCCCTACGGCGGCAAGCGCCCGTGCAAGAGTGATGTCTATCTGCAGACCTTCAACCAGCCACACGTCAGGCTTGTCTCCCTGCGCGAAACGCCGATCGAGAAGATCGTTCCGGACGGAATCACGACGACTGATGAGAGCTTCGCACTGGATGTGATCATCTATGCGACAGGCTTTGACGCGCTGTCGGGTCCGGTCCGGGCACTGAACATCACCGGTATCGACGGGGCGGCGATGAATGACCAATGGGCGGACGGTCCGGTCAATTACCTGGGCACCATGGTCCACGGGTTCCCGAATCTGTTCCTGCCCTCCAGCGCCATGTCGCCGTCCGTCCTGTCGAACATGGCGACACTGGCCGAACAGCAGATCGATTTCATCTTCGACACCATACGGTGGCTGGATGAGCACGATGGGGCGCAGCTTCATCCCCGTGAGGAATCACAGGAATTCTGGCGCGACGAGACCCTGCGCTACGCGAAGCGCGTGCCCGGCGCCCTGACCACGGACAGTTGGTACAATGGCGCCAACGTGCCGGGCAAGCCGCGCCGCTACATGGTCTATCGCGGCGGCTTCAATCGTTACAACGACGTCTGTTACAGGGAATTGGAAGATGGATTCCCGGGCTATGAAGTGCTGCCGGGCAAGGCTGTGTAGCCCGAAATCACCCATCGGTGATTGCACCTTGGCGCTGTCCTGGATTTCCGCGAGGCGGTGAAGAAGAAATGGTCGGGGAGAGAGGATTCGAACCTCCGGCCCCCGCCTCCCGAAGACGGTGCTCTACCAGGCTGAGCTACTCCCCGACCGGACCTTCAGCCAAGTGACTGCAGGGGCGAGCGGTGTATAGCCGCTGGGTGCGGCATGGGCAAGGATCAATATGCCCGTTCGATGGTGAATTCGACTGCGTCGATCAGGGCCGACTTCATGACCCCTTCGGGGAAGATGGCCAGCGCGTCCCGGGCCCGTGCGCCGTAGTGGCGCGCGCGCTCGATGGTGTCGGCCAGGGCATCGTGCTGCTGGATCAGTTCCTGCGCCCTTCCCAGGTCCGCTTCGGTCTGTTCCATCTCCTCCAGGCAGCGCCGCCAGAACTGGCGTTCCTCCGGCGTGCCACGGCGAAAGGCCAGAACGATGGGCAAGGTGATCTTGCCTTCGCGGAAGTCATCGCCGACCGTCTTGCCCAGCGTCGCCTGCCGCGCCGAATAATCCAGCGCGTCATCGATCAGCTGGAACGCGATCCCAAGATTGCGACCGTATGAATCAAGCGCCTCGACCTCGGCCTTCGGTGCCTCTGCCACGATCGCGCCGACCCGGCAGGCGGCGGAGAACAGCGCCGCCGTCTTGGCGGAGATCACGTCGAGATAGGCGTCTTCCGTCGTCTCGGTGTCATTGGTGGTGATGAGCTGCAGCACCTCGCCCTCGGCAATGACAGCGGAGGCCTTGGAGAGAATTGCGAGCACTTCCAGTGAACCGTCGGCCACCATCAGCTGGAAGGCGCGACTGAACAGGAAATCCCCGACCAGAACGCTGGCCTGATTGCCGAAGACCGCATTTGCGGTGGCATTGCCACGGCGCAGGTCGCTCTCATCCACCACATCGTCGTGCAACAGCGTGGCGGTATGGATGAATTCGACACAGGCGGCGAGGCTGACCTGCCGGTCGCCCGTGTAGCCACACAGGTCTGCGGCCGCGAGTGTCAGCATGGGGCGCAGCCGCTTGCCGCCGGCGGCTACGATGTGGCTGGCGAGCTGGGGGATCAGCGCAACCTCGGACTGCATCTTGTCCATGATCACCAGATTGACCCGGTCAAGATCGCGTTCGACCAGCGACCGCAGCCGCGCCAGCCCGGCGGCCGGCTTGGCCGATTCGTCCTTCAGGGAAACCACGTTTGACACGCTGGATGCTCCATACACGCTGCGACTGGCGGAATTGAGTGCCCGAGAATAGATTGGGACGAAGGTCCGTCAAGCGGCGGACGCGGGACGTGTTGTCGCCTCTGGCAGGAACGGACAGCGATATGGTCGAAGTCTTTCGAACCAACGATCTGGTTGCGCTTTCCTTTGCCGAGGCCTTGCTGAAGGGGGAGGGGATCGCGTCGCTGCGCTTCGACCAGAACATCAGTGTCATGGAAGGCTCCATCGGTGTCTTTCCGCGCAGGCTGATGGTGGACGATGAGGATGAGGTCGCGGCGAAGGACCTGCTGCGCATCGTGGAGCTGATCTGAGCAGGAATGACGGGCTTTACCGACGATCTGATCCTGGGTGGGCGCGTGGCCTTGCGGCAACCTGTCAGCGGTTTTCGCAGTGGTTCGGATGCCGTGATGCTGGCCGCCGCCTGCCATCCGCCACCGGGCGGGCGGGTACTGGAGCTGGGCTGCGGAACCGGCCTGCCGATGCTTTCGCTTGCTGCACGGCGGTCGGACTTCGCGTTCATCGGGCTGGAGGTGCAGCCCGACATTGCCGCCCTTGCCGCGATCAATATTGCGTCAAATGCTGTTGCTGATCGTGGTGCGGTCTGTGTCGGCGACGTCGGCATGGCACCCTTCGGTGACAGTTCCTTCGACTTGGTGCTGGCCAATCCGCCCTATTTCGATCCGGCGCGCTTCCGCCGTTCGCCTGACGCGGCGCGCGAAATGGCGCGATCCGAGGGGGCGGTGCCACTGGCGGGATGGATAGCCACTGTGCTGCGGCTGCTTGCGCCCGGTGGCCACGCGGTACTGATCCTGCGCCGTGAGCGGCTGGCGGAGGTTCGGGAGGCTTTGCCTGGAACCTGTGCGCTGGACATCCGTCCCCTTGGCAGTCGGGCAGGACGCCCGGCGAAGCGGGTGCTGTTGCGGCTGAGACCCGGCGCGGGGGGCGCGGTCCGGGAACTGCAGGCGCTTGCGTTGCACGAAGCGGACGGGCGCGACACGCCGCTGGCGAACGGTATCATGCGGGACGCGCAGCCGATAATGTGGACCTGAGGCCGCGCATCCCCTTGCAAGCCGCTGCTTGCTGCCGCACATCAGGGACATGAGCAGGAAAACAGGACTTCTTCAGCGCCCCATTGCCCGTTTCCGGAAGTGGCGTGCGACCCCCATCGTCTCGGTTCTGCGGTTGCAGGGCGTGATCTCGCCCGGCGGCAGCGCACCCTTTCGCCCCGCCGCCCTCAACCTCGCGGCTCTGGAGAGCAGGATCGAGCAGGCATTCCGCCCGAAACGGCTGGCTGCCGTCGCACTGGTCATCAACAGCCCTGGCGGATCGCCGGTACAGTCAGCCCTGATTGCCAGCGCCATTCGCCGCAGGGCAGAGGAGAAGAATGTGCCCGTGCTGTCCTTCGCGGAAGATGTGGCGGCGTCCGGTGGCTACTGGCTGATGACCGCAGGCGACGAACTCTATGCCGACCGGGCATCCATCGTCGGCTCCATCGGTGTCATCTCCGCCGGGTTCGGTTTCAAGGGGCTGATCGAGCGGTTCGGGATCGAGCGGCGGATCCATTCGGCAGGGGAGAAGAAATCGTTCCTCGACCCGTTTTCCGCAGAGCAGGACGAGGATGTGGAACGGCTGAAGGAAATCCAGTCGCAGATCCACGATACCTTCATGGACCAGGTGAAGAGCCGTCGCGGTGACAAGCTGAATCGCAGGCGGTACAAGGAGATATTCTCCGGTGATGTATTTTTGGGTGAAGAAGCGGAACGCCTCGGCCTGATCGATGGAATCGCGGAGATGACATCCTTTCTGAAGGGTCGTTTTGGCAAGGACGTGCGGCTGCGCCAGATCGGTGTCCGTCGCTCTCCGCTGCGGGGCCTGCTGCGCGGCGGTGGCAGCAGTGCAGGGCAGATGACCGGAGAAGTGCTGGCTGGAATCGAAGACAGGCTGCACTGGAACCGTTACGGTCTGTAGACCGGGAACGACGGATGGGGAGGGGGCTGATGGACATTCGCGCAACGCTGGAGGCCGCACGGAAGACGCCTCCCAGCCCAGGGCGCGCCTCAGCCTTGCTGATGCAGCACGGGACGATGACGCTGCGGTTCTACGCGCCGCGCGGAACCGACCCGCAGACGCCGCATGATCAGGACGAGCTCTACATCGTTTCCCGTGGCACGGGCATGTTCTTCATGAACGGGGCGCGTGTGCCGTTCGGGCCGGGCGATGTGCTGTTCGCACCTGCCCATGCCGAACACCGTTTCGAGGATTTCACTGACGATTTCGAGACCTGGGTCGTGTTCTACGGCGCAGAAGGTGGTGAGGGGAGAGCTGCAACATGATGGGTGACAAGGGCGCAGGCGCGTCAGCGATCGCGAAGGCGGATGCGGAGAGTGTGACGATCCGTGGCAAGGACCTTTGTGAGGATTTGATCGGGAAGGTTGATTTCACCGATTTCTTCTTCCTGCATCTGACCGGAAAGATTCCGACGGAGAATCAGTCGTTCTTCCTCAATGCGGTGCTTGTGGCGCTGGCTGAACATGGCCTGACGCCATCGGCACAGGCGGCGCGGATGACCCTGCAGGCCGGGCCGGACGCCATGCAGGGCGCGGTTGCGGCCGGCATCCTGGGCTGTGGGTCGGTTATCCTCGGCTCTGCGGAAGTCGCAGGTCGATTCTATACGGAGGGTGTTGCACGGGTCCGTGCAGGCGAGAGTATCGACGCCGTCGCCCGTGCCATGGTGCAGGATCTGCGCGACCGGAAGGCGTTCCTGCCCGGTTTCGGCCACCCGGTTCACCGACCGGTCGATCCGCGTGCCGAGAAGCTGCTGGAACTGGCGGATGCGCGCGGTGCCTCCGGCGACCATGTTGCCTTCCTCCGTGCCGCTCGCGCCGTGGCCGAGGAGGTCTACGGTCGCAAGCTGGTGCTGAACGTCAATGGCCCGCTTCCGGCCATCCTGCTGGACCTCGACTTCCCGCCCGATGCGCTGAAGGGCATCTCTATCCTCTGCCGCACGGCCGGTCTGATCGGCCACTGCCTCGAAGAACTGGAACGCCCCATCGGCTTCCGCCTCGCCCACCTGGGCGACCAGGGCACCGCCTATGACGGCGGCTGGCCGGAAGGGCATCCGAAGGCAGGATAAGCGCCCTCCTGGCGGCATTCAGGTGATCGGCGGAGAAAGATATTGCAAAGATCGGGAACTGACGGTTAATCGAAGGGCCTGTCGGGAACCGCTCCGGCGGTCTCGCCCGCGCGCGACGCGTGTTACGCCCATGCCTGCTCACCAATTTGAAGGTTTTGCAAGTTCGTGTCCGGAATACGGGAATTTCTGGCAGGATTCGGACGTGGGCTGACCGAGAGCAGTCGACTTTCCCTGCTGATATGTCTTGTCGTGGCCTTGGCAACATTCGGATTCTTCGGTCTTGCCAGTCCTGGTCTGCTTGCCGCCGGGTACAGGGTCATTCCAGGAATTGCCTACGCCGATGACGACCTGTTTGCATTCATGGAGGCGGTCAGGTCTTCGGCAGCCACCGATGAAGGCCGTGCGGCTGTCATCATTGGCTCCTCTTCAATGCGCGAGGCGCAACACAGTCAACGATACGCCGAACACCGAATCCGCGAACTCGGCCTCGAATTCGAACTCGTGGACCTGACCACTTCCAGCCAACCGTTCTGGCATGGCCTGTCCCTTGCCGAGAAAGCCGTCTGCAAGCGCGGCGGCGTGGTTTTCCTTGGTGTGAACCTGGCGCGTTTCGTCAATGATCCCCGAACCTACCGCCGCGAAAGCACGATTGATCCGGAGTTGCAGACGCCGGCTCATGAGCGCAGCATTCTGATGCGTGCTGCACAGTTCCAGCAGGCCGTCTATCCTGGCGCGAGGGCCTGGTTGCTGCGATTGCCGACAGAGATCGCCAAAGTCAGAGGCACCGTCCCGAAGGACAGGAAATTCGCGAACCTGTTCGATCCTGACGATGGACGCCACCGCTACGAACATCTTCCACCGCCGGATGCGACGACGGTCTCGAAGCAGGTTGGCGACTACATGACCATGCTTCGCGACGCTGAGAGACTGTATCGTGAAGAAGTCGCGCAGATGGTCGTCGCATTTGCTGAACGGCTCGAACATTGTGCTGGAACGGCGATCATCCTGACCGAGCCACCGATAAATCCAAAGGTCATGCAGACCACTGAAATGCAGGCACTGCAAACGGACCACGACCGCTTTCTGGACCAGCTCGCGATGCGCATCGGCGCTGACCGACTGGACATCAATGCCAGCGTGCCGCTGCAACCAGGCTGGTTTCACGATATTTCTCATCTGAGAGACCGTCAGGGTATGAAGACCGTCACGGACAGTCTGGTTCAGGCGCTCGCGGATGTTGCGGCCTCAAGGGGATGGCGGCAATGAATGGCATGGCGGAAAGGGGACGCATGGCCGGGCTTCTGGTTCGTGGCGTCATGCTCGGTCTCGCGTTGGCCTTCGCTGCAGTTCTTGCAATTGCGACGACCGTGGATCGGGCTGTATTCATTTATGCGGGTTTCTGAGGGGCGTGAGGGTTTCATGAGTGCATCGGGCGACAGGCTTTCCGAAATCCTGAACAATGGTCTGCAATTGGGCTCGGGACGGAAGGCGGCGATCTCGGGCACCAGCGAAATGCCCTATCGTGTGCTGGTGGAGAGGATCGAGCAGGGGCGGACCCTGCTTGACCAGCATGGAATCGTTGAGGGCGACCAGGTTGTCATCCTCTCCGAGAAGGATACCGAAGTCACGTCGCTCTATCTCACCTGCCTTGCGCATGGCGCCGTGGCTGTCATCCTGGATCCGCAGGCTTCTGTATCGGAGTTGCTGGTCCTCATCAGTCATTCCGATCCGGCAATGATCTTCGCGGATAGCGAGATCGTCGAGCGCACGCGGTCGTTGACGCAGACGGAAGAAGCCAGGGTCATCCAGGTGGGGGCAGAGGCGGCAAGCAAGCGCACCGGTTTTGGCCTGTTGCTGCGGCAGAAGGCCCAGCAGGCTGGGACCATGTATCCGGGCATCCTTGCAGGATGCGGTCGCACGGACCGACAGACCACGGCGACGGGATCCGGTCAGGCGCTGATCCTGTTCACATCGGGCACGACCTCGACCCCCAAGGGGGTAAGCATTTCACGCGATGCACTCGCCACACAGATGGAATTGTTGCAACGCCGGTTCTCGGTGAATGCCGACAGCCGCATCGTCAACCATCTTCCGTTCCATCACAGCGACGGCCTCAATCAAGGGCCTCTGCTGTCATTCGTTTCCGGTGCGGAGGTCATCCGCCCGGAAGCCGTGAACATGCAGTCCGTGGGCGATATGCTGGATCTTGTCTATCAGCGCAAGGCGACGCACCTGATAACGGTGCCAACCGTGTTGTCGATGATTGATCGCCTGTCATCCGACTATGATGACAGCTTTTCCGACGATGCGTTCCAGTTCATTGAATCCACGGCCGGACCGCTGGAGCCCGGACTGTGGACCCGGATCGAGGCGCGTTTCGGAACCCGGGTCGTGAACTGCTACGGCCTGACTGAAACGGTTTGCGAGGCGATGTACTGTGGCCCGTCTGACGACAGTCACCGGATAGGTACCATCGGGAAGCCTGACGGATTTGAGGTCCGACTGGTTGATGAAGCAGGGGATGACGTTGCGGCTGAAGAGGTCGGCGAGCTCTGGCTCCGGGGACCGGGCATGTTCAGCGGCTACTTCGGGAACGAGGCGGCGACCGCGGAAGTCTTCGAAGGCGACTGGTTTCGAACCGGTGACCTGGCGACCTGTGACGCCGACGGCTTTTACAGGATTGCGGGGCGGCGCAAGAACCTGATCATCCGGGCCTCCACCAACATCTATCCCGATGACCTGAAGGATGTGGCGCTGACTTTCCCGGCGGTCACGGATGCGACAGTGGTCGGCATTCCGGACGAGATGCTGGGAGAGAGGGTGGAGATGGTCGTGACCCTGGACCACACGGATGCTGCGAAAGGCCGGCTGGACCTGTTCGAGCATCTGCGCGCGGGCCTGGCGGCCGAGAAGATGCCGAACGAAGTGACTGTCGTCGAGAGTCTTCCCTATGGGCCTTCTGGAAAGGTCGAACTGGCCAAGGTGCGGGAGATGATTTCCCGGCAGTCGACGCAGGGGGAAGGCAGCACCATCGATGACAAGGTGATTGCCGAGGCCGCAGCGGCATTTCGGAGTTCGGCGGCCAGTCTGTCGGCCAGCAGCACCGAAGCCTCTGTCGAAGGATGGGACTCCCTGGCATTCCTGGAGTTCGTCATGCGTCTGGAACGGCGTTTCGACTTCAGGATGGCCCCGAGAGATGTGATGAGGATTCGCAGTGTCGGGGACGCCATCGGCATTGTTTCGGGCCATGTCGGTGACCGGAACGGTCCGGTTTCATGACCGCCGAAACACCTCGAAAGGGCGTGATCGTGCTGGGCCACCCGCGCTCCGGTACCACACTGTTGCGCCGTCTGCTGGATGCCCATCCGGCTCTGGCCGCCCCTCCGGAAACCCATTTGTTCAGTGCCGCAGCCCGGTTCATCAAGGCGGACATGACGGCTCATGGCGTGGATATGGGAGTGCTGGCCGGGCTGGAGTTCGCTGGCTTCAGTGACGAAATCGTTCTGGATCGCTTGCGCAGCCTGGTATTCTCCTTCCTCGACGACTATGCGCGAGCGCAGGGAAAACAACGTTGGGTGGAGAAGACTGCCTTCGACATTCACCATGTGGATGCCATCCAGCGTATCTGCGGTGAGCGCGTCCATTATCTGGGGGTCATTCGGCATCCACTGGACGTGGCGGTGAGTTGCAAGGATTTCTGTGACGCGGCCGGAACCTACCCTGAAGGCTTGTATCAGTACATTCAAAAATATCCCCAACCAATTGAAGCATTTGTTAATTCCTGGATAGATACCACAAGGTCGCTGATGCAGTTGGGGGAGAAATTCCCTGAAACCTGCATGATCTGCCGTTATGAAGACCTGGTGGTTGATGTCGAAGGGGTGCTTGGGGAACTTCTCTCATTCATCGGTGAGGAACCTGGCCCGACACTTGGCCAACTCGGTGGCACCGACGTGCTCGGCTTTTCCGATCACCGGGCCTACGAGACAGATCAGGTCGTCGATGATCGCGTCAGCAAGTGGCAGGGATTGCCCGGCGCTCAGATTGCCCGACTGGCACCGCAGTTGAATCCCTTGCTGGAGGCCTGCGGTTACGAACAGCTTGATGGCGACATGCAAGTCGATGCATCGGCGGCGCGCCGTTCCTATGTGCTCGGACAGGCTGCCGGGCTTTCGCGGGGCCGGAACGGGGTCTGATGAGTTTCCTTTCAGGATTCTGGCTCGCGACCATGGCTGCCGTCACCCTCATCTACTGGGTGCTGCCTGCGAGGTTCAGGTTTCTGTTCCTGATCGGGGCGAGCGCGCTGTTTCTGGGGTATGTGGACTGGCTGTCGCTGGTGACGCTTTCACTGATGACCGTCGCAACCATTCTGTTTACCCGCACGCCATCTGTCAGCGGGATACGGACCGTTGCGGCGATTTCCGTGATCGCGGCCTTCTTTCTCGGTTTCAAGATCATCAGTGGGCCGCTGGATTTCCTGAATGCGGGCGATGTCCTGATCCCGCTTGGTATCGGTTATTACACCCTGCGCTGTATCCATTTCGTACTGGAGCGCTACAAGGGCCAGATTGGACGTTTCGAACCGCAGAACGTCCTGTCCTACCTGTTCTTTGTTCCGACCCTGTTCATCGGTCCGATCCATCGCTATCCCGAATTTGCCCGGGACATGCGTCGGAACCGTTGGGACTCCGGCACCTTTCAGGAGGGGATCGAACGGATCATCTTCGGGTACATCAAGATCGCGCTGCTTGGCAACTTTCTGACCGTACTGTTTCAGGATGCCGGCACGACATTCTTTGCCACCCGATCAGCATCTGTGGTCGTCTATATCGAGATGGTGGCGATTGGTCTGAACCTCTACTTCCAGTTCTCCGGTCATTCCGACATTGCCATCGGGTTTGCCCGGTTGCTTGGCTTCAGGGTCATGGAGAATTTTTCCTGGCCGTACCTGAAACAGAATATCGGCGCATTCTGGCGTTCGTGGCACATCTCACTGACAAGCTGGTCGCGGGAATACGTCTTTGCCGGTGTTGTTGCGATTACGCGAAGCCCGTTTTTGGGCACCGTGAGCTCGCTGGTCGCCATTGGCTTCTGGCACGAGGTTTCGCTGCGCTATCTGCTGTGGGGTCTCTATCATGGCCTCGCAGTCGTTGTCTGGCAGCGGTTTCAGACGGTGAAGCATCGCCTGCCGGAAATTCGCAGCCCATTGCTTCGTCGCTTCTACGCAGGGTTCTGCGTGGTTCTGACCGTGCATTTCGTCTGGCTCGGATTCCTGCTGGTGCGCCAGGAAGGCCCCATGCAGATGTGGCAGACGCTGCGCACATTGCTGACCGGAAGCTGAACAGCGCGAACCTGCTACCGCTTCCGGCTCTTGACGCTTGGTCTTGCGCCGGGGCGGCCGGATTTGGTGCGGCCCTGGCCGTACTTGCTGGGACCGCCGCCCTTGACCTTCGCCTGTCCGGTCCTGGTGGCACCAGGGGCGTAGGACGCCATGGCTTCCGCCAGGCCCTTCGGGCGGGCCATGGGGTCCGCCATGATCTCCAGTTCGGCGCTTTCCAGCCGCTTGATGGCATCGCGCAGGCGGGCGGCTTCCTCGAACTCCAGGTCGGCGGCGGCTTCGCGCATCCGGGTTTCCAGGTCGGCGATATGGGCCTTCAGGTCCTTGCCCGTCAGCAGCTTCTGATCGTCGTCGACATCAACGGTCAGGCTGTCGCGGGCATAGACCGACTGCATGACGTCGGAGATGTTCTTGCGGATGGAAACCGGCGTGATGCCATGCGCTTCGTTGTAGGCCTGTTGCTTGGTGCGGCGGCGCTCCGTTTCCGCCAGCGCGCGGGTCAGGCTGTTGGTCATCTTGTCGGCGTAGAGGATCACCCGGCCGTCCAGGTTCCGTGCCGCGCGCCCGATGGTCTGGATCAGGGAAGTCTCGGAGCGCAGGAAGCCTTCCTTGTCCGCATCCAGGATCGCGACCAGCCCGCATTCGGGGATATCCAGCCCCTCCCGCAGCAGGTTGATGCCGACCAGCACGTCGAAGACGCCCAGTCGCAGGTCGCGGATGATCTCGATCCGCTCCAGCGTGTCGATATCGGAATGCAGGTAACGTACCTTGACGCCGTTCTCGTGCAGGTACTCGGTCAGGTCCTCGGCCATCTTCTTGGTCAGGGTGGTGACCAGCACACGCTGGCCCTTCTCCGCACAGGTCCGCGCCTCCGCCATCAGGTCGTCCACCTGGGTGGCCACGGGACGGATGATGCAGTCCGGGTCCACCAGTCCGGTCGGGCGGATCACCTGCTCCACGATCACGCCCTCCGTCCGCTCCAGTTCCCAGGCACCGGGGGTGGCGGAGACGAAGACGGTCTGGGGCCGCATGGCGTTCCACTCGTCGAACTTCAGCGGGCGGTTGTCGACACAGGACGGCAGCCGGAACCCGAATTCCGCCAGTGTCCACTTGCGGCGGAAGTCGCCCCGGAACATGCCGCCGACCTGCGGTACGGTCACATGGCTCTCATCGATGAACAGCAGGGCCTCTTCGGGAATGTATTCGAACAGGCTGGGCGGCGGCGCGCCGGGTGGGCGTCCGGTCAGATAGCGGGAATAGTTCTCGATTCCGGGGCAGGAACCGGTGGCCATCATCATCTCGATATCGAACAGGCTGCGCTGTTCCAGCCGCTGCGCCTCCAGCAGCTTGCCCTCCGCATTGAGCTGTTCCAGCCGGACGGCCAGCTCCACCTTGATCTCCTTCACCGCCTGCTGCAGCGTCGGGCGCGGTGTCACGTAGTGGCTGTTGGCGTAGAGTTTCACGCTGTCGAGGCTCTGGGCCTTCTCCCCGGTCAGCGGGTCGAACTCGACGATCTCCTCCAACTCGTCCCCGAACAGGGAGAACCGCCAGGCACGGTCCTCCTGATGGCTGGGGAAGACCTCCACCGTGTCACCGCGCACACGAAAGGCGCCGCGCTGGAACGCCGCGTCATTACGCTTGTACTGCAGTTCCACCAGCCGCCCCAGCAGGGCGCGCTGATCGACGCGATCACCCTTGGCGATGTTCATGGTCATGTCGGAATAGGTCTCGACGGAACCGATGCCGTAGATCGAACTGACGGAGGCCACGACAATGACATCATCGCGTTCCAGCAGGGACCGGGTGGCGGAATGGCGCATCCGGTCGATCTGTTCGTTGATGGACGCGTCCTTCTCGATATAGGTATCGGTGCGCGGCACATAGGCTTCGGGCTGGTAGTAGTCGTAGTAGGAAACGAAGTACTCCACCGCATTGTCGGGGAAGAATGACTTCATCTCGCCATAGAGCTGTGCCGCCAGGGTCTTGTTCGGTGCCATGATGACCGCGGGGCGCTGCACCTCCTGAATCAGGTGCGCGACCGTGAAGGTCTTGCCGGAGCCGGTGACACCCAGCAGCACCTGATCGCGATCCCCGGCCCGGACACCGGCAACCAGTTCGGCGATGGCCTGGGGCTGGTCTCCGGCCGGTTCGAAATCGGAAACGATCTTGAGTGCCTTGCCGCCTTCGGTCTTCAGCGGTCGGTCGGCACGTTCCGGCAACCAGATCGGGGCCTCTGCCTCCATCAGGGCATGCTTGAAGGTGCTGTCGAGCTCGCCCAGTGACGTTGCCATATCAATCCCGTGCCAAGTATTCCGTGGTCAGGTCATGAGACCACAACGTGAACATCCATGTCCAATATGCGTCATGCCCGTACGGAAGGAAAGGGGCAGGGATCGGATCAACACGTGTGTGGATCAGGCGCGGGCAGGGGCCGTGGCATGCGCGTCGATACCCAGCGCGGAAACCACGGTGGTGACGATCTGCGGCGCGTTCAGGCCGGCCTGATCGTACATCTTCTCAGGCTTGTCCTGATCAATGAAGCAGTCCGGCAGAACCATCGGACGGACCTTCAGTCCCTCCAGCAGGTCATTGGTCGCCAGGAACTGCAGCACATGGCTGCCGAAACCGCCGACGGCGCCTTCCTCTATGGTGACAAGCAGCGGGTGCTCCCGCGCCAGCCGGGCGATCAGATCCTCGTCCAGTGGCTTGGCGAAGCGGGCGTCGGCGACGGTGGCGCTCAGACCCATCGCGGCCAGGTCGTCGGCGGCCTGCAGCACTTCGGCCAGTCGCGCGCCGAAGGAAAGGATCGCGACGGAGGTGCCTTCGCGCAGGATGCGGCCCTTGCCGATCTCCAGCGGCACACCGGCTTGCGGCATGTCCACGCCAACGCCTTCGCCACGGGGAAAGCGGAAGGCGGAGGGGCGGTCGTCGATCTCTGCCGCCGTGGCGACCATGTGGACCAGTTCCGCCTCGTCCCCCGCTGCCATGACCACGAAGCCGGGCAGGGTGGCGAGATAGGTGATGTCGAATGATCCGGCATGGGTCGGGCCGTCCGCGCCCACCAGACCGGCCCGGTCTATGGCGAAACGCACCGGCAGGCTCTGGATCGCCACATCGTGCACGACCTGGTCATAACCCCGTTGCAGGAAGGTCGAGTAGATCGCCGCGAAGGGTTTCAGGCCACCCGCCGCCATCCCGGCGCAGAAGGTCACGGCGTGCTGTTCCGCAATGCCGACGTCGAAGGTCCGCTCCGGGAAAGCCTTGCCGAAGATGTCCAGGCCGGTGCCGGAGGGCATGGCGGCGGTCACGGCGACGATCCTGCTGTCCTTCTCCGCTTCCTGCACCAGTGCGTTGGCGAAGACCTTCGTATAGGCGGGGGCGTTGGACTTGCCCTTCATCTGGGTGCCGGTGACGACGTCGAACTTCGCGACCCCGTGATACTTGTCTGCAGATTGTTCTGCGGGCAGGTATCCCTTGCCCTTCTCTGTGACCACATGCACCAGGATCGGTCCGTGCTTCGCGTCGCGCACGTTCTCCAGCACGGGCAGCAGATGGTCCATGTTGTGACCGTCGACCGGGCCGACATAGTAGAACCCCATCTCCTCGAACATCGTGCCGCCGGTCAGCATGCCGCGCGCGAATTCCTCCGCCCGCTCCGCCATCTTCTCGAAGGAGCGCGGGAACTTCTGCGCCAGTTGCTTGCCCACCTGACGCAGGCTGAGATAGGGCTTTCCGGAGATCAGGCGCGAGAGATAGGCGCTCATCGCGCCTACGGGCGGCGCGATCGACATGTCGTTGTCGTTCAGGATGACGATCATGCGGCTCTTCATGCCACCGGCGTTGTTCATCGCCTCATAGGCCATGCCTGCGGACATGGAGCCATCACCGATCACGGAGACCACGCGGTGCGGCTGTCCCAGCATCTGATGCGCCACATCGAAACCCAGTCCCGCTGAGATGGACGTCGAGGAATGGGCCGCGCCGAAGGGGTCGTAGGTGCTCTCGGCCCGTTTCGTGAAGCCGGAAAGGCCGCCTGCCGCGCGCAGCGTGCGGATGCGGTCGCGGCGTTCCGTCAGGATCTTGTGCGGGTAGCACTGGTGCCCGACATCGAAGATCAGCTTGTCGTCGGGTGTGTTGAAGACGTAGTGCAGGGCCGCTGTCAGCTCCACCACGCCCAACCCGGCACCCAGGTGCCCGCCGGTAACGGAGACCGCATCAATGGTCTCTGTCCGCAGTTCATCGGCAAGCTGGCGCAATTTCGACGGTTCGAGCCTGCGCAGGTCAGCAGGTGAGTTGATCGTGTCGAGCAGTGGCGTCTTGGATGTGTCGGCCAAGCATGGCCTCC
>JARGNO010000087.1 GCA_029213165.1 Minwuia sp.
GCCTGCTGCGCATGGAACGTGCGATCCGGGAGCGGATGAGCTCCGTCGAGATCGACACGGTGATGCCGCAGGATCTGATCAACGCCAAGCCCGCTGCGGCTGCGGTGCGGGAGTTCTTTGGCTCCTCACAGCTCAGCCAGTTCATGGATCAGACCAACCCGCTGTCGGAAGTGACCCACAAGCGTCGCCTCTCGGCGCTTGGCCCGGGTGGTCTGACGCGTGAGCGTGCGGGCTTCGAGGTGCGCGACGTGCATCCGACCCATTATGGCCGTATCTGCCCGATCGAGACGCCGGAAGGTCCGAACATCGGCCTGATCAACTCGCTCGCCAGCTTTGCCCGCATCAACCAGTACGGCTTCATCGAGAGCCCGTACCGGAAGGTGGTCGATGGCATCGTGACCGACGAGGCGATCTACCTGTCGGCGATGGAAGAGGGCCGCTACACGATTGCGCAGGCCAATGCGATCTTTGACCAGACGACCGGTGTGTTCCAGGAAGACCTGGTCGCAACGCGTCATGCGGGCGAGTTCCTGCTGGCCCGTCCGCAGGACATCGACTTCATCGACGTGTCGCCGAAGCAGCTTGTGTCCGTTGCTGCGGCGCTGATCCCGTTCCTGGAGAACGACGACGCCAACCGCGCGCTGATGGGCTCCAACATGCAGCGTCAGGCCGTGCCGCTGCTGCAGCCGGAAGCCCCCTATGTCGGCACCGGCATGGAATCGGTCGTGGCACGCGATTCCGGCGTCACTGTCGTGGCGCGTCGCGAGGGCGTGGTGGAGCAGATCGACGCGGAGCGCATCGTGGTGCGCGCCACGGAGGTCAGCGACCTGTCCCGTTCCGGCGTCGATATCTACAAGCTGCTGAAGTTCCAGCGTTCCAACCAGTCCACCTGCATCACGCAGCGTCCGCTGGTGAAGGTCGGCGACAAGGTGCAGCCGGGCGACATCATGGCCGACGGTCCGTCGACGGAACTGGGCGAGCTTGCCCTGGGCCGGAACGTGCTCGTCGCCTTCATGCCGTGGATGGGTTACAACTTCGAGGACTCGATCCTGATCTCCGAACGCATCGTCAAGGACGATGTCTTCACCTCGATCCATATCGAGGAATTCGAGATCATGGCCCGCGACACGAAGCTGGGTCCGGAGGAGATCACCCGCGACATCCCGAACGTGGCCGAGGAATCGCTGAAGAATCTCGACGAGGCCGGCATCGTCTATATCGGTGCCGAGGTCGAGGCGAGCGACATCCTGGTCGGCAAGATCACGCCGAAGGGTGAAAGCCCGATGACGCCGGAGGAGAAACTGCTCCGTGCCATCTTCGGTGAAAAGGCCGCCGACGTGCGCGACACCTCGCTGAAGATGCCTCCGGGTACCTCCGGCACCGTTGTCGAGGTCCGGGTCTTCAACCGTCATGGTGTCGACAAGGACGAGCGTGCGCTGCAGATCGAACGGGACGAGATCGAGCGTCTGCGCAAGGACATGGGCGACGAACGCGCCATCTACGAACGCAGCATCTTCTCGACCCTGCGCAACCTGCTGGTCGGCAAGACCGCCGACAGTGGCCCGCGTGGCTTCAAGACCGGTGTCGCGATCACGGAGGAAGCCCTGTCAGACCTGAGCCATGGCCAATGGTGGCAGGTTGTCCTGTCCGACGACAAGGCAATGGCCGACATCGAGGCGCTGCGTCGCCAGTTCGATGAGGCGACCGGCGCTCTGCAGGCCCGCTTCGATTCGAAGGTGGAGAAGCTGCAGCGCGGCGACGAACTGCCGCCGGGCGTGATGAAGATGGTCAAGGTCTTCGTCGCCATCAAGCGCAAGCTGCAGCCAGGCGACAAGATGGCCGGCCGTCATGGCAACAAGGGTGTCATCAGCCGGATCATGCCGGAAGAGGACATGCCTTTCCTGGATGACGGTACGCCGGTTGACGTCGTGCTGAACCCGCTGGGTGTGCCGTCGCGCATGAACGTCGGGCAGATCCTGGAGACCCATCTGGGCTGGGCCGCGCGTGGTATCGGCCTGAAGATCGGCGATGCACTGGAGAAGGTGCAGGGCAGCGGCAAGAGCACCAAGGCGCTGCGGTCGGAAATGTCCAAGGTCTACAATGAAGGCGAGATGGCCGACATCGAGGCCCTGTCCGATCCGGAACTGTTCGAGCTTGCGGGCAACCTGTCCCGTGGCGTGCCGATGGCAACGCCGGTGTTCGATGGCGCGACCGAACCGGAGATCGTGACGATGCTGGAGAGCGCGGGACTGGACCGTACCGGTCAGGTCACGCTGTTCGACGGCCGTTCGGGTGAGCAGTTCGACCGTCCGGTCACAGTCGGCTATATCTATATGCTGAAACTGCACCATCTTGTTGATGACAAGATCCATGCCCGGTCCATCGGCCCGTACAGCCTGGTGACCCAGCAGCCGCTGGGTGGTAAGGCCCAGTTCGGTGGCCAGCGCTTCGGCGAGATGGAGGTCTGGGCACTGGAAGCCTACGGTGCGGCCTATACGCTGCAGGAGATGCTGACTGTGAAGTCGGACGATGTTGCCGGACGTAACAAGGTCTACGAAGCGATTGTTCGTGGTGATGACACGTTCGAGGCGGGTATTCCTGAGAGCTTCAATGTTCTCATCAAGGAAATGCGCTCCCTCGGACTGAATGTCGAACTCAGGAATTCCGAGAGCTGATTGACCGGAAACGGTCACGCAATCAGCCCTGAAATCGGAGGACATATATTATGCAAGACGCCCTGCAGCTTTTTGGCCAACAGCAGAGTGCCCAGAGTTTCGACCACATCCGGATCTCGCTCTCCAGCCCGGACCAGATCAGGTCCTGGTCGTTCGGTGAGGTGAAGAAGCCGGAGACCATCAACTACCGGACCTTCAAGCCGGAACGGGACGGCCTGTTCTGTGCCCGCATCTTCGGCCCGATCAAGGACTACGAGTGCCTCTGCGGCAAGTACAAGCGCATGAAGTATCGCGGTGTGATCTGCGAGAAGTGCGGTGTCGAGGTCACGACGCAGAAGGTGCGTCGCGAGCGTATGGGCCACATCGAACTGGCGGCCCCGGTGGCGCACATCTGGTTCCTGAAGTCCCTGCCGAGCCGGATCGGCCTGATCCTGGACATGGCGCTGAAGGATCTGGAGCGGGTGCTGTATTTCGAGCAGTACATCGTCATCGAACCGGGCCTGACGCCACTGAAGCGGTTCCAGTTGCTGACCGAGGACGAGTACTTCGACGTTCAGGACGAGTATGGCGAGGATGCCTTCACCGCCGGTATCGGCGCCGAAGCGGTCCGTGACATTCTCGAAGGACTGGATCTGGAAGAGATCAAGGCGGAGCTGAAGCAGGAACTGGCCGAGACCAAGTCCGAACTGAAGCCGAAGAAGATCGTGAAGCGGATGAAGCTGATCGATGCCTTCCTGGAATCGACCAACCGTCCCGAGTGGATGATCCTGGAAGTGATCCCGGTGCTGCCGCCGGAGCTGCGCCCGCTGGTGCCGCTGGATGGTGGCCGTTTCGCGACTTCCGATCTGAACGACCTCTATCGCCGCGTCATCAACCGCAACAACCGCCTGAAGCGGCTGATCGAGCTGCGCGCGCCGGACATCATCGTCCGCAACGAGAAGCGGATGCTGCAGGAAGCCGTTGATGCGCTGTTCGACAATGGTCGTCGTGGCCGCATCATCACCGGCGCCAACAAGCGCCCGCTGAAGTCCCTGGCCGACATGCTGAAGGGCAAGCAGGGCCGGTTCCGTCAGAACCTGCTCGGCAAGCGCGTCGACTATTCGGGCCGTTCGGTGATCGTCGTCGGACCTGAGCTGAAACTTCACCAGTGCGGCCTGCCAAAGAAGATGGCGCTGGAGCTGTTCAAGCCGTTCATCTACGCCAAGCTGGAACTGCAGGGGCTGGCCCCGACCGTGAAATCCGCCAAGAAGCTGGTGGAAAAGGAGCGGCCGGAAGTCTGGGACGTGCTGGAAGAGGTCATCCGGGAACATCCCGTGATGCTGAACCGGGCACCGACCCTGCATCGTCTCGGCATCCAGGCGTTCGAGCCGGTGCTGATCGAGGGCAAGGCGATCCAGCTGCATCCGCTGGTCTGCACGGCCTTCAATGCTGACTTCGATGGTGACCAGATGGCCGTTCACGTGCCGCTGGCGCTGGAGGCGCAGCTGGAAGCCCGCGTGCTGATGATGTCCACCAACAACATTCTCTCGCCCGCCAACGGCAAGCCGATCATCGTCCCCAGCCAGGACATCGTGCTGGGTATCTACTACCTGTCGATGGTGCGTGAGAACGTGAAGGGTGAAGGCCTGACCTTCAGTGGCATGGACGAGCTGTCCTATGCGCTGGATCAGGGTCTGGTCGATCTGCACGCCAAGATCACCACACGCCACTGGGGCTACGACGACGCGGGCGAGCTGTCCATGATGCGTCTGGAGACGACACCGGGTCGCATGCTGATTGCCGAGAAGCTGCCGCTGAACCCGCGTGTGCCGATCTCGCTGATCAACCGTCTTCTGACGAAGAAGGAAATCGGCAACCTGATCGACATCGTCTATCGCCACACCGGCCAGAAGGAGACGGTGCTGTTCTGTGACCGGATCATGGGGCTGGGCTTTGCCCACGCTTGCCGCGCGGGCATCTCCATCGGCAAGGATGACATGATCATCCCCGACTCGAAGAAGGGTCTGGTCGATGAGACCAACACGCTGGTCAAGCAGTATGAGCAGCAGTACCTGGACGGCCTGATCACCTCCGGCGAGAAGTACAACAAGGTTGTCGATGCCTGGATGCAGTGCTCCGACAAGGTCGCCGAGGAGATGATGAAGGGGATGGAGAGCGCCGGTGCCGCCAACCACGGCCAGCCGAACTCCATCTACATGATGGCCCACTCCGGTGCCCGTGGCAGTCAGGCACAGATGAAGCAGCTTGCCGGCATGCGCGGCCTTATGGCCAAGCCGTCCGGTGAGATCATCGAGACCCCGATCATTTCCAACTTCAAGGAAGGTCTGACGGTTTCGGAATACTTCATCTCCACCCATGGCGCCCGCAAGGGCCTCGCGGATACGGCGCTGAAGACCGCCAACTCCGGTTACCTGACCCGTCGCCTGGTCGACGTGGCGCAGGACGCGGTGATTCACGAGGAAGATTGCGGCACCACCCATGGCCTCGTCGTGCGCGACGTGGTTGACGGCAGTGACGTGATCGAAGCACTGGGTGAGCGTATCCTGGGCCGTACCGCGGCAGAGGACATTACCGACCCGGCCAGCGGCGACGTGCTGGTCAAGGCAGGTGCCCTGATCGAGGAGACCGAGGTCGACATCATCGAGAAGGCGGCTGTCGAGGCTGTCATCGTCCGTTCCACCCTGACCTGCGAGAGCCGTCACGGCGTCTGCGGCAAGTGCTATGGCCGCGATCTGGCCCGTGGCACCAAGGTCAACATGGGTGAGGCCGTCGGTGTCATCGCGGCACAGTCGATCGGTGAACCGGGTACGCAGCTGACCATGCGCACGTTCCACATCGGTGGTGCGGCGCAGGCAGGTGAGAACTCCTCGATCGAGGCCGCGCATGACGCCACGCTGAACATCGAGAACCGTGCGGTTGTCGAGGATTCGGAAGGGCGTCTGGTTGTCATGAACCGGACCACCGAGCTTGTCCTGCTCGACCAGAACAACCGGGAGCGCGCGCGTCATCGGGTGCCTTATGGTTCCCGTCTCGCCAAGGACCACGGCCAGACCGTGACCAAGGGCGAGAAGATGGCCGAATGGGATCCGTTCACGGTTCCGATCATCACGGAGCGCAGCGGTATCGTCACCTATCGTGACCTGCTCGACGGCGTCAGCGTCCGGGATGTGGTGGACGAGAACACGGGCATTTCCTCGAAGGTCGTCGTCGACTGGAAGGGTCAGCCGGGGGCGAATGACATCCGTCCGCGCATCACGCTTCGGGATGACCAGGGGGAGATCATCAACCTGGATACGGGGCAGGAGGCGCGTTACTTCCTGTCGGTCGATTCCATCCTCTCGGTTCAGGACGGTCAGGCGGTTCATGCCGGCGACGTGCTGGCGCGTATCCCGCGTGAAGGTTCCAAGACCAGGGACATCACGGGTGGTCTGCCGCGTGTGGCCGAACTGTTCGAGGCCCGGCGTCCGAAGGACCATGCAATCCTGGCCGAGATCGACGGTCGCATCAGCTACGGCAAGGATTACAAGGCGAAGCGTCGCCTGACGATCACGCCGGAAGAGGAAGGCAAGGATCCGGTCGACTACCTGATTCCGAAGGGCCGCCACATCGGCGTCCACGAAGGCGATCAGGTGCGCCGCGGTGACTACATCGTCGATGGCAATCCCGCACCGCACGACATCCTGAAGGTCCTGGGTGTCGCCGCGTTGGCAGAGTTCCTGGTCAACGAGATCCAGGAGGTCTATCGGCTGCAGGGCGTGAAGATCAACGACAAGCACATCGAAGTCATCGTGCGTCAGATGCTGCAGAAGGTGGAGATCACTTCCTCCGGCGACACGACCATGCTGATCGGTGAGCAGATCGACCGTCACGAGTTCGACGAGATCAATGCCAAGGCGGTCAAGGAAGGCGGAGATGCGGCAACCGGTGAACCGGTCCTGCTGGGCATCACCAAGGCCAGCCTGCAGACCCGTTCCTTCATCTCGGCGGCATCGTTCCAGGAGACCACGCGTGTCCTGACCGAGGCCTCGGTGAACGGCAAGCTCGATGTGCTCAACGGTCTCAAGGAAAACGTGATCGTCGGTCGTCTGATCCCAGCCGGTACCGGTGGCCAGATGAACGAGGTCAAGCGTGTGGCGGCAGAACGGGATCGCAAGCTTGCGGCCCAGAATGCCGACAATGACAAGGCAAGCACGCCTGCGGCGATTCCCGCCGCGGAGTGACCGCCGGACAGACCGCTGTCGTTTCAGCCGTCGACACTGACGGCTGAGGCGGGTCAACTGGTCACGGTCCGGAGTCGAATTGGCCCCGTATCCCGATGTGGATGCGGGGCCTTTTCCTTTCGGGAGCGGTTGCGGGTCGAAAGCCGCGACAGATGATTGCTGCACAGGGGCGAACGACGCTCGAATCTTGCGTTTATGGGCTTTCGTTGCCCTTCTGAAACGACAGCGGAATTTGCGGATATTAGCTGTTGACCGATCCGGGGGGCGTTCATATAGTCCGCGCCCAATGCGGCGCTGGTAGTTGGCGTGTTCTGACCAAGACACGGCGACCGTTCGTCCAAGCACTCAGGGCCTCTTTTGGACGGGCCACTGAAAGGCGGAAAGCGGCAACGATCCCGAAATCAAGGGGTCGTTGGTTTGCTTCTGTTCGTTTGGAAGGACGCTTGTTCCACGATCGCAAACAGATTTGGCCATCGATGCCGTTCGGGCATCGGGGTGTTCTATCGAAGAAGGTTCGGACCGTATGCCGACGATCAACCAATTGATCCGCAAGCCGCGTCAGCAGCCCCTGGCGCGCAACAAGGTTCCTGCGATGGAGGCGTGCCCGCAAAAGCGTGGCGTCTGCACCCGCGTCTATACAACGACCCCGAAGAAGCCGAACTCGGCGCTGCGCAAGGTTGCGCGTGTCCGCCTGACCAACGGTTTCGAGGTCACGAGCTACATCCCCGGTGAGGGCCATAACCTTCAGGAGCACTCGGTCGTTCTGATCCGTGGTGGCCGCGTGAAGGACCTTCCGGGTGTGCGTTACCACATTCTGCGTGGCGTTCTGGATACCCAGGGCGTCAAGGATCGCCGCCAGCGCCGTTCGAAATACGGCGTCAAGCGTCCGAAGTGATTGGAGAGTTCTGAAGCATGTCCCGTCGCCACGCTGCCGAGAAGCGCGAAATCCTGCCGGATCCCATTTATGGAGATCTGGTGGTCACGAAGTTCGTGAACAACCTGATGATGCACGGCAAGAAGTCCGCCGCCGAGCAGATCGTCTACAAGGCGTTCGAGCGTATCGAACAGAAGCTGGGCCGCAGCCCGATCGATGTGTTCCACGAGGCGCTGGCGAACTCCCGCCCGCAGCTGGAAGTGCGTTCACGTCGTGTTGGTGGCGCGACCTACCAGGTTCCGGTCGATGTGCGGACGGAGCGGGCGCAGGCCCTGGCCATTCGCTGGGTCATCGATTCGGCGCGCAAGCGGTCCGAGACCACGATGATGGAGCGCCTGGCCGGTGAGCTGATGGATGCGTCCAGCAGCCGCGGTGGTGCAGTCAAGAAACGTGAAGACACCCATCGGATGGCGGAGGCCAACAAGGCCTTTTCGCACTACCGCTGGTAATTCAGAGCAGGAAAGAGTCCTTCCCATGTCTCGAGTGACGCCCCTCGACCGTTATCGCAACATCGGCATCATGGCCCACATTGATGCCGGCAAGACCACGACAACGGAACGAATCCTCTATTACACCGGTCGTTCCCACAAGATCGGTGAGGTCCATGACGGCGCAGCCACCATGGACTGGATGGAGCAGGAGCAGGAGCGCGGAATCACGATCACGTCCGCTGCCACGACCTGTTTCTGGCGCGATCACCGTGTCAACATCATCGACACGCCGGGCCATGTGGATTTCACCATCGAGGTGGAGCGCAGCCTGCGTGTGCTCGACGGCGCGGTCGCGGTCTTCGATGCCGTCGCCGGTGTCGAGCCGCAGACCGAGACCGTTTGGCGCCAGGCCGACAAGTACCGCGTTCCGCGCATGTGCTTCGTCAACAAGATGGACCGCATGGGTGCGGACTTCTATCGCTGCGTCGAGATGATGGTCGATCGTCTCGGCTGCACCCCGGTGCCGCTGCAGCTGCCGATCGGTTCCGAATCGGATTTCGTCGGTGTGGTTGACCTGATCAACAACCAGGCGATCATCTGGAAGGAAGAGACCCTCGGCGCCGAGTTCGAATATACCGACATTCCGGCTGATCTGGCCGACAAGGCAGCCGAGTATCGCGAAGCGATGATCGAGGCCGCTGTCGAATTCGACGATGACGCCATGACCGCCTATCTGGAAGGTGTCGAGCCGGACGCCGACGGCATCCGCCGCCTGATCCGCAAGGGTGTGATGGCTGGCAAGCTGATCCCGGTCCTCTGTGGCACGGCCTTCAAGAACAAGGGTGTGCAGCCGCTGCTGGATGCTGTTGTCGATTACATGCCTGCCCCGACCGATGTTGCGGACATCCGCGGCTCCAAGGTTGGTGATCCGGACACGGAAGTCGTTCGTCACAGCTCGGACGAGGAGCCTTTCTCGGCGCTGGCGTTCAAGATCATGGCCGACCCCTTCGTTGGTTCGCTGACCTTCTGCCGGGTCTACTCCGGTCGTGTCGAGAGCGGCGGTTCCGTGCTGAATTCCGTGAAGGACAAGCGCGAGCGCATTGGCCGGATGCTGATGATGCACGCGAACGACCGCGAGGACGTGAAAGAGGCAATGGCCGGTGACATCATCGCCATTGCCGGCCTGAAGGACACCACGACCGGTGACACCCTGTGTGACCCGCTGCGTCCGGTGGTTCTGGAAGCCATGGAATTCCCCGATCCGGTCATCGAGATCGCGGTCGAGCCGAAGACCAAGGCCGACCACGAGAAGATGGGCCAGGCCCTGGCGCGGCTGGCGCAGGAGGATCCGTCCTTCCGTGTCACGACCGATCATGAGACCGGCCAGACCGTGCTGAAGGGCATGGGCGAGTTGCACCTCGACATCCTGATCGACCGCATGAAGCGCGAGTTCAAGGTGGAAGCGAACATCGGTGCGCCGCAGGTGGCCTATCGCGAGACGCTGACCCGTCAGGCGGAGATCGATTACACCCACAAGAAGCAGACCGGTGGTTCGGGTCAGTTCGCCCGCATCAAGCTGGTGCTGGAGCCGGGTGAGCCGGGTTCGGGCTTCCAGTTCGAGAGCAAGGTCGTCGGCGGTTCCGTCCCCCGGGAATATATTCCGGGTGTCGAGAAGGGGCTGAAGTCGGTGGTCGAATCCGGTGTTCTTGCCGGGTTCCCGATCATCGACGTGCAGGCAACCCTGGTCGATGGCGCCAGCCATGACGTTGACTCCTCGGTTCTGGCCTTCGAGATCGCGGCCCGCGCCGCGTTCCGCGAGGTCGCGCCGAAGGCTGGTGCGAAGCTGCTGGAGCCGATGATGAAGGTCGAAGTGGTGACGCCGGAAGATTTCGTCGGTGACGTCATGGGCGACCTGAACAGCCGTCGTGGCCAGGTCACGGGATCGGAGCCGCGCGGCAACGCAACGGTGATCGGTGCCATGGTGCCGCTGGCCAACATGTTTGGTTACGTGAACACGCTGCGGTCGATGACCCAGGGTCGGGCACAGTTCACCATGCAGTTCGACCACTACGAGCAGGTTCCGCAGAGCGTCTCCGACGAGGTGATCGCGAAGCTGGCCTGATCGGGGCGATACGGATAACCGG
The DNA here is from genome assembly GCA_029213165.1 of Minwuia sp. Classification (GTDB taxonomy): domain Bacteria; phylum Pseudomonadota; class Alphaproteobacteria; order Minwuiales; family Minwuiaceae; genus Minwuia. The sequence goes on from JARGNO010000087.1 coordinate 10,405, forward strand.
TCCCCAGGGGCCGGAACGAGACTTGAGCAATTAACTGACACCTCTTGAGAGCCGGAGAATAGAGAGATGGCCAAAGAGAAGTTTGAGCGTACGAAGCCGCATTGCAATGTTGGC
>JARGNO010000010.1:0-26662 GCA_029213165.1 Minwuia sp.
GGATGCTGTAGGCCCAGCGGATGTCGGCCGGGTCCAGGGCCGTGGCGGCGGCAATGTTCGGGGCTTCGATGATCAGGACGCCCTTCTCCACACTCTGCGCCGTTGCGCTGTCGAGGCCCCCCAGAACACTCATCAGCGCCACCATTGCCGCTGCGCCAGCAAAATTCCTCATGTTCGCCTCCTCTTCCTGTCCTGCGTTCCTACTGGCAGTCCGCCAGTAGAATGAAGCCTGTGCTGTTGGCCGCGACGGTCACATTGGCCAGCAGCGAATCATCGACAACACTGGTGACTGTCGCGACCGTGGCGACGTTGTCGGCAAATTCGAACGTGCGATCCGCGTTGTCGCCATTGAAGGTCGTGAAGCGCCCGGTCGGCGACAGCGACGGGCCACCGACATTGTTGCGTGTGACCCCGAAAAGGGAGGCCCCATTGGCACCGACGACGATGTTGACGTTGTTTCCCGGTGCCAGGCAGAACACCGAGAAGAAGAAGTTGCCATCGTCCAGCCCGTCGGTGTCCTCCACCAGGGTGCCACCGGGCACCAGCGCGTTCAGATCCAGGTCTCCGCCGTTGTCGTTGCCATCATCGTCATTGTTGGCGAAGCCGGTGCTGTCCTCGATCCGGGCCACTTCCTGGTCGTCCAGCGGATTGAAGCCGCGAATGGGATCCACTGAATCCAGTTGGATTGACACCAGCACCAGTTCCGGCGGACCTGTGTTGTCCACCTGAGGCACGGTTGGCTTGCTGACTGTGGCCCTCAGGTCCACGGCCCCTGGCAGGGGCACGGCGTCGATGGCCGGCTTGGTGACTGCGGCACCCAAGGTGACGGTCTCCGGCAGGGACACGGCGTCGATGGCCGGTTTGGTGACTGCGGCGCCCAAGGTGACGGTCTCTGGCAGGGACACGCTGTCGAGGGCGGGTTTGGTGACTGTGGCACCCAGGGTGACGGTCTCGGGCAAGGAAACGCTGTCCGTCGCTGGCCTGGTCACTGTTGCGGACAGGTCTGTGGGTTCTGGCAAGTTCACGGTATCAACGGCGGGTTTGGTGGCCGTGGCGGTCAGGTTGGCAGTCTCCGGCAGAGGCACCTCCTGTTCGTCCGCGTCGCCAACGGTCTGATCGACGGCACCCGTGACCCGGTCGATCCGAACAGTCAGTTCAGTCGGTTCCGGTACGGGTAATTGCGGCACGTCGGGCAGCAGAAGGTAAGGATCGACTGTCTGGCTGATGGCCGGTTGCGCGGACCCACCGGTCCGTTGGAGCCCGATCTTCAGGGTCGTCGGGTCGGGCACCTGGATGACGGGGACGTCTGGCAGCAAGGGGGGCGTATCGGCATCCGCCGCTGCAACTGGCTGTTCGTCCGTGACAGCACGCTGCAGGTTGATCTGCAGGGTCGTCGGGGTGGGCACCTGGATGACGGGGATGTCTGGCAGCAAGGGGACCGGATCGGCATCCACCGCTGCAACTGGCTGTTCGTCCGTGACAGCACGCTGCAGGTTGATCTGCAGGGTCGTCGGGGTGGGCACCTGGATGACGGGGACTTCTGGCAGCAGGGGGGCCGGATCGGCATCCGCCGCTGCAACTGGCTGTTCGTCCGTGACAGCACGCTGGAGATCGATCTGCAGGGTCGTCGGTGACGGTACCTGGATGGTCGGAACTTCCGGCTCTTGCTGCGCAAGGGTCAGGCCTGCGGACAAACCGAGCACGGTCAGAGCCGCCAGGAACAGGACCCCTGGCCGCATCAGTGAACGCGCCCCCCGTCACCTAAGGGCCGGGGCGGCGTCCTGCAGGCAAACCGTGTTGGCGGGCAACCGGTACTGGCATCTATTTCCGCGCCGGAACGCGCCCGCGGGACCACGGAAATGGCGGACACGAAGGCCGGAGCCGGGAACGCCGCGGAATGCTTCATGAAGGCAGTCACTGAATGCGTTCCTGATCACCCAGTTCCACCGGGTCCGCGTCCACCGCGTCGCGCAAGGGCTGCAGGGCGGTGTCAAACAGCTGGGTCAGGGCCTTCTCGATCTCCTTGTCGAGCGCCAGGATATCAACCCGGGAGTAACAGTTGGGTACGGCGGCTCTCAGATTGCTACCCGATGGCCAGAACTTCTGCACTGACGCGTTGCCGGTATCATAAACGCCTGTAACATCAACAAGAATTGATCGAAGAATATTGGTCCGCCGCTGAAGCAGTTCAGTTTTGGCCACCGGGTTTTTCGCGGCCTTGATCTGGTCATAGAATTTTTCCACGCCGGCGCGAAATCTTGAATTGACTGTATCGGCGATGGGGTTGTCGTAACATAGCCAGCCATCTCCGAAAATGAAGACATTGGCGCGCGGCACTTCGCTCGACGCCTTGGCCGTCAATTCAGTGGCCGGATATACGATGCTTGCGAGAAATGCCGGGCCTCTGCTCTCCGTCACATTGGTAATCTTTCCGCCCTGGACATCACTGAAACCGGATTGCTGGGCCGCTGCCAATGCCGGTGCAAGCACCAGAGTCAAGATCATCAGGAAATATGTCATGACCGGGTTCATCGAGAAAACTCCATACCGCTGTGTCTGATGGATCCCACCCCTCTTGTTCGACAGGTGGTGGGCAAATGGATCACTGAAGTCAGAAAAAAAGGGCGTCTGCAATCTGCATTTCGCCCTTGAAGAACTCCCGGGACAATTCGAAGAATTTGTCAATTCATACGTTAATCAGGATGGAACAGGCAAGCATGTCGGGTTTTCTGCCGTTTTGCCCCGGTTCTGCGAGATATTGTCATTCCTTTCCGGTTCCGGGGTCCTGACTGGGGTCTCGTGCTGCTCGTCGGTGTGTCTGATCTGCGTCTGGATGGATCTGGGCGGGGCATTCGCTGCATCAGGTGCAGTTGTGGCGTCGGGCACCATCGACAGCACCGCAGTGGTGTCCGTGCTCAACGGGGACTTGCGACGCATTGCCTGTCGGATGACAAGCGCCAGGACACCAATGCCATCTGCGGAAGCCCGCGCCGGCAGCATCTGTTCTCGGGGAAGGTGAGAATGACGGGTAGCTGCATTTCCCGGATCATTCCTTCAAGGAACGGAATCGGGATCACCCCGCGCCTGCTCCCACCTCACCCGGTCACTCATGTGAGCAAACCGAATGTGCCGCCGGCAGAAGCGGTGGGGTCGGGATCAAGTGAAACCCTTCAACGCGGCTATTGGACCTTGCCGGTCTCGAAGGGGGTGATCGGGCAGTCGGGCAGCAACTGATCCATTGTCTGGCCGTCCTTCATTTCCACATGCACGGTCAGTGCGTGTGACAGCGTCTGGCCGTCCAGAGACAGGGGCAGGTCGAGGCCGAGGACTGTCAGGTAGGACCGGTCATGCTGGGCCAGGTCGCCGCTGGCAATGCCGATGAAGGGATGCCGTGCCATGGCCTCGAAGTAACGGAACTCGGTCGAACGCCATGCGGCAGGATTGGCGGCGGCGGAACCGAGCTGGCGGTTGGTGTAGTCCACCCCCCACCAGTCGGTGAGCTTCGTGCCCCAGAGCACGAACCGGACATCGAACGGATCTTGCGTGATGCGGGCGATGGCTATGCGGCCCCACCAGCCACGGAAGTCGGGAAAGTCGAAGGCACGACGCAGGGGCAGCCGGTCTTCCGGTGCCCGCTTGTCATGCCACATGGCGACCAGGTCGGCGAAGGGGCCGAACGCAGCCGGGGCCGTGTCGGGTGCACACATCCCATAGTGCCAGTTGGTCGCGCCTTCCTCTTTCACCACATCGCATCCCTGCCAGCCGCCGTGTCGTCGTGACGGACCTGACGCAAGCCGCCAGTCCGGTGCGTGACTGGATACCGACTACATCATTTCAGGCCGGTTAAAGTCTGCCACTCAGGTCACATCCAGGGTCGAAATGCAGCGACCGACCGGCGGCGGACCGCAAGCTCAGGGCCTTTCCGGTCCTCCGGTCTCTTCACGTCGGCGGTTCCATTCCAGGATCGCGGCATTGCTGAGCGGGCGTTCCGTGCTGTTCATCTCCCGCTGAAAGACCTCATCCTCCATGCGTGCGACACCGGGTGTGGCGGCTGTTCTGAGCGTGCGGAGTTTCGAGATGTTTGCCACAACGGCACTCACCTTCTGCTGTTGGGCGGTGGCGTCAGTTCGGTTCCTGCGGCCATGGGAGAGTTCGCGCGCACCGAAGAAGAAGCCGACGATCGCGCCGAGCAGGTACCAGAGTTCGTCCGGTACCAGATTCAGCCCCTCCATGCGGATGGCAAAGCCCACGGGGTCGCTCATCGCATAGGCAAACAGCCCGACGGTACCGAGCGCGAGCAGGGGGCGTGGCAGGCGGTTCAGACCGTCCACCAGGGCGTCCCACCAGGTACGGTTCTCAAGGCGGCGAAACTCGGCAGCGTATTGTCCAAGCGTTGCCATGGTTTCGTCATGGCGCTGCGCCTGGCCCGCCGTCCTGTCTCCGACAAAGACCCGGCCCACCGTCGCGACCGCTTCCCCGACACCCGACAGGCCCCCGAACAACAGATCCCGGATCATGCCCATGACACGATCCTCTCGCGATGTGCCGTATCGGTCAGGTGAAAGGCATTCGAGATGAATTCCTCGGCGCGGGCGATCCAGCCGCCCTTGCCGCCATCGCGGCGACGGGCAAAGCCGCGCAGCTTCGGATTGCGTTCCGCGATCCGGTAGTAATAGTCACGCCGCTCGATCCCGTAGGCATCGATCAGCAGGCTTCCCATGGCGTCATGCGCCCTGTGGGCCGCCTCACCTGTTGCCGGGCCGATGACGCCATCGACAGTGACCGTCCCGCAGCCAACGCGGTTCAGCAGCGCCTGCAGCAACCGCCCGGCATTGGCGCCCGCATTGACCTGCATGTCGAAGACGCTGGGCTGGAGCGGTTCCGGCAGACGCCAGATGCCGGGCCTGCGGTAATAGTGGTCCTTGAAGATGCTGACGGCGTCGTCGATGGTCAGGCGGCGTACATCGTCAGCATCCGTATCCCCATCGCCGTCCAGATCCAGCCCGAGACGCCTGAGCGTATGGATCGTCACCCCGTGCTTCGTGGCTCCGCCGGGGTCGTCCGGATGATCCACATAACCGCCCTCGCGCGCCACGATGGCGGCGGCGATCGCATCAATGGATTGCATGTCAGTCCTCCGCAGGTTCCATGTTTCAGATGAAACACAGGATTGTCCCTGCGGATGAAATGAGTTGGGGAAATGTTGGGCTTCGTTCTGCCGCCCCGCCCCGCTCCTCCGCCCGACCACCCATTCCGCAACGTGCCGTGGGTGGTCGGGCGGAGGAGCGGGGCGGGGCGGGCAGCAAACGACGTGGAACGGTCAGCAGGCCAGCCGCAATCAGGCGGCGGCGCGCAGGCCTTCCTTCTCGACCCAGAGGGTGGTGTCGTCCAGGGCCTTCTCGAAGCTGTCGAACATCAGGTTGATCTCTTCCGCCGTGATGACCAGCGGCGGGCAGAAGCCCAGCGCATCGCCCATGGCGCGGGTGATCAGACCATGTTCCTGGGCCTGGCCCATGCAATGGGCACCGACCATCTGCTTCGGATTGAACGGCTTGCCCGTTGCCTTGTCGGCCACCAGTTCGATGGCCCCGACCAGGCCGACACCGCGCGTATTGCCGACCAGCGGGTGATCGGCGAAGGAATGCAGGCGCTTCTGCATCACCGGCGCGATTTCCCGCACGTGATCCAGGATCTTGCGCTCCTCCATCAATTCCATGGTGCGCAGGGCGACGGCCGCGGCGACCGGATGGGCGGAATAGGTGAAGCCGTGGGCGAAGGTGCCGATCTTCTTCGACTGGTCCACCATGGCATCGAAGATGCGGTCGTTGACCATGATGCCGGAGATCGGCTGATAGGCACTGGAAAGCTGCTTGGCGACAGACATGGAATCCGGCTCGATATCAAAGGTATCGCAGCCCCACATGTTGCCGGTGCGTCCGAACCCGCAGATGACCTCGTCAGCGATCATCATCACGTCATACTTGCGCAGCACTTCCTGGATCTTCGGGAAATAGCCAGCAGGCGGAACCAGCACACCACCGGCACCGCAGACCGGCTCCGCGATGAAGGCGGCGACCGTCTCCGGCCCCTCCTGAATGATCCGCTCCTCCAGCTCCTGCGCCAGACGGGTGGAATATTCCTCTTCAGTCTCGCCCGGCTGCATGCCGCGATAGGGGAATGCCATGGAGACATGGCCGATCCCGGCGATCGGCAGATCGAATTCGGCATGGTTGGCGGGAAGGCCGGTCAGCGAGGCTGCGGCCACGGTAACACCGTGATAGCCCTTCTCCCGCGCCAGGATCTTCTTCTTCTCCGGGCGGCCAAGGGCATTGTTGACGTACCACTGCAGCTTCACCTGGCAGTCGTTGGCCTCCGAACCGGAATTGGCGAAGAACACCTTCGACATGGACTTCGGCGCGATCTCGATCAGTTTCTCCGCCAGCTCGATGGAGGGCATGGAGCTCTTGTGGCCGAACTGGTGATAGAACGGCAGCTTGCGCATCTGCTCGACCGCGGCATTGATCAGTTCTTCCTCGCCGAAGCCGAAGGACGCGCACCACAGGCCCGCCATGCCTTCGATATATTCCTTGCCCTCGTCATCCCAGACGCGGACGCCCTTGCCCTTCTCGATGATCAGCGGACCCTTCGTGCGATGCAGGTCGAGATTCGTGTAGGGGTGGATCAGGTTGCGGATGTCCCGGGCTGCCGGGGAATTGCCGATATCGTTCATGGGTGTCCTCCACTGGCGCGCCCGTGTTCATCATGCGGGGGCTCTACGGAATGGGGCCTTATACGCCGCTTGCCCCTGCCGTTGCGAGGGAATTCCGGGCCGGGTCGCGACGCGCGGGCAGTTGGTGCAGTTGCATCCAAGCCACCCGTGCATCGAAACGTCTAGAATCACTGATATTCTGTGGTTTTCGGGGGCGGACGGATGGGTGAGATTGCCGAGGTTCTGATCATCGGTGCCGGGGCCTCAGGCGCCGTGGCGGCGAAGCATCTGGCGGAAGCCGGGGTGAAAGTGGTCTGTCTGGAGCAGGGACGCCACGTCGCATCAACCGAGTTCTATGGCGACAAGCCGGAATGGGAACTGATGTCGCAACGGCTCTGGCATCCGAACCCCAACGTGCGCGGGCTGGCCACCGACTATCCCATCGACACCAGCGAGTCGGACGTGAACCCGCTGATGTTCGCCGGCGTCGGCGGCTCCACCCTGATCTACGCGGCGCACTGGCAGCGTTTCAAGCCCTCCGACTTCCGTGTGAAGAGCCTCGACGGCGTGGCTGATGACTGGCCCTTCACCTATCAGGATCTGGAACCGTTCTACGACCATATGGACGTGGAAATGGGCGTCTCCGGTCTGGCGGGCGATCCGGCCTATCCACCAATGACGCCGCCGCCGCTGCCGCCCCTGCCGATCGGCAAGATAGGGCGGCTGGCGGCGAAGGGCATGAACGATCTCGGCTGGCACTGGTGGCCAGCGCCGCAGGCGATCCCGTCGCGCGCGTACCGGGGCCGCAGCCAGTGTGCCCGCCGCGGTACATGCATGCAGGGTTGCCCGGAACAGGCCAAGGCCTCCACCGATCTGACCCACTGGCCCGATGCCATTGCCAATGGCGCGCAACTGATCACGGGCGCGCGGGTGCGAGAGATAACGGTGAATGCCCAGGGGCTGGCCAGCGGCGCGATCTGGATCGACCGCGACGGGGTGGAACATCACCAGCAGGCGGAGAAGGTCATCGTCTGTGCAAACGGTGTCGGCACGCCGCGCCTGCTGCTGCTCTCCGGCGGTGACCGCTTCGCGAACGGCCTGGGCAATTCGTCGGGGCTGGTCGGGCGCAACCTGATGATGCACCCCTATGCCGCGACCGTCGGCTACTTCGATGAGCCGCTCGACAGTTGGCTCGGCCCGGCGGGGCAGGCGATCCATTCGATGCAGTTCTACGAGACCGACAAGTCGCGCGGCTTTGTCCGCGGGGCCAAGTGGAACGCCATGCCGACCGGCGGACCGCTGGGGATGCGCTCGGCCTATGGCGGTGCGCCGCTGGAGGAAGCCTGGGGCGAGAACCTGCACCGCGCGACGCAGAAGCGGTTCGGCCATTCCTTCGAATGGGGGATCATCGCGGAAGACCTGCCGGACCCGGAGAACCGGGTGGTGCTGGACGACAGCCTGACCGACACGGACGGCATTCCCGGCCCGAAGATCATCTATCGCAATTCGGAGAACACGGAAAAGCTGATCGCCTTCCACCTGGAACGGCAGCGGGAGGCGATGGAGGCGGCTGGGGCGAAGAGCATTTCCACCACCACCCTGATGCGCGATTGCGGCTGGCACCTGATGGGCACCTGTCGCATGGGCAAGGACCCGGAGACATCCGTGCTGGACCAGTGGGGCACCAGCCATGACGTGCCCAACCTGCATGTGCTGGACGGCAGCACCTTCGTCACTTCCTCGGGGTTCAACCCCACCGCCACGATCTGCGCCATTGCGCTGCGTTCGGTGATGCACATGCTTGAAACCCGTGCTGACCAGCGGGTGGCCTCATGAGCACCCTCTCCGCCACCCAGCGTGCGTCCCTCGATGCCATCGCAGATGTGCTGATCCCGGCGGCGCTGGGTATGCCCTGCTTCACGGGGGCGGGTGATGTCGCGGCGATGGTCGATCATGTCATGGCTCTGCGCCCCGAACTGACCGAGGGCCTGAAACAGGCGCTGGACCGGGTCGGAGAGGGGGAGGACGCCGCTGCGGCTGCGGAGCGTCTGAACCAGGAAGACCCGGGCGGCCTCGCCACCATCGGACTGGTCGCATCCTCCGCCTATTACATGATGCCGGAGGTGCGGCGGATCATGGGCTATCGCGGCCAGGAACAGCGCCCGGCGACGGCGGAGGAGGAGAATGACTGGATGCGCGACGACCTGCTGCAACCGGTGATCGACCGCGGCCCGATCTATCGCGACACTGACGGAGTTTAGGTCGTTCCATCAAAATTGTTGGAATCGCACAAGGCAAACAGACAAGCGGGCCGGTGCCGCAATCAAACAGTGGAACGGTCCGGGAAGAGGTTCGGAACGGTCAGCACCAAATTTCCGCTTCCTTGATCCTGATCAAGGTGGTGCCCCGACAACCGGGCGATGCTCACGGTCAGAAATGATCCAACGGGAGCAATCGCCATGGCCTATCGCAACATCCTCACCGTCGTTGATGAAGTCGGAAAACCGGACCAGACCATTGGTGCGGCCATCAAGCTGGCCGAAAAGCATCAGGCCCATCTCGCCGCCCTGCACGTCGCGGCTGATCCGATCATGCAGCTCTACTTCGATGGCCCCATCTCGCAGGACGTGCTGGTCTCGCTCAGGGAACAGGCCCAGCTTTCGGTGCAGAACGCGGAGGCGACATTCACCAGGGTCCTAGGGCAGAGCACCCTGTCCAGTGATTTCCGCAGCCAGATCGCCGCAACCTCGGTGATTGACGAGGTCATTGCCATGCATGCCCGTCATGCCGACCTGGTCGTCCTGACCCAGTCCGACCCTTCGAAGGAACGCGCGTCGGGCAATGCGATGCCAGAGGAAGTGATCCTGCTCGGTGGTCGCCCCGTGCTGGTGATACCCTATGTCGGCATTCAGAAGGATTTCGGCAACCACGTCCTGGTCGGCTGGGACGGCAGCCGGGAGGCCGCACGGGCCATGAACGATGCCCTGCCCATCCTCGCCACCGCAGACAAGGTGACCGTCATGTCGGTGAACCCGAAGACGGGGACCGGCGGCACCGGCGAACTGGCCGGCGCGGACATCGCCCTGCATCTGGCCCGCCACGACATCAATGTCGAAGTGATGCACGAGACCTCCCACGACCTCAGCCCCGACCAGGTGATCCTGTCCCGCGCTGCGGAACTGGACATCGACATGCTCGTCCTCGGCGCCTACGGCACCCCCCGCCTGCGCGAACGCCTGTTCGGCGGCGTCACCCGCAGCCTCTTGCACGAAATGACCGTCCCCACCCTGTTCTCACACTGATCCGGGGGCGACCCCGTCTGTCGCTGTCCCGCAAACCTGTACGGCGCATTGCTGATCCATTATTGCTGGTGGGCAGCGAGGGCCGGGAGGTTGCGGGATGGTTGATGTGCGTCGGGCGGATGTGCCGGTACTGATCGACGGGTTGCAGTACAGCAACTGGTCGGAGGCGATTTTCCGTCAGATGAACGCGGTGGGTCTCGCCTGCGTGCATGTCACCATCTGCTATCACGAGGACTTCCGGGAGACGGTGGAGAATGTCACCACCTGGAACCGTCGCTTCGAACGGTTTCCCGACCTGATCGTGCCGGGGCGGACTGCAGCGGATGTGCTGGCGGCGCGCGACAGCGGGCGGACGGCGATCATCTTCGGCTTCCAGAACCCGTCGCCGATCGAAGACGACATCGGGCTGGTGGAGGTCTGGCACCAGCTCGGCGCGCGCTTCATGCAGCTCTCCTACAACAACCAGAGCCTGCTCGCGACCGGCTGCTACGAAGCCGAGGATCCCGGCATCACCCGCATGGGCCGGCAGGTCATTGCGGAGATGAACCGCGTCGGCCTGGTGGTGGACATGAGCCATTCGGCGGAACGCTCGACGCTGGAGGCTATCGAGGTTTCCAGCCGCCCCATTGCCATCACCCATGCCAATCCGGCGTTCTGGCATCCGGCCCTGCGCAACAAGTCCGATGAGGTGCTGCGCGCACTGGGGCAGAGCGGCGGAATGCTGGGCTTCTCCCTCTATCCGCATCATCTGGCGGGCAAGTCGGACTGCACGCTGGACGGTTTCTGCACCATGGTGGCGCGCGCGGCGGAACTGATGGGCGTGGAGCACATCGGTTTCGGCAGCGACCTCTGCCAGGACCAGCCGGATTCGGTGGTGGAATGGATGCGCAACGGCACCTGGACAAGGGCGAGGGATTTTGGCGAGGGCTCCGCCAGTGATGCGGGCTTCCCGCCGCAGCCGGACTGGTTCGCCAACAGCCTGGGCTTCGCCAGTATCGTGGACGGGCTGCGTGCGGTCGGGTTCTCGGCGGAGGATGTGGCGCGGATCGCGGGCGGCAACTGGCTGGACTTCTTCGAACGCTCCTTCGGTCCGGCCGCATGACGGCAAGGCCCCAGACATCGCCGCCAATGGTGCCGCTGCGTGCCGCCGATGAGGTGATGCGGCTGTCGCGCATGGGGGCATCGTTCCCGACGCGGCTGAGTTTCATGCGCAGCCTGCTGCGGCGGATGCATCGGGAGAGCTGGCAGTTCGGGCAAGGCCGCTTTGATCTGGACGCGCAGGGCTTCGGGACCGTGGTGCTGACCGCCCGGACGCCGCTGCGGGCCTATTCACTGGTGGTCTTCTCGCATGACCTGCCGCCGGAAAAGCGCACCGACCGGGTGATTGCGGAAGCCTGGGATGCCACCTTCAGCCTGTTCGACGGCATCCCGGACGAGGCTGATATTGCCCGGCTGGCCGCCAACACCCCGAAGCAGGAAGCCGGACGTTTCACGCATCGGGAGCTGGTGCTGGGGCGTGCCAACCGCAGTCTGCGGCTGTTCAGCCATGTGACCGGGCGGCTCGCGACCGGTCTGCAGCCGGATATCGGAACCGTCGCCGCCGTTGGCTATCTGATGCGTACCACCGCCGTCTATGGCAGCGGCAAGTTTGGCTGCTGTGACCGGGCACTGATCGCCGACCGGCCCGAATTGCAGGGCGCCTTTCAGGTGGAGATGCTGGCGGTGTATCTGTTCCGCTGGTTCACCGTGCAGTTGATCGAGCATCTGGCGCAGGCGCGTGGCGGTGATGCGGCCGTTTCACTCTCCCCCGGCATCCGGAATTTTCTGGGTGTCGGCAATGCGACGGGGCTGGGCATGGCCCCGTTCCTGGGCCGCCATCCGCAACTGATCCATGCCTGGGTGAAGGCGCGGGAAACGGCGCTGGCGCGCGTGCGATCCCTGCCGGATGCGCGCGATGAAACAGGTGCCGGTTTTCTGCGCCTGCTGGGCAGGGCGCGGCAGCACGTGAACGAATGGCGGGTGGATGACCCGCAACAGACAATCCGAATCGAAGGGCTGCGCAGGGATCTGGCGCAGCTTTCCGGTGTCGCGGCGGAACTGGTCGATGGAACCGCGCCCTGGGAGCGGCTTTGGCAATTCGGTCAGGACCGGCTTGGTGTCGAGGCGCAGGAGTTGCTGCTGTCACTGCTGCTCGAACCCCATGGAGAGCTGATCGACGATCTGGCGGACCAGATGCATGTGGCTGAGGACCTGGCTCTCGACCCCGCGATGCGGCTGTCGGAGCTGCGCCGCCTGATCGCAGCCCAGCAGGCCTGGGTCGATGCGCTGGCGCTGGAAGGCCCCGGAGCGGAAGCACGCTTCTGGTATTACTCGGAGGAAAAGCTGGAGCCACGCCTCGGCCATCGCCACGGCGAACCCGGCGGGATGCTGGAGATGCCGCTCGCCTTTGCCCAGGACATTCGCAGGCTTGTCACCGATCTGGAACGGGAACTGGCAGCGGAAGACGGCATCGTCGCCGCTTTCCTGATGGCCCATCCGCAACATCGCCATACCGTGCGCCGCGTGCAGTCCATTTCCGGGCTCGACTATGCGGAGGTGCGGGACAATCTGGTGGCGGATGGCATCCGGCCCATTGACCTGCTGCGGTTCAAGCTGGCGTTCTTCGGCGCGTCGAAATTCGATCCCAAGTCCGATCTCTGGACCCGCATCACCCTGTTTCAGGGCGCGCCGCACCCGGATGAACTGGCCACTGCGGACCCGGATGGCTGGGCCTTCGCGATCCGGCCCGAAGCCATGACCTGAACCAGTGTCTGACTTGCCGCTTTCATTCGGGGAACTTCATTTCTACTGCTGTCGCGCGGCCTTTGGTGCCGGGCTGCCCTGGGGGCTGGCAGAGGACGCAGCAGCGACCGCCGTCTGGCTGGCCCGCCAGGGGCGGGATCCGTCACCCGATCTGGCTGCGGCGCTGGACAGCCTCTCGGATGGTGCGGCGGTGACGGCCGTGAAACATGAGCGCTCGGCGACCGAATGCGTACTGTTCGCAGGCGGCGGGAATGCGAGTTCGGCGCTGGTAACCGGCCCCTCCGCGGCAGACTGGTGGCAGGTCATGAAACAGGACCCGGCGGCGCGGCTGGTGGTGCGGAATGTTGACGTGCCGGGCTGGGTATTCGCCTGCATCGCGGCGCGCACTGGCGGTGCCATGGCTGCAGATCATGCGGCTGACGTGACGGGCGATGTTGTGGTCACCGCGAATGACATGATTGCGAAGGCATCAGGCGGCAAGGACCAGTTGGGCTTTGCCACTGTTGACCAGGACGCCTGGGCCATCGTGCAACACCATTTCCGCCGCTCCCTTGTGCCGTCCTCCGATGCATCGCGCGCGTCGGGCGCGGGCGCGGGTCTGGTGGATACGGACTGAGACCGACGACGGGCAGAGCAAACAGCAGGCAGGAGAGAGCGATGGCAACCATGAACGCGACGGAGATCGCAGCGCTGGCGGAAAGCGCACTGCAACGCGCGGGTACGCGACCGGCGGCAGCGCAGTCGCTGGCCCGCGCCGTAGCGGCGGCGGAGATGGACGGCATTCGCAGCCATGGCCTGATCTATGTGCCGATCTATTGCGAGCACGTGCAGTGCGGCAAGGTGAATGGTGCAGCGGAGCCGGAGGTTCGGGTTTCAGGTGCATCCGCGGTCAATGTCGATGCGGGCAATGGCTTCGCGCATCCGGCGATCGACGCGGGGTTCGAGGTGCTGTTGCCGCGCGCCCGTGAACATGGCGTCGCCGCGCTGTCGGTCCGCAATTCATACAATTGCGGGGTGCTCGGCTATCACGTGGAGCGACTGGCGCAGGCTGGTCTGGTGGGCATGGGGTTCACCAAAGCCCCTGCCTCCATCGCGCCGGTGGGTGGCGCGCGGAAGGTCATCGGCACCAATCCCTTCGCACTGGCCGCACCGGATGGTGACGGCGGTGCGGCCTTCGTGCTGGACCAGTCGGCAAGCGTCGTCGCCAAGAGCGAGATCTCCCTGCACGCGCGGGAGGGCAAGCCCATACCGGAAGGCTGGGCCTATGACAGCGACGGCAATCCGACCACGGATGCCGATGCGGCGCTGAAGGGCACGATGGCGCCGGCCGGGGGCTACAAGGGATTTGGTACCGGGCTGATGGTGGAACTGTTCGCCGCCGTGCTGGCGGGCGCCACTCTGGGCAAGGATGCCAGCCCCTTCGCGGGTACGGCTGGCGGGCCGCCTGCGACAGGCCAGTTCTTCATCGCCCTCGACCCGGCGTCATTCTCCGGTGCCGGTTTCGCCAGCCGGATGACAGATCTTGCCGCCGCGATTACCGACCAGCCCGGCGCACGCCTGCCTGGCCAGCGGCGGTCCGAGAACCGCCAACGCAACATGGCGGCGGGTGGTGTTGCCGTGGACGATACGCTGATCGCGCGGATTCAGGCGATCAACTGATCCGCCACCGCGTCCAGCGCCTCGGTGAACAGGTCGAACATCCGGTCGATCTCGGCCTCGCTGATGATCAGCGGCGGGGCCAGCATGGCGGTCTGTCCGGTCATGCGGATGATCAGGCCAAGATCCTGGGTCACGGCGGCCAACTGTTTCGCCGCCCCGGCAAGCGCGCCGGTGGCGACGGCACCATCCGCGCCGTCCGACCTCAACTGGATCGCCCCCGCCATGCCGATTGTGCGCACATCCGCCACCAGCGGATGGTCGGCCAGGGCATTGACGCGGGCGGCGAACCGGGGGGCCTTGGCGCGGACACTGCCGGGCAGGTCCGTCTCCTCCACGATGTTCAGCATCTCCAGCGCCACAGCCGCACCGACCGGGTGTCCCGCATAGGTCCCGGCGTGGGCGAAGAGGCCCTGGGTATCGCTGTGCGCCTCCAGGTCCCGGTAGATATCGCCACTGATGATGGTGGCGGAAATGGGGAAATAGGCACCGCTCATGGCCTTGGCGCTGCACAGGATGTCGGGGGCGAGCCCCAGGGTCTCCGCCCCGAACATCTGCCCGGTACGCCCGTAGCCGGTGATCACCTCGTCATCGATGAACAGGATATCGTGCTGTTTCAGCACCGCCTGGACGCGGGCGAAATAGCCCTCCGGCGGGATCACCAGCCCGGCGGAGAAGCTGAGTGGTTCGGCGACGAAGGCCCCGATGGTCTCAGGCCCGGCATCGGCAATGACCTGTTCCAGTTCCGCGATCAACCGATCACAGTACGCGGCCTCGGTCTCGCCCGGCTGGCCATTGTTGAAGAAGTCCGGCTGACTGACCAGCAGGTGGTCCTGCATCGGCAGGGCGAAGGCATCATGCACCGACTTCGAACCGCCTAGTCCCGCAGTCGTCAGGGTGCCGCCGTGATAGCTGCCGAGGCGGCTGATCATCTTCCGGCGTTTCGGTTGACCCCTCCAGGTATTGCGGTAGAGCATGAACTTCAGCGCGAATTCATTGGCCTCCGACCCCGTGGCACCGAAGGCCACATGGGCATCGTTGACCGGCGCGATCTCCGCCAGTCGCTCCGCCAGTTCGATGACAGCGGGAACCGTGCGCTGCTGCGCCGAGACATAGAACGGCATGGCCTGCATCTGGCGGTGTGCTGCCGCCACCAGCCGTTCGTTGCTGTAGCCCAGCGCGGCGCAATAGAAGGACGCACTGGCGTCCAGATACCGCCGCCCGTCCTCGTCGATGACGAAGATGCCATCGCCGCCGGTCAGCACCATGGGCCGCTGTTCACGCGTTTCACGCAGGTTGGAGAAACCGAGCATCAACCGCTCGACCCCCGAATTCCGCAATGCGTCGTCCGCCAGTGTCATGGCCTGTCCCCCTGTTGCATCCTGTCCGACCCCGAAATCCTAGGCTGGTCCGCGACCTGCGGGAATTGAATCAGGGGCGCAGCCGGTCGTGGCCAAGAGAATGGGCGCGCCAGAGCCAGCGGGCCAAGCTCCTGATTCCTTCCCCAGGGGAACTGCTGTAGTCTGCCGCCCGGATGTCGGCGAATGCGCTGCATCATCTCGGGAGGGGCAGCAGATGCAGGCAGGCGCAAGGGGTCGTTTCGGCTGGGCGATGTACGACTGGGCGGCCCAGCCCTTCTTCACCATCATCATCACCTTCATCTTCGGCCCCTATTTCGTGAACACGGTCGTCAGCGACGGGTCCAGCGGCCAGGAACTCTGGGGCGATACCCAGACCATTGCCGGGCTGATCATGGCCTTTTCCGCCCCGATCCTGGGTTCCCTCGCCGATGCGACGGGACCGCGCAAGCCTTGGGTGATCGGCTTCAGCCTGATGTGCATCGCGGCCTGTTTCGGACTCTGGTTCGCGGTGCCTGACGCCAGCGACGGGCGGATCGCGCTGGTCATTGGACTGGTGGTGATCGGCATCATCGGGGCCGAGTTCTCGGTGGTCTTCAACAATGCCATGCTGCCCGATCTGGCGATCGGCGACAGGGTCGGAAAACTGTCCGGGTATGGCTGGGCCATGGGCTATGTCGGGGCCCTGTTTGCCCTGCCGATCATGCTGTGGCTGACGGGACAGCTTCCTGGCATCCCGGGCCCGGGCTTCGATACGGAGGGGCATGTGGCCGAGCGGCTGGCGGGGCCATTCTCCGGTCTCTGGTATCTGATCTTCATGCTGCCCTTCATCCTCTGGACCCCGGACCAGCCGAAGCTGGTGGCCGACCGGATGGAGGCGATCCGCAGCGGCTTGCGGGAACTGCGCGAGACGGTGATGACCATGCGTCGCAAGCGCCCCAACATGTTCCGGTTCCTGATCGCGCGGATGATCTACTACGACGGTCTGAACGCGATCTTCATCTTCGGCGGGGTCTATGTTGCCAGCCAGTTCGGCTGGGGCCTGCTGGAGCTTGGCCTGTTCGGTATCCTGACCCTGGTGTTCGGCGTGCCGGGGTCTTTCCTCGGTGGCTGGCTGGACGACAGGATCGGGTCGAAGCGCACGCTCTATATTTCCGTCGGTGGCCTGTTCGTGACAGCGGCGGCTATCATCTCCATCGGGGACGGCCATGTGCTGTTTTTCATCCCGATGGGCTTCCCGGTTCCCGATGACGGTCTCTTCGCGTCGGAAGCGGAGAAGGTGATGCTGGCGATCACGGTGCTGCTGGGTCTGGTTGCGGGACCGGCACAGGCAGCCAGCCGGTCGATGGTGGCCCGGCTCGCCCCGGTCGGACAGCTTGGCCAGTACTACGGCCTGTTCGCGCTTTCCGGCAAGGCAACGGCGTTCCTCGCACCCTTTGTCATCGCCCGCGCCACGGGGATCGGCGGTGATCGGATCGGTGTCTCCATGATCCTGATCTTCGTCGGGGTCGGATTGCTGCTGCTGATCGGGGTGAAAGAGGAACGGGACCCGGATTGACGATAGGGGCCGGCCCGGTGCCGCGTCGGACCGACTTCCGCCCGGCCCTGAAATAGGCACCGCAACGGATTCCGTTGGGCATGGATATGCTCTATATGTTCTCCCCATGGATGACCCGTTTGATCTCGCCGGGGCGGAGGAACCTGCTCCGGCCCCGCAACCGCAGAGCTTTCCCTATCTCGACAGCCTGAATCCGCCGCAACGGCAGGCGGTGGAGACGCTGGAGGGTGCCGTTCTGGTGCTTGCCGGTGCCGGAACCGGCAAGACCCGTGTGCTGACCACCCGGCTGGTTCACCTGTTGAACACCGGTACGGCGCGTCCCTGGGAGGTCCTGGCCGTGACCTTCACCAACAAGGCCGCGCGGGAGATGTCGGACCGTGTCGGGCAGTTGATCGGCAACCGGGTGGAGGGGATGTGGCTGGGTACCTTCCACGCCATCGGCGCGCGCATCCTGCGTCGCCATGCCGAACTGCTGGGCCTGCGCAGCGATTTTACCATCCTGGACGACGATGACCAGCAGCGGCTGCTGAAACAGCTGCTGGAGGCGGAGGGGATCGATCCGAAGCGCTGGCCGCCGCGCCAGCTTGCCGGTGTCATCGACGGCTGGAAGAACAAGGGGCTGATGCCAGACAGGGTGCCGGAAGGCGACAGTGGCTTTGCCGATGGGCGCGGGCGTGACCTGTACCGCATGTATCAGGAGCGTCTCCAGACCCTGAACGCGGTGGATTTCGGCGACCTGCTGTTGCTCTGCATCCGCCTGTTCCAGACCGCACCTGACGTGCTGGCGGAGTTCCAGCGCCGGTTCCGCTATATCCTGGTGGACGAATATCAGGACACGAATGTGGCGCAGTACCTCTGGCTGCGGCTGCTGGCGCAGGGGGCGAAGAACATCTGCTGCGTCGGCGACGACGACCAGTCGATCTATGGCTGGCGCGGGGCGGAAGTCGGCAACATCCTGAAGTTCGAGAGTGATTTTCCCGGCGCGAAGGTCATCCGGCTGGAACAGAACTACCGTTCCACCGCCGCTGTGCTGAAGGCGGCGAGCGCGGTCATTGCCAATAACGAGGGGCGGCTGGGCAAGACCCTGTGGACCGACATTCCGGGTGGCGAGAAGGTCACCGTCATCGGAGTCTGGGACGGGGAGGAGGAAGCCCGCACCATCGGCGACGAGATCGAGAGCCTGCACCGCAAGGGGGAGCGCCTGTCGGAAATGGCGATCCTGGTGCGCGCGACCTTCCAGATGCGCAGTTTCGAGGATCGCTTCATCGAGATCGGTGTGCCCTATCAGGTGCTGGGCGGCGTGCGGTTCTATCAGCGCCAGGAGATCAAGGACGCCACCTGCTACCTGCAGATCGTGGCCCAGCCGGACAATGACATCGCCTTCGAGCGGATCGTGAACACGCCGAAGCGCGGGTTGGGCGACGCCACGGTCCAGATGCTGCATCGCGCCGCTCGTGGGGCGCGGCAGTCCCTCTACCGTGCTGCCGAAGCTCTGGTGGAGACAGAGGAACTGAAGCCGAAGGCGCGCAACACGCTGAAGCGGCTGCTGGATGATTTCGCCCGCTGGCGGCAGGTGAAGGATGACCTGGATCCGGCTGAACTGGCCGGAATGGTGCTGGACGAAAGCGGCTACACGGAGATGTGGCAGCGCGACAAGAGTCCGAATGCGCCCACGAAGCTGGAAAACCTGAAGGAAATGGTTCTGGCGATGGAGGATCACGAGACCCTCGGCGCCTATCTGGAACACATTGCGCTGGTGCAGGCTAACGACAGTTCCGACGATACCGAGAAGGTGTCGATCATGACCCTGCATGCCGCGAAGGGACTGGAGTTCGACACGGTATTCCTGCCGGGCTGGGAGGAAGAAGTGTTTCCCCACCGCCGCGCGCTGGAAGAAACCGGCAATGCGGGGCTGGAGGAGGAACGCCGTCTGGCCTATGTCGGCATCACCCGTGCCCGGCAACGCTGTTTCATCAGCCATGCCGCGAACCGCAGGGTGTTCAACGAATGGCGTTCCGGCATTCCGAGCCGTTTTGTCGAGGAACTGCCGGCCGATGCGGTGGAGGTGAGGGCGGAAACCGGTCTCTACGGGGCGTCTGCCCAGCCCGGTGGCGCGGGTTCACGCCAGCAGAGCCCGGGCAGTTTCGCCTATGACGCGCCCTGGCTTCAGGCAACGCAAAGGCTGAAGGAACGCGGTTACCGCGCCGGCGGCTATGCCCGCGGCAAGGTGATCGAGGGCGAGGCGCGTGAAGTCCGGACGCTGGAGAACGTGCGGAAGTTCCAGAAGGACGAGCGCGTGTTCCACCAGAAGTTCGGCTATGGCCTGGTCGCCCGCGTTGACGGCAACCACCTGCTGATCGACTTCGAGAAGGCGGGCCAGAAAAAGGTCGTCGCGGCTTTCGTGGACCCGGCCTGAATCGCGTCAGGCCGGGTTGGTTGCTGCTGCGCCGGTTCGTTCGTGATCGGCCAGTTACTTCGTGATCGGCGACAGAAGTTCGGGCGCGGTCACGAGCTGGCGCACGCCATGTGAATGGTCTTCCTGGAAGACGTTGCCGTCCGCCGCCCACTTGTACAGCGAGCTGACATCGACCTTGGCGCACTGGGGCCGCACGCTCCAGGTCACCTGCAGGGGCGAACAGACCTGCTGGGTGTATTTCGGTCCGGTTGTCGAACCGGTGAAGACGACCGGGGTGCCGGTACCCGTCGGCAGTGACCGGGCCTGATGCCGCCCGCCGACCATGTTTCCGGCATAGGCAAAGTCAGCGAAGTCGAGGGCTTTCGGGTCGTTCACCACCAGGAAGACCTGGGTCTCGACCCGCAGGGTCGGGTTCGCACAGGTTTCACTGAGGCATGACCCCAAACCCTTGCCGGGTGTCACGTCGCAGGAACTGTGGACCCAATGCACCTCGATCGTGTCGCCGGGCTTGATGCCATGAAACGCACCATGTCCGTGGCTGGGGTCTTCCAGTTCGGCGGCGGTGAGGCTGTCGCTGCCGTTGCACTTGAAGCCACCATGCTCTCCGCTGCCTGCGGAAACCGAGAACCCGGGGCCCTTGTGCTCAGCGTTGGTGTGGGTGTGGATGTTGCACAGGTTCATCTGGCTGGCAGCGGGCGCCAGCGGGAAAATCTGACTGTTGGTCCCGGACACGCTGGCGATATCGCGTGGTGTCTGGGGCCCGAAGCCCTGGCAGAGCTCGGCAGCACTGGCTGCGCCGCTGAACAGCAGCCCGACCAGCACGGCACAACCCAAGTTCCTGAAACTCATGATGGTTCCCCCAATGTCTGCGGCACATTCTTCGGGGACGTCCGAACCAGGGGCTCGCAACGCCCGTGTGTACCGGTTTCCTGCGGGGGACAGGATACCCCAGTCGATGTCTTCCTGCATCAAGGCACTGCCGCACCCCGCCTGCAGGCCCGGTCCGGGGTCTCAGGCAGCCACGTCGAAGGATTCCAGGAAGTCGTTGATGGATTGCGCGGTTGTCCGGTCACCGGCGGGATCGGCGAACGGCACCAACTGGCTGGCCGGGGCGCCGAAAAGGAAACCCAGCACCATCAGGCCATCGGTCAGGGCGTCGAGCGCGCCGTTCCCGTCTACGTCGAGGAACGTGGTCTCCGCCTCCGCCAGGTTGGCTGCCAGGGTAGTCGTATCCTGGCCCGGGGAGCCACTGGCTGCCAGGTCGGCGAGCTGGCTGATCGGTGCGCCGAAGGCATGTCCGAGTGCGATCAGGCCATCGGTCAGTGCGTCACTGTCACCGTTTCCATCCAGGTCCAGTGTCGCGCCGTCGAGGATGTCGAGAACATTGATGGTCAGTGACTGCTGCACGGTCAGACCACCGGGATCACGCCCCTCCACCTGGATCACATGCTGTGCGCTGACGTCATGATCCAGCACATTGTCCGCCGCCACGACCAGCCTTTCCCCGTCCAGCGCGAAGCGGCCGCCGGCATCCTGCAGCAGGGTGAATGTCAGGTCATCGCCGTCAGGATCGACACCAGACAGCCGCGCCACGAGAGCGCGGTCGCCCGCGTCCTCCCGTATCGTGTCATTGTCCAGGGTCACGGCAGTCGGCGCATCGTTGACGACATTGACGGTGACAGCGACGTCGGCGCTGTCGGTTGCCCCCGCGCTGTCACTGATCGTGTAGCTGATGCTGTCGGCACCGTTGAAGTTCGCGTCAGGTGCATAGGTCAGGCGGCCATCGGCCCCGATCAGGACCGTGCCATTGCCTGCGACCGCGTTCGTCACGGACAGCCCCCCGTTCCCGAAGTCGGCGTTGTCGAAATCCTGGTCATTGGCCAGAACGTCAATGACAACGGACGCATCCTCGTCAACTTCGGCCACGTCATCTGTTGCCAGCGGGGCGTCGTTCACGGGTGTCAGGGTCACGGTCAGGAACCCGGCGGTGAGCCCGCCGTTTCCATCGGACACCAGATACTCGACACCATCAGGGCCGTTCTGGTCCGGTGCCGCTGTATAGCTGAGGCGACCGTCGGCCAGGATGTCGACCGATCCGGTTCCGGTGAACAGGGAGACGACACTCAGGATGTCACCATCCACGTCGAAGTCATTGGCGAGCACGTCGAAGATTGCCGAGGTGTCCTCGTCTATCGTTGCGAAATCCTCCACCGTGACCGGCGCGTCATTGACCGGTTGCACGGTCACCAGGACTGTCGCGGTACTGGTGCGCTGCGGGTCGCCGTCCGAGATCGTGTAGGTGAAGCTGTCGCTGCCATTGAAGTCGGCATCGGGGACATAGCGCACCTGATCACCGTTGATCGTGGTGCTGCCATTCGCGCCATCGGTGATCGCCAGCAGTGTCAGACTGTCGCCGTCATCATCCAGGTCGTTCGTCAGGACATTGATCAGGATCGCCTGATCCTCGACCCCGGCAACCGCATCATCCACCGCCAGCGGCACACTGTTGTCGGCGACCACACCCGGAACCCCGTCAAGGCTGATCAGGGTGCCATCTGCGAAACGCAGCAGTTCGATGTGTGCTGTCTCGGTGCCGAACTGATCGTCGATCCTGATCTGCCCGGAGCCATCCGTCAGCGTGATGAACAGGTCATTGCCGGTCACGCTGAGCCGGATATCAGCCGGTGCAATCCCGGCGGCAAGGTCGATCTGGTCGAACCCGTTGGCGGCGGTTGTCTCGTCGATCACGTCAAAGCCGTCACCGCGGGCGTAAATGAAGCGGTCGTCGCCAAAGCCCCCCTGCAGGGTGTCATCGCCAGAACCGCCGTTCAGATCGTCGTCCCCGGAATCGCCGCCGAGATTGTCGGCACCGCTGCCGCCGGTCAGGCTGTCGTTGCCCAGACCGCCGCGCAGAAAGTCGTTGCCACCGTCGCCCGCCAGAGAGTCATCACCGCCAAGCCCGCTCAGGAAGTCGTTGCCGCCTTCGCCCAGCAGGGTATCGCCGTTGTCGCTGCTGCCCAGGGTGTCGTTGCCGTCATTGCCGCGCGTCAGCAGCGGCGCGGTCAGATCAATCTCGGTGCCATCCGCGAACAGCAGACGCTCGACCGCATCATCAGCAACAGTGAACTGCTGGAAGATCCGTATCGAACCGGAACCGTCCCGCATTGTGACGAACAGATCAGCGCCACTGCCGCTGATCTGCAGGTCGATGTCGTCCACCGCGATGCCTGTGCCCAGTTCGAGCACATCTGTCCCCGAACGCTGGGTCGATCCTTCGTCAACGAAATCCGTGCCGTCGCCCAGGTTGTAGACATACAGGTCATCGCCATGGCCGCCGAACAGGGTATCATTGCCCGCGCCGCCAGCGAGCGTGTCGTCGCCGGTACCACCGTCAAGCGAATCCGAGCCATCACCGCCGTTCAGGTCATCATCACCACTGTCGCCACCAAGAGTGTCATTGCCGGAACCACCGAACAGAAGATCATCGTCGGAGAGGCCGTTCAGCCGATCGTTGCCGCCTTCACCCAGCAAGGTGTCCCGCAGGATGAAACCGCTGATCGTGTTGTTGGCGGCATCCCCGCGCAGGCTCAGTGCGCCGGTGAGGTCGATCTCGGTACCGTCGGAGAAGCGCAGGGTCTCGACGCGGCGTGAGTTGGAGTACCGGGAATCGAAACTGCGTCCGAACTGGTCGTCGATCGTGATGGAACCGGTACCGTCTTCGAGGACAACAACAAGATCCGTCGTCGTTGCAACCAGCCGGACGTCGTCAGGCAGCAACCCGCCTTCCAGAGACAGGATATCCAGCCCACCGGTCCCCGCCTCCCGAATGCTGTCGAATCCATCACCCGGGCGATAGACGTATATGTCATCATCCTCCAGGCCGCGCAGGCTGTCGTTACCCGGCCCACCTGTCAGCACGTCGTCCCCGCGGAGTCCCTGCAGAATGTCATCGCCGGAACCGCCAAACAGGCTGTCATCACCCAAGTCACCCACGAGTACATCGTTGGTGTCAGCGCCTGTAGCCGTCTCGCCCGCAGGCGCAATTCCATCCGCAAGACTGAGTGTGCTGCCGTCTCCGAAACGCAGTATCTCGACCTGTGAGCCAGCCAGCACGAACTGGTTCCGAATGGTGATGGTCCCGCTGCCATCGGTCATCGTGATGATCTGATCGGTAGCAGTATCGGAGATGACGACATCGGAAGCATTGATCCCGGGCGAGAAGACAATGATGTCGTTGCCTGAGGTATCGGAGATCAGGGCTGACCCGTCGCCCCGGGAGTAAAGGTAGGTATCATCACCCGTATTTCCGCTCATCGAATCAATGCCGGCGCCGCCTTCCAGAGTATCGTTGCCGTCACCACCGAAGATGTCGTCATTTCCGTCTTCACCACGAAGCAGGTCGTTCCCGTCCCTGCCGGTCAGGTCATCATTGCCACCTGCGCCGCTGATGGTATCGGCCAGTTCCGAGCCAAGCAGATTGTCATCGCCCTGGCTTCCGGCCATCAGCAGTCCGACGGTCAGGTCAATCTCGGAACCATCCGCCAGGCGCAGCAACTCGATCTGATCTTCCACTTCGAAGAACTGCTGCTGGATCAGGATGGTCTCGCCTGTCGGTTGGATCGTGACCAGCAGGTTGCTGCCGCTGCTGCCGGTGATCCGGATGTCATCCGCCGTGATGCCCGTACCCAGCTCAATCACATCGAAGCCCGATCCAAGCCCGAAACGATCTTCATCAATCACGACATCGCCGTCGCCCGCAGCAAACCGATAGATGTCGTCACCTGCCCCGCCGGCAAGCGAGTCTGTTCCGGCCCCACCGCTCAGGGTGTCATCGCCTGCATCACCGAACAGGGTGTCGTTGCCGTCGTCACCAAGCAGCAGATCGTTCCCGGAGTTTCCGTCAATCGAGTCATTGCCGCTGCCACCGAACAGGATGTCATCGCCCAGACCATCCATTGTGTCGTCGCCATCGCCGCCGAACAGGGTATCTGCGGTGGCTTCGCTGGTCAGACGGTCATTGCCGCCGCCGCCTTCGAACAGGAGGGGGGCGTCGAGGTTCACGGTCGTGCCGTCGTCGAAACGCAGTTCCTCGATCCTGGTGGCGGCGCCGGTCTGGGCCTGCACCACAACGGAACCGCTGCCATCGGCCAGAGTAATGGTCAGGCTGGTTCCGTTCAGGACCAGGCGCACGTCGTCCCGCGTGATCCCGTCGGTCAGCAGCAGGGTATCCTGACCGCCTGCAACCGAGTTCGTCTCCGAGATCGTGTCAAAGCCGTCGCCCAGGCCATAGACATAGAGATCGTCACCAAATTCCCCGTCCAGTTGGTCGTTGCCCTGGCCGCCGCGCAGGGTGTCATCACCGGCATCGCCTTCCAGGGAGTCGTTGCCGCTGCCTCCCTCCAGCACGTCATCCTGGCCGCCACCGAACAGTGAATCGTTGCCGCTGTCGCCCTGCAGCCGGTTGGTTTCATCTCCGCCGGTCAGCCTGTCGGCCCCCCCGCCGCCAGTCACAGTGTCCTTGCCCGGACCGGTGACAATCGTGTCGTCGCCGTCACTGCCCTGCAGCAGCAATGGCGCAGTCAGATCGATCCGTGTGCCTTCGTCGAACACCAGACTTTCGATCCGCTGGACGGCTCCGGCGAACTGGCTGACGATAGAGATCCCCCCGGAACCATCGACCAGCAGGATATCCAGGTTGGTGCTGCTCGGGCTGGTCAGTCGAACATCGTCGAAGGCGATTCCGGCGGCCAGCACAATGCGATCAATACCACCGCCGATGCTGGCATTCTCATCGATCGTGTCGAAGCCATCACCGCGAGCATAGCGATAGGTGTCGTCACCGAAGTCTCCCCGCAGCGAGTCGTTGCCGGGGCCCCCGCTCAGGTCATCGTCACCGGCATTGCCCAACAGGGTATCATTGCCGAACCCGCCAACCAGAGTGTCGTCGCCACTGTCACCATCCAGGTTATCGGCACCGGCCTCCCCTGCCAGGCGATCATCGCCACCGAAGCCGTCAAGGTCGTCCTGGCCATCACCGCCCAGAACGGTGTCACCGAAATCGCTGCTGTCCAGGAAGTCGTCACCGTCGCTGCCACGGGTCAGCAGTGGACCGGTCAGATCGATCTCCGACCCGTCCGCCAGGCGCAGGGTTTCGATCCGGCTGTTGGTGGTGGTCGCGAACTGGTCATCGATCCGGATCTCTCCGGACCCGTCGGTCAATTGAAGAAGCAGATCAATGCCCGAGATGATGGTGAAACGGAGATCGGCGAGGGCAATGCCGGCTGCGAGTTCGATCACATCCGTCCCGGCGCCGGTCGTTCCTTCCGAAATCACGTCAAAGCCGTCGCCGCGCGCATAGGCATAGACATCATCGCCATCGTCGCCATCCAGGACGTCATTGCCGCCGCCGCCGGTCAGCCGGTCGTCTCCGCCGTTACCACGCAGGCTGTCGGTCCCGCTGCCCCCGTGCAAGCTGTCCGCTTCGGCGCCGCCTTCCAATGTGTCATCGCCGCCGTCGCCGAACAGGACATCGTCCCCGGCGAAACCATTCAGGTCGTCATTGCCCGCAGCACCAAGCAACGTGTCACCCTGCACATTGCTGTCCAGTCTGTCGTTGCTGTCCGTTCCTTCGAAGACCAACGGACCGGTGAGATCGACGGTCGTTCCGTCCGCAAACCGCAGAAGCTCCACATCGACATCGGCCAGTGCATTGAACTGCTGGCCGATCGTGATGCTTGCCGTTCCATCTCGCAGAGAGATCACCAGATCGGTGGAGAATGCATGCGCCAGCCGCACATCGGCGACCTGGATGTCGGCTGCCAGTTGGATGGTATCGAAACCAGACTCGGCAGAGGTTTCATC
>JARGNO010000010.1:26672-55518 GCA_029213165.1 Minwuia sp.
CGATAGGTGTCGTCGCCACCATCGCCACGCAAGGTGTCGTTGCCTGACCCGCCCTCCAGCGTGTCGTCGTCCGCACCGCCGAACAGGTTGTCTGTGCCTTCCCCACCCAGCAGCAGATCGTCGCCCACATCCCCCTGCAGGTTGTCCGTGCCTGATCCGCCGTCCAGCACATCCGCGCCGAACAGACCGTTCAGCGTGTCGTTCCCGTCCCGTCCCAGCAATGTATCGTCCTGGGAACCGGTGAAAATCGTGTCGTTTGCGCCGCTGCCCCGATAGATCAGCGGACCGGTCAGGTCGAAGGTCGTGCCGTCCTGAAACCGCAGCAACTCGACCTGGCTGCGCGTGTCGAACCCATTGTTGCTCGGGTCTGCAATATGGTCGCGAATGGTCACGAAGTCGGCGTCCTGCGCACTGCCGACGAAGACAAGCAGATCGCCGCCATTGGCCGAGAACCGGATATCTGCCAGCGCTATGCCTGAACCGAACTGAAGGGTGTCGCTGCCGCCCTCGGAGTCCTCCTGAATCAGGTCGGAGCCATCGCCGAGGTCATACAGGTAGAGATCATCATCCTGACCGCCGCGCAGGGTGTCATTCGCGACGCCGCCACGCAGGATATCCTGGCCCGCAAGACCGAACAGCAGGTCTGCGCCCAGTCCCCCGTCCAGCGTGTCATTGCCATTGCCACCTGTCAGGTTCTCCGCCGAACTGCCCCCGGTCAGATCGACATCAATGGCTCGCAGGCCACTGGCCAGGTCGATCGTGCTTCCATCCGCGAAACGGGCGGTCTCGACCAGGGTGTTTCCGTTGCCACTGAACTGACCCACAAGACGCAGGCTTCCCGAGCCATCCGTCAGATTGAGCAGAAGGTCACTGCCCGACTGCACCAGCTCCACATCAGAGACGGAGATGCCGGCAGCAAACTGGACGGTATCGGAACCGGAGGTATCGTCCAGGCGATCAATGCCGTCACCGCGACGATAGATGTAGGTGTCATCACCCTGACCACCGGTCAGCGTGTCGTTGCCGGTGCCGCCATCCAGCGTGTCGTCACCCGATTCGCCCGCCAGATTGTCGTCGCCCGCCGCGCCTTGGGCCAGATCCGCGTCGTCGCGGCCGTTCAGCGTGTCGTTGCCGCCTTCTCCACTGATCGTGTCCGCGAAATCACTCGCATTGATCGCGTCGTTCCCGCCGTCGCCGGCGAAACTGACGCCAGCCGTCAGATCGATCTCGGTGCCGTCAGCAAACCGCAGTAACTCGACCCGTGAGTCGAAGCCTTCGAAATTGGCATCGACCCGCAGCTGGCCAGTGCCGTCGCGCAGGACAAGCAGAAGATCATTGCCCGGTCCCCCGGTGATCCGGATGTCCGAGACACTGATACCGGCGGCCACTTCGATGACATCGAACCCGGAACTGTTGGTGAAGCGTTCGTCGATGGTGATGAAGCTGCCGCGGTCAAAGATATAGGTGTCGTCGCCAGCAAGTCCCCGCAGCCGATCCGTCCCCGCCCCGCCATCCAGGGTGTCATTGCCGTCATTGCCGTCCAGCGAGTCATTTCCGCTGCCTCCGGTTATCAGATCGTCACCATCGCCCCCCTCGATGAAGTCATTGCCGTTCTCACCATCCAGAAAGTCACTGCCGGCACGACCGGCGATGGTGTCGTTGCCGTTCCCGCCACTGATCGTCTCATCGAAACCGTTGCCACGCAGGAAGTCGTCCCCATCGGTGCCTGTCAGCCGGAGGGCACCACTGAGATCGATGCTGGAGCCATCGGCAAACGCGAGACGTTCGATAGTTGCGTCGGTGCTGACCATCTGATCTTCGATGGTAATCGCACCAGAGCCATCCCGGAGTGCGATGGTCAGGTCGGTACCGTCGGATGTCAGGATCACGTCTGCAGTGTCTATGCCGGGGCCAAGTTCGAGTGTGTCCAGACCGCCACCCTGGGAAAATCGCTCATCGATCCGGTCGAACCCGTCACCGCGCGCGTAAAGGAACAGGTCGTCACCAAAGCCGCCCAGCAGCGTGTCATTGCCGCTGCCGCCCCGCACCGTGTCATCGCCGAAGCCGCCGACCAGGCTGTCATTGTCGCTGCCGCCCTGCAGCGCATCATTGCCGTTGCCCCCTTCCAGGGTGTCGCGTCCACTGCCGCCGAACAGCACATCATCACCGGCAAGTCCGTCGAGGTCATCGCCGCCGCCGCCGCCTGTCAGCGTGTCACCCGTATTCGCACTGTCGATGAAGTCGTTGCCGTCGCCGCCCCTGAGTTCCAGCGGCGCTGTCAGGTCGAGACTGCTGCCGTCGTCGAACAGCAGTGTCTCGATGCGGGAGTCGACGAAGTCGAACTGGTCGGCGATCCGCACCGCGCCGGTGCCATCGGCCAGTACGATATTCAGGTCGCCGTTGAAGCCGACCAGACGGATATCGGCCAGCGTCAGCCCGCCTGTCAGATGCAGCACGTCGTCGCCGGACCCACCGGATGTTTCACTCAGCAGGTCGAACCCGTCGCCCCGGCCATGGGTGTAGAGGTCATCGTCCGCTCCGCCGTTCAGCGTGTCGTTGCCACTGCCGCCATCCAGTGTGTCGTTGCCCTGGTCGCCAAGAAGGTTGTCGATGCCGCTGCCCCCCGACAGCAGGTCATCACCGGCGTCTCCGTCGAGTGAGTCGTTGCCGCTGCCGCCGTCCAGCGTGTCGTCGGCCGCTCCGCCGTTCAGGGTGTCCTGTCCGGCTGCGCCGCCTATGGTTTCGGGCAGGTGGCTGCCGTCCATGTTGTCGTTGCCGTCTGCACCTTCCAATGCGGTCAGGATTGCATTGGTACGATCAAAACGGTCGTCGGACATGTGGCTTCTCCAGGTCGCGGCGGCTGGCATCTGTCATGCCCAATCACAACAGATGCGGGCTTGAATCATGAAACACCACCCATGGCGTGCTGGAATTCATCGTATGAAGCATCAGGTTGCGATACAACAATGATGATCCATCAATTTTCAGGTGTGGCCGGGTCAGGGCTGACCGACTCGCGTTGTCTGGGCGGCTGTGCTTCTATTCCCAGCAAGAAAAGCACAGGGTGCGACGATGCTGGTCCGCAGTCGGCATCTTGCAGGGGGAGGAGACATGGTCTTCGGTTGGCTGTTCCGCGCGACGCTGGGGTGCGCACTGGCACTCGGGCTGGCCCTGCCGGTTGCTGCGAAGGATACCGGTCTGGTCTTTGTTTCGAGCGAGAAGGACAATGCCGTCCATGTTCTGGACGGCAGGACGCTGGAGGTTGTGAAACGTATCGGTACTGCGGCGCGGCCACGGCACCTGCAGTTCGACCCGGCGCGGGCGCGGATCTTCGTTGCCTGTGGTGACGGCGATGCCATCGACATCATCGATGTCGCGACACTGCAACTGACCGACCGGATCACGGGAATTGATGACCCGGAGCTGTTCGACTTCTCTCCGGACGGCGGCACGCTCCTCATCTCCATGGAGGATGATGCCAAGCTCGGCATTCTCGACCTCGCCACCTATTTCCGCGAGCGGGGTCCGAAGCCCGATCTGGATGTGGCGGAGCCAAGCGATGAGCCGCTGGCCGATGAGGAGGAAGAGGAAGAGGGCGAGGCGGAGAACGACGAGGACGGCGCGGAAGATGATGCGGTCGCCGGGCTGACCACGATCGAGGTTGGCGCGGAGCCGGAAGGCATTCTGGCCAATCCGGATGGCCGGACGGTCTATGTATCGTCCGAAGTCGCGAATCTGGTGCATGTGGTCGATCTGGCCAGTGGCAGCATCCGGGCCAATATCCTGGTCGGGCAGAGGCCGCGCCGCTTTGCGCTGACACCCGACGGGCAGGAACTCTGGGTGTCGAACGAACTCGCCGCTTCCGTTTCCATCATTGATGTTGCCACGAACACGGTTTCGGCAACGCTTGCGCTCGAACCACCAAGGGGCTTGCGGCCGGAAGACGTGACTCCGGTCGGGATCACCATGACCCGTGATGGCAGGACCGCCGTCATCGCGATGGGGCGGGCCAATCACGTGGCTTTCGTCGATGTCGCCGCGCGGCAGGTGACGGATCTGGTGCTGGTCGGCAACCGGGCGTGGAACGCCACCCTGAACCGGGACGGCAGCCTGCTCTATGTCGCCAATGGCCTGAGTGACGACATGACGGTCATAGACATGGAACGCCGCCGCGCCGTGCGGTCCGTGCCTGTCGGGCGGGTGCCGCATACCGTCCTGATCGATGACTGACCCGGCCCGGGGATTCGTCGCCGGTCTGCTGGCGCTGCTGTCGCTGTTGCTGTTGCTGCCTGGATCGGCCACCTGGGCGGATGAACTGGTCGTCGGCCTTCTGGAACTGAAGGGGGATCGCGACTATCGCCGGTCGCGCACCTTCGCGGCCTTCCTGACGCAGCCCCTGGGACGTCCCCATGCGGGCGCGGAGGTGGCGCTGGGAGAGGTGAAATGGCACGGCGCCGCGACCGGGACGACCTTCGCGGTGGACCGGCAACGCGCACGTGGCGATGATCTGATCGCTGCGGCACAGGCCATGCTTGCGCGGGGCATACGCTTCATCATCCTTGATCTGCCTGCACCGGAGATCGCGTCTGTTTCTGGGGCACTTGCGGGCAGTGAAGCCCTGCTCTTCAACATCCGTGCATCGGCGGACAGCCTGCGCGCAGCGGATTGCCGGTCCAATCTGCTGCATGTCGCACCGAGCGAAGCCATGCGGGCCGACGCGGTCGGGCAATTTCTCGCGCTGCGCCGCTGGCGGGAGGTGCTGATGCTGGTGGGGCCGCTGGC
This sequence comes from Minwuia sp., assembly GCA_029213165.1. Lineage (GTDB taxonomy): Bacteria > Pseudomonadota > Alphaproteobacteria > Minwuiales > Minwuiaceae > Minwuia. The sequence continues at coordinate 31,455 of JARGNO010000010.1, forward strand.
GGCTGACAGGGCAATGGCCGCGGCCTTCCGGCGCAGTGCCGCGCGCTATGGCCTGAAGATCGGGGATGAGCGTGCTTTCGTGCTGAGCAATGACCCCCGGCAGCGGGAGGTGAACAACCCGCTGCTGCTGACCCAGGGGTCCGATCACGATGTGATATTCGTCGCCGACAGCGATGGTGAGTTCGCCCGCAATCTGAACTACCAGATGGTCGATCCGCGCCCGCTTGTTGGCACCGAGGGGCTGGCCGGGCTGGCCTGGCACTGGTCCTGGTCGCGCCATGGCGCCCCGCAACTGGAGAACCGGTTTCAGGATCAGGCGGGCCGCCCGATGCGCGATCCGGACTGGGCTGCCTGGCTGGCCGTGAAGGCGGTGGCGACTGCCGTGCAACGCAACGGGAGCGCGGATTTCGCGACCCTTCGTGATCATCTGCTATCGGGGGAACTGGTGCTCGACGGCTTCAAGGGGAACCGCCTGAGTTTCCGCCCATGGGACAATCAACTGCGTCAGCCGATGCTGCTCGCCACCCACAACCATGTCGTCGCCCGCGCCCCGGTGGAGGGTTTCCTGCACCGGACCAACAATCTCGACACCCTGGGGATCGACGAACCGGAGAGCCAATGCGACATGGGGCGCTGAAGTTGAAGGGTCACGGTGTTCAGTCCTGCGAAGACTTCCCCCAGGCAGTACGGCGTTACTCAGGAACCCGGAACCGATCCCGGCCCTGCCACCTTGTTCGCCGATGAAGATGCCCTTCAGTTCGAGATCCAGCCATCCTGATGGTCGCCGGGAAGGATTTCGCTGGCTGGATCCGGACCTGATCACCGGCTGGCTCTCGCCTGGTATTCAGCCGGGCTGTAGACTGCGGCCATGCTTGATTTCGACACATGCAATGCGGCGCGCCTGCGCCGGGATCCCGCATACGACGGGCGGTTCTTCACTGCGGTGCGGACCACGCGGATCTACTGCCGACCCGTCTGTCCGGTGAAGCAGCCCCTGACCCGGAATGTCAGTTACTTCCCCAGCGCTGCGGCGGCGGAGCGGGCGGGCTATCGCCCCTGCCTCCGGTGCCGGCCGGAGACCGCGCCGTTCTCCGCCGCATGGAACGGGACCCGGACAACGGTTTCACGGGCGCTGCGCCTGATCGAGGATGGTGCTCTCGACGCGGGCACGGTTCCTGAACTGGCAGACCGGCTTGGTGTCGGCACCCGTCACCTGAGCCGTCTGTTCGCCTGTCATGTCGGGGCCAGTCCGGTCCAGGTTGCCCGAACTGTCCGTATCCAGCGCGCCAAGCGCCTGCTGGCAGAGAGTGAACTGCCGATGACGGAGATCGCTCTCCGGTCCGGTTTCGGCAGCCTGCGGCGTTTCAATGCGGCATTCTCCGAACTCTACGGACGCCCGCCTTCTTCCCTTCGGACGGCGCGGCGATGAAGAACATCCCGCTCAGTTACACCTGGCTCGAAACGCCGATCGGGGCGCTCCTGCTTGCGGGCGACAGCGCGTCGCTGCATTTCCTCAGTTTTCCGGGCGGGCACAAGGCGTTCGGACCCCATTCTGCCTGGCACCGGTCAGACGCGCCGTTCGGGGAGGTGAAGCGGCAACTGCTGGCCTACTTTGCCGGGGAGTTGCAGGCATTCGATCTGCCGCTGACCTTGCATGGCACCGATTTCCAGAAACGGGTCTGGGGCCAGTTGCGCACCATTCCGTTTGGCCAGACCACGACCTATGGCGCGTTGGCGGGCAGGATCGGGGCGCCGAAATCAAGCCGGGCAGTGGGTGCCGCGAACGGTGCCAATCCGCTGCCTGTGATCATCCCCTGTCACCGGGTGATCGGCGCAAACGGGGCGCTCACCGGATTCGGCGGCGGCATCGGGACCAAGCAGTTCCTGCTGGAGCTGGAGGGCAGCCTGCCGCTCAGATCCGGTTGATGTATTCCACGCCCCAGCCGCCGTCGCCGTGATTGGTCAGGGCGCTGACGGACAGCGGATCGATCATGAGGCTGAGACCGCGATGGGGAGGCATGTCGAGTGCCAGCGTGATGGCGGCACGGATGACGCCGGCATGGGCAAGGACTGCAATGGTCCGTCCGCTGAAACGCGTGCCTTCACGATTGATCAGAGCCTGCGTGCGTTCGAGCAGATCCAGAAAGCTCTCGCCCGACGGTGGTTTCACGGCAGCCATTGCCTGCAGGTCCAGACCATCCCATGCGGTGATTGCACTGTAGGGGCGGCCCTCCCAGACGCCGAAGTCCTGCTCCATCAATCCCGCGTCGAATACAGGTTCAGGCAACACCGGGCTGACTGTGCGCAGCGTCTCGACTGTCGCGCGGCAGCGGGCGAGGGGGCTGCTGAGCATCACGTCCGCGCCCTGCAGCATTGCGGCGGTGCGGATCAGGCTGTCGCTGTCCGGGGCAAGTGACGGGATGTCGGTCTGGCCGATGACCCGACCGTCCGGGTCCGTCGGCGCGTGGCGGACCCAGAGCCAGCGGGTCACGGACATGACTGTTCAGCGGTCGCTGCGCAGTACCATGCAGTCCATCCGCTTGGCCTTCAGCGCGCGGCAGGCTGCACGTGCCTCCGTCGCATTGAAAGAAAGCAGGCGAGCCCGATAAAGGCTGCCCTTGCTGGTCCTGACCCTGTTCAGGTCAATCGGATGGTTGCGCAACTGGTCTGGTGCGGCGGCAACAGCCTGCCGAATGGCGCGGTTGGCGCGCTTGGTCGACCCGAAGGCCCCCACCTGGATTCCATGGTCACCGTCCTGCCTGGCCACTGGCATCTCAGCAGGGGCGGCGGCATTGGCCTCCGAGATCAGGTTGATGCTGCGCAGGCTGGCCAGCACCGACGACTCGCCGCGGCTGCCCGGACGGGCCGGGGGCAGATCAGCGGCGACCAGCAACGTGCCGGACTTTTCCTGATCCGCGGCGCGGCGGAATCCCATGCCGATCAGCTTCTGCATCTGCCGGTCACGGCGCGCGGCAGTACGCCCGCCGATGACAACGGCCACCAGCCGTCGCCCGTCGCGCGCGACTGTGGTCACCAGATTGAAGCCGGATGCGTTGATATAGCCGGTCTTGATGCCATCCACGCCCCTGGTTCGGCCCAGCAGGTTGTTGGTGGAGCCATATGTGCGCCCCTTCCATGTGAACGTGCGGGTGGCGAACAGGGGAAACAGGTCCGGGAAATCGCGCTGCAGGGCGATGGCCAGATTTGCCATGTCGCGGGCGGTTGTGACCTGATGACGGTTCGGCAGGCCGTTGGCATTGCGGAAACTGGTGCTGACCAGCCCCAGCTTGCGGGCCTGCGCGGTCATGCGGCGGGCAAAGACAACCTCGTTCGGGGCCAGCGCCTCGGCCACCACCGTCGCCACGTCATTTGCGGATTTCACGATCAGGGCGAGTGCCGCATCCCGTGCCCGGATCGTCGATCCGCTGCGCACGCCCAGCTTCGAAGCAGGCTTGCCCGCGGCGTTGCGCGAAACGCGCAGTGGCGTATCCATGCTCAGCTTGCCCTGACGCACGGCGTCAAACAGCATGTAGAGCGTCATCATCTTGGTCAGTGAGGCCGGATGAACGGTCTGGTCGGCCTTGTGGGCATAGAGGGTCTGCCCTGTCGCCTGGTCGACGACGATGCCGGTGTAGACGCGCTTGGCCGCAGCCGGTGCGGCGAAGGAGGCCATGACAAGCGATGCCACGACCAGCAGCGCGAAACGTCCCCAATGTCGTTCAACCGTCATGAACTGGCGCGGCCCCCGAGCCTTGAAATGCGTCGATTCGTCAAGAATTTAGCCCAAGCATGATTCGGGGTCCATGGTGGAGTTACCCTAATTTCGCAAGTCCGTCGCCCAAGAAGCACTTTTGAATGGCTTCGTGCCTAGCCTGACACGGAACGCGACCTATATGACCCTGATGCCGGACGGACAAGGTCCGGCGCGCAATTCTTGCCGATCCCCCTTTCGCATCGGTCCGTTCCACCATACTGTTTTCATCAGGAATTTCGGGAGAGCCGTCGGAGACATGACCGACAAGCGCAACGATAACGACAGCGACAACGAGATCGGGGTCGTGACCAAGACGCGGCCGCGGACGAAGCAACCGTCCCTGTGGCGCGTACTGATGCTGAATGACGATTACACGCCGATGGAATTCGTCGTCTATGTGCTGCAGCGCTATTTCAACAAGGATGCCGATGCGGCGACGCAGATCATGCTGCACGTGCATCAGAAGGGCGTCGGCGTCTGTGGAATCTTTCCGTACGAGGTTGCGGAAACAAAGGTCACCCAGGTGATGAACCTCGCCCGTGAGAACCAGCACCCCCTGCAATGTACCCTTGAGAAGGCGGAATAGACGCGTGCCATCGCTCTCCAGACATCTCGAAGAAACCCTGCGCCGTGCCCTCAATCTGGCCGGTGAACGCAATCACGAATATGCGACGCTGGAGCATCTGCTGCTCAGTCTGATCGACGATCCGGATGCGGTCGCGGTCATGCGTGCGTGCAATGTGGACCTGGGGAAGCTGGCGCAGGAACTGACGCGTTTCATTGACGAGGATCTGAAGGATCTGGCGCAGACGCTGGAGGAAGACGCGAAGCCGACGCTGAGTTTCCAGCGGGTCGTGCAGCGCGCATTGATCCATGTGCAGTCTTCGGGCCGGGAGGAAGTGACCGGCGCCAATATCCTGGTCGCGATCTTCGCCGAGCGCGAAAGCCATGCTGCCTATTTCCTGCAACAGCAGGACATGACCAGGCTGGATGCCGTGAGCTACATCAGTCACGGCATCGCCAAGGCGCCCGGCCTGAATGCGGAGCGTGCCGTGCGCGGTTCGGACGATCCCGAGGACGAGGGTGAGGACGACGGCATGGAGGAAGCCGGAGAGAACGAGGCGGAGGCCCCGGAGAACGAGGCGCTGGCCCAGTATTGCGTCGACCTGAACGAGAAGGCGCGGGCTGGCAAGATCGATCCGCTGATCGGTCGGGCGATGGAGATCGACCGGACCATCCAGATCCTGTGCCGCCGCACCAAGAACAATCCGCTCTATGTCGGCGAGCCCGGCGTCGGCAAGACGGCGATTGCCGAAGGCCTGGCCCGGCGCATTGTGGAGGGCAACGTCCCCGACGTGCTTGCCACGGCGACGATCTACGCGCTCGACATGGGCGCGCTGCTGGCCGGGACCCGCTATCGCGGTGATTTCGAGGAGCGGCTGAAGGCGGTGATGCGGGAGATCGAGGGGATCGACAATGCGGTCCTGTTCATCGACGAGATCCACACCGTGATCGGTGCCGGTGCCACTTCCGGCGGGGCCATGGATGCATCGAACCTGCTGAAGCCTGCACTGGCTTCCGGCACGATCCGCTGTGTCGGCTCCACCACCTACAAGGAATATCGCGGTTACTTCGAGAAGGACCGGGCGCTGCTGCGCCGCTTCCAGAAGATCGACGTGAACGAGCCGACGATCGAGGACGCGATCAAGATCATGAACGGCCTGAAGCCGTATTACGAGGAGCATCACGGCGTCCGCTATACCAGTGATGCGATCCGTTCGGCGGTCGAGCTTTCGGCCCGTTACATCAACGACCGGAAACTGCCCGACAAGGCCATCGACGTGATCGACGAGGTGGGCGCGGCAGAGATGCTGAAGCCGCAGAGCCGTCGCAAGAAGGTCATCGGCGTGCGCGATGTGGAGTCTGTTGTCTCCAAGATCGCCCGCATTCCGCCGAAATCCGTGACCAAGAAGGACGAGAATGTCCTGGCCAACCTGCAGGAGGACCTGAAGCGCGTCGTCTTCGGTCAGGACGTGGCCATCGAAGCGCTGGCATCCGCCGTGAAGCTTTCGCGCGCCGGGCTGCGTGAACCGGAGAAGCCCATCGGTTCCTACCTCTTCTCCGGTCCGACCGGTGTCGGCAAGACGGAGGCGGCGAAGCAACTCGCCGATACCATGGGTCTGACCCTGCATCGCTTCGACATGTCGGAGTACATGGAGCGCCATACCGTCAGCCGTCTGATCGGTGCGCCGCCGGGCTATGTCGGCTTTGACCAGGGCGGTCTGCTGACCGATAGCGTGGACCAGCACCCGCATTCGGTGCTGCTGCTGGACGAGATCGAAAAGGCACATCCGGATGTCTTCAACCTGCTGCTGCAGGTGATGGACCACGGCAAGCTGACCGACCACAACGGCAAGAAGATCGACTTCCGCAATGTCGTGCTGATCATGACCACCAATGCCGGTGCGGCGGAGATGCAGAAACACGCCATCGGGTTCAACCGCGGCATGCGCTCCGACGAGGATTCGGAGGCGATCAAGAAGCTGTTCACGCCGGAATTCCGCAATCGTCTGGACGCGATCATTCCCTTCGCGCCGCTGGCACCAGAGGTTGTCGGTCGCGTCGTCGACAAGTTCGTGCTGCAGCTTGAGGCCCAGCTCTCCGACCGTGACGTGACGATTTCCATGACGGATGCGGCCCGTACCTGGCTGGCTGACAAGGGCTATACGCCCGAATTCGGTGCCCGTCCGCTGGCGCGTGTGATTCAGGAGAACATCAAGCAGCCGTTGGCCGAGGAACTGCTGTTTGGCACCCTGAAGAAGGGCGGACACGTCAAGATCCGGCTGGAACAGGGCAAGCTGGTCTTCGATACGGAAGCCGCTGCAGAGAGAACGCCACCGAAGGCGAAGAAATCCGGAGGCAAGACAGCTGCGGGCAAGTCTGGCGGTGGCAGTGCCAAGGGCACGGTTCCGGAAACCAGCAAGTAGCGCTCCGTCGGGGCGGATTCGGCGACGGTCCGGGATCAGAGAGACTGACTGAGCCATGCTGATCCAGTTCTTCACCCTGCGTCCGGTGGCGGCGGTCAATGATATCCGCGTGCATCAACCGGCAGCGGCGCTGTCTCGCCTGCCCGGTGTCAGATGCCATGTCTTCGGCAGCGGACAGGCAATGAAGCAACCGGAGCCGGGCGAGGAGTCCGTCTTTGTCTGGCAGCGCCAGATCCTGGAACCGGCCCGCGCGGATGATCATCTGAAACTGCTGCGGCAGGGCCATCTGGTGATTTCCGAATGGGACGATGACCCGCGTATCTGGCCGATGGTGCTGCAGACGAATTTCTTCTGTCTGCGTACCAGTCATGCCGTCCAGACTTCCACCGATGCACTTGGCGCATTCATCCGCCAGCATAATCCGACGGTGGGTGTCTTTCCCAACCAGCTTGCCAATGTCCCCCCGTTGCGGGAGCCGGAAGGATCGCTTGGCCAACCGGTCACCCTCTTCTTCGGCGCCCTGAACCGGGAAGAGGACTGGCAGCCTGTCATGGCGGAACTGAACAATGTTCTGCGGATCTTCGGTGACCGTGTGCGGGTGACGGTCGTGCATGACCGGGGCTTCTTCGAGGCGCTGGAGACGGGGCAGAAGGTGTTTCACCCGACCTGCCCGCATGACCGGTACCGCGAACTGCTGGGGCAGGCGGATATCGCCTTGCTGCCGCTGTCGGATTCGCCGAAGAACCGCCTGAAATCGGATCTGAAGTTCATCGAGTCTGCGGCAGAAGGCACGGCTGTCCTGGCCGCGCCCACGGTCTACGAGAAGACAATCCGGCACAATGAGACCGGGCTGATCTTCCGGACGCCGCGCCAGTTCGGCCTGAAACTCAGGGCCCTGATCGGGGACCGGTCGCTGCGTCGGCGGCTGGTGCGCAACGCCCATGCCTATGTGGCGCGGGAGCGACTGCTGGATGATCACGTGACGGCACGCCTCGACTGGTATCGCAGCCTGCTGGACCAGCGGGCTGCCCTGGATGCGGCGATGCGGGCCCGTTGCCTCGACATCCCCGCGGCGCGCTGGTAAAAGCCCGCTCATGCAACGTTTCATGGATGCAGGCTCAGCCGTCCGGCGAATTATCAACCCGGTCCTGTAATACTCAGGGCCGGGCCAATCTGCCTTTCTGACCACCATCCCGATGAAGAATGTGCCGCGCGCCAGTGATTCCTGCCGCGGCAGACCACAAACGAGTTTCAGACATGACCCAGGACTACAAGGACACCGTCTTCCTGCCGAAGACCGATTTCCCGATGCGCGCGGGCCTGCCGCAGAAGGAACCGGAGATCCTGAAGCGGTGGTACGACATGGATATCTGGGGAAAGCTGCGTGAAAGCTCGAAGGGGCGGGAGAAGTTCATCCTGCATGACGGGCCGCCGTACGCGAACGGTGACATCCATGCCGGGCACGCGCTGAACAAGATCCTGAAGGACGTGATCAACCGGTCGCGTCAGATGCTGGGTTTCGACGCCAACTACGTGCCGGGCTGGGACTGTCACGGCCTGCCGATCGAATGGAAGATCGAGGAGAAATACCGCAAGGCCGGCAAGAACAAGGACGAGGTGCCGCTGAAGGAGTTCCGCAAGGAATGCCGCGACTTCGCCGATCACTGGATCAACGTGCAGCGTGACGGGTTCAAGCGTCTGGGCGTGTTCGGTGACTGGGAACGCCCCTATCTGACCATGGCCTATGAGTCCGAGTCGGTGACGGTCAGCGAACTGCTGAAGTTCCTGATGGATGGCTCCCTCTACAAGGGGTCCAAGGCCGTGATGTGGTCGGTGGTGGAAAAGACCAGTCTCGCCGAGGCGGAGATCGAGTATCACGACCATACGTCCTTCACCATCTGGGTCCGGTTCCCGGTCATCCGCACGGAGGATCCGGCACTAGAAGGCGCATCGATCCTGATCTGGACCACGACCCCCTGGACGATCCCGGGCAACCGGGCGCTGGCCTATGGGGAGGAGATCGCCTACGGCGTCTATCAGGTGGACGCTGTCGAGGAAGGCTCCCTTGCTGTCGTGGGGGAGAAACTGGCGCTGGCCGATGCCCTGGCGGAAGAAGTACGCGCGAAGGCCGGGATCAGCTCCTGGACCCGCGTCGCCGCCGTGACCAACCCTGCCGGAACCGTCTGCCGCCATCCGCTGAGCGACATTGGCTATACCTATGAGGACCGGCTGCTGCCCGCCGACTATGTCACCACGGAGCAGGGCACGGGCTTTGTCCATATCGCGCCAGGCCATGGCGCGGAGGACTTTGACCTTGGCCGCGAGCATGGTGTCGAGGTGCCGGACACGGTGGGGCCGGACGGTGTCTACTATCCGCATGTGCCGCATTTCGCCGGGCATCATGTGTTCAAGGCGCATGGCCCGGTGATCGAGACCCTGACCGAGCACGGCGGCCTGCTGGCGCATGGCAAGATCGTGCATTCATACCCGCACAGCTGGCGCTCCAAGGCACCGCTGATCTTCCGCAATGCGCCGCAGTGGTTCATCTCCATGGAGAAGAACGGCTTGCGGGAGACGGCGCTGAAGGCCATCGACGAGACCGCCTTCTATCCTGCCTCCGGCCAGCGCCGCCTGCGGGACATGATTGCGCGGCGGCCCGACTGGCTGCTGTCGCGGCAGCGGGTCTGGGGCGTGCCGATCACGGTCTTCGTCGACAAGCGTAACGGCGAACCGCTGCGCGATCCGGCGGTCAATGCACGTATCGTGGAGGCGATTGCCCGCGATGGCTGCGACGCCTGGTTCGAATCCGATCCATCCGTCTTTCTGGGGCCGGAGCATGATCCGGAGAACTTCGAGCAGGCGCGGGATATCCTGGATGTCTGGTTCGATTCCGGCACCACGCATGCCTTTTGCCTTGAGAAGCGTGATGACCTGCAGACGCCGGCTGACCTCTATCTGGAAGGCTCCGACCAGCATCGCGGCTGGTTCCACTCGTCCCTGCTGGAAAGCTGCGGCACCCGTGGCCGTGCGCCCTACAAGGGTGTGCTGACCCACGGTTTCCTGCTGGACGAGAAGAAGGAGAAGATGTCGAAGTCGGTCGGCAACACGATCTCTCCGCAGGAAGTCATGAAGCAGTATGGCGCCGATATCCTGCGGCTCTGGGTCGTGGCGGCGGACTTCTCCGAAGACCTGCGGTTCGGCCCGAACATTATCAAGTCGACGGCGGATTCCTATCGTCGCCTGCGCAACACCATGCGTTTCCTGCTGGGCAATCTGGACGGCTGGTCGGCGGAGGAAGAGCTTCCGGTGACGGAGATGCCGGAACTGGAGCGCTACATCCTGCATCGCCTGGCGGTGATGGATCGCGACCTGCGGCGCAACCTCGATGTCTATGATTTCCACCGCATCCACGTGGAACTGTTCAACTTCTGCACGGTCGAGCTGTCCTCGTTCTATTTCGATGTGCGCAAGGACGCGCTCTATTGCGATCCGGCCGGTTCCACCCGCCGTCGTGCCGCGCGCACCGTGCTCGACCGGCTGTTCCATGCGCTGGTGACCTGGTTCGCGCCGATCCTCAGCTTCACGGCAGAGGAAGTCTGGCAGAGCCGCTACAATGATCCGTCCGACAGCGTGCATCTGAAGCTGTTCCCGGAAATTCCGGCGGAGTGGCTGAACGACAATCTGGCAGCCCGCTGGGACCGTATCGCCCGTATCCGCCGTGTCGTCACCGGCGCACTGGAGGTGGAACGGCGGGAGAAGCGGATGGGCGCCAGCCTTCAGGCTGCACCGGTCGTGCATGTCTCGGCGGAGGACGCGGCGCTGCTGGACGGCCTCGACGTGGCGGAGATCTGCATCACCTCCGATATCCGCATCAGCACCGATCCGGCACCGGAAGGTGCCTTCACGCTGGAGGATGTGGAAGGCGTCGCCGTGGTTCCTGCCCTCGCCGAAGGCGGCAAGTGCCAGCGTTGCTGGATGGTGTTGCCGGAAGTCACCGAGAGCCAGGACATCTGCAACCGCTGCACGGACGCTATCGCGTCCTGACGGCATCCCGGACGTGACGGGCGAGTTCTGCCACGGCAGGACTTTCGCCTGTCCGTCCCGCGAACAGGCTGATGGCGTATCGGGGCAGGTCGGGCAGCCCGCTTTCGGGGCCGAGGATCATGATGTCAGCCGGCACTGCGGCCCGCAGCGACGTCGAGACCGCCAGTCCGGCGCGGACCACGGCCATGGTCGCGTCGATGCTACCGTTTTCCTGCACCGGTCGCCAGTCGATTCCTGCCGCCTGCAGACTCCCGATCATGGCCGGGCGAAAGGCGCAGGTCTCGCTGATGATCGACAGCGGCAGGGGACGCTGGAACCCTGCGTTTCCCTCCGGACCGGCGATCCAGTGCAAGGATTCGACCGAGAGACACTCCCCGGAAATCCGCTCCACGGGTTCCTCCAGCAGGGCCAGGTCAACTTCACGCCGTGTGAACATCCGCTTCAGTTCGGGCGAGGCAGCGGTCACGACCTCGACCTCGACCGAGGGGCAGGTCACCGAGAAGCCGCGCAGGGCCAGAGGGAGGTAGAGCGGAACAAGGTCGAAGGGGACACCGAAGCGAACCTTGCCCGTGACTGCTTGCGGCAGGATTTCGGAGATGACGGCATCATTGGCCTGCAGCAATCTGTGGCAGGCGGGCAGCAGTCGCTGGCCCTGTGGTGAGAGGCTCAGGCTGCGCTTGCCGCGGGTGAACAGGGTGCAGCGCAGCAGTTCCTCCAGTCGCTGGATCCGCTGGCTCACGGCCCCCTGCGAGACACCGAGCAGTTCGGCGGCGCGGGTCATGCTGCCGGTCTCCGCGATCAGGGCGAAGGCCCGGACCAGCCCGATATCGAGGTTCGTGTTCACGGTTTGATATTAGTAGAATTTATGGGTCAATAAAATAAATTCGTTTGTCTGATGACAACTTTCGCACTCAGTTGATCCTGCAAGCCGGGCGACCCGGTTCGCGGAACTGCATCGGGAAGTGCGTGTCCATGGAAACCCTGTCTGCCCTGATCCTCTTCGCTGTCGTCACCACGATCACGCCCGGTGGCGCGACCACCCTTTCGACCGCATCAGGCATGAACTTCGGTGTGCGCCGCAGCCTGCCGCTGATCGCGGGGATGGTGTCGGGGCTGGCGGCACTTGTCTTCTGCGCCGGCTTCGGGCTGGCCAGCCTGCTGGAGGCGGTGCCTGCGCTGGAGCTTGCGATGCGGCTTGGTGGATCGGCCTATCTGCTCTGGCTGGCGTGGCGGACAGCCAGCAATGGTGCGCCCGGCTCTGCGGGCGATGTGGAGATCAGGCCCTACAGCTATGTGGCAGGCCTGATGCTCGTCTCGGTCAATCCGAAAGCCTGGGCCATGGCCTTCGGCGCAAGCGCCGCCTTTGCCGGCGGGATGAGCGATCCGGTGCTGGCAGCACTGGTCATGGCGCTGGTGTTCATGGTCTGCGGCTCTTCGGCGCTCACCCTCTGGTGCGGCGTCGGGGCAATGCTGGCGCAGTTGCTGAAGACGGAGGGACAGTGGCGGCTGCTGAACGGCTTGCTCGGGCTGCTGCTGGTGGTGTCCATTGTGCCGATGTGGATGTGACTCTGGGCGCGGACCGGACATCGAAATGACCTACACCGGCAACCGAAGCTCCACCCGCAGCCCGCCCCTGTCGGATGCGCCCAGCCTGATCTCGCCACCGTGGCGGCGTACCACATCGCGGGCGATGGTCAGGCCCAGCCCTGCGCCGCCGGTGTCCGGGCCGCGCGCGTCGTCCAGACGGCGGAAGGGGCGGAACATTTCCGTGCGCCGGTCGGCGGGAATGCCCGGCCCGTCGTCATCGATCTGGATGTAGATCTGGTTGGACCGACGCTCCGCCAGCAGGTCGATGTTGTCGGCGTGGCGGCGACTGTTCTCCATCAGGTTGGTCAGGCAGCGTTTCAGGCCGTTTGGACGGCCGATCATCTGCAGGTCGCCGCTGATGTTGTCCGTGACAGCCGCCCCCTGGCGCCGGGTGTCATCGGCCACCACCCTGACAAGCGCGGCGAGGTCCAGCGGTTCTGCCGGTTCCTGGTCCTGGCCACGGGCGTAGGCCAGATAGCCATCGACCATGCGCTGCATGTCGTTCACATCGCTGCGCAGGTCCTCGATCTCCGGGTCTTCACCCAGCATGGCGAGCTGTAGCTTCATCCGGGTCAGCGGCGCGCGCAGGTCGTGACTGACACCGGCCAGCATCTCGCTGCGCTGTTCGATCTGGCGGGTCATGCGGTTCTTCATTTCCAGCAGGTTGCGCGCGGCCTGCCGCACCTCCAGCGCGCCACTGGGGCGGAAGTCGGGGGCTTCCTGTCCCTTGCCGTAGCGTTCGGCGGCGGAGGCGAGCCAGCGGATCGGCCGTACCTGATTGCGCAGGAACAGCACGGCAATGAACAGCACCACCAGCGATGTGGTGATCATCGAGATGATCAGGATGTTGATGGTCAGCGAATAGAGCCGTTCGTCACGGGTCGAGACATGCAATACGCCGTCCGGCAACTGTATACTGACGCCCAGTCGCCGGGCCTCCGATCCCGTGTCGATAACGAAGGGATAGGTGACGCTGCGGGCGATGAACTGGGCGAACATCCGGTCCTTCAGCGAATAGTCGCCGGGATCGATATCCGCGCCGCGTACCGGGTTGCTCAGCCTTGCGCCGCCGACGAACTCGACGCGCAGTCGCAGCTTGTCCTGCGCGGCCTGTGCCAGCCAGGCGCGCTCCGCCCGGTTCTCCGCCGTGGACATGCTGTCCAGCACCAGCATGATCTCGCCCACCACGCCGGATGCCATATGCGCCGAGACCGACTTCCAGTGCCGTTCGTAGAAGAACCAGGCCACCATCGCCTGCACCAGAACCAGAGGCAGGATGATGATCAGCAACGCGCGTGGAAACAGCCGCTTCGGCATAAGCTGCCGCATACGCCCCAGCAATGGCAGGGTCACGCGCATCCGGAAAACCTGCTGGCAGCGACCGTCCTGTCCGTCATGAATTCACTGCCGTGGCCCAGAGGACATAGCCTTCGCCGCGCACGGTTTGCAGGTGTGTCGGCTGACGCGGGTCATCCTCCAGCTTGCGTCTCAGGCGGGTGACCTGCACATCGATGGCGCGCCCTGCCGGATCCCCCGCGTCACCTGCAAGTGTTTCCCGGCTGATGGTTTCACCGGGCCGGGCCGCGAGGGTCTGCAGCAACGCCGCTTCGCCGCTGGTCAGGCGCACAGGCGTGTCGTCGCGGGTCAGGCGGTTGGTGGCGCGGTCGAAGCGGAAGTCGCCGAAACCCAGCACCTGCGCGACAGGTCGCCTGGCCCCGCGCCGCAGGACGGCACGGATGCGCAGCAACAGTTCCTTCGGCTCGAACGGCTTGGTCAGATAGTCATCGACACCGGTTTCCAGTCCCGCGATCCGGTCATCCGCATCGCCAAGCGCGGTCAGCATCAGGATCGGGACCTGCCGTCCGGTGCCCAGCAGGCGACTGGCGAACTGGCGGCCATCCTCCCCCGGCAGCATGACGTCCAGGATCAGCAGGTCGAACTCGATCCCCGCCAGACGGCTTTCCGCCTCCGCCGTGTCCGCCGCCTCGCTGATGCGGAAACCGCTGTCACCCAGGAAGCGGCGCAACAGGCCACGCAACCGGCTGTCATCGTCAACGATCAGGATATGCGGGGTGTCGTCAGTCATGCGTGTTTCTCGGCAGTCCCATACTCACTTGCGGATCTGGCCCAGGATGGTGTCGCGGCTGTCCGCATCGATCAGCTCCGACAGCACCCGCCGATAGCCTTCCACGGCCTCCGGACCGGCACGGCGAAAGGCACGGGCAACGCGCTTCTGCTGCGGATCGGAACAGGCTGCATCCAGGGCCTGGCCGCTTTCGGTCAGGGACAGGTGGCGCAGCCGACGGTCACGCGCGCCCGGTGTCTGTGCCACATAGCCATCGCGCACCATTGCCCCCAGTACCCGCGCCAGGGACTGCTTGGTGATGTTCAGGATCTTCAGCAGGTCCTGCACCGTGATATCGGGATTGCGGCCCACGAAATGCAGCACCCGGTGATGTGCACGGCCGTAGCCGACGGTGGCCAGAACCTGATCGGGATCGGAAGTAAAGTCCCGATAGGCAAAGAACAGCATCTCGATTGCCTGCCGCAGGTCGCGTCCGGCAGGAGGATTCTGTCCGTCGAACCAGGCTTCCCAATCGGCGGTCGCGGGGTCATCATCATCGGGCTTTGGGGAGCGGGAAAAAGATACGTCAACCATGTTGACTTAGTTTCCTTACAATGTTACTCACAATGCGCATTAGGCGACACATTTGTATAAACGAGGCAGGCAATGAGCAACTTCGCGGACCAGGATGGTCTGATCTGGTACAATGGTGAGATGGTCCAGTGGCGAGATGCAGATGTACATGTGCTGACGCATGGGCTGCATTATGCCAGTTCCGTGTTTGAAGGCGAGCGCGTCTATGGCGGTGAGATCTTCAAGCTGACCGAGCATACGGAACGGCTGGTCCGGTCGGCCGCCCTGCTCGACTTCGAAATCCCCTATTCCGTTGCGGAAATCGACGCCGCCTGCCGCAAGGTCGTGGCCGACAACAATATTGTCGATGGCTATGTCCGCCCCGTGGCGTGGCGCGGCAGCGAGATGATGGGCGTGTCGGCGCAGGCCAACCGCATCAATCTGGCCATCGCGGTCTGGGAATGGCCGAGCTACTTCTCACCGGAGGAGCGGTTGCAGGGTATCCGGCTGCAGATCTCCAAGTGGCGTCGGCCTGATCCGGCCACCGCGCCGGTCGAGTCCAAGGCTGCGGGCCTGTACATGATCTGCACGTTGTCGAAGCACGCGGCGGAGAAGGAAGGGTTTGCCGATGCGCTGATGCTGGACTGGCGTGGTCAGGTGGCCGAGGCGACGGGTGCCAATATCTTCTTCACCCGCAACGGCAAGATCTACACGCCGACGCCGGATTGCTTCCTGGATGGCATCACGCGCCGTACGGTGATCGCGCTGGCGAAGCAGCGCGGATACGAGATCATCGAGCGGCGGATCATGCCGGAGGAGATGGCGGACTTCGAGGAATGCTTCCTCACCGGCACTGCGGCGGAAGTGACGCCGGTGCGGCAGATCGGTCCCTACAGCTTCACGCCGGGCAGTATCTGCGAGGCGCTGATCGCGGATTACGATGCGGTCGTGCGGCGCAAGAACAGCAAGGAAGCAGCGTGAAACCAGAACGCCCCAAGGGTGGTCGTCGGTCGGGCGGTGGTGACAGCAGTCGCCGCCGCCCAGCCACATCTGGCGGTCCTGCCGGTCGCCGGTACGGGGAGGTCACGGTCCCCGCGGAGGCCCTGAAGGTCTGGGTGGAGCGTGGGCTGACCCAGTTCAAGGTTGCCGAGATCAGTCTGGACGAAACGCGCGACAATGCCCGGCTGGAGCAGGAGGCGCGCACTCGCGCCCGCAGCGTCCAGGGACAGATTGTCTACAACTACCTGCTCGGACGAAAGGGCAGTACAGCCTGGTGGCAGGAGTGGGGCGGCTTCGACCTGGAATCCGAGATCCTTGCCGAAGCGGTCCTGAGCATCCCGTCGGTCAAGGCCCGCATCGACGCCTTCGACCCGAAGGACAATGAATGGGGCCTCGATACGGTCGAGGATTACCGCGACGTGCTGTTGCAGGCCCATCACGGCGATGTGGAGGAAGATGACCTGCGTCGCGGCCTGCGCCGCTGGCTCGGCCACCTCTCACCTGACGCCCGGCGCCTGTTCGCCCGCGACATAAAGAGCTGGCTGAAGGAACCTGCCCCGAAGCAGGAAGGCTGAGAGGGCGGCATTGGCTACGCTTCCATCCTGAATATGGGTTGATTAGAATGGAATTTCATCGAAATTGACTTCGATTGAAAAATCGTAAGGGAGTGTACCTTACCTACGAATAAAGGATCCAAATTATAGGTATTGTTGCCAACGGTCGAGCTTCGCAGGTGACCGCCCGGTAACGCATTATGTCAATTCAGGTCTCTATAGATCTCGCACCGACCGGGAATGTCTCTTACCGGAGACTGCTCAACAGCAACTGACAGCATGGTTGTGCGATTCCAATGGATCGAAAGTCGTCTGGACACTCAATGAATGCCAATCGCTGGCATCAGGGCAGCAATATCGTACCGGACGACGACCGGATTGTGCTCTGAGGCAGGCTTCCGGAGCAGCGCCCGGTTACAGGTTCTCGCGTGCCATTCGGGGCAAAATTCGGGCAGTTCGTGGGCAAGTGGCCAGTTACCCCGACCTTCCCGTCTTCAGCCAGTCGGCACATTCCCGTCCCAGTTCACGCAGCGCTCTTTCCTCGTAGGCTGCTGACGCGGCGGCGGAGAGCGTATCCCGCCAGCGGCCGTTCACGCCCTTGTGGACGAAGGTCTCAGCACCGCCATCCCAGAAAGCGCCACCGAGCGGAACACTCGCCGTCGCATTGGCCTTCATGTAGTCGAAGGTGCAATGCTCCAGAATGGCTTCCCACCGGGATTCGTCGATGGGGGTGTCGATGAAATCGGCAATCCGGCGAATCTCGCCCGGCATGTCGGCCTTCAGCCTTTCGAAATGGATCAGCAGGACATTCGGCAGATCCCGCAACTCCCACCAAGACCGGACATTTTCCCAGAACGGCCAGAAGGGGTGCCCGTCCCTCGACATCCAGTCATCGAAGTAGGTCCTGATGTCGTCAGGGGGCGATTCGATGGGCGGGCCGACGCGGCCCGGTGTATCGTTCAATGCCTCGTACCAGAACTGGTTCGCATTGGTGTGGTGGTTGTACATGCTCCAGACGACGTCCCGCCCGTCCCGGCCGATGTAGATATACTTGGCCATGGGCGAGAAGACGAGTGCATCAACGGGCAGGTGTGTCTTGAGAAAGCGACGGTGGCTCTGCTGCTCGACCTCTGGCAGTTTCACATCCTTGGGCGGAACGCGGAGGTCCATCCATGGCGACATTTCGGCTACGGGCAACCCTTCCTCACCATTGAATATCAACTGGCTGACGATTTGCTGAACCCAGGTGGTTCCAGATTTTGCATAGGTCGAAATGACAATGTCATCATCCCGGAACCTGAAGTCATTCCAGATCGTTGAATCGAAATGATGATTCTGGAATTCACGCACCTTCTTCGGATACGGATGTGTCATGGTCTCCGCCCCAACCATTTCATGCATATTCCGTCAGTCTGCAGAGTTTTACTGGAAACTGTTCAGATATGAGGAAGTCTACGCCCTGCCGACAATGTCAGGCAATAGACTTGTCTGGAGCTGCATGACTGCCGGGCAGGGTTCCTGGGGAATGCATTTCTGTCACACAGGATGGCGCCGTCCCACGCGCACCCCTGGTCCGGAACGGAAAAGGATGAGCAAGGGACGGCAATCCGGATGCGTGATCAGGCGGCCTCGACGGCGGTTGTCTTGTCGAACGTCAGGCCGTCAGGTCCGGCATGGACCTCCACGGTGGTCCCGTCGGCGATCTCGCCCGCCAGGATCCGCTCCGCCAGCGCATTCTGCAGCTCACGCTGGATGACGCGCTTCAGCGGGCGGGCACCATAGACCGGGTCGTAACCGGCATCGGCCAGCCAGTCGCGGGCGGCCTCGTCCAGTTCCAGGTTGATCTTCCGCTCCGCCAGCAGGTCCCGAAGGTGATGCAGCTGAATATCGACGATCCCACCCATGTGCGCCCTTGCGAGGCGGTGGAACAGGATGATCTCGTCCAGCCGGTTGACGAACTCGGGACGGAAGTGTGCCCGCACCGCCTTCATCACCTGTGCCTCTGCCAGTGTTGCGTCATCGTCCGGGCCAAGGGCCGCCAGATGCTCACTGCCGAGGTTGGAGGTCATGATGATCAGGGTGTTGCGGAAATCGACCGTCCGCCCCTGTCCGTCCGTCAGACGACCATCGTCCAGCACCTGCAGCAGCACGTTGAAGACATCCGGATGCGCCTTCTCGACCTCGTCGAACAGGATCACCTGATAGGGCCTGCGCCGGACGGCCTCGGTCAGGGCACCGCCCTCGTCATACCCGACATAGCCCGGCGGCGCACCGATCATGCGGGCGACCGCGTGCTTCTCCATGTACTCGGACATGTCGATGCGGACCATGGCCTGGTCGTCATCGAACATGAATGCGGCGAGTGCCTTGGTCAGTTCTGTCTTGCCGACACCGGTCGGACCCAGGAACAGGAACGAACCGATGGGCCGGTTCGGGTCCTGCAGACCGGCGCGGGAACGCCGGACGGCATGGGACACGGCCCTGATCGCATCTTCCTGACCGATCACACGTTCGCCGATCCGCGCTTCCATCTGCAACAGCTTCTCGCGTTCACCGGCCAGCATCTTCTCCACCGGCACACCGGTCCAGCGGCTGACGATGATGGCAATGTCCTCCTCCGTCACCGACTCGCGGACACCGGCGGGGGCGCATTTTCCTTCCGCCTCCGCCAGCTTCCGCTCCAGGTCCGGGATCAGGCCATAGGTGAGTTCGCCGGCGCGGGCCAGATCGCCGCGCCGCTTGGCGTCCTCGACATCATTGCGGGCACGGTCCAGCTCTTCCTTGACGTGCTGCGCCTCGCCCAGCTTGTCCTTCGCGGCCTGCCAGCGCGCGGTCTGCGCCCGGCTCTGCTCCTCCAGGTCAGCCAGCTCGGTCTCCAGCTTCTGCAGCCGGTCCTTCGATGCCTGATCGCTTTCCTTCGTCAGGGCCTCGCGCTCGATCTTCAGCTGGATCACGCGCCGGTCGAGCAATTCAAGCTCCTCGGGCTTGGAGTCCACCTGCATCCGCACGCGGCTGGCTGCCTCGTCCACCAGATCGATGGCCTTGTCAGGCAGGAAACGGTCGGTGATATAGCGGTTCGACAGGGTCGCGGCGGAAACGATGGCGGTGTCGGAGATGCGGACACCGTGATGGACCTCGTACTTCTCCTTCAGGCCACGCAGGATGGAGATCGTGTCCTCCACCGTCGGCTCCGCGATGAACACCGGCTGGAACCGGCGCGCCAGCGCCGCATCCTTCTCGATGTGCTTGCGGTATTCGTCCAGCGTGGTCGCGCCCATGCAATGCAGCTCACCGCGCGCCAGGGCAGGCTTCAGCAGGTTGGAGGCATCCATGGCCCCATCCGCCTTGCCCGCACCGACCAGCGTGTGCAACTCGTCGATGAACAGCACGATCTCGCCAGCCGCTGACTGCACTTCCTGCAGCACGGCCTTCATCCGCTCCTCGAATTCGCCACGATACTTTGCGCCCGCGATCATGGCACCGAGGTCGAGCACCAGCAGTCGCTTGTTCTTCAGGCCTTCGGGCACGTCACCGTCAATGATGCGCCGTGCCAGCCCCTCGGCGATGGCGGTTTTGCCGACACCGGGTTCACCGATCAGGACGGGGTTGTTCTTGGTACGGCGCGACAGCACCTGGATGGCGCGGCGGATCTCGTCGTCGCGTCCGATCACAGGGTCCAGCTTGCCCTCCCGCGCAGCCTCTGTAAGGTCGCGGGCGTAGCGTTTCAGGGCGTCGTAGCCGTCCTCCGCCGAGGCACTGTCGGCCGTGCGTCCCTTGCGCATGTCATTGATCGCCGTATTCAGCGCCTGCGGGGCGACACCGGCCGCTTTCAGGACCTTCGCGGCCTCGCCGTCGTTGGCCATCGCCAGCGCCAGCAGCATCATCTCCGCGGTCACGAACCTGTCGCCCGCCTTGCTCGCCAGCTGACCGGCCTGTTCGAAGACCCGTGCCAGTTCGGGGGCAAGGTAGACCTGCCCGGCACCGGAGCCTTCGACCTTCGGCAGCTTGCCCAGCGCCAGTTCCGTCTGCTGCAGTGCCTGTTTCGCGTCACCACCGGCGGCGGCGATCAGCGATGCAGCCATGCCCTGTTCGTCATCCAGCAGCACCTTCAGCAGATGCTCCGTGGTGAAACGCTGGTGATTGGACCGGACGGCCAGCCCCTGGGCGCTCTGCAGAAAGCCGCGTGCCCGTTCCGTGTAGTTCTCGAAGTCCATGCTTCCCTCTTTCCCAAGCCCGCGTCCGACACCCCGTTCCGGGCCTGTCATCGGCGTCTCACTAGAGTTTGCCTGCCATGATGCGCGTCGCCGCGCGGTTCGGATGTCCGGTCCCCTGCTGGGCAACCCGACACCCGATATGTTGTTATTGTGCAACGCTCGCGCAAGGCAGGGGTGCGCATGATTCCGCTTTCTGTTGCCTGTCTGTCCGACTGCCCCTTGATCCGTGGGGTAGGTCGGGACACTCTCCCGCCATGACACGCATCACCAGACTCTGCCGCTATCCGGTCAAGGGCCTTTCCGCCGACGACCTGACCGCCACCGATCTGATCGCCGGGCAGGCCATTCCGTTCGACCGCAAGTGGGCCATCGCGCATGGCTCCACAAATTTCGATCCGGCAGATCCGAAGCACCTGCCCAAGACCAGCTATCTGCAGCTGATGCAGCATGAGCGGCTGGCGACGCTGGAGGCGCAGTTCGACGATGCGGAGCAGACCCTGACCCTGCTGCGCGACGGCAAGCAGGTGGCTCGGGGCAACCTGTCCATGCCCATCGGGCGCAGTCTGATCGAACAGTTCCTGTCTGCCTGGGCGAAGGAGGAACTGCGTGGTGCGCCGCGCCTCGTGGCCGCCCCCGGTGCGGAACTCAGCGACGTCGGCCTGCCGGTCCTGATCAACCTGAACACGTTGCGCGATATCGAGCGGGTGGCCCGGAAGCCTGTGGATCCGATGCGGTTTCGCGGGAACATCTATGTCGATGACATGCCCGCCTGGTCGGAATTCGAGCTGGTCGGCAAACCCGTGAATATGGGCAGCGCGCGGCTGCAGGGACTGGCGCGCATCGACCGCTGCGGCGCGACGAACGTGAATCCGGAGACGGCGGAGCGGGACATGCAGATCCCGAAGGTGCTGCAGTCAGGCTTCGGCCATGTCGATTGTGGTATCTACCTGTCGGTTATGGGAGATGGCCGCATCGCGGTCGGAGATTCGCTTGGGGAGGGCGATGATGGAAATGGGTGACAATCTGTCGGGGGCGCAGGCCTTCGACCTCAATCCGGAACAGGTGGAGATCCTGGACACGGCGGACCGCTATGGCCGGGAGCAGCTCGGACCATTGGCAGCGCGGATGGATGATGAGGAATGGTGGCCGGACAAGGAATTCCGGGCGCTGGGCCAGATGGGATATCTCGGTGTCACGGCACCATCGGAGTTTGGCGGCGCGGAACTGGACGTCTTCGGTTCAGGGCTGGTGCTGCAGGCTTTCAGCCGCTGGAACCCGGCGCTGGGGCTTGCCTGGGTGGCGCATGACAATCTCTGCATGAACAACATCCTGCGCAACGGCAATGACGACATCCGAAAGCGCTACATCCCCGGT
This sequence comes from Minwuia sp., assembly GCA_029213165.1. GTDB lineage: Bacteria > Pseudomonadota > Alphaproteobacteria > Minwuiales > Minwuiaceae > Minwuia. The sequence goes on from JARGNO010000010.1 coordinate 53,606, forward strand.
CTGGTGGATGGCAGCCTGGTCGGCGCACTCGGCCTGACCGAACCGGGGGCAGGGTCGGATGCGCTGGGGTCCATGGCCACCACCGCCCGCCGCGACGGCGACGACTACGTGCTGAACGGGCGCAAGCTCTACATCACCAACGGCCCCGTCGCCGATGTGTTGCTGGTCTATGCCAAGACAGACCGCGACCGGGGTGCCAAGGGTATCTCCGCATTCGTGGTGGAGAAGGACTTTCCCGGTTTCAGCGTGGCGCAGAAGCTCAACAAGATGGGGTTCAGGGGCAGCCAGACCGGGGAACTGGTGTTCGATGACTGTCGGGTCCCCGCCGCGAACATGGTGGGTGAGGAGAATCGCGGCCACGTCGTCGTCATGTCGGGGCTGGACCTGGAGCGGGCAATGATTTCCCCCATCTGCCTCGGGATCTCGGAGCGTGCGCTGGAACTCTCGGTGGAGTATGCGCGGGAGCGCAAGCAGTTCGGCAAGCCCATCGCCAGTTTCCAGATGGTGCAGTCCCACATTGCCGACATGTACACCTGGGTGGAGGCCATCCGCCTGTTCACCTATCGCGGCCTCGCGGCAGTGAACAACCTGGTGGAAGGCGAAGGCGGACGCGGCGATGTACACAAGCTGAGCGCCGCCTCCGTCATGTTCGCCGCCAACATGATGAACCGTGTGCTGGACCTGGCGGTGCAGGTACACGGCGGCATCGGCTACATCTGGGAAAGCGAGATCAACCGGCTCTACCGGCACACCAAGCTGCTGGAGATCGGCGCCGGCACGACGGAGGTCCGCAAGATGATCATCGCCGAGGAAGTGCTGAAGTAGGGGCGTTCCGCTCGGGGTTTGTTCGCTGTCCCCGGCCTGACCTCTCGCGATTCATGTGCTGACCCCTGCCAGCCCTCTCCCCCTCCCGACCACCCACGGGATTATCCTTATGGGTGGTCGGGAGGGGGAGAGGGCTGGCCGGGGTCGGCAAACGAATCCCCTCAGCCAAGTGCCTTGCGGAACAGGTCCAGCGTGCGCCCGTTGGCCAGATCGGCGGAGGCCTGATCGTAATGCTCGCCGCCCTGGCGGGCGAAGGCGTGGTCCTGGCCCTCGTAGTCGTACAGGGTGACGTGGTCATGGCCGTCCAGCGCCGAGTGCATTGCCTGCTGCTGCTCCGGCGGCACGAAGCCGTCCGCCGTCGGCACATGCAGGATCAGCGGCCCGGTGATGCTCTGCGACTCGTCCAGCATGTCGGCAATACCAACGCCATAATACCCGGAGGCCGCATCCGCGTCCGTCCGCGTCATGGTCAGATAGGCCAGCAGCCCGCCCAGGCAGTAGCCCGTGGCGCCGACCTTGCCGGTGCAGCCGTCCACCTGGCGCAGCGCGTCGATGGTGGCCTGCACGTCCTCCATGCCCTTGGCCACGTCGAAGGCCTTGAAGCATTCGAACGCGCGGCCCCAGTCGGCCTCCGTCTTGTCGGTCAACTCGATCCCCGGCTCGATGCGCCAGAACAGGTCCGGGCAGAGCGCCACGAACCCTTCCGAGGCCAGCCAGTCCGCCGTGCCGCGCATCACGTCATTGACGCCAAAGATCTCCTGGATGACCACAACCCCCGGCCCCTTGCCGGACTTTGGCATCGCCAGATAGCCCCCGAATTCCTCACCCGATTTCGTCGTGATCGTCGTGTTCAACCCCATGATCTTTCCTCCCGCCTGTTTCACGTGAAACGAGGTTCATGTGTGATGTGCCTGGCGGGATGGTAGGGAGACGGTGGGGTGGGGGCAAGGGGCGGGCGAGCTGAGTCTACGCAGGACTTTGTCCTTGCGCTCCCAACTTTGCGAGTATTGATCTAGTGACTTCATCTGGTTCAACGCCAGCTTCCACCATGCGCTGAAGCCAGTGTTGCGCCTCGTCCAGGGTCTCTG
>JARGNO010000010.1:55618-91784 GCA_029213165.1 Minwuia sp.
TGAGGATCGTGGTGAAGGTATGGGCGTTGGGTGCGACGCCAGCTTCCACCATGCGCTGAAGCCAGTGTTGCGCCTCGTCCAGGGTCTCTGTCCTGTTGAGGATCGTGGTGAAGGTATGGGCGTTGGGTGCGACGCCAGCTTCCACCATGCGGTGAAGCCATTCCCTCATCGTGTGCATGTCCGGGGAGCGGCGAATCAATGTAGTATATGTCACGACGTCGGGGCGAACTTGCTGTGGGCGGTTGCCAAAAATATTTTGTGCGGCGGCCAAGTTCGGGGCGTCGCGCAGGCGCTTGTTAAAAGCAATAACATCAGGATCAAGAGAAGGGTGGTCGCCAAAAAAGGCGCCAGTGAAGATTGCTTTCTCAACACCTTGCGTGGCGGAAGTGATACCCGTACCCGTAAGGTCAGAACCGGAGAAATCCATTTCTCCGATGTACATGTTGCCAAGAGGAATACCATTGAGAGAGATGTTTTTAAAGTCCTCCGCTGGATCTAACCCAGCAGCCCGAGCGAAATGCTTCAGGCCCTTTCCTTTTTTGGCAAACAGCGCATGAACGGTTGTCAAATCGAGCTTCACATCGCAGACAATGTCTTCATTATCTGCCTGATCGGTCATACCACTGTTTCCTTTTGCTTCATATCGATCAGAATTTCTGATGGCTTCATAGCAGCTTCTATTTTTGAGTGTTCGTACTTATTGAATGCGCGGGTAATCGCCATTTGGGCCAGTTTCGCTTTTACCGTCAGTATGTCGTCATCGACGATTCCCGCTTCATCCACGCAGTTGACGAAGAGATCATCGCGCAGCATAGCCAATGCCACGTTGACCGCAATTCGATTTCCGCCACGCAGTGCATGAAATGTCGCTAGAGAGCGACCATTCCGGTTGAGGTAAGTGTCGCTATTCAGATAGGGAAGCCCCGTTTCTGGATCTCCTCCAGTGCCGTCTGCTCCGATTTGCCACCGCATGACCTGGTCGGGGTTCGCATCAGGCGGGGGTGTATCCCTCGAAACAAGGTAGCGCCGGTGTGTTCTCGTCTCTTTTTGGGTGTGAGTATTGCTGGAGCGCAGAGATCCACCAGTGCCAACCTCAGCCGTGACAATTTGGTTCTTCGGGGTCGTAAGATTGACAGTTCCCTTAACTTGGCCTTCCGTTGAGCGCTCAGTCTGATGAGCTTCCTGTGTATTGAAGATTTCCGGATCGACCAGCACGCTGTAGCCGGGACCAAAATCGAATTCGCCCCCTTCAAGCTGCAATAGAACGCTCAATCGCCTCAACGCGATCACGAGCCTAATTTCTTGATTGCCGTTCTCAATCCGTTGATTTGCTGTGACGGTTTGCGGCGTAACGGTGAGTTGGGCCTGTATCTCACGCTGGGCGCCTTCGCCAATCTTGACGCCCACACGCAATGACGCCAGATTCAGACGGTCATTCGCCCCCTCTGAAATCGAGAATTGCCTGTCAATTTGATGTTCAGCGGGCATCGCTCGGAGCCTACGAGAAAATATTCGTCAGTCAATCAGCTTGGCTCATCCAATTGGGTTTAGATTACGCCTCTTCTGATTATCTCCGGGGTACGATGTGCGAGTTTAGAACCTTTCGACGAATGCGACACATGTGTTCTTGATGCCCGATGATTGTCCCAGACAGCCGAACTGGTCTCTCAAACTCGCGACTTCACAATGAGAATCATGATAGCAGGCTTCTGGAGTCTGTGTATGTCCGGGGTCCTGTGGTTCGGAACCCCGAACCACGTTGCAGTGGGACCTTGATCTTAGTGCACGCCGCCTACAACAACGCCCCCTCATGCCGCAGCAGCCACACCTTGTCCTCCACGCCGCCTGCCGCCGAGAAACCGCCCATCTTGCCGTTGGCGGCGACGATGCGGTGGCAGGGGATGATGATGGGGATGGGGTTGCGGCCGCAGGCGGTGCCGACGGCGCGGGCGGAGGCGCCGAGTTCCTCGGCCACGCCGCCATAGGTGCGGACGTGGCCCTTCGGGATGCGCTGCATGATGTGCCAGACCAGGCGCTGGAAGGTGGTGCCCTGGGGGCGGACGGGCAGGTCGAAGCTGTCCAGGTCGCCGGCGAAATAGGCGTCGAGCTGCCGGGCGGTCTCTGCGATCAGGGGGTGTTTCAGCGCCGTGTCGGTTGGGGTGACCGCGTCGTCGGTGCCGTCCCCGTCCCCCGTGTCCTCCACATTCCAGCGCAGTTCGGTGATCGCGTCGTCATCGATGCGCAGCCGGATCGGCCCCAGCGGGCTTTCCAGGATGGTTGTCAGCATCAGCCCGTCTCCCTTCGTTCTGGCTCCTGGCGTTCCGGTTCCCGTCAGCCTGCGTCGATCAGGGCCTGGGCGAGCTGCTCCGGGTCGGTGATCGGCAGGCCGCAGACCATCTGTCGGCAAAGATACGCGGTCGGCGCGCCTTGTGCCATGGTCTTGCCACTTGCGGGATGGTGCGCGGGCAGGCTGGCGTCCGGGTCGATGCGCGACAGCAGGCGGTCCGGTCCGGCGCTGAGGGCGACGGCGCGCAGCAGGGCATCGGTCGCCGTGGTATCCGCCGGGCCGACCACCACCACATCCTGCGCCGCCATGTCGAAGGCGACGGCGTTCAGCGCCGTGGCGATGGGGAAGAAGTTGCGGGTCACCTGATCCGCCACAACGTCGGTCAGGGCCTGCAGGCGTTGTTTCCACGCGGGCTTTCCGGTCAGGCGCCAGAGCCGCGAGAGGTTCTCCACCATCACGCCATTGCCGTTGGGGGTGGCATTGTCGCCCAGGCCCAGGCTGCGCACGATCAGCGCCTCCGCATCGTCGGCGGTGAAGTGATAGGCACCGCTGTCCGGCTCCAGGAAATGCCGCTCCAGCGCTTCGGTCCAGGTGGTGGCGTGGTCCAGATAGCGTTGGTCGCCCGAGACCTCATGCAGGGCCAGCGCGCCACGCACCATGCCGGCGTGATCGTCCAGCATCCCCGCGATCCGGGCCTGTCCGGCGCGGAAGCTGTGGTGCAGCCGCCCGTCACCGGCATCCATGTCGCGGACCACGGCGTCGAAGGCCTGACGCGCCGCCTCCACCCAGGTCGGCTCGGCGAAGGTCGTCCCGGCCTCCACCAGGGCCGCGATCATCATGCCGTTCCAGTCGGCCAGCACCTTGTCGTCCCAGCCGGGCCGGACCCGCCCGGCGCGATGCGCCAGCAGGCGGCTGCGGCAGGTGGCCAGCATGGCCTCGGTCTCCGCATCCATCAGGTCCGGCTGCAGGCGGCGGTTGAGGATGTTGTGGCCTTCGAAATTGCCTTCCGGGGTGACGTCATAGTGGCTCTTGAACAGGGCCGCATCGACGCCCAGCACGCTGTCGATCTCGGCCGCGTCCCAGACGTAGAACTTGCCCTCCTGGCCCTCCGAATCCGCGTCCAGCGTGGCGGCGAAGGCACCGTTCTCCGCCACCATTTCGCGCAGGGTCCACTCCGCCGTCTCCCGGATGCGCTGTTCCAGCAGGGGATGGCGCTCCCGCCGCCAGACCTGGGTCATCAGCATCAGCAGGGCGGAATTGTCGTAGAGCATCTTCTCGAAATGCGGCGCCAGCCACTCGGCATCCACCGAATAGCGCGCGAAGCCGCCACCCAGGTGGTCATAGATGCCGCCCTGCGCCATGCGGACCAGCGTGTTCATGACCGCGTGGCGCATGTCCGGGTTGCCGGTGCGCAGATGCGCGCGCCAGACCATCTCCAGGATCGGCACCTGCGGGAACTTCGGGGCCTGGCCGATGCCGCCATGGGTCGGGTCGAACTCCTGCAACAGCCGCTCCGCCGCGCGGTCCAGCACATCGGCGGTGATCTGCGGGCGGCTCTCCGCATCCGGCAGCCTGGCATTCTGTTTCAACCCGTTGGTCAGGGCATCGACGTTCTTCACGATGGTGTCGCGGTCGGTCTCGTAGACCTCCTTCACCCGTTCGAGCACCGCGGGAAAGCCGGGGCGGCCATAGCGCGTCTCCGGCGGGAAATAGGTGCCGCCCCAGAACGGCTTGCCCTCCGGCGTCAGGAACATGGTCAGCGGCCAGCCGCCCTGTTCCCCCAGCATGGCCAGCGCGGTCTGGTAGATGGTGTCGATGTCGGGGCGTTCCTCCCGATCCACCTTGATGTTGATGAACAGGTCGTTCATCAGCGCCGCCACCGCCGGGTTCTCGAAGCTTTCATGCGCCATGACGTGGCACCAGTGGCAGGCCGCATAGCCCACGGAAAGCAGCACCGGCTTGCCCGTGCGCGCCGCTTCGTCCAGTGCCGCCTGGGACCAGCCCTGCCAGTGGACCGGATTGTCCGCGTGCTGCACCAGATAGGGGCTGGTTTCCTGGTCGAGGTTGTTGCGCCCGAAATCGAGGGTCATGCTGTGGCTGCTCCCGGAACCTGTTGGCGATGGCCGCCATTGCCCCCGGGGGGCGGAATGGGGTCATATGCTGTGTCACTTCCTGACCATAGGACGGCCATCATGAAAGTCACCATCGACATAGACTGCACGCCCGAAGAAGCCAGGACCTTCATGGGCCTGCCCGATGTGCAGCCGATGCAGCAGCGCCTGATGGAGGAACTGGAGGAGCGGCTGCGCCAGAACGTGCGGGACATGGAACCGGAGGCGCTGATGAACAAGTGGCTGCCGCTGGGGATGCAGGGCATGGAGAATATCCAGAAGGCCATGTGGTCGAGCATGATGAACGCGGGCAAGAAACCGACGGACTGATTGCGGACTGCCCGCGCCTGCTGCCTGAAGCCGCCCGCTACCTGAAACCACCTGACACCTGATCCGCGGAGGGTTCGCGCCATCGCCGCCGCCGATACCATCCATGCGCTGTCCAGCGCGCCGGGACCTGCCGGCGTTGCCGTGGTGCGCCTGTCCGGGCCGGACACCCGTGCGGCGCTCACCGCCCTGACCGGAGAGCTGCCGCGGCCCCGCCATGCCGCGCTGCGGGCGCTGCGCGACCCGGCGACGGGGGAGGTGCTGGACCGGGGACTGGTGCTCTGGTTTCCTGCGCCGCACAGCTACACGGGGGAGGATCTGGCGGAGCTGCACGTGCATGGCGGCCGCGCGGTGCTGGACGGACTGTTCCGGGTGCTGGCGGCACAGCCCGGCCTGCGCATGGCGGAGGCGGGGGAGTTCACCCGCCGCGCCGTGGCCAACGGCAAGCTCGACCTGACGGCGGCGGAGGGGGTGGGCGACCTGATTGCCGCCGAGACCGCGGCGCAGCGGCGGCAGGCGCTGCAACAGGCGGACGGGCATCTGGCTGCGCTCTACGGGGGCTGGAGCACGGATCTGGTCGCCGTCCTGGCCCATCTGGAGGCCTGGCTGGATTTTCCCGATGAGGAACTGCCGGAGAACCTTGTCCCTGAAACCACCGCCCGGCTGTCCGGCCTGCGCCGCCGCGTCGCCGCGCATCTGGCCGATGCCCGGCAGGGGGAACGGATCAGGGACGGGCTGCAGGTCGCAATTGTCGGCGCACCGAACGCGGGCAAGTCGACCCTGCTGAATGCGCTGGCCCAGCGGGACGTGGCCATCGTCACGGCGGAACCTGGAACGACGCGGGATGTGCTGGAGGTACAGCTCGACCTGGGCGGTCATGCCGTCATCCTGCTCGATACCGCGGGGCTGCGGGAGACGGAGAACGTCGTCGAGCAGGAGGGGATACGCCGGGCACGGCAGCGGGCCGGTAGTGCGGATGTGGTGATGCATCTGGTGGCGGCCGGGGCGCCGTTCCGGCCTCTGGAACTCGATCCCGAAGCGCCCGGCGCTGCCTCACCGCATGTCATCGGAGTGCGCAGCAAGGCGGACCTCCCGCACGATCCGGAACCCCAAGATATTGTGTCATCACCTGTCATCAACCTCTCGGTCATGACGGGTGAAGGCCTACCGGAACTGCTCCAGGTATTGACGGACAAGGCGCGGGAACTGACCGGAACGGGCGGAACCGCCCCCCCGACCCGCTGGCGACACCGGGAGAGTCTGGGCCACACAACCGAGGCGCTGCAGCGGGCCGAGGAGGGCCTGATGGACGGGCTGCCGCTCGAACTGGTGGGTGAGGATCTGCGCATGGCGATCAGGGCGCTGGGCCGGATCACCGGCAAGGTCGATGTGGAAGACCTGCTGGACGTGATCTTCCGGGATTTCTGCATCGGAAAGTGAGCCCACAGGGCTGTTTCACGTGAAACAGCACACCCATGACCCTTGCCAGGCCCGCACCGCATTGACTCGCGCGCCATCAGGAGTAGAAGCAAGCCCATGAAGAGCGAAAACAGCGCATTCTGGGATGTCATCGTCATCGGTGGGGGCCATGCGGGCTGTGAGGCCGCCGCCGCCGCGGCCCGCAGCGGCGCACGCACCTTGCTGCTGACCCACCGCCTGGACACCATTGGCGAGATGTCCTGCAACCCGGCCATCGGTGGACTGGGCAAGGGTCACCTGGTGCGGGAGATCGATGCGCTTGACGGGGTGATGGCCCGGGTGGCCGATGCCGCCGGAATCCAGTTCCGTCTGCTCAACCGGTCCCGCGGCCCTGCCGTTCGCGGTCCCCGCGCGCAGTCCGACCGCAAGCTCTATCGCAATGCGATGCAGGCCATACTCGCGGCGCAGGAGGGTCTTACCCTGAAAGGCGCTGCCGCCGAGGATCTGGTCATTGACCATTCGGGGGAATGTCCGAAGGTAACCGGCGTGATCACGGCGGACGGCGAGGTCCTACCTGCCGCCCGGGTGGTGTTGACCACCGGCACCTTCCTGCGTGGCCTGATCCATATCGGCGAAAAGCGGATACCCGCCGGGCGGGCAGGGGAGGCACCGGCGACCGGTCTGGCCCTGACCCTGGAACGGGCGGGCTTTGCCCTCGGGCGTCTGAAGACCGGAACCCCGCCCCGGCTGGATGGCAGCACCATCGACTGGTCGGCGCTGGATGAGCAGAAGGGGGATGAACCCCCCGTGCCATTCTCCTTTCTGACGACGCGGATCACGACACCACAGATCTCCTGCCACATCACTGAAACCAATCCGGCGGTGCATGACATCATCCGCGCCAACCTCTCGCGCTCTCCGATGTACTCCGGTCAGATCGAATCCACCGGGCCGCGCTATTGCCCCTCCATCGAGGACAAGGTGGTGCGGTTTGCCGACCGGTCCCGGCATCAGGTGTTTCTCGAACCGGAAGGGCTGGACGACGATACGGTCTATCCCAACGGGATCTCGACCAGCCTGCCGGAAGATGTGCAGCACGCCATGCTGCGCCAGATGCCCGGCCTCGCCAATGCCAGGATCATCCGGCCCGGCTATGCCATCGAATATGATTACGTCGATCCGCGCGAATTGCATCACAGTCTGGAGACGCGGCGCATCGGTGGCCTCTATCTCGCCGGTCAGATCAATGGCACCACCGGATATGAGGAAGCCGCAGCCCAGGGCCTGATCGCCGGGTTGAACGCGGCGCGCAGTGCAGGGGGACAGGCGCCCTGCATCCTCGACAGGGCAGAGGCCTATATCGGCGTGATGATCGATGATCTGGTGACACGCGGTACGGCTGAGCCCTATCGCATGTTCACCTCCCGCGCCGAGTACCGGCTGTCGCTGCGGGCCGACAATGCGGACCAGCGTCTGACAGCCCGTGGTGTGGCGATGGGCTGTGTCGGACACCAACGGGAACATGTCTACAGGGCGAAGGCAGCGACACTGGCGGCGGCCCGCGAGATGGTCGCCCGTCTGAACCTGACACCACAGGAAGCCCGCCGTCACGGGCTGCAGGTCAATCTGGATGGCGCGCGTCGTACAGCCGCTGACCTGTTGCGCTACCCCTCCATCAGCCTGTCAGACCTGACGCGGGTCTGGCCGGAACTGGAGGCTTGTGATCCGGACATCCGGGAGCAGCTTGAGATCGATGCGGTATACGCCGGATACCTGGACCGTCAGCAGGCAGACATTGTCGCCTTCCGCAAGGATGAGTCCCTGGTATTGCCGGACGGTCTCGACTTCTCGGTGATCAGTGGACTGTCGAACGAGATGGTGGAGAAGCTGCAGCGGGCGCGGCCGGCGACACTTGGTCAGGCCGGTCGGATCCCTGGTGTGACACCGGCGGCGCTGACCCTGTTGCTGGCACATGTCCGGCGCGGGGTTGGTATCGTCCGTACACCGGCAGGCTGACCGGCACATGGATGCCGATGGGTTCAGGGCGCGGAGCGGTGTTTCACGTGAAACACTCACCCGCTTGCAGGATCTCGAGTCCCTGTTGAATCGCTGGAATCCCCGCATCAATCTGGTATCCCGCTCGACACTGGAGCATTTCTGGTCCCGCCACGTGCTGGATTCCTGGCAGCTTGTGCCGCTGGTTTCGGATACCGCCAGGACATGGATCGACCTCGGCAGTGGCGGCGGCTTTCCGGGCCTCGTCGTTGCCGCAACCCATCCCGCCCATGTCACCCTGATTGAATCGGATGCGCGAAAATGCGTCTTCCTGCGGGAGGCGGCGCGGACCATGGGGCTGGGTATCACCGTGATCACCCGGCGGATCGAGACCGTGACCGATCTGAAGGCGGATGTGGTCAGCGCCCGTGCCCTGGCGCCCCTGTCCCAGCTTCTCGACTGGGCCGAACCCTTCATGCATTCGGACAGCATTGGTGCGTTTCTGAAGGGTCAAGATATAGAGAGTGAGTTGACCACGGCCACGAAATGTTGGAAATTCGCCTGGGAGCGTCATCAGAGCCTCAGTGACGGGGCTGGCTCCGTACTCCTGGTTCGGGGGCTTGAACACCATGGAAATGCCGAGACGTAACAGATTGGCCCGCAAGCTTGCCGTCGTGAACCAGAAGGGCGGGGTTGGCAAGACGACCACCGCGATCAACCTCGGGACCGCCCTGGCTGCCGTGGGCCGCAAGGTGCTGCTGGTGGATCTGGATGCGCAGGGCAATGCCTCCACCGGGTTGGGTATCGACCGGGCGAAACGTGACCGCACATCCTACCATCTGCTGGTCCGCGCCTCAGCGGTAGGGGCGACGATCGTGCCGTCAGCCATACCCAATCTGGACATCATTCCGGCATCGGTAGAACTGTCCGGTGCGGAACTGGAACTGGTAGAACTGAACCCGCCGCAGCGTCAGCTCGATGAGGCGCTTCGCCCGGTGATGCCGGATTATGACTTCATCCTGATCGACTGTCCGCCCTCCCTCAATCTGGTCACGGTCAATGCAATGGTCGCGGCGGATGCGGTGCTGGTTCCCTTGCAGTGCGAGTTCTTCGCGCTGGAAGGGCTGTCGCAATTGCTGTCCACCATCGACCGCGTGCGGCGCACCCTGAACCCGAAGCTGGAAGTGCAGGGGATCGTGCTGACCATGTTCGACCGCCGCAACCGGCTGTCGGAACAGGTCGCCGATGATGTCCGCGCGCACCTGGGCGCGAAGGTCTATGACACGATCATCCCGCGCAATGTCCGGGTATCGGAGGCCCCCTCGCATGGACGTCCCGCGCTGTTGTATGATCACCGTTGTGCCGGCAGCCAGGCCTATATCCAGCTTGCCGGTGAGATGCTGCGACGGGAACGGCAGCGGACGGCGGCCTGAATTCCCGTCCGTCCGCACAGCCGGGGCAGGGTCATGACCACGCCGGTTTCCGTCATGTTTCAGAGAGTTGTCCGACCGAGTGCGGGCAGGGCCGGTCTGCACGACCGATGATGCGGTTCAGGGAGCCAGCAGAGAAATGACCTTCAATGATGATTCCGGTGACCAGAACCGCCCCAGGCCCGAGGCAGGCGCCAGTGCGCGCAATCCCTCCTCACGCGGTCTCGGCCGCGGCCTTTCCGCCCTGCTGGGGGAAGAGGTCGGCGGGAACGACAGGGCGCAGGATCGTGCCCGTGGCCTGAAACAGGTTCCGGTTGCCTACCTGCGTCCCGGCAGGTTCCAGCCGCGGCAGGCCTTCGACGAGGATGAACTTGCGACCCTGGTGCAGTCGATCAACCGCCAGGGGATCCTGCAGCCGCTGATCGTCCGTCGCCTGCCGGGGGAAGCGGAAGAGAACTACGAGATCGTTGCGGGGGAGCGCCGCTGGCGTGCGGCGCAGCTTGCCCGACTGCACGAGGTTCCGGTCATCATTCGGGAACTGAGTGATACCGAGACCCTGCAGATAGCCCTGATCGAGAACATCCAGCGGCAGGACCTGAACCCGATGGAAGAGGCGGAGGGCTATCAGCGCCTGATGCAGGAGTTCAGTCATTCCCCCGTCGAGATCGCCGAGGCGGTTGGCAAGAGCCGCAGTCATGTTGCCAATGCGGTCCGCCTGCTGTCCCTACCTGACGATGTGAAGTCCTACGTCCGGTCAGGCGAATTGTCGGCGGGTGCGGCACGCGCGGTGATCACCGCCGATGATCCCGCATCGCTGGCGCGGGAGGTGGTGGAGCGCGGTCTCAACGTCCGTGATGTCGAGGCGATCCGCCGCCAGGTGAAGCAGGAAACCGAGGTCCGGCCAAAGGCGGAATCCCGGAAAGACGCGGATACTGCGGCTCTGGAGCAAAGTCTTGCTGACGCCCTGGGGCTGAAGGTGGAGATCCGCCACAAGGGTACCAGGGGCGAGGTTCGGATCACCTATCGCACCCTGGAACAGCTCGACGAGATCTGCCAGCGGCTTACGCGCACCTGAGCAGGCGCGTCAGGAACCGGTCTGCTTCAAGAAGGTATGGCCAGGGTCTATCGGGAAATACGGTCTGACTTTTCAGAAGCGGCGCGAACGTCGGGCCATACCCTGTGCCGCGGTTCCCAGTCGCAACAGCAGGTCGCGATAGACAAGACTCTCCGACAACTGGCCTGACCGACCACGAATGTCAGCCTCGACGATCAGGCGTCGGGCCGTGGCCCTACGGTCGGAGGGCCAGTAGGCGGCCATCCGCTGGAAGGCATCCTGGCGGGAACGGGGAAAGATCCGCAGGCCCTTCAGGGCCGCATCGACCGGCTTGCCGGATTGCCTCGCGGCATCCAGAACATCGAACCGATCAAGCTGTGTCAGCAGTGACGTGACGGTGATGATCGGATGGGTCTTCTCTGCCATGCTCTTGTCGAACAGCCGCAGGGCCTCGACGGTGTCGCCGCCGAGACAGGCAAAGGCGATGGTTTCAAAGCCGACAGCCGAGCTGTCTCCCAGTGCGGCCTCCACATCGGCCACAGTGATCTGCTGCTTCGGGTCGCCGACGTAGAGCGTCAGCATCCTTATGGTCTCACGGTTCATGCGCCGATCCGGCCCCAGACGGGCCAGAAGAGCCTGTCTGGCGTCGCCGAGAATGCGAAAATCCTCCTCGCGCAGGATTTCATCGACGAGACGGTCCATCGAACCGGCGTCATCAGGGTAGCAACCGACAGCTACCGCGTTGATAACCTTGGGAGAAGCGACCCGACTGCGGAGTTTCTGGTTAGGTCGCACATCGCCGAGTTCGACGGTGACCAGTGACCCGACCGGATTGTCCAGCCAGGATTCGACCGCGCGTGTCGCGGCGGCGCTGCTGGCGTTGACGACGCGGATGACGCGCTCCCCGCCGAACATGCTGACCTGGGCAGCCTCATCCGACAGCCGTGCCGGATCGTCGGCCAGGGTCTCGCCGTCCAGGCGCAGGATGTCATCTGCCCCCGCGTCATCTCCCAGATGCCTGCGTGCGACGGCCATGGCGCGTTCGGCGGCGAGACCGGTATCCGGCCCGAAGAAGACATAGAGGCGAATGTCGGGATGGGGACGGCCGAGCTTGCTGTCTGCGTCCCGCCCTTTCCATTCCATCGGATTACCTGTCCCTGAGCGCCAGCAGCAGTCGCGTGCGGATGGCCTCTCCCGCCTGTTTTCCGGCTAGGCGTTCGGCGTCGCGCTGGCCCATCAGCGAGGCGAAGGTGTCGGCCACGACGTTGTAGGCGACGGTGCGCCGGACCTGGCCCTGGTCGTAGGTGGTCAGTCCGGCGGCGTCCTGCAGTTGCCAGGCTACATCGACGATGACGTTGATCCGTGCCGCCGATTCATCAACCTGGATGGCGACACGCTCCGTGCTCGTCTTCAGCTGGGACCGCAGCCGGTAACGCGGCGCGATGCCTGTCTGCCGGTCGCCGATGCCGTCCAGGATCGCCAGTCGCATGGCCTGACCGATCCGCCCCGGCGGCTGATCCACACTGACCGCGCGGAGGCTGCTGGCGAGAGAGCCGCCCTCTGGCGCATAGACCGGTTCGAAACCGCAGGCGGCAAGAGCAAGCGTGAGGCCGAGGGCAAGCACGCCAAGACGCAGCACGCCGCACATCCTTCGGGTGGAGGTTCTCACCTGTCCGGCTGACACGGCTGTCCCGAATGTGCTTCCGCTATCTGGCATCAGACCACAATATTGACGATCCGGTTGGGCACAACGATGACCTTGCGGACAGGTTTGCCGTCAATGGCGCGCACCACGTTCGGGGCCTCCAGTGCGGCGGCGCGCACGGCTTCCTCGTCACTGTCCCTGGCGATCTCGATCACCGCGCGCTTCTTGCCGAGCACCTGGACGGCGATGCTGACCACATCCTCCGTCACCAGTGCAGGATCGGCCTCCGGCCACGGCGTGTCGACCAGCAGACCGGAACCGCCCAGCATCTCCCAGGCTTCCTCCGCCATGTGCGGCGTCAGTGGCGCCATCAGGCGCACCAGGGCCTCGACGGCAAACCGCCGGACGGACCGGTCGGTTGCGGAATCGCCGCGCAGCTTCTCGATGGCATTGGTCAACTGATGCAGCCGCGCCACGGCCTTGTTGAAGTGGAACCGTTCCAGGTCATCGGTGAAACCGGCAATCGTGCGATGTGCGGTACGCAGCAGTTCGTCCGCCGCAGACCCGGCATCGGGCGCGGGCGCGCCATCCACACTGCCGGTCTGAACCGTCTGTCGCACGGCGCGCCAGGCCCGCTGCAGGAAGCGCCAGGCTCCATTGACGCCTTCATCGGACCATTCCAGATCGCGCTCCGGCGGGCTGTCGGAAAGCATGAACCAGCGCGCGGTATCCGCGCCGTACTTGCCGATGATCGCACCGGGATCGACGGTGTTGTTCTTCGACTTGCTCATCTTTTCCAGCGGTCCCTCGACCACCGGCGCACCGGTCCCGGTCTGGCTGAGGCTGCCGTCCTCGGCCTTCTCGACTTCCTGGGGGTAGACCCAGATGTCGCCGCCATTCGCATCCCGCCCGGCGTGATAGGTGCGGTGGGTGACCATGCCCTGGGTGAACAGCCCGTCGAAGGGCTCGTCCAGCGCGCCATAGCCGCTCTGTTTCATCGCCCGCATGAAGAAGCGGGAATAGAGCAGGTGCAGGATCGCATGTTCGATACCGCCGATGTACTGGTCGACGGGCAGCCAGTAATCGAACTCCTCCGGCCGTACCGGCGCGTCCGTGGCATCGGCGCTGGCGAAGCGCGCGAAGTACCACGACGAATCGACAAAGGTATCCATCGTGTCGGTTTCGCGCTGCGCATCGGCGCCACACTTCGGGCAAGCCACGTCACGCCAGGTGGGGTGATGGTCCAGCGCGTTGCCGGGCTTCTCGAAGGTCACATCCATCGGCAGGGCGACGGGCAGGTCGGACGCCGGTACCGGGACCACGCCGCAGGTACCGCAATGTATGACCGGAATCGGGCAGCCCCAGTAGCGCTGGCGGCTGAGGCCCCAGTCGCGCAGGCGGAAGTTGACGGTGCGCTCACCTGTCTTCGCGCCCTCGATCCGGTCGATGATCTCGGCCTTCGCATCCGGCACGGTCATACCGTCCAGGAAGCGGGAATTGATCAGCAGACCATCGCCGGTATACGCGGTGTTGCCGACCGTAAACGTCGCCGCGTCGCTGTCAGACGGACAGACGACAGGGGTCACATCCAGGCCGTACTTGCGGGCGAAGTCCAGGTCGCGCTGATCATGTGCCGGGCAACCGAAGATGGCACCGGTGCCGTATTCCATCAGCACGAAGTTGGCGATGTAAACGGGCAGGGTGATGCTGTCATCCAGGGGATGACGCACCCGCAGACCGGTGTCGAAACCCTTCTTTTCCGCGCGTTCCAGCGCTTCCTCCGAGGTGCCCATCTGGCGGCACTCCTCCACGAAGGCCTGCGCCCCGGGATTGTCGGCGGCGATCTGCTGGGCCAATGGATGCTCGGCGGAGATGGCCATGAAACTGGCGCCGAACAGGGTGTCGGGCCGGGTGGTGTAGATGGTCAGACCGTCTTCGTGCCCTGCCACCGTGCGGTCGAAGGCGAAGGTCATGCGCAGACCCTCCGAGCGGCCGATCCACTGGGTCTGCATGGCCCGTACCCGGTCGGGCCAGCGGTCCATGGTGCCGAGCGATGACAGCAATTCGTCGGAGAAGGCCGTGATGCGGAAGAACCACTGGGTCAGCTTGCGCTTCTCCACCACCGCACCGGAGCGCCAGCCCCGCCCGTCGATGACCTGTTCGTTGGCCAGCACGGTGTGGTCCACCGGATCCCAGTTGACCCAACTCTCCCGCCGGTAGACCAGGTCCTGCTCCAGCATGTCGAGGAACAGGCGTTGCTGGTGCTGGTAGTAGCTGACATCGCAGGTCGCGAACTCCCGCGTCCAGTCGAGGCTGAGGCCCATCGACTTCAGCTCTGCCCGCATGTTGTCGATATTGGCCCAGGTCCATTCTGCCGGATGGACCTTCTTGTCGCGCGCGGCGTTCTCCGCCGGCAGTCCGAAGGCGTCCCAGCCCATCGGATGCAGCACGTTGAAGCCCCGGGCACGCTTGTAGCGCGCGACCACGTCCCCCAGCGTGTAGTTGCGCACGTGTCCCATGTGGATGCGCCCCGATGGATAGGGGAACATCTCCAGCACGTAGTATTTTTCCCGCCCCGGCTCGGCCTCCGCCCGGAAGCTCTGGCGTTCATCCCAGACCGCCTGCCATTTCGGCTCGGTCTCGGCGGGGTTGTAGCGTTCGTTCATGTCGGTCATGGCGGCTGTCATCTGTCGGCGATAGGGAACGGGATCATGGCGGGGACCCGGACAGCCGATCCGGTCATGGCTGCTCGGCTTGGCGGTCAGTCCTTGGGCAGGGGGCGCGTCACGGAATCCGGTTGGACCGTGACCCGTCCCCGGTCATAGCAGGCCGGATTCCTGCCGCAGCTGCAGGGCGCGGAACAGGATTGTCTCCTCCAGGTTCGTGCGCACCTTGTCGGTGGCGGGCAGATCGATCCACTGACCGGTCCCGCGCAGCTCCTGACGGATCAGGCCGAGTGAAAAGGCATCAGGCGACAGGGACCGTGAGGTAAATGTCACATTCACACGGAAACGCTCGGTCGGTGCGGCGGCGGGAACATACCATTCCGTCCGGATCCGGCCTTCACTCTCCGACGCCTCGGTGATCGGCAGGAAACCGAGTGTCTCCAGCGAGGCCGTCCACAGGAAAGGGTTGACCACAGACCTTGCGGATACGGCCTGCTGCTGCTCACGTGCCGCAACCCGCTGACTCTCAACGAATTCCGCATCGCTGTCGCTGAACGGATTGAGCGACGCGCACGCGCCGAGGGCCAGCGTGGCAAGAATCAGGAGCATCCTGGCCCCGCCGTGACGTGCTTTCATGTCTGCAATTCCGATGTTCTGACCATGCTCATTCCGGTTCTATCCGACGTTCCGCGGGACCACAACAGGCGCTGACGTCACGCGCGGCGGGATTGATTCACCTGCGGGGAGTGTGTAGTCCCCTTCTGAAGTAACCGCGTCTTCATTGATTGCTGAAAACCTGCGTCCCATGCCCACTGCAATTGCATCCACTGGCCCTGACCGCGAATGGTTCCGCCGCATGTGCGGAACCGTGGCGATGCTGCTCACACTTGGTGGCGGCAGTGCCCTTGCCGGGTCTGACCTGAAGGCTGGTGGAACACTGCAGCTTGTGGCCCCGTTGGAGCAGTCGGTCCCCTCCATTGGTCGTATTCACGGTGCGGACGCTCCGGCCCTGATCGATCTTCTGACACTGACACCGCGGGATGGCGGGCAGATCGGCGGCGGCCTCAATCTGTCGGTTGAACCCACCGGCACCCAGGACAGCGTGCCCCGGGTTGGCGTCGACTTCACCGATAGGGCACTTGGCGTCGATTTCACGGTATTCGGCAGCGTCGGCGACACGGCGCAGCGCTATGGCGTTTCCTCTCTCGCCCCGGCCGAGCCTGTCTCCCGCTTCGCGCTTTCAGCCGCTTCGGTGGATCCGACATCCGATCCCGAGCGTGGCAATGCCTGGCTGGTCGGTGGCCGCATCGGCTACGACGGTTTCTCCATCGGTGCCGATCTGGCGCAGGGGGACGATCTGAAGCTGGGCCGAATGCTGACGGACTATCGCCTTGGCATGAGCTATGCCGGCGCCAATTGGCAGGTCGGCCTGAAATACGTCCGCAGCCTGTCGGAGCGTGAGCAGCAGGCGCCCGACATCGCGGATGCGCTGGAGATCGGCGGTGCCTGGCAGCTCAACGGCTCCATCGGCCTGGTCGGTGGCATCCAGTTCTGGGACCAGGGGCCATCCGCCGGTCTGGACAGCGAGGCCAACCGCGACGCCTTGATCTTCCTGGGCACCCGCATCCAGTTCTGAACCGGAAGCCGGCTGTTGGTATGCAGTCGGGCTTCGGCGAGTCATTTTGTCACAATAGGTATTGACTCTCGTCTTTGCGTTGACATTGACTGATTCGGCGCTAATTTGTGCGCCAGTAGCTCCCCACTGGACTCGACTGGCAACGGTCCCCGGTGGGGTTTTTTTTGAGCGATTTTTATGCCGCAAATTGATTTAAAATTGAATGCGATGGCGTTCTTTGACGCTCAGAACCTTTTTCAGCACGCAAAATCTGCATTCGGTCATCACCACCCGAATTTTGATCCGGTGAAATTGCATCAGGCCGTATGTAGAGAAATGGGATGGCGACCAACCCTGACGAGATTCTATACAGGCATCCCTGATCCAAAGTTCAGCGAAATGTGGGCGGGATACTGGACCAGTCGCCTGCTCACACTGAAGCGACAAGGTGTCCATGTTACGACGCGATCATTGCGATATCGCGCCAAGAGCATGCCAGCGGTCGACGGTGGAACCGAAACCTTCCATGTGCCGCAGGAGAAAGGGATCGATGTACGCATTGCGCTGGACCTTGTGAAATGTGCGCGGAAACGTGAGTTCGATGTGGCCCTGCTCTTCAGTCAGGATCAGGATCTCAATGAAGTTGTTGACGAAGTGCGCGAGATTGCGAGGGAGCAGCAAAGGGAAATCCAAATCTGTTGCCCCTTTCCATATGGACCAGGGGCTTCTTACGGGAGAGGCATAGATCGTACTGAATGGTTCCGAATGGACGAAGAATTCTATAACGCCTGCATTGATCCACGAGACTATCGGCCACGACGATAGCTCGGGATTCCTGATTTCCCGCAGCGCCATTTTGGCTGCAGGGATGGTTGCCCTTGCCCCCAGGCGCATCCTCGCCTAGTTGATGGCCGGGAACGGGAAGATGTCTCCCCGGAATGACAGCGATACGGAACCTTGCCATGGATCATCTCGACCGCCTGGAAAGCCAGAGCGTGTATATCTTCAGGGAGGCGTTCAACCGTCTCGGCCGCGTCGGCATGCTCTGGTCGCTGGGCAAGGACTCCAACGTGATGATCTGGCTGGCGCGCAAGGCCTTCCACGGTCATGTGCCGTTCCCCGTGATGCATGTCGATACGGAGAAGAAGTTCCCGGAGATGTACGAATTCCGGGACCGCTACATCAAGGAATGGAACCTGAACTTCCTCAGCGGCAAGTGCCCGCCGATCGAAGAGATGGACCCCAGCCTGCCGCCCGCCGCCCGCTCCGCCGCCCGCAAGACCGAGGGGCTGAAGAATTTCCTGGCCACCAATCCCTTTGACGGCATCTTTGCCGGAATCCGCCGCGACGAACAGGCGACCCGCGCCAAGGAGCGCGTGTTCAGCCCGCGCGGGGCCACCGGCGCCTGGAACTTCCGCGACCAGCCGCCCGAGTTCTGGGACCAGTTCAACACCGACTTCCCTCCGGGCACCCATGTGCGCATCCACCCGCTGCTGCACTGGACCGAAATGGACATCTGGCTCTACACGCAGCGTGAGAACATTCCCGTCATCGACCTGTATTTCGCCAGGAACGGCAAACGCTATCGCTCGCTGGGGGACAAGGACATCACCAATCCGGTGGACTCCAACGCCGAGACGCTGGACGAGATCATCGAGGAACTGCGGACCACCAGGGTCTCCGAACGGTCCGGCCGGGCCATGGATCATGAGGCCGAGGACGCGTTCGAGCGTCTGCGCGCCGACGGCTACATGTAAGGGGTCCGGACCATGAGCAACCATCGCGAATCCCTGAAGACCGTCTTCGTCGGCCATGTGGACCACGGCAAGTCCACGCTGGTCGGGCGGCTGTTCCATGACACCGACTCGCTGCCCGATGGCCGGGTCGAGGAAATCCGCAAGATGTGCGAACGGCGCGGCATGCCGTTCGAATATGCCTTCCTGATGGATGCGCTGCAGGCGGAGCGCGATCAGGGCATCACCATCGACACCTCGCAGATCTGGTTCAAGACGGCCAAGCGCGACTACGTCATCATCGACGCGCCGGGCCACAAGGAATTCCTGAAGAACATGATCACCGGCGCGGCAGCAGCGGATGCGGCCATCCTGGTGATCGACGCCAACGAGGGCGTGCAGGAACAGTCCCGTCGCCATGGCTACCTGCTGCATCTGATGGGCATCGGCCAGGTCACGGTCTGCGTCAACAAGATGGATCTGGTGGACTATTCCCAGGCCAGGTTCGAGGCCATCGAGGAAGAGTTCCGCGCCTATCTGACCAGCATCGGCGTGACCCCCAACCACGTCATTCCGGTTTCAGGACGTGAAGGTGACCTGATCACCGGCCCGTCGAAGCGGATGCCCTGGTACCTCGGCCCCAGCATCACGGAGGCGCTGGACGGGTTCCGCGTGCCACTGCCGGCCACCGACCAGCCGCTGCGGTTTCCGGTGCAGGATGTCTACAAGTTCGATGAACGCCGCATCATTGCCGGGCGGATCGAGAGCGGCACCATCCGGGTTGGCGACACGCTGCTGTTCTCTCCCATCAACAAGACGGCGAAGGTCCGCACCATCGAGGCCTGGAACGTCGATCAGCTGCCCATGAAGGCCTCCGCCGGGCAGTCGGTGGGCATCACGCTGGACGAGCAGCTGTTCATCGAGCGTGGCCATATCGCCAGTCACGAGAACCAGCCGCCGGTCGAGACGGATGTCTTCCGCGCCCATGTCTTCTGGCTGGGCAACGACGCACTGGTGCCGGGCAAGACCTACAAGATGAAGCTGGCGAACGCGGAGGCACGGGTGACCGTGCAGTCCATCGACCGGGTCATCGACACAGGTGACCTCAGCCATGTGCAGTCCGACCGGGTGGAGCGCAATGCGGTGGCGGAAGTCACCATCCGCTCGCGCCAGATGCTGGCGCTGGATGAGTTCCGCCACAACCAGAAGACCGGCCGCTTCGTGCTGGTGGACGGTTTCGACATTGCCGGTGGCGGCATCATCTCCATGGAGGGCTATGCCGATCAGCGCAGCCTGATCACCGTCCGGGCCACCAATGTGACCAAGGTCGAGGCCGCGATCGGGTCGGAGGAACGCCACAAGCGCAATGGCCACAAGGGCGGTGTGCTCTGGTTCACCGGCCTGTCGGGCGCGGGCAAGTCGACCATTGCGGTGGCGACGGAACGGCGGCTGTTCGACAAGGGCTACCAGGTCTATGTGCTGGATGGCGACAACGTGCGTTTCGGCCTGAATGCCGACCTGGGGTTCAGTCCGGAGGATCGCGCGGAGAACATCCGACGCGTCGGTGAGGTCGCGGCCCTGATGGCCAAGGCCGGCTTCATCGTCGTCACCGCCTTCATCTCCCCCTACCGTTCCGACCGGGACCGGGCGCGGGCAGCGGCGGGCGCGGATTTCCACGAGATCCACATCGATGCGGACGTGGCGACCTGCGAAAGCCGGGACCCGAAGGGCCTGTACAAGAAGGCACGTGCGGGCGAGATCAAGGATTTCACCGGCATCTCCGCCCCCTATGAGGCTCCGGATGCGGCTGAACTGACCGTGGACACGTCAGACCTGTCAGTCGACGACAGCGTCGCCCGCGTCTCCGCCTACGTCGACCGCACCTTCACCCAGACCTGAGGGGAGGTCACACCGCCTGCCACCCGACTGCGGGATGGCAGCGAGAATCCACACGTCCCTCCGGCGCTCTCGGGTTCGACCCGGGCGCCCGGTCTCCCACGCCTGTGCGGAACTGCTGGGTATCCGGGTCAAGCCCGAGAGTGGCGGAGAGGGGGTGGAGATACCGGTGAACCAGTTGCCAACCTACCTCACAGACGTTGTGCCCGGGCTTGACCCGGGCATCCATGGCTCCGACGGGTCCCCCATGCTCGGGACGTGAAACGCATCCGGTACGCCTGTGCACCTGCTTTTGGCGTCTGGTGCCCAAGCCCTGCCCTTACCCGACGACTTCCCCTCTGCCATGATTGCCCGATCAGTCGCCACGCCGGAGGGACCGCCATGAAATTCTCGCTGATGTACAGCTTCGTGGTGGAGCCGGGCGGGCCGATGAGTCACCTGGAGACCTTCCGGGAGATGGACCGGCTGCTGCCGCTGGCGGAACAGCTCGGCTTTCATGCCTTCCACACCACCGAGCATCATTTCCAGAACAATGGCTGGGCGCCGAACCCGCTGCTGGTGCTGGCCAAGGCGGCGGGCCTGACCACGCGGATGCGGCTCGCCACCAACATCATGGTGGTGACGCTGTGCCAGCCGCTGCGGCTACTGGAGGATCTGCTGACCCTCGACAACCTCTCCGGCGGGCGGGTCACGCTGGGCACATCGCCGGGCTATGTCTCGGAGGAATTCTCCGCCTATGGCGTGACCTACGAGGACCGGTTCCGCCTGCATGAGGAGATCATCGACTTCCTGCAGCACGGCTGGGCCAATCCTTCGGACGTGGGCTTCGAAGGCAAGCTGTTCCAGGTTCCGCCCGTGGCCCTGATGCCGACGCCGGTGCAGCGGGAACTGCCGATCTGGTACGGCGTCTCCGGCCCGAAGCTGCTGGCCCGCGCCGCGCGCCGCCGGGTGCCTGTCACCGCCTCCCCGCGTCATGCGCTGGGGGAACTGGTGGAGCATTTCGCGCGCTATGAGCAGGTCGCGGCGGAAGTCGGCTACGTGCCGGAGGAACGCCCCGTGATCCGGGAGGCTTTCGTCGCCCCCACGACCGCCGAGGCCGAGCGGCTGGCCGGTCCGGCGCTGGAGCAGATGTTCAGCCTCTATGCGCGGAAGTCAGCGGAGGGCGAACGCGGCCTGCGCAACGACAATGGCGACCTGGTCACCGAAGCCTCCGCCGTGAAGTTCCAGAACTTCGCCTCCCGCTACATGGTCGGCGACCCGGAGGTGATGCGCCGCGACATCCAGGAACTGATCGACCGCCTGTCCCCCACCGAGATCGTGCTCCGCATGCAGCTCCCCGGCATCCCGACAGACGCCCTGGAACAGTCCCTCCGCCTGTTCGCGAAGGAAGTGATGCCAGCGTTCAGTTGAGGAGAAGAGGGCCTTCGCAGACGGCATCATGTGACTGTCTTTCGCCAAGTAGGTGAAAAAACCTTCCTAAATATCTTGATTCTATTGATTCGGATAGTCGTCATCAAAACGCAATACACTCCCGCTATAAGGCAGAGACTGAAGCAGCCAGCAATGGAGGATAGAATGCTTGCAATCATGCTTCTCTTTCGGTCTGCACTTGTTCACCACAAGGCAGATCGTCCTTCAGGGAGCAATCCCAATCCTATCGAAAAGCCTGAAGCTGACCACGTGTCTGCCATCCAAAGCCTGGATTGGCATACTGCGTTCTCCGAGTTCTCAACAGAGAACCACGATGAGGACCCACCGGTTGCGGTCAACGAGAACACGGAACCCCCCAGCCTTTGCCAGGGTGAGAAGGTGTCGCTTCGGAACATGGCCGCTGTGATCAAGTGGTTCGATGGAAAACCGGCTGCATGATCAACCAGCCAACCAATCGGGAGACAACGCAGAAAAGTGCATTTGAGGGGAATCAACAGGTCAACCGTTGGAAGGCCCAGACCTGTTTCTTTTGAGAATTTTCACGACGCGGCAGTCCGTTGGGCCTCCGCAGTTATCCTTGCCATACCGACCGGAATATTCCCCGGTCTGCAACCGCCAGGTTGAATGAGAGCGAAAAAGACGGCTGTCAGTATTCGCTCAACCACCCGGCAGTTTCACCGCTCCAGTCTCGGCCAGCTCGGCAATCTCAGCCTCGCCATAGCCCAGCCCTGCGAGAATCTCCGCGCCCTGCTCGCCGATCTCCGGCGCGTGGGACAGGTCGGCGGGGGACTGGGGGGCGCCGGGGACGCGGACCAGGGGGCTTTCGCCGAATCCGGGCTGGTCGGTGACCGGAGCGGTATCGGTGGCCTGCACATGCGGGTGGGCCAGCCAGCCGGGCAGGTCCATCACCGGATCGCAGAGGATGTTGCGGGCCTTCAGGATCTCCAGCCACTCGGCGGAAGTCTTCTGCCGGAAGCGGGGCAGGAAACCGTCGCGGATCACGTCCAGATGCTGTCCCCGCTCGGCGAAGGTCTTCAGGCGCGGGTCGGCACCGATCTCCGGCAGGCCGATGGCATCACAGATGACCGGGAATTCGGCATCGCGCACCAGGGTGACGGCGATCCAGCCGTCCGCCGTCTGGTAATTGCCGGCAGGCGGGTTGAAGGCCTTGGGCGTCTCCCCGGCAATCGCGGCCTCCAGCACCTTCGGTGCCAGCAGTGCGGCGGCACCGCCCATCAGGCTGATGTCCAGATGCCGCCCCGCGCCGCCATTGCGGCGGGCATAGATTGCGGTGGCCACGGCCTGGTAGGCGAACAGGCCGGTCAGCGTGTCGACGATGACCGCGCCGACCTTCACCGGGGTGCCGTCCGGCGCGGTGTTCAGGCTCATCAGGCCGGAGAAGGCCTGCGCCACGGTGTCGGTGCAGGCGCGCTCGCGATAGGGACCGGACTGACCGAAGCCGGAGATCGAGGCATAGAGCAGGCCGGGATTGAGGTCACGCATCGCGTCATAACCGACGCCCAGCCGGTCGGCGACACCGGGGCGAAAGCTCTCCAGCATCACGTCGGCCTCCGCCGCCAGCCTGTGCACGATGGCCAGCCCGTCCGGGTGCTTCAGGTCCAGCGCGATGGAGCGCTTGCCGCGGCTGTAGTAGACGCTGTGGGCCGAGTGCTCCCCCTTGCGCACCCCTATGGGCCGGATCCAGTCCCCGGCGAAGGGTTCCACCTTGACCACTTTCGCACCATAGAGCGCCAGCAGCATGCCGCAGTGCGGGGCCGCGACGCCCTGCGAAAGGTCCAGGACCTTCAGGCCCCGGAAAGGTGTGGCGTAGTCCGGCGTCTGGTCGGTGCTCATGGCTTCTCCCCCCGCGTGGAATTCAATACTTGATGCAAACCGGCTTGTGCCTGCGCGCGCCCTCAGGCAGGACGCGCCGGATCCGGCTGTGTTGTCTCGACGGCACCCTTCACCTTGCGCTCCCGCCAGGCGATGTAGAAGCCGCCGAAGAAGATCAGGGCGCCGCCGATCCAGACCCAGAGGTCCAGCACCTGCGCGAACAGGAAATAGCCCAGCAAGGCGGAAAAGATCAGCTTGCCGAAATCGAACGGCAGCACGGCCGTGGCGTCGGCCAGGCGGAAGGCCTGGGTGAAACTGAGCTGGGCGATGGTGCCGACAATGCCGATGGCCACCAGCCATGGCCATTGCTCCGGCGTCGGCCAGGTCCATACGAAGGCGGCGGCGATGCCGGAGATCGGCCCCATCATCAGCACCATGTAGAGCGCCACGGTGACGGCGGAATCGGTCGCCGTCAGGCGCTTGATGATGATCATGGCTACGCCCCAGATCATGGCGGAACAGAGGATGTAGATCGCGCCGCTGGGGATCTCCGCCACACCGGGACGCAGGATGATCAGGGCACCGACGAAGCCGACGACAAGCGCTGCCGTGCGGTGGGCGCGGAACCGCTCCCCCAGGAACAGCACCGCCAGCACGGAGACGAACAGCGGCGCGGTGAAGGACAGGGCCTGCACCAGGCCCAGTGCGATGCCGGTGGTGATGCCATAGAAGAACAGCAGCATGGCGACCGAATTGACCACCGCGCGCAGGCCATGCAACGGCAGTCGCTGGGTCCTGAACGGCGCCAGCCCGTGCCGCATCAGGATCGGCAACAGCGCGAAGAAACCGAAGACATTGCGGAAGAACGCGATCTCGAACCCGTGTATTCCGGTGGTGCCGAGATACTGGATCATCGCATGCATGACACTGAAGCCGAGTGTCGAGAGCACCATGAAACCGGCACCGGCAAGGGTATTGGACTGGTTCAAGCTGATTGTCCTGAAGGGGGAGGCAGTTCAGACAGATGTATTAGCCGCTATGGCCCCGGAGCAGAAGGGGGAACCACGCAGGGCTGTCCCCCGCCGACATCTGTGGATCAGCGCCGCGCCGGCCCGGTCATGCGGGGCGGTCACCGGCCAGGGTGATGCGATGCATGATGCGGCGGTATCCGTGATAGTCGTTGACCGGATTGTGCTGGGCACAGCGGTTGTCCCAGAAGGCGATGGCCCCGGGCGACCAGACGAAACGGCAGGTGAACTCGGGCCGGATCTGATGCTGAAACAGATAGTCCAGGATCGGCTTGCTCTCGGCCTCTGTCATGCCATCGAACCGCTCCGTGTGGGCGACATTGACGAACAGCGCCTTGCGACCGGTTTCAGGATGGGTACGGACGGCGGGGTGGTACGACAGGTAGTCCTTCCCCGCCTCCGCCGTGCCGCCGGATTTGATCCGGTCCTCCCGGGTCTTTGAAACATCCGCCTTGGCGGAACTGTGAATGGCCGTCAGCCCGTCCAGCAGGCCCTGGAATGTCGGGCTGAGCGCTTCGTAGGCCAGATACTGGTTGGCGAACAGGGTATCGCCGCCCTGGGGCGGGATCTCGCGGGCCAGCAGCATGCTGCCCATCGGGGGTTCGTCCAGATAGACCGTGTCGGAATGCCAGATGCCGCCGAAATTGGTGGTTTCATTCTCCAGCTTCGCGACCTCGATGATCTGCGGGAAGTCATCCAGCCCCTTCACGAAGGGATATTCGACCGGCGTGCCGAATGCCTGGGCGAAGGCGAGGAAACGCGCAGGCTTGATCGGCTGGTCGCGCAGGAAGATCACCAGATGGTCCAGCAGGGCCTGCCGCAATGCCGCGACGGTGTCCGGCTGGAGATCACGTGAGAGATCGACGCCGGAAACCTCCGCGCCGATGGCTCCGGCGACACGCCGGACCACGAGAGAGTCAGTCATGAGTTCAGATTTCCCTGTCCTTCAGCGCCTTCGCGATCTCGTCGGCGCGCTGCCTGATTTCCGCCATGTGCGGGTTGATCAGCAGCGCCTCGCGAAAGGCCTGCAGCGCCGCCTCCGGCTGTTCGATCCGGTCATAGATCATGCCCAGCCCGGAAAGGGCGCCGAAATGGCGTGGTTCGAGATCCAGTACCTTCTGGATGTCCTCGATCGATCCGACGTAGTTCTTGCGGATGAAACGCAAGGTGGCCCGGCGGTTCCAGCCCTCCGCGAACTCGGGCGCCAGCTCGACCGCGGCATCCAGCTGTTCCTCTGCCTGGCCATAGAGCCCCATCTGCATCGCCTCGCGTGAATCCATCAGCAACAGATCGACCATCTGACTGCCGGATTCGAACCAGACCTCCCAGATCCGGTTCTGTACCTGCAGCGCGGACTTGCCCTGTGCGGCCTGCAGATCGGCGAACAGGTTGTCCAGCACCGGATCACGCTGGTCCGCCCTTGCCCCCGGTCCCGGGAAGAGGCCGAACGCGACGATCAGACAGGTGAGCAGGCTCTGAATTCGGAACATGAAGGCATTTTGCCACGATCCGTCCCGGATCAGAAGACCCGGTTGTTCAGGAGGGGGAGAGGGCAGGCCGGGGTCAACAAAGGAGTCTTCCGGAGAGGGCTGGCAGGGGCCCGCAGACGACTCCCGCCCTAGAACACCCAGTAGCCGCCGTCGATCAGGAAGCTCTGCGCGGTGTGGAAGCTGGAGGTCTCGCTCATCAGGTAGACGGCGACACCGCCGAAATCCTCCGGCTTGCCCCAGCGGCGCATCGGCATGCGCGGCATGACGTTGCCGTGGAAGCGCGGGTCGGCGAAGGATCCTTCGGTCATGTCGGTCTCGATCCAGCCGGGCAGGATCGAATTTGCGGTTATGCCATAGCGTGCGAACTCGATGGCCATGGCGTTGGTCATGGAGATCAGGCCGCCCTTGGACGCCGCATAGTGCTCGTTGCGTGCCGGGCCGGAAATCGCGGCCAGCGATGCGGTGCCGACCAGGCGACCGAAGGGATCGCCGTTCTTGGCGCGCTCCACCATGTGGCGGGCGGCGGCGCGGAAGGTCAGGAAGGCACCGTCCAGGTTGACCGACATGACCTTGTGCCAGTCATCCAGCGTCATCTCGGTGAACGACGTGCCACGGGCGGACATGCCGGCATTGGCAAAGCAGCCGTCAACCCGGCCATGGGCCTCCAGCGTCTCGGCGAAGCGCTTGTCGACCTCTGCCTCGTTGCTGACATCGCAGAGGAAGGACGTATGGGTGCCGCCGGCACCGACTTCCTTCAGCCGCGCCAGGGCCTCTGCATTCTTCTCCGCGCTGCGGCCCCAGACACAGACATCGCCGCCCGCCATGGCGATGGCCTCGCCAAAGCCCAGGCCGATGCCGCCGTTGCCGCCGGTGATCAGGGCAACCTTGCCGCTGAGATCGAAGGGTGTGTAGGTCATGGAAATCCTCCCCAGGGTGTTTCAGGCAGTTTTGATACCGCATTCCACAACGGTTTGCATCGGCTTGCGACCGCATGGCGCGGATTTCACCGGTGCAGGAGCAGGCCGGTGCGATTCCATCACGCGATGGACTGCTATATAAGGCGCGCATGTTCGACGGAAATCAGGGGCTGGGTCATATGGCGGTCAACAGGAACCATCCGGAATCACAGGAGGCCGCGCGCCTTGTCAGCCGGATGCTGATCGAGACGGAGGCGGTGCGTTTCAATGCGGAAACGCCGTTCATCTTCACCGCCGGCTGGGCCAGTCCGGTCTATATCGACTGCCGCAAGCTGATCGCCTTTCCGCGGGTACGCATGAAGATCACCCAACTGGCCGCCGACATGCTGGGCCGCGAGGTCGGGTTCGAGGCCTTTGACAGTGTCGCGGGCGGCGAGACTGCGGGCATCCCCTATGCCGCGTGGATCGCCGACAAGCTGATGCTGCCGATGCAGTACGTGCGCAAGAAGCCGAAGGGCTTTGGTCGTATGGCGCAGATCGAGGGCAATCTGCAGGAAGGCGAGCGCGTGCTGCTGGTGGAAGACCTGACCTCCGACGGTGGCTCGAAGATCAATTTCTGCGAAGCCATCCGCAACGCTGGCGCCCACGTCGACCATGCCTTCGTGGTCTTCTACTACGACATCTTTCCCCATGCCCCGGCCAACTTCGAACGGGCGGCGATCGAGCTGCATTACCTCGCCACCTGGCGGGATGTGCTGGTCGCGGCGCGGGAGAGTGGATATTTCGAGACCGGGACCCTGGACGAGGTGGAGAAGTTCCTGGACGACCCCGTGGGGTGGTCCGGCGCACACGGGGGCCGTGCCGACATTCCGGAACAGGGGTGACGCCAGGCGGGCTGCAAGCCGCGGCCAGCAACATTTCGCCGCACCGCACACTACCTATTGTGCAATGCAACATGAGTTGTTATCTGTGCTCCAGGTTCCAGGGCGTCCCTTGACGCGCGTGAATACGGAGAATTCTGATGACAGACAACAAGACGGACGAAACGCCGAAGGCCGCCGAGACGGCACCGAAGGCGGAAGCCGCGCCGAAGACCGAGACCGTGGAAGCAGCCAAGGCAGCACCGGTCGCGGAACAGTCGGCGCCTGCGAAGGCTGCCGCACCCAAGGCAGCACCGGCGAAGAAGGCCCCGGCCAAGGCTGCTGCCCCCAAGGCTGCTCCGGCGAAGAAGACCCCGGCCCGCAAGCCCGCGACGGCAAGGCCCGCCGCGACTGCGGCGAAGAAGGCTGCGCCCGCGAAAGCCAAGGCGGCACCTGCCAAGGCGGCACCTACCAAGGCGGCCACCACCGGCAAGCCTGGAGTTGCCCGCAAGGCGACGGCTGCGAAGCCCGCGACGGCGGCAGCACCGAAGAAGGTGGCTGCAACCGCTGAAACCGTCGCAAGCGCCTTTCAGCCGGACATGTTCGCGGCCCTGCGTGACAGCATCGAGATCGTGGTCGAGACCAATCGCACCGCCGTCGAGACCGCCATGGAGCTGCAGGAGACCACGACCAGTTTCGTGCAGAGCCGTCTGGCTGCCAGTGCCGCAGTTGTTGATCGCATCGGCAGCGCCGAGGGCCTGACCGAGATCGCAGATCTGCAGCGTGAATATGCCGAGTCGGCCTTCGAGGCCTGGTCGACCCACTTCGGCGTGGTCAGCACGACCTATCAGGACATCCTGGCGCGCGGCGTCGAGCTGGCGGCCCAGCGTGTCAATGCGGCCTCCGAGCAGGTGCGCGAAGCAAGCTGGTTCTGAACCGCGCCGTCACCGGCGCGTCCGAATTTCGGGAGAGGCCTTCGGGTCGCGTAGCGTTCCCGATACGAAGGGGGTCACCGGACGGTGGCCCCCTTCTGCGTTCTCGCAGGCTGGCGAGTTGCCCTCACGCCTGCCTGACAATGCCGTGAGTGGTTCGCGCTGCCAGCCTGACTTGGCGCAGCCCTAGCGCCGTTTTCGTCCCCTACGACGGCGGTCAGGCGCGGGAGGACATGGTGGCGGGACTCGATACGGTCTGGACGGCAATTGTAGGTCGCACAACAGGGAAACAGGCTGCGGAAACGAACGATCATCTCGCAATGCCGTGTGCGAATTGCTGAGGTTGGGCCTTATTGAGGCTGAGCGCATCTTTGGTGAGAACCATGCATGTTCATATGAGTACGCATTGAGTGCGGCAGAACTTTGCAATTTCGACGATAGCAAGACTCAAATTCCCGACAATTCATGCTATGTTCCGGTCATGGATGATGTCGGACTCGCGAACTACATCGCTGGGCTTAGCCGCGACCATGTAGAGGTTGGGCGCGTGGACCGAGATATTTCCCACGCGCTCGGAGGAAGATTAGGCGATGCAATTTTGCTCTCAGACTACAGCCTAACAAAAATTCATTTAAAGCACCCAGATATTACGTTTGAAGATTACAGGATCATCCCTGTTATTCTAATGGAATCAGCAATTATTATAAGAAGAAAGAAAAACCGAAATACAGCAGAGCTTTCTTTACCACCAATAGAGGAAAGTTTGAAATCCCGATATGGCTACCGTTTGTGCCTCAAACCTGCTGAAGAAGGCGTGTTTGTAACTGCGTTTCATCGGTTAACGATGCAAGAGGCACGTCGGCATATCCGCAATGGTCTGAAGACAGATAGGCTCGTGAGAGAAGATAGTCAGGGGCTGGCAAAGCAGTTGAACCACCTTGCCAGCCCAACATGAGGAGGGGCTCCCGGATCCCTCATTGCGCTCCCGCTGAACAGCGGTGCTACGGCAGGGAGTCTCACCGTGTCGCACATGTAAGTAATTTTATACCAAGAATCGCACGAAATTAGGAATCTTTGTTCGCGACGATTTTGAAATATTATTTCGCGATTGTGCTGTAGTGCGCAGAAACTCATCGAAGAACTGAACGTGTGAGAGACGCCATACTTGCAATACCCGAGCTTTGATTGCTGCAAAGACAAGAGCACAATTTGACATATTCGGTTCCTTAGCCCGCCAGCCGTTCCAGCCCTGCCTTCAGGTCGGCCTTCAGGTCGTCGGTGTCTTCCAGGCCGATGTGCAGGCGTACAAGCAGGCCGGGGCCGGACCATTTGGTGGCGGTGCGGAACTGTTCCGGCTTCTGGTGGATGACGAGGCTTTCGTAGCCGCCCCACGACGCACCGAGGCCAAACAGCTCCAGACCGTCAATCATCCGCGCCAGGTCATCATCGCTGTAGCCCTCGCGAAGGATGATGGAGAACAGGCCTGACGCGCCGAGGAAGTCGCGTTTCCAGATGGCGTGACCCGGATGGCTCGGCAGGCCGGGATGCAGCACGCGGTCGACTTCCGGGCGGGTTTCCAGCCAGGCCGCGACATCCAGTGCGTTGATCATGTGCTGGCGCAACCGCACACCAAGGGTGCGCAGGCCCCGCAGGCCGAGATAGATGTCATCCGGCCCAACGCACTGGCCCAGTGCCTGCGCGGTCTGGCGCAGCGGCTGCCAGGCGGCCTCATTGGTCACGACCACACCCAGCATCGCGTCCGAATGGCCGACGATGTACTTGGTGGCGGCATGGATCGAGACATCGACACCATGGTCGAAGGGGCGGAAGAACAGCGGGCTGGCCCAGGTATTGTCCATCAGGACCATGGCCCCGGCTTTCTTCGCCTCCGCCGCGATGGCGGGAATGTCCTGCACTTCGAAGGTATGCGAACCCGGTGCCTCGACATAGACGATCTTCGTGTTCGGGCGGATCAGGTCAGCGATGCCGGCCCCGATCAGGGGGTCGTAGTAGGTCGTCTCCACGCCGAAGCGCTTCATCACCCCGTCGCAATAGCTGCGGGTCGGACGATAGGCCGAGTCACTGACCAGGATGTGGTCACCGGCAGAGACATAGGACGTGATCGCCGCCGCGATCGCCGCGAGGCCGGACGGAAAGGCGAAGGCACTGTGACCGCCCTCGACCTCTGCCATCGCCTCCTCGAAGGCCAGCGATGTCGGGTGGCCGATGCGGCCGTACATGGTCACGGTCTCGCCCTTCTCGCGCCGCGCCCCATTGGCCTTCATCGACGCCATCGAGGGATTGAGGATGGTGGAGGTGTGATAGACGGGCGGGTTCACCACGCCGTGGTTGCTCTCCGGGTCGCGCCCGGCCGTGACGATGGTGGTGTCCTGCTTCATGATCGACTGACTTCCCCTCAGGTCCTGCATATGCCCGGTGCCATGCCGCGCGTCTGATCGATTGTCGGGCGCGACGGATGCCGGTTGTGACGACTGCTGGTCGCGATACTGACAGAGCTTTGGTCCGCAGGCCAAGTGCTGCATTGCAGTACGCGCCACCTTGCAATGCAGAAACCCTGTTGTGTTGTCTGAAACCCGGGCATAGGCTGCGCTTGTTAAACGCACCTCGGACACAAGTGGTGCTTCCGGACCGGTGAGGCATCGACCCCATCGGCCACTTACAGGACGGCACTGCGACTATCCGGGGATCGGATGAAACAGGGAGTTTTCCAATATGAAAGTTAAAGGCGCAATCATTGCTGCGGCTGCCGTTATGGCGGTATCGGCGGCAGCGAACGCGGCCACGCTCGACGACGTGAAAGCCAAGGGCTTCGTCCAGTGTGGTGTGTCGACCGGCCTCGCCGGTTTTGCGTTCACGGATGCCAATGGTGTCTGGGACGGTTTCGACGTCACCTTCTGTCGCGCGACCGCTGCGGCCATCTTCGGTGATGCGAATGCCATCAAGTTCACGCCGACCACGGGCAAGACCCGCTTCACGGCGCTGGCTTCCGGTGAGGTCGATATCCTGTATCGCAACACCACCTGGACGCTCAGCCGCGACGTGGACCTGGGCTTCACCTTCACCGGTGTGAACTATTACGATGGTCAGGGCTTCATGGTCCGCAAGAGCCTGGGCGTGAAGTCCGCCAAGGAACTGGACGGCGCCACGGTCTGCATCCAGACCGGCACCACGACCGAACTGAACCTGGCTGATTTCTTCCGTGCCAATGGCATGAGCTATGAGCCGGTTCCGATCGAGACCAACGCAGAGGCACAGCAGAAGTACCTGTCCAACGCCTGTGACGTGTATACCACGGACGCTTCCGGCCTGGCCGCCACGCGCGCAACCTTCGAGAAGCCGGGTGAGCATGCGCTGCTGCCGGAAATCATCTCCAAGGAACCCCTCGGTCCGCTGGTTCGCCAGGGTGACGACCAGTGGGCGGACATCAGCGCCTGGGTGCTGAACGCGCTGATCATCGCCGAGGAAAAGGGCGTGACCAAGGCCAATGTGGCCAAGCTGGCTGCCGATGGCTCCGCTGATCCGGAAGTCAATCGCCTGCTGGGCAAGGAAGGCAGCTACGGCGAAATGCTGGGCCTGCCCGCTGACTGGGCCGTGCACGCGATTTCCGCCGGTGGCAACTACGGCGAGATCTTCGAGCGCAACGTGGGCGAAAGCACCGCGATTGGTCTGGCCCGTGGCCTGAACCAGCTCTGGAGCAAGGGCGGCATCCTCTACGCACCGCCGTTCCGTTGATCTGAAGATCGGGCGCGTCATCCAGGGGTGACGCGCCCGGTTTCTTTCTGACGGGGAGGCGATTGGCCGGATTGTTGTTCTGTCCGGCGCCGTAGTGCGAGGGGGCTCTGTGCCATGGCCACGATCTCCAGTACCGGAGACACGAACTTCCGTATCGGGATGTTGATCTACGACACCCGTTACCGGTCCTACACCATCCAGATTATTGCTTTGATCATATTCATGCTGGCCGCCGCCTGGCTGGTCAACAACGTGATCGAGAATCTCGCCGCGCTGGGCAAGACCTTCAGCTTCGGTTTTCTCAACGACACCGCCTCCTACGACATCAACCAGCGCCTGATCGACTATTCGTCGACCTCCAGTCACGCGCGGGCAGCGGTTGTCGGCATTCTCAACACGCTTCTGGTCGCCATCCTGGGCTGCATCACGGCCACGGTGGTCGGCGTTGTCGCCGGTGTCCTGCGCCTGTCGAACAACTGGCTGATCGCGCGCCTGATGACGATCTATGTCGAGGGCTTCCGCAACATTCCGGTGCTGGTCTGGATCCTGATCACCGTCGCGGTGATCAACGAGACCCTGCCGGCGCCGAACCAGTTCCGCGGTGCCGACCCGGATGCCTCGCCGCTGCTTGGCGGCATGCTGGTGCTGACCAACCGTGGCTTCTACATCCCCGCCCCGGTGATGGGCGACATGTCGATGGCCGTGGTCATTGTCTTCCTGCTCTCCGTTGGCGTCATGATCGGGTTCCGGCGCTGGGCGAAGAAGCGCCAGGAAGCGACCGGCGAGATCCTGCCGCTGTTGCCGATTTCGCTGGGAATCCTGTTCCTGCCGACCTTGCTGGTCTTCTTCCTGCTCGGGATGCCGATAACGCTCGAATACCCGGAGCTGAAGGGCTTCAATTTCAGGGGCGGCGTATTCATGCGTGACAGTCTGATCGGCCTCTGGCTGGCACTGTCGCTCTATACCGGTGCCTTCACGGCAGAGATTGTCCGTGCCGGTATCCTGGCCGTCAGCAAGGGCCAGTCGGAAGCCGCCTTCGCGCTGGGGCTGCGACCGGGCCGGACCATGAATCTGGTGATCCTGCCGCAGGCCCTGCGTGTCATCGTGCCGCCGCTGATCAGCCAGTACCTGAACCTGACCAAGAATTCCTCTCTCGCCATCGCGGTCGGCTACATGGACGCCACGGGTACGCTTGGCGGTATCTCGCTGAACCAGACGGGCAAGGAGTTCGAGTGCCTGATGTTGCTCATGGCATTCTATCTCATTGTTTCGCTGAGTATTTCTGCGGTGATGAACTGGTACAACGAACGAGTCAAGTTGAGGGAGAGGTGAGATGAGCGCCAACCGCGAACCCTTCGTCGCCTCCGGCGACATTCCGCCGTCGCCGCCGCCCTCCAGCGTGGTCGGTCCCGTCGCCTGGGTGCGGGAGAACCTGTTCTCCAGCATTCCCAACGCGATCATGACCCTGGCCGGGCTCTTCATCATCTACAGCCTGCTGGCCTCGGTCATTCCCTGGCTGTTCGTGAATTCGGTCTGGAATGCGACGTCCCTCGGCCACTGCCGGGAGATCGACAATGGTGCCTGCCTGGCCGTCATCAAGGAACGCTACCTGCAGTTCATCTACGGTTTCTATCCGGAGGCTGAACGCTGGCGCGCAATCCTGACATTCGTGCTGATGGTTGTGGCCGTCTGGCCAATCCTGTTCGCCGGGGCACCGCGCAAGCTGTTCTATTTCTCGGCCGTCTATCCGGCCCTGGCCTATTGGCTGATCTGGGGTGGGACCATCTGGGGACCGGTCGGCGTCATGCTCGGCCCGATCATCGCCATCATCACTTACCGGATCCTGTCTACAGTGCTGCGTGGCACCTCGATGGAGGAAGGGATAGCCGGTGTGCTGGCTCTGATTGCCGCCGGCCTGGCCATGGTGATCTGGTGGCTGCTTGGCGTCGAGCTTTTCGACGGCACCGTGAGCAGCATCGTGTCGATTGGCCTGCCGGTCGTCGAATCCGACAAGATCGGCGGCTTCCTGCTGTCCACGCTGATCGGCGTCAGCGGTATCGCGGGTTCCTTCCCGCTGGGCATCGCGCTTGCCCTCGGTCGGCGTTCGAACCTGCTGTTCATCAAGGCGATCAGCACCGGCTTCATCGAGTTCATCCGGGGTGTGCCGCTGATCACGCTGCTGTTCGTGGCCTCCACCTTGCTGAACTACTTCCTGCCTCCGGGCACCAGTTTCGACATCATCCTTCGGGTCGTGATCATGGTGACGCTGTTCGCATCCGCCTATATGGCGGAGGTGATCCGGGGTGGACTCGCGGCCCTGCCGAAGGGGCAGTACGAGGCGGCGGACGCGCTGGGCCTGGACTACTGGAAGTCGATGCGTCTGATCATCCTGCCGCAGGCGCTGAAGATCTCCATTCCCGGCATCGTCAATACCTTCATCGGACTGTTCAAGGATACGGTGCTGGTGTCGGTGATCGGACTGCTGGACCCGGTGGGCATCCTCAACCCGATCCGTGCCGACCAGAACTGGAACGGCATCGTCTGGGAGCTGTATGGCTTCATCTCCATCTTCTTCTTCATCTTCTGCTTCGGCATGTCCCGCTATTCGCAGTATCTGGAGCGCAAGCTTCAGACCGGGCACCGTTGATCGCGCACAGGAAAGGTCTCAACCATGAGTGAAGTGGCAACTGATCGCGAGATTGATCGTTCGAAGCTGCAGGTGTCCGACGAGGTCGCCATCGAGATCACGATGATGAACAAGTGGTACGGGGATTTCCACGTGCTGCGCGACATCAGCCTGACCGTGAACCGGGGGGAGCGGATCGTGGTCTGCGGCCCGTCCGGGTCCGGCAAGTCGACCCTGATCCGCTGCATCAACCGGCTGGAGGAACACCAGAAGGGCACCATCGTGGTGGATGGGATCGAGCTGTCGTCGGATCTGAAGAACATCGACAAGATCCGCTCCGAGGTCGGCATGTGCTTCCAGCACTTCAACCTGTTCCCGCATCTGTCGGTGCTCGACAACTGCACCCTGGCGCCGATCTGGGTCCGCAAGGAACCCCGCAAGGAAGCCGAAGACCGCGCCATGCATTACCTGGAGCGGGTGAAGATCGCCGATCAGGCGATGAAGTTCCCCGGCCAGCTCTCGGGCGGTCAGCAGCAGCGCGTGGCGATTGCCCGCTCGCTCTGCATGAACCCGCGCATCATGCTGTTCGATGAGCCGACATCGGCCCTGGATCCGGAGATGATCAAGGAAGTGCTGGACGTCATGGTCGACCTGGCGGAGACCGGCATGACCATGATCTGTGTCACCCACGAAATGGGCTTTGCCCGCCAGGTGGCCAACCGGGTCATCTTCATGGATCAGGGCCAGATCATCGAACAGAACGAACCGGAGGAGTTCTTCCTCAACCCGCAGAGCGATCGCACCAAGCTGTTCCTCAGCCAGATCCTCAGTCACTGACCGCGTACCGGGACCGCCCGGTCACGAACGAACCCATGAAACGGCGTCGTCGGGAACATCCGGCGACGCCGTTTGTGGTTGCGTGGAGATGTCACCGATCAGCGGCGGTGGCGGCAGACGATTTCGAGGGAGTCTCCACCTCGTGGAACGTCTTTGCCGGGCTTGACCCGGCAATCCAGCTTGCCGCACCGGCGATGACTGTCAGGTGCTCTCGGGCGGCCTGGCTTGCGGCAGCGGCGGTGTTCACAGGAGACGGCGGGCTGGCCGACCCGGCCAACCCC